>CAJUFI010000048.1 GCA_910585665.1 uncultured Acetatifactor sp. | reverse complement strand
CCAAAGTGGCGTAATTTCTGGTAGTATGCCTAATTTTAGTATGCGAAGTATGAGAGGTTATTAAGGGATTTGATAGCAGCAATGCAAATAGTGTAAAAGATATTGACATATTTGCAAAAATTGTCTTGAAGAACTTGACATCTATACCAGCTGGCTCCAGTACAGCAGGTGGAGAAACCATTACAGGGCTTGCAGCCGGTTATTATATGGTAAAAGATCGTGATGACCAGCTTGGCAATGCAGATACGAATGCATCCTATACAAGGCTGCTGCTCCAGGTTGTAGGTAATTCCACTGTACATGTAAAGTCAGAAGTTCCTTCAGGCAAAAAGGAGATTTTCTATCAGGGTACAGATGCATATCATAAGGTGGATGGAGTTTTTGTACCGAACGAGAATGCAGAGTATGATGAGCGCTTGAACGGTTCCAATTATGCCAGCATGGGTGATGATGTAGTATTCCAGATTACAAGTAGTGTGCCTAACTACAATGGTTATGATTACTATTACTTCATCATGAATGATACCATGAGTTCTGGCTTGACATTTAATCCGGAATCTGTAAAGGTTGTAGTTGGCAGGACATTTAATGACGATGGCACTGTTAAGGAGCCGGGACGAGAATTAAAAAAGGGTGAGCTTGGTACTGATGGCAATGTAGTTTCTGGCGATGATGGCGAATATTATCTGTATACAGATCCTACTGTAACAGGTGGCGCTACATTTAAAATTGCTTTCAAGGATATCATGGAAACAGTGACAGCGGGTGATGCTACGACTCAGAGGTATCCGATTGGCGATTCCATTATTGTAACTTACACTGCAACAGTGAATGAAAATGCCATTATTGGCAGTGAAGGTAATGAAAATGCCTGGTCACTGGATTATTCCAGAAATCCGAACAGTGAGGATAAATACGGCAGGGATGAGAACAATAAGCATCCCGGTATGCCAGAAAACGATAACACTGATGTTTTAGGAAAGACTCCCGAGAGCAAAACTTTAACATTCCTTACTGAACTGGATATTACTAAGTATGCGAACGGAACAAATTTGGAGACGGTTGGTAACCACATTCTTGGCGGTGCTGAATTTACTTTGACCGGTACTTCCTATCGTTCCATCGTGTCCAGCGGAACAAAGTATGTAATAGCAGAGGATGGCAATTATTACAAGCTTTTGGATGGCAGCTATACTACTGAGGAACCCAAGGTAGATAGTTATGTAGAAGCTGGTACGGGTACTGCTGAAACAAAGAAGGGATATCTGTATGACGCAGCGAAGAATATTTATTATGTTCCCGCAGACGTAAAGGAATATGAGGGAAAAACACTTTATAAGCTGGTGGCAGGTTCGGCGAGCCTTTATGCTGATACACAAGTGAAATATAGAGAAGAAGAAGTTACTGAGACAACAGTCGTGGAAACGCCGGTTTCTATCAGGCTGACAACAAATGAGATAACCGGAAAGATTTCTTTCATAGGCCTGGGTGAAGGAACCTATACCTTGACAGAGACTGTAACTCCGGCAGGTTATAACACGATTGATCCCATTAGCTTTACTATTACATGTGAACTCCCTAAGAAGGTAGAGACAGGGGATGAAACATGTAAATGGACAATTACAGGATGGCCGACAACAGAGAGCGGAGAGAGCGGAGTAGTTAATAATGGTGGAATCTTTGCTGCTGATATCATCAACAAATCCGGTTCCCTCCTTCCTTCCACCGGTGGTATCGGTACTACAATCTTCTACGTAGTAGGCGGTATCCTGGTAATCGGAGCAGGCATCCTGTTGGTAGCCAAGAAACGCATGAGCAATCGCTAATCCGGATTGCTGCGGTACTTAAGCACATTTGAACAGCAACAAACCCCGGGGACGGAAACCCCGCCCCCGGGGATGCCGCACTTAACTGACACCTTCACGCGGTGTGCGGCGAGCAACGGATTCGACATGATCACATGCCGATCCGGCCAACGTCAGTAAGCAGCCGGGAGCTGCCGTATCAATCCACAGTGGGGAAACCTATGAAGAAGAAAGAAGCTGTGAAAACGAAGGGAAAGAAAAAGGGAAAAGGCTCTTCGGTTTCGACAATTATATTATTAGTTATATTGTTAGTAGGAGTGGGGATTCTGCTCTATCCTTCGGTCAGCGACTGGTGGAATTCCATGCATGCTACCCAGGCAATCGCAGGCTATGTGACGGCAGTGGAAGATTTGTCCGCCCAGGAGAGAGAGGATGCCATCAAGGCGGCGCAGGCATACAATACAAAGCTCCTCAACGGGGTGGACTTCGACCTGACCGAGGAGGAATACGCGGAGTATGAAGCATTGCTGGATATCGGCGGCACCGGTATCATGGGATATGTCCAGATATCGGCCATCGGCGTGAACCTTCCGATTTACCACAGCGTGGACGAGAGCGTGCTGCAGATTGCAGTGGGGCATATCCCGGGCTCTTCCCTTCCGGTAGGCGGGGAGCGGACACATTCCGTGCTGTCCGGCCACCGTGGCCTGCCCAGCGCGAAGCTGTTCTCGGACTTAGACCGAATGGTGGAAGGGGATATCTTCACCCTGAATGTCATGGGACAGACGTTTACTTACATGGTAGACCAGATTCGAATCGTCCTGCCGGAGGAGGTTGACGAACTTGCCATAAAGCCCGGAAGGGACTACTGTACCTTAGTCACTTGTACCCCTTACGGCGTCAATAGCCACCGCATGCTGGTGCGGGGCAAGCGCATAGAGAATATCGCCGGTGAGGTGGTGGTAGTGGCCGAGGCAGTCCGGATTCCCAATTATGTGGTGATTCCTGCGGTAGGAATCCCGCTCCTGTTCTTGACACTGACCATCATGCTGATAGTCAGCGGTTTCACAGGCCGCAAGAAGACCAAGAAAGAGATACTGGACGAACTCCGAAAGGGCGGCTCCCAGGAGGAGTGAGCCCCGGACAAGGCAAGTCCCCATAGGATAGGCAGGGGGCATCTGGAAAGCAAGGAAGAAGATGGGAGATAAAAACAGTGGCAGTCCGTCTGGTACGCTGCCGCGGAACATATAACAAGGAGGAACTGCTCATGAAGAAAAGATGGATATATCTGCTGGCTGCCCTGACGCTTGTAGCCGGCATGGGCCTCGCAGAGCCGCTGGCAGGCACGGCGGCGCCCCTTGCGGCAGATGGGGAGGGCTTCGTATCGGGAAGCTGTTCCCTGACCGTCTATCCGGAAGACCCGAATAAGGAGGAGACGGACAGCTTCGGGGAGAATCTGGCCAGCGCTGACGTGGTGGTGGATTTATACCAGATAGCCAGAGCTGTGAAGGTGCCGGGGCATGATACTTATCAGTATGAGCTGGCGGCAGGGTATGACCTGGATATCCCTGCGGAGATAGAGGCAGCACAGTGGGATGCGCTGGCCCAGGCGGCCGCCGCAATCGTCCTGAGCGAGGGCACGGCAGCGGTACCGGCAGAGGGCAGCGGGATGCCTGCAGGCAGCAAAGTCACCGGCCTGGACGCCGGTCTGTACCTGCTGGTGACCAGAGGCGCTGACCTGACCCAGCTGGCTGACTATAAGATGGAATTGACCCAGAAGGATCCGGCCACGGAGGAAGAGACCAAGACGATCGCTACCATCGCCTGTTCCAGGGATCATACTTACGCTTTCCTGCCGCAGCTGGTCTCCATCCCCACGAAGCCGGCAGATGCCAATGGTGTCATCAATACCGCGAACCCCGGGGACTGGATATTCGATATGACAGTGAACCTGAAGCCGGAGCAGCTTTCCCGCTATGGCTCCCTGGAAATCATCAAGACCCTTTCTGAATACGAGACCATGGGAGGCGTGCAGGAATCCGCCACGTTCGTCTTCGAGGTGACGGGGACGTTGGACGGAGAAGTGGTCTACAGCAATGTGGAGAGCATCACCTTCACGGCAGCCGGACGGGAAAGCGTGATTCTGGACAGGATCCCGGCGGGGGCGGAAGTGACGGTGAAGGAAGTCTACACCGGTTCCAGCTACCAGCTGACTGTGCCGGGAGACCGCACGGCTGTCATCTCAGCGGAGGAGATAGTCTCCGTGGAGTTTGAAAATGAATATGACGGACGCAGGACCAACGGCCACGGCATCAAGAACCAATTCGTATACGATGAGGAACGGGGCACATGGAACTGGTATTCCAGCCCGGCGCAGGAGGCTGCCGGGAACCAGGGGGAGCCTCCCAGAGCGGGGCGGAATGAAGATTGAGGCAGCATCTATGGTGCATGACGGAACGGAAATAGGGGGTGGACGGAAATGAAGAAAAGGAAATATTTTCCCGGAGTCCTTGCCTTGGCGGCTGTGTGCGCGGTGGCGTCCGCGGGGATTGGGAAGACCTGGTCCTATTTTACGACTTATACAGAGGCCGCAGGGGGCTATCCCATCCAGCTGGGGGACAGGACGGATATCACGGAGGACTTCACGGAGTGGACGAAGCATGTGACCATTGCCAATGAGCCCGGCTCGGAGCCCGTGTACATCCGGGCAAAGGCATTCTGCGGGAGCCAGTATACCATAACATATTCCGGTGAGGGCTGGACATGGAATGAGGAGGACGGGTATTACTATTACAATTATGCGGTAGAGGGAGGGAAGTCTACAGAGTCTCTGAACCTGAAGATTGACGGCATCCCGGAGGACCTGGAGCGCTTCAATGTGGTCGTCATCTATGAGAGCACGCCTGTGAAGTACCATGAGGACGGCAGCGCCTACACGGTGGAGGAGACGGACTGGGATGAGATCCTGGATACCGGCAGCACCGAGAGCTCCGGCGGGGCGGACGGCGCAGAGGGTGAAGGGAACGGTGACGCGGAAGGAGGCGAAGCATGAAGAAGCAGAAGAAGCGGATGAAAGTGGCATCGCCTATCGTGACCGTGGTGCTGTTCGTTGCGGCTGTGGGCCTGTTGCTGGGCAGTTCCATCGGAGGTACCAGAGCGGCTCTGACATATTATTCGGAGACCTATACTTCCCGGATTCAGATGTATGACATCGGCATCACATTGGTGGAGAACGACAAGGAGATATCCTGGCGCAATTACAGCAGCGCCGGAGACGGGACCTGGGACGAAGGGCCGGGGGATCTCCTGAAGGAGATGCTCGCCGAGGGGGAGGCTTTGGCTCTTGGGAAAAAGTATCAGGAGAACCTGAAGGTCCGCAATACGGGGAGCATCAATGAGTATGTCCGTGTCAATATCTATAAGTATTGGCTGGACGCGGACGGTGAAAAGCTCCGTGACCTCTCCCCTGACCTGATCAGGCTGAACCTGGTGAACCTGGGGACGGACTGGATTGAAGATGAGGGGGCGCGTACTACGGAGCGCACGGTGCTATATTATAATAAGCTTTTGTACGCGGAGGGAGAGGGCGTTTCGGAGACGCCGCTTTTTGCGGATTCCCTGATCATCGATGACAGCATCGCGAAGAAGGTGTCCCAGAAGACGGAGACCAACGGGAATTATACTACCATCACGACCACCTATGATTACGATGGAGTGTCTTTCCGGATTGAGGTGGAAGTGGACGCCGTACAGGAGCACAATGCGGAGGACGCAATCTGGAGCGCATGGGGTAAAAGGGTAACGGTGAATGACGGTATCCTGAGCCTTGTGGAGTAGGGAGGTGACAGGCATGAAAAATAAGAAAATGGGGATGTGGCTGCTTTCCGGCCTGATGTTCCTGGGCCTGGCGCTTCCGGTTCAGGCTGAGACATTCTACGGGGATGACAACTGGAACGTCACTTTCAATTCCAACAATGAGATGGTGAGCAGCTTCAGCACCGCCAATATCAATGACGTGGTAGGCGGCATGCAGCCCGGCGACAATGTGATCATCACGCTGCGCCTGAAGAGCGAAAACGCTACGGCTACGGACTGGTACATGCAGAACGAGGTGCTGTACTCCCTGGAGGACAGGAGCGCCAACAGCCAGACCGGGGGCGGCGCCTATACCTATCGGCTGGTATATACGGACAAGAGCGGGGCGCAGAACATCCTGTTCGACAGCGACACCGTAGGCGGCGAGTCCGGTGAGTCGGTGGACGAGATGCTGGCGGGCATGGGGGAAGGCCTCCATGGAGCCACCAGCGCTTTGAAGGATTATTTCTATCTGGATACCATGTATAACGGGCAGGGAGGGAGCATCACCCTGGAGGTGGCGCTGGACGGTGAGACCCAGGGCAACCATTACCAGGACACTCTGGCCGACCTGCAGATGGTGTTCGCGGTGGAGCTGCGGGACGATTTGCCCAGCCAGCCCACCCCACAGCCCCCCGGGAACCCGCCGGAGAGGGTGTCGGACGACAATCCGCCTCCCACGCCTGCCCCTGGAAGGAATACCAACATCGTGAAGACCAGCGATGAGAGCCAGCTGCCTTTGCTGATGGCAATCAGCGGCGTCACGGGGATAATCCTGCTGGTCTACTGTGTCTATTGCTTCAGGGAGCACAAGAAAGGGAAGAAGGAGGCATGAACGGATGAAAAGACTATATCGGGTGCTGTGCATCCTGTGCAGCCTGTGCCTGGCCTTCGGGCCCTACCTCCCCGCGGCGGCGAAGGAGGAGTACACCTATACGATACGCTTCTTCGCGGGCAAGCAGGGGAGCTTCGCCGAGGGGGAGATGATGGTGTTCGAAGGGCTCCGCTACGGGGATCGCGTCAATTTCTACCAGAGCGCAGTGGCGCTGGACGACAACAGCAAGTACTACATCCGCGGAATCAGGGAGAGCGGCAAGGATAACAGCGAGAGCACCCAGGCCTCCTCCTTCCTGGTGACCGGGGACAGGGACTACGTGATAGCATACGGAATCTTGGGGGACGCCACCTCCTACACCATCAACTACGTGGACACGGAGGGGAATGCCCTGGCGCCCAGCGAGACCTACTACGGGAACGTGGGCGACAAGCCGGTGGTGGCTTACCTGTACATCGAGGGATGGCAGCCCCAGGCCTACAACATGACCCAGACCCTGAAGAAGGATCCTGCGGAGAACGTGTTCGACTTCGTGTACACCAGGGTGGAGACGCCTGCGCCGGAGCAGCCCGGGCCTGCGCCGGGCGGGACGGAGCCCACACCTCCTGGGCCCGTGACGCCGCCGGAGCCGCCCACGGAGGGCGGCGTGGTAGTGCTCCCGGCAGGGCCGGATGACGGCCCGCCCGCGGACGATGGCGGGCCGGACGACGGCGGGCCGGACGATGGAGGGCCGGACGATGGCGGTGATGACGCGCCGGACGATGATGGCGGCGAGGAGCAGGAGCTGCCAGATCCAGAGACCCCTACAGGCCAGGGGCCGGATGAGATGCGGGACCTGGATGACGAAGGGGTGCCCACGAGCAACTTCCTGTCCGTGGCCGCCGATGCGAAGCTGCTGGGGATACCTTTGCCGGTGGTCCTCGTGCTGGTGGTCGGCGCTGTGGGGGCCGCGTGGTACTTCCTGATGATGGGGAAACGGAAGAAGAGGGCAGCGGAAGAGGAGTCAGAACAATGACAGACCGGACAGAACCAGTTCTGCGCCCCTCCGGCAGCAAGGGCAGGAGAGCATTTCCTGCCCTTTGCAGCGCGCTGGGGACATTGATCCTGGTGGGGGTCATCGCGGCGTTCCTGCCCCTGACGGTGCCGCGGCTCATGGGCTACGGAATCTATGAGGTGGTGAGCGGGAGCATGGAGCCGGAAATCCCTGTGGGGAGCGTGGTCTATGTGAAGGCGGCCCGGCCCGAGGAGGTGGAGGCGGGGGATGTAATCGCCTTCAACAAGGGGGGCTCGGTCATCACCCACCGGGTGGAGGAGAACCACTACGTGGAAGGGGAGTTCGTCACCAAGGGGGACGCCAACCAGGAGGAGGACGTGGAGCCTGTGGCCTACAGCAGCCTGATAGGGAAGGTGGAGCGCCATGTCCCTGTGCTTGGCATCGTCATGACGCTGCTGGCCAGCAATGCCGGGAAGCTGTATGCGGTGCTGCTGGCTGTGTGCGGGGTCATGTTCCATATGTTGGCCGGTATCCTGAAGAACCGCCAGGAGGAGTGATTGACGGCAGGAGGCCGTCAGGAGGGCGGGGATCCGTTAGAGGGACAGGACACGAGAGACGGGCATGAAACGGGAGTGATGGTATGGGGAAGTGGATAAGGCGCATCATTATGCTGGCGGTTCTGGCGGTATTCCTTTTTTCCGTCACGTCAATCGTGATGATTCTGCGCCAGTATGAGGAGAGCGACCGGCTCTACAGCCAGATCGCGGAACAGTATACTACATATACGTCCAGGGACGGCAGCCAGGGAGCGGGAACGCAGGACGCGGGGGCTGCCGCCGGGCAGGAAGCCCCAGAGGCAGCCCCCATAAGCGTGGACTTCCAGGGGCTCCAGGCAGTGAACGGGGACGTGTGCGGATGGATTTACTGCGGGGGCACGCCGATCGACTATCCGGTGGTCCGTGGTGAGGACGATACCTTCTACCTGAAGCACAACTATGACGGAAGCTACAATGCCGCAGGCTCCATCTTCGTGGAGGCGGACAACCGGCCCGGCTTTGCGGATTCCAATACAATCGTCTACGGGCACCATATGAAGAACGGTTCCATGTTCGCCTCTCTGGACCTTTGGGCGGAGCAGAGCTTCTATGAGGAACATCCGGTGATGTGGCTGCTGACTCCCGAACAGGACTATAAAATCGTCTTGTTTTCCGGGTATACCACATCAGCCACTTCGGACACCTACACCATATTCGAGGGCCCCAGCCAGGAGCTGGACGCCTACCTGGCCAAGTGCAGGGAGCAGTCGGACTTCAGCACGGAGGTGGAGCTGGACAGTGAAGGCCGGTATGTGCTGCTCTCCACCTGCGCCTATGTCTTCGACAATGCGCGCTATGTGCTCCACGGCATGCTGGTGCCGGTGGACAGCGCCGGGGGAGTGCCGTTGCGATGAATTCCAGAAGAGGCTGAGGCTGGCCGTCCGCACCGGGCAGAACAGTCAGTCTCAGACTGCCGGAGCAGTCCCGTTTTATCGCACGGGGCTGCCCTTTGTATATTCTCTTCTCTTTGTATCTTTGTAAATTTTTATTGCAATTCCATCAAATCTATGTTATCGTTAAATCAGGTAAAGAATTCAAAATTCATAATCATTCCAAAAGACTGATACAGTCTTTTCTGTAGTTTCGAACTTCTTGCCGGGCGGGGAGCCTATTATCCCAAGAAAATATGATTCATAAGCTACAGCAGGAAGGGAGACGCCTTTCCTACTGTGGAAGCGACAGGGTGCGCCTGCGCCATACAGCAGAATGTGCCATACAGCGCATGACATCCAGGAAAGGAAAGGTGATTTGATGGATGAGATGAAGAAAAAGGACGGGGAGAAGGGGCCGGAAGAGACCGGCATGAGCATGCCCCATGACAACGGCGGCAAAAAGGGCCAGTCCAGCCTACAGGAGCTTCTGCGTTTCCTGCAGAAGTACATAGGGGCGGACTGGTCGATGGAGCTGAAAGAATCGGACCTGATCCTCATCGACAAGGAGATGCAGGAGGAGAACTTTGAGGGGGAGGAGGAAAGCCGAAAAGCATTAAAAAGACAAGAGGTTCTGAAAGCAATAGGTGAAACGTGCCTTCTGGACGACAGCCTGATGACGCTTGTATTTGACAGGAACATCAAGGCCGCCAAACTGCTGCTGAACATCATCCTCCAGAGAAATGATTTAAAGGTGCTGGAGGTAATCGGACAGAGGGAATATAAGAATCCCATGTCAGGAGGACGTTCCATTACTATAGATATTTATGCGGTAGACGGGGAGGGTAAGGTCTATGACGTGGAGGTGCAGCGAGCGTCAGAGGGAGCAGACCCGCACAGGGCAAGGTTCCATAGCAGCATGATTGACACGAAAATGCTGAAAACAGGGCAGGAATTCAAGGAAATCCACGATTCCTATGTGATATTCATCACAGAAAGTGACGTCATGAAAGCCGGGCGCCCCCTGTACCATATCAATCGAACCGTTGAGGAGACAGGTACATACTTTGGCGACGGTTCCCATATCATATACGTGAACGGCAGCTATCAGGACGACGATGCCCCAATCGGAAGGCTGGTGCATGATTTTAGATGCTTGAATCCGGCAGACATGTTCTATCCGGTGTTAGCCAAAGGAGTGAAATATTTTAAGGAGACGGAAGGAGGTTACAAGACCGTGAGCCAGATACTTGAGAATTTAGCGAAGAAGTGGGCGGAAGAAATGGCGGAAGACATGGCAAAAGAAATGGCGGAAGGCATGGCAAAAGACATGGCGGAAGGCATGGCGGAAGGCATGGCGAAAGACATGGCGGAAGGCATGGCAAAAGACATGGCGGAAGACATGGCGGTAGAAAAGACATTGGAAGAGAAAAGGGCATCTGCCCGCCGCATGATCACAAGAGGGAAATTGACGTTTGAGGAAATCGCAGAAGATACAGACTTGCCGATTGATGTCGTCAGAGACTTGGCCAGCCTGCAGCCGGCATGAGAAATCGCTTACTTCTTTGCGGTCAGCGCTGCTTCAGGAGCGCTTCACAGAATTTTCACAAAAGATTTGATCCAGAGTAATTGACAAAATGTGTAAAATGAGATATTGTTAGTAGGCTAACTAATTTGTTAGTCTACTAACTTTTTTGTTATAAGCCGGAGGCCGTTTCGTGCCGGCCAGGGGCGATGAAGCGTGGAAAAAGGAGGTGTCTTATGGAAGGGAAGGAAGAGCAGCGGGGGATTGCGTTCGTGCTGCGGATGCTCCACAACCAGATTAAGCTCACAATCCACAAAAGCCTGCCGAAAGCGGAGAAAGCGCCCAGGACGCAGCTGCAGGGAGGCATCCTGGGATACGTATACTATCATGAGGACCAGCCGGTATATCAGAGGGATATCGAGAAGGAGTTCCGCATTTCCAGGGCCACCGCCACCAATGCGCTGCAGGTCATGGAGCGGGAGGGCCTCATCGTGCGCAAGGCCCTGGACAAGGACGGCAGGCTGAAGCGGATTCAGATGACGGAGGAAGCCTACAGGAACCACAGGCGGCTGGAAGAGCATATGCGGATGACGGAACAGAGGATGCTGGAGGGAATCACGGAGGAGGAGATTTCCCAGCTGCGCAGGCTGCTAGGAATCATGCAGAGGAACCTGGAGGAAATGACAGACGGGGTCGATGGGAATCTCGAACCGGAAGGGCCGGAGGACTGCCATAGGAAGGCAGCGGACCGCGGGGCGCATGCCTGCGGCCGGGACGGGCCCGACGGGGACTTCAGGGCACCCTGTGAATGACGCGGCCATGGAGACTGCAGAAACGAAAGGGATGCCGTACAAGAGGAAGGTCCATACGAAAATATCCCAAGACAAAACCATAATACAAAAAGAAGAGACAGAAGAGACAGAAGAGACAGAAGAGACAGAAGAGACAGAAAAGACAGAAAAGACAGAAAGGAAGTGCAGGAATCATGTTAAAGACACTTGGAGCCCAGATCAAAGAATTCAAGAAGGATTCTTTGCTGACCCCGGTCTTCATGATTGGAGAGGTAATCATGGAGACAATCATACCCTTGCTGATGGCGTCAATCATTGATGACGGCGTAAACGGCAATGGGGGAAGCGGTGACATGAATCACATTTATCTGATTGGCGTGCTGATGCTGCTGTCGGCCCTGCTGAGCCTGACGTTCGGCATCCTGGGAGGGCAGTTCGGCTCCCGGGCCTCGGCGGGCTTTGCCAGGAACCTGAGAAAAGCCATGTATGAGAACATCCAGACATTCAGCTTTTCCAATATCGACAAGTTCAGCACCTCCGGCCTGGTGACCAGGCTCACCACGGACGTGACCAACATGCAGAACGCCTATCAGATGATTCTGCGCATGTGCATGCGTGCGCCGGCCAGCCTGATCTGCGCCATGGCCATGTCCTTTATGATCAGCCCCAGGCTGGCAAGCATCTACCTGGTGGCGGTTCTGGTGTTGGGCTGTGTGCTGGCACTTATCGTCACCCAGGCCACCAAGCATTTCACCCAGGCTTTCCCGAAGTACGATGCATTGAATGAAAGTGTTCAGGAAAACGTGTCCGCGATTCGGGTGGTAAAGGCTTATGTCCGGGAGGATTATGAAGTGGAGAAGTTCAAGACCGCCAGCAACAATATCTACAAGATATTCTGCAAGGCTGAGGGCATCGTGGTCTGGAACGGCCCGGTGATGAACCTCACTGTGTACACCTGCATCCTGCTGATCAGCTGGATCGGTGCCCACATGATCGTACAGGAGTCCCTGACCACGGGGCAGCTGATGAGCATGCTGACCTATTGCATGAACATCCTGATGAGCCTGATGATGCTCTCCATGATCTTCGTCATGATCACCATGTCCGTGGCCAGCGCCAGACGTATCTGCGAGGTGCTGGAGGAGAAGGCGGATCTGACGAATCCCCAGGAGCCGGTCCGCGAGGTGAAGGACGGTAGCATCCGCTTCGACAATGTGTCTTTCAGCTATAAGAAGGACGCCAGGGAGTCCGTGCTGAAGGATGTGAACCTGGAGATCAAGTCCGGAGAGACCATCGGCATCATCGGCGGCACCGGAAGCGCCAAGTCCAGTCTGGTGAACCTGATCAGCAGACTGTATGACGTGACGGAGGGGAAACTGCTGGTGGGCGGCGTGGACGTGAAGGACTACGACTGTGAGGAGCTGCGCAACCAGGTGGCAGTGGTGCTCCAGAACAATGTGCTGTTCTCCGGGACGATTCTCGAAAATCTGCGCTGGGGCGACAAGGAGGCCACCGAGGAGGAGTGCAGGCATGCCTGTGAGCTGGCCTGTGCGGACGAGTTCATCCAGAAGATGCCGGACGGTTACAATACTTATATAGAACAGGGCGGCACCAATGTGTCCGGCGGACAGAAGCAGCGGCTGTGCATCGCCAGGGCTCTTTTGAAGAAGCCGAAGATATTGATCCTGGACGATTCCACCAGCGCGGTGGACACGGCCACGGATGCCAGGATAAGGAAGGCCTTCGCGGAATCCATCCCCGGCACCACCAAGCTGATTATCGCCCAGAGGATTTCCAGCGTGGAGCACGCGGACAAAATCATCGTCATGAACGACGGCCAGGTCATGGGATTCGCGCCCCACGAGGAACTGCTTGAGACCAACGAGATCTACCGGGAAGTCTATGATGCCCAGATGAGCGGCAGCGGGGACTTCGATGAAAAGGCTGGCTGAGAACAGATACAGCATCAGCCCGTCCGGTGCCTGGAGGAATACGGATGTTCGGAGGAATTACGGATGCTTCTGCGGGCGGAATTCCGCAGCCGGGCCATGGCACTGGAGGGGTAAATGCAGAATTGGAATAGGAGGCATGTGATTATGACAGAAGAGAAGAACCAGAAAATAAATCATGGCCCGGGCGGCCCGGGAGGCCCAGGAGGCCCCAGAGGCCGGGGACCCAGGCCGAAGATAGAGAATCCCGGAAAGCTGTTCAGGCGCCTGATGTCCTATACCCTGAAGGACTACGCAGTAGGCTGGGTAGTGGTGGTGATATGCATTTTCGTGTCCGTGTTCGCCAGCTTACAGGGGACGATGTTCATGCGGACGCTGATAGATACTTACATTTTGCCCCTGATAGGCGGGGGAGACCCGGATTTCGGCCCCCTGGCGGGAGCCATAGGCAAAGTGGCCTGTTTCTACGCTCTGGGCGTGGTGGCGTCTTTTACCCAGTCCAGGGTACTGATCAACATCGGCCAGGGCACTCTGCGGAACATCCGGAACGACATGTTCGAGAAGATGGAAGCTTTGCCCATCAAATATTTCGACACCCATGCCCATGGTGACATCATGTCCATGTACACCAACGACATCGACACCCTGCGCCAGATGATCAGCCAGAGCATCCCGCAGATAATCAACAGCGCCATCACGGTGGTCAGCGTATTCGCCTGTATGCTGGTGCTGGATATCCCGTTGACGCTGGTGACGCTGCTGATGGTGGCCGTGATGCTGGTGGCCACGAAGAAAATCGGAGCCCTGAGCAGCCGTTATTTCATGGCTCAGCAGAAGGCCCTGGGCGCCCTGAACGGATGCATCGAGGAGACTATGACAGGCCAGAAGGTGGTCAAGGTGTTCTGCCACGAGGAGGAGAGCCTGAAGCAGTTCAATGAGCTGAACGAACAATTGTTCGACAGCGCTTACCAGGCTAACCGTTTCGCCAATATCATGATGCCCGTCAATGCGCAGCTGGGCAACTTGAGCTACGTGGTCTGCGCCGTTGTGGGCGGTATCCTGGCCATCACCGGCGTGTCGGGACTGACCCTGGGAGGCCTTGCCAGCTTCCTGAATTTCAACAAATCCTTCAACATGCCCATCAACCAGGTGAGCCAGCAGTTCAACAGCATCATCATGGCTCTGGCGGGCGCGGACAGGATTTTCAGGCTCATGGACGAGAAGCCGGAGGTGGACGAGGGCTATGTGGAGCTGGTGAACGCCGTGCGGGGGCCCGACGGTGAGCTGAAGGAGTCGAAAGAGCGCACCGGGCTCTGGGCCTGGAAGCATTACCACAAGGCCGACGACACCACCACCTATGTGGAGCTGAAAGGGGACGTGGTCTTCGACCATGTGGACTTCGGCTACAATGATGACAAGATGATTCTGCACGATATCGAGCTGTACGCGAAGCCGGGCCAGAAGATCGCCTTCGTGGGCGCTACCGGCGCGGGCAAGACCACGATCACCAACCTGATCAATCGTTTCTACGATATCCAGGATGGAAAGATACGGTATGACGCCATCAACGTGAACAAGATCAAGAAGGCGGATCTGCGGCGCTCCTTAGGCATTGTGCTCCAGGACACCCACCTGTTCACCGGGACCGTCATGGAGAACATACGCTATGGCAAGATGGACGCCACGGACGCGGAGGTGAAGAAAGCTGCCGTGCTGGCCAATGCCCACGGATTTATCCAGCGTCTGCCGGACGGCTATGACACCATGCTCCACAGGGACGGTGCGAACCTGAGCCAGGGACAGCGGCAGCTGCTGGCGATCGCCCGGGCGGCCATCGCGGATCCGCCAGTATTGATTCTGGACGAGGCCACCAGCTCCATCGATACCAGAACGGAGAAGCTGGTGCAGAAGGGCATGGACGCGCTGATGAAAGGACGCACCAATTTCGTCATCGCCCACAGGCTGTCCACGGTAAAGAACAGCGACTGCATCATCGTGCTGGAACAGGGACGCATCATCGAGAAAGGCACCCACGACCAGCTGATTGAGCAGAAGGGCAAGTATTATCAACTGTATACAGGGAATGCGGTCACTTCGTAAAGACGCGCCAGGACGGGAAGCGGAGAGTGGCTGATGGGGCAAAAATGCGGAGGACAGGAAGGATAAGATAGCTGATGGAATTGTCAGGTGCAGGAAGCAAGGATGAGACGAGGCTTCCTGCACCTGGTTTTTAGAGCTATGATATCAGCTTTTTGCATGATTTTAGCGTAAATAAGTAGACGTTTTAACGAATGCTCACGCTTCCGCCATATAAGGGTACGCAATGGCGCTGGAGGGGCAGAAGCTCTCCTTTACCGTGTGAGGGCTGACCCAGCGGATGATGTTCAGGGCCGTGCCCGCCTTGTCGTTGGTGCCGGAAGCCCTGGCACCGCCGAAAGGCTGCTGTCCAACCACTGCGCCGGTACATTTGTCGTTTATGTAGAAGTTGCCGGAGGCGTTGCGGAGCGCCCGCTCCATTTTCACGATGACCTCTCTGTCCTGTGCGAAGATAGCGCCGGTGAGAGCATAAGGAGAAGCGCTGTCGCAGATGGCCAGGGTCTCGTCCAGCTTGTCGTCCTCATATACATAGATGGAGACGATAGGCCCGAAAATCTCTTTTACCATGGACTCGTAGGTAGGCGTCTTACAGCGGATAATCGTAGGCTGCACGAACCAGCCCTTGCTGTCGTCATAAGTGCCCCCGGCCACGAACTCGCACTCCGGCGAAGCGGCAGCTCTGTCGATATAGCCCTTGCAGGTCTCAAAGGAAGCCTTGTCGATGACAGCCGCCATAAAGGTATCGAACTCCTGTACATCGCCCACTTTCAGAGTGGCAGTCTGCTCTTTCAGGCGCTTCTCCACCACCGGCCAGATGCTGGCGGGCACGAAAGCACGGGAGCAGGCGGAGCATTTCTGCCCCTGGTACTCAAAGGAGCCCCTGACGATAGCGGCCACTAAAGGCTCGATATCCGCGGTATTGTGGGCAAAGATGAAGTCCTTGCCGCCGGTCTCTCCTACCAGTCTGGGATAATTTGCATAAGAAGCGATATTCTCGCCCACCTGTTTCCAGACGCTCTGGAAGACCCCGGTGGAGCCGGTGAAGTGGAATCCCGCCATCTTGGGATGGCTCACCACATATTTGGACATATCGCCTCCGGTACAGGGCACGAAGTTGATGACGCCCGCGGGCAGACCGCACCACTGCAGCAGTTTCATATAGTAATAATTGGATAATACCGCCGTGCGGCTGGGTTTCCACAGGGCCACGTTGCCTACGATGGCCGGTGCAGTGGGAAGATTGATGATTGATGTATGTGCAATTCTGTTTTTAGTATACTATGGGTGTTTTTTAGTGTCAAGAATGGGGAATGTCCCGAGCTTATAAACCTATCAAGGATTATCCAAAATGTTTTTTTGCCTGTAAATCTCTTTTAAATCGTCAATAGCCATCTCCGAATCAAAAGTATGGAATCCAAGCCAGCATTCATTCATTGTCCTGGCATCAGCAATTTTATAGATATCGCGACTATATTCATTTGTGTAATAATGCCAATAGCGATAGAGATATCCTGTCCAATACATTACCTCCAGGGGATAAGTCGCACCGGCCTTTTTCAGGCCATGTACTTCATCGTTCAATTCTTCCAGAAGATACTCTTCACCGACCCATTGCAGTCTGTCATAGACATCATCAAGAGCCGCCGCCGTTTTGCTGTTCATAAAGGATTCTATAAAGAAAGGGCAGTCCAGATCGGCTTTCTGTGCCAGTTCAAACAATCGGCCCTGTATATCACAAAGCTGTCGTTTTTCAAGTGTAAGATACTCCATTTTATTCACCTGCCTCTAATATTTCATCAAAGAACCGGCCCTCCCGGCGATATTTCCGGCAGATTTCCTCTGCCATCGCAATGCCTTTGGAGCGGTTTGCTTCGCTGCTTTGTTTTAGTTTACCCCGGTCCCCCTCAGTTAGTTCCTGCTCTTCAAGGATTTTTATTTGTCTGCAGGCCTTTTCTGTTATGGCTACATATTGTTTTCCCAGTTTCAAGGCGGAAAGGCTGTTGATGAGTGCAAGATCCGTAATCTCCCCATTGAAAAAGCGGTCCAGAACCACGAACATTCTATCGTTGGCAATATAACCGATTACCATGTCGCAGCCTTTGCTCAAACCCGCAAAACGATGATAGATTGCAGAATGCTTCACAGAATCCATCTTGCCGCGATTGTACGCGACTAACAGCGCCCAATCTAATCCTACTTCTATATCAAGAATTTTGAGACCTGACAGGTTAACGCTTAATGTGTATATCCTGGCATTGGGATAATTGCAGATTAAAGTGAGTGGCTGTGTTCGGTCAGTCCCCATATAAAACCCTTTTCCGAAATCGCAGTGTTCCCGGCTCACAGGCGCAATCGCACCGTGGATTCCCGACTTTGAACCATGATAGAGGGTTACGGTTTCCTCTATATGAATTATACGATTTCCGGTGAAGTGTGAAAAATCAATGTTGCTGTCGGCGCAGAGGTTCTTGATTGCATTTATCGCGATTTGCGATGGTTCGCAACGCTCTTTTTCCCAATGGTTGACAGTTGCGAAACTGACTCCTAATTTTTCAGCCAATTCACTTTGGCTCAAGTTCAGGCGGGAACGGATTTCTTTGATCATTTCAGAGCTTTTCATTATGCCTCCCTGAAGAAATATAACATTTGACTTGTTCAATTATAACATATGAAATAGAGAATCGCAATACAGCTAACATGCCAATAAAAAACCGCAGTTACCGGGGTGATATTCAACTGCCGGATGAATTCTTTGCACGGATTCCCTCTCTGCGTTATTGCGCTTTGCGTTTTCTTATATTAGGATAAATATGTAACATGTACCGATTCGAAAAAAGGTAAACAGATAATATATCGTATATAATATAGTTAATCAGGAAAGAGAAAGGCGGCAGACATGGAGCATCTGAAAACAGGAGAAGTCATCAGCAAAAGGCGAAAAGAGCTGGGCCTGACACAGAACCAGCTGGCACAGTCCCTGAACATTTCATTCCAGGCGGTCTCGAAATGGGAGAACAATTCTGCCTACCCCGACATCGAAATGCTGCCGAAGCTGGCGGCAGCGCTCCACACCACAGTGGACGCCCTGCTGGGCTACAGGAGCGTGGTGACGGACTATGACAGGCGGTACGAGACGGAAGAGTATTACTGGGGGCTTTTGCCCAACCGCATCTGCTATGATATCATGAAGATTCTTCCCCCCATAAAGCCCTACCGGGTGCTGGACATCGGCTGCGGGGAGGGGAAGGACGCGGTCTTTCTGGCGAAATGCGGATACGCCGTGACCGCTTTCGATATCTCCGAACAGGGGATTGAAAAGGCGAAACGGCTTGCGGAGCACAACAAAGTAGGCGTGAGATTTTTCAAGGCTGACATATCGGACTATGATCCGGATATGGAATATGACATCATTTTCTGCAGCGGCATGCTTCACTTCATCCCCCGGCCCGGAAGAAAGGAACTCTGTGAAAGGCTGAAAGCGCATACCGCGGAGAACGGCATCAATGCCCTGAATGTGTTCGTCCGGAAACCCTTCATCACTCGCTCCTGGGATAACCCGGAGGATGAGAAACTGCGCCATCCCTGGTATTCCGGGGAACTGTTCGGCTATTACCATGAATGGCTGTTCCATATCTGCAGGGAGGAGGTCTTCGACTGCAACAGCGGCGGCGTCCCTCATAAGCATTGTATGGATACTTTGATTGGCCAGAAAACCATGCACCTTTCGTAAGGAATTGTCCACAAATAACTGATGCGAGTTTATAGCTGTTTTCCCTGTATTTCCGGGCTTTCTTGTAAACAAGTTGCATCAGTTATTTTCCGACAGTTCCTATAGTCGTTTCTGCTACTGACGAGTTCATTGCGGAGGTCAAGAAAGAATATGGAATACATGAAAGGAGAGTGCAAGTATGCCAGAGCATCCGTTTTGGGAACGGACTTATGCAGATAACGATGTTTCCACATTTTCCAAAGGGCCAACCGTAGACATCGACGAATTTTATCCCTTTTTTCCGCAGAATGCCTCCGTGCTGGACGTGGGCTGTGGAGAGGGCCGGAATTCTGTTTTCATGGCCGGTCTGGGACATCAGGTGGATGCTTTCGACATCTCTGCGGCCGGAGTTGAAAAGGCCGTAAGGATTGCCTGTTCTCTGAGTCTTTCAGTCAACTTTTTCTGTTGTGACCTGGGAGAATTTATCTTTGAAAAAAAGTATGACATCATCTTATCCCACGGTGTCCTCCATCTGCCGCCGAAGCAGGTCAGGGACCGGTTCATCGCAAAAATGCAAAAACACACCAAGCCCGGCGGCTATAATGTCATCGGCGTCTTCACCGACAGGCTGCCTGCTAGGCCTGACAATGCTCCCTTTACCCACAGCCTTTTTGCCGTAGGGGAACTGCCTCTGAAATATAAGGACTGGGAAATCGTCCGTCATCAGGAAGGGACGTTTATGGATACCCACCCCGGCGGGATACATCATGAACATGCCTATGAGAGAATCATTGCCAGGCGGCAGTAAAATCTTCCGTCTGGCAATGGATTGAGTTATGATTGGAATAAGACCTTGACAATTATGTTTCATGCCGGAAATCATCCAAAACTCTGTTCCGTCCGCTCGATGATCTCATCCTGCAGGGGCTTATCCAGGTTGCGGAAGTAGTCGCTGTACCCTGCCACCCGCACAATCAGGTCCCGGTACTCCTCCGGATTCTTCTGGGCCGCGATCAGGGTATCCCGCCCCACCACGTTGAACTGGATATGATGGCCGTCCATGTCGAAATAGGTGCGGATCAGGTCTGCCATATGATTCAGCCCTGCCTCCCCTGCCACCACCTCCGGGGTGAATTTCTGGTTCAGCAGCGTCCCTCCGGTCTTCAGATGGTCCATCTTGGCGCAGGACTTGATGACGGCGGTGGGGCCGTGGATGTCCGCGCCCTTTTCAGGGGAGATGCCTTCGGACACCGGCTTGCGGGCCAGGCGGCCGTTGGGGCTGGCGATCATCACATCCCCGAAATCCATTCCTGTCAGCTCCCTGCATAATTATTCACTTAGGAATTGTCGGAAAATAACTGATGCAACTTGTTTAGGAGAAAGCCCAGAAATACAACGAAAACGGCTATAAACTTGCATCAGTTATTTGTAGACAATTCCTTATGATTGTACCCCATAGCTTTTTGCCGTGTCAATACCAAATGGCAGATTCATTGCCTGGGTGCAGTGTCTGACTGAAAGGCATCCCGGTATCTATACTGAGGCCATTGGGATATAGTCAATTCGTTTCTGTGACAGCAATTCCGTGCCTGCGACGGAGATGCGGCAGGCGCACTCCTTTCGCCTTGGTCAGAACCATATCTGGATAAGGAAGGACTGCCGCAATAAAAGGGATAGGAAACCCTTGATGCGACAGCCCTGTCTTAAAAATGCTTAGATTTCAGGAATCTCGATTGCAATCTCATGACCGACGGCATTGGACTTGACGATACCGTCGATGATGGCCTGGTTGTAAATGATCTCGCTGGTAGGGATGGTGGCGGTGCCGCCTTCCTTCACTGCGGTCACGAAGGAGCGGAGCTTCTCGAAGAACAGATTGCCGCTGTCATCCAAAGGGATCTCCGTGCAGGTAGGCTTGCCGGCGATGGTCTTGTAGATCTTCAGGGGCTTGTCGAAGTCTCCGTTCCAGCATTCGGTGGAAGGAATCTTCAGCCCGCCCTTGGTGCCCAAGATAATGGCATCGCCCATGGTGTCCATGTGCATGGCCCAGGAGATGCGGAAGTCCAGTATGATGCCGCCCTCCAGGCGCACGAACCCAGCTGCGAAGTCGTCCACGCCGAAGACATCGGCATATTCCGGGTGGCCGGGATAGTAGTTAGGATCCTTGCCGAAGAAGTCACAGGTATAGCCGGTGACAGTCAGGGGCTTGGGATAGCCCACGGCGTTCAGCAGCATGTCCAGGGAGTAGCAGCCGATGTCGCCCATAGCGCCGATGCCGCCGGTCTCCTTGTCGATGAAGGTGGTGCCGTAGGGGGTGGGGATGCCCACCCGGCGTCCGCCGCCGGACTGGATGTAATAAATCTTGCCCAGTTCGCCGGAATCCACGATCTGCTTGATGCGCTTCATGTTCACGCTCATCCTGGGCTGGAAGCCGATGGTGAGGATCTTGCCGCTCTTTTTCTCGGCCCGCATGACCTCCACGGCCTCGTCCACGGTGACGGTGAAGGGCTTCTCCAGCATCACATGGACGCCGTGCTCCAGCGCGTCGATGGTGCAGGGGGCGTGCTGGCAGTTGTAGGTACAGATGCTGACTGCGTCCAGCTCCTCGGCCTCCAGCATGGCATGGCCGCTCTCATAGCAGCGCACGCCCTCCAGCCCGTGGGTCTTGCAGAACTTCTCGGCCTTGCCGGGAACCAGGTCCGCAGCGGCCACCAGGTCTACGTCGGGCATCTTCTTATAGCATTTGGCGTGCTCCTCGGCGATCCAGCCGGTGCCGATGATGCCGACTTTTATCCTTTTCGTAGTGTCGATTTCTGGTTTTTCATCATAAATATTCGCAAAACGGTCTAAAACATTATCTTCTGACATTTTATTTCCTCCTATTCCAGTTCCGCATCTGCCCTGCCTGATACTTAGGCATGGCAGATACTGTTTTAAATTAGACTTTTGTCAAATTGCAGTCGGGGCTGACGGCTCTGGGCGCTTTTGCAGCGGGACCGTTCCGGTTTCCCATTGACAGGTATCCGGTGGATATTCTTCGCCGGCGGAATGGGAATCCGCTCCTACAGGAAGGATTTCAGGTAGCGGATGCTCATCTCGGCGCATTCCATGGAGGTGCGGTTCATGCTGGGGCCGTCCTGCTCCACCACGAACCATTCGCTGCCCGCTTCGTCAGCGGCGGCCACGATGGAGGGCACGTCCTGGAGCCCGTAGCCTACGGGGCGGAACTCGAATTTGCCCGAGGGGTCTTCCTTCTTCTCCTCGCCGCCGATCAGGCCGTACATATTCTTGCTCTTCTGGCCCGCGAAGTCCTTCAGATGGACGATGGGCGCCCGGCCGGAATACTTGCGGATGTACACGGGAGGCTTCTCGCCGCCTACGTTGACCCAGCACACGTCCAGCTCGGTCTGCAGCAGATCGGAGGGGATTTCGGAATAGTAGCTGTCCAGTATGTACTTGTCGCCGATCTTCTTGAATTCGAAGTCGTGGTTGTGGTACAATAGCTGCATCCCGCGGGCCTTGCAGCGCTCGCCTACCTTGCGGATGCGTTCGACAGTGGCTGCCAGCTCCTCCTGGTTCCCCGGTTCGTCGAACCAGGGGATGGCGATGTACTTCATGCCGGTGGCGGCGAAATCGTCCAGGACGGCATCATCCTCCAGCTGGTTCATGGGCACATGGGCGCTTACCAGCTCCAGGCCTGTCTCGTCCAGGATTTTCTTGATCTCCACCGCGGTCATGCCATAAGTTCCGGCCAGCTCCACGCCGTCATAGCCCATTTCCTTCACTTTGCGCACGGTGCCGGCGAAATCCTTCTCGGCTACATCGCGCACGGAGTAGACCTGCAGCGCAATAAGATGTTTTTTCATATTTTATTCTCCTTTCGGCAGATTACTGCTCAAACTGACTTCCCGATTTCGTGGATTCTCCCTGTATGGGGGAATGCTGCGGGGCAGAAATTATGGTAAATACAACTGATTCTGTTACGGAATAGCGCAGATTTTTATGCACTGTCCATAATTATGATATTATAATACATGGAAAAGGAGCGAAAATGATAGGTGATTTTTGCTGTTTTTTTCATACGATTCCGCTATCTTTTGGGGCGGGCTAACGGATTTTTTGTGAGAAACTGAAAATAGTGTTGCGTAAACGGATTTTACTGGCTATAATGAAAAAAGCATTGAAAGACCACGCACAGGAAAAGGAGAGAACATGGAATTTAATAAACCTGTATCCAACCCATTGTTGATGGGATCCATAGAGCTGATGAAGGCGGAGGACACGCCGGCGCACCGGAATATGTTCATGGGAGAGCTGGCCAAGGCGGAGTTTCTGTCCCCTGCCATTATAGAACCGGCCCCCCAGGAGGCCGACGGGAAGCTGGCCATAGCGCCCGGCAGCAAGGTACAGTTCCCCATGATCAATTCGCCGGACGGCGCGAAATTCTTCATGGCCTTCACGGATGCTGCCGAGTACGGCAAATGGAAGGAGAAGAACAAGGAGCTTCCCACCTTCGCCATGAAGATAGAGGAGTTCGCGGCCATGATACTGCGCAGGGATCCCAAGGGCGGCCTGTGCCCGGCGCTGGGGATAGTGATCAATCCCATGGGGGCGAACATCCTGGTGCCCAGGGAGATGCTGGCCGGGATGATGTCCGCCAGGGCGGCCCAGATGCAGCGCATGGCGGAAAAACAGAAGAAATAAGGCTAAAGAAAGCCTGTTTTATGTCGATATAATGAGTACAGGAAAGCAGTTAGGCCGACTGCTCCAAGTACAGATTATATATGGACACCACGGATGGTATTTACGCAGGGAAAGGAGTTCCCTGTCTAAATGCCATTTTTTTATGCCGCGCCGGAAGAAGCCGGGCGGCGGCGCGCCGGGAAGAGGGCGCGTCCGGGGGGACAGGATGGAAGCCATAAAAAGTCCGGCGGGAGGGCGCGATCGGCACCAGGGAAGGTGGGAGGACGCAGGACCGCAGGATGGGTGGACATAAAGGAGTGAGGGAAGGATTGAAGATTGATTCCAGTACAATGGCGATGGAGTCTGCCAGGAGCTACAGGGCAGCGTCCGTCTCCATGAGGCGTTTTACCGTGCTCAACGTGAGGGGCGAACTGACAGGGGGAGGGGCTGCCCTGGACGCTGCCGTGGAGGGCGGCGCGCAGGACGCCGGGGAGGATGCCGGGAAATCCGCGGACCCGGAGGGCGCTGCGCAGCAGGCGGCGGCCCTTCAGGACTGGCAGGTCCGTCTGCAGGCGGGCTTCAACAGGACGGTCAGAAGCGCCGCCAGCGAGACGCTGGCCAACATCCGCCAGACCACCGTCCGCTATATATTCGATATTTTATTCAATGCCAGGAGGAACCGGCTGAACCAGTGGCGGCAGAACAAAGGCATTCCCGCCAATGGTTCTGCCCAGAACGGGGGCGGCGCTCTCCAGGCATCGGCCCAGAAGGGGCAGCAGAGCGTGGACACGGGCACCTTTACGGTGAACATGAAGGCGCTGACCTATGTCAAACAGACCATCCAGATCGAGGCCGAGGACACCTCTTTTTCCACGGTGGGCAAGGTGCGCACCTCCGACGGCAGGGAGATTGATTTCAATGTCAACGTGGGCATGAGCCGCAGGTTCCAGCAAAGCTTCCAGGAGAGCCTGCAGATGGGCTTTACCATGTGCGACCCGTTGGTCATCAACCTGGACACGGACATCGCCTCCCTTTCCGACCAGACGTTCTATTTCGACATAGACGCGGACGGGGAGATGGACGAGATATCCCAGCTGGGCCCGGGAAGCGCCTATCTGGCCCTGGACAAGAACGGGGACGGTAAGATAAATGACGGCAGCGAGCTCTTTGGCACCGCCAGCGGCAACGGCTTCGCGGACCTGGCGGCCTACGACGAGGACGGCAACGGATGGATCGACGAGAACGATGCCATCTGGGATAAGCTGAAGATCTGGTGCAAGGACGAGGAGGGCAATGATGTGCTCTACAGGCTTGCGGACAAGGGCGTAGGCGCTATCTGCCTGCAGAACGCGGCCACGGACTTCACCCTGAAGGGCCAGGCGGGGCAGACCCAGGGCGCGATCCGCAACAGCGGCGTGTTTTTATATGAGAACGGCAATGTGGGGACCGTGCAGCATGTGGACGTGGCGAAGTACGAGGCGAAGGCGTGACGCCGATGCGTGGTTCTTGACGAAAGGTTTCGGGACAGTTTATTTTTCAGGAAATAAGCTGTCCTTTTTTCATGCATAATTCTTTTCCTACAGGGCAAACTGTTAGCGAGAAAGTGAATATCACAGATTCTGGGATATTTGGTTCATCAATATGAGTTAGGCAGAATGAAGAAGGAAGGGAAGGCAGCTATGAGAAAAAACAGAAGGAACAACACGAAGAAGGAAAGGATCATCATGATTGCCTCGTCCGTGTTCGTGCTCTCGGCACTGACCATGACGGGAATCTATATGAAGTCCAATCAGGAGGCGGAGCAGGACGACGGGTACACGCTTGACTTCACGGCGCTGGAGGACAGCGTGGAGGACAAATACGAGGAAATCGCCCAAAACGTGCAGTCTCAGGAGAAAGAGGACGCGCCGGAGGACCAGGTGGCGGGCAATGCCACGGATGAGGCCGACAATCTGGAGGACGATTTGGACTATCTGCCCATGGAGGTGGGCTCCGGAACGGTGACGATCCCCGGCCTGACGGACAGGGAGCTGGAAGAGGCGCCTGAGGGTTCGGCCGCAGGCCGGGAGGAGGCTGATGGGAAGCCTGTTGCCGAAGCGTCGGCGCAGGGCCGGAAGGCGGAGGCCGGGACACAGACCGAGGATGGGGCACAGGCCTCCGCCGATGCCACGGAGGAGCCGCAGCAGGAGGCGGAGAACGCGGACAGCGCCGCCGCTGGGAATGAGGCAGCCGACGCGGGTGCCGTGGACAGCGCTGGCAGCAATGAAGTGGAGGCACAGACGCTGCATTTCGCGGAGAGCGACGGGCTGCTGCGTCCGGTGAGCGGCGAGGTGCTGATTCCGTTCAGCATGGACAGCAGCGTCTATTTCTCTACCCTGGACCAGTTCAAGTACAATCCGGCCCTGATGATAGCCGCTGAGACAGGCGCGGCCGTCAGCGCCTGCGCGGACGGCAGGGTCATCTCCGTTTTCGAGAATGAGGAGATTGGAAAGGCCATCACCGTGGAGCTCGGGGACGGCTATCAGATTACTTACGGCCAGCTGGAGGAGGTCCGCGTGACAGAGGGCAGCTATGTGGAGTCCGGCGAAATCATCGCTTTCATAGCCGCGCCCACGAAATACTTCAGCGTGGAGGGGAGCAATCTGTACCTGAAGCTTACCATGAACGGCGTGCCGGTGGATCCGGAAGGGCTGCTGCGCTAAAGAGGTAAAAAACATGTATATCATCGGCGGATTGATCAAGACAATGGCCGGGGCGGACATCCGGGACGGGTGCATCCGCATCCGGGACGGCAAAATAGCGGAAATCGGAAAGCGGGATGAAGTGGCGTTTCATCCCGCTCCTTGCGAACGGGTCATAGAAGTCAGGGACGGCCTGATCATGCCCGGCATCATAGAGGCCCACTGCCACATGGGCATCACGGAGGAGAAGAAGGGCATGGAGGGGGACGACTGCAATGAGACGGTGGCCCCCATGACCCCCTATCTGCGGGCCATCGATGCCATCAACACCATGGACGCCGCTTTCGACGACGCGGTCAGGGCCGGCATCACCTCGGCCATGATCGGGCCGGGCAGCGCCAATGTGGCAGGGGGCCAGTTCGCCTTCCTGAAGACCAGGGGCAGGCGGGTGGACGACCTCATCGTGAAAGCGCCTGCGGCCATGAAGGTTGCTTTCGGAGAGAATCCCAAGGTCAATTACTCCGGCCAGGGGAAAAGCCCCTCCACCAGGATGGCCATCGCCGCCATGCTGCGGGAAGAGCTGCAGAAGGCCTCCGCCTATCAAGCCAGGAAGAAAAAGGCGGAAGAAGACGGAGATGACTTCCAGGAGGATTTCACCATGGAGTGCTGGCTTCCCGTGCTGCGCCGGGAGATTCCCCTGAAAGCCCATGTGCACCGGGTGGATGACATTTTTACGGCGATCAGGATTGCCAGGGAGTTCGGGCTGAAGATGACCCTGGACCACTGCTCGGAGGGGCATCTGATCGCGGAGGAGCTGGCGGCGGAAGGGTTCCCGGCCATCGTGGGGCCTGACCTGGCCAGCCGGTCCAAGATTGAGGTGCAGAACATGGCTTTCAAGACGGTGGGCGTCCTGAACCGGAAAGGCGTCATGACGGCTATTACAACAGACCATCCGGTGTCGCTGATCCAATCCCTTCCCCTGTGCGCGGGGCTGGCGGTGAAGTCCGGCCTGGCCCTGGAGGAGGGGTATAAGGCCATCACGATTCACCCGGCTGTAATCTGCGGCGTGGGGAACCGGGTGGGGAGCCTGGAGCCTGGGAAGGACGCGGACATCGCGATTTTCACCGGGAACCCCATGGAGGTGTTCTCGGAGACGTTGTATACGATCATTGACGGGCAGGTGGTCTATGAGGCCGGATAGTGAGGGCGATGAGACAAGGGGGCTGCCGGAAAAGGGCACCTGCGCATGCGGCCGTTTTCCGGCGGCTCTTTTGGCCGTGTTCTGTCTGCTTGCCCTTCCGTCCCCTTCCGGTCTTTCCGCCCCGCACTTTCGCTCTTGCGGATATCTTCCAACCTTAGTATAATGGAGAAAGTCCGGAAGCAGATACATATGGACTGGCACACATTTGACACGGCGGGAATAAGTTTCAATAGAATGGCTGCCGCCTGCTGAAAAGCGCGGCGGACGGCAGGGGAGAGAAAGGCTGGGCTTTGCATGAAGATTGTGGTTTTGGCGGGAGGCATCAGCTCGGAGAGGGATGTCTCTCTGAGTTCTGGCGGCATGATCTACAGGGCATTGAAGAAAAATGGGCATCAGGCCATCCTTCTGGATGTGTACCTGGGCTGCGAGGGGGACGCGGAAGGGATTTTTGAAAAGGAGACGGACTGGGCGGCGCAGGTCGGCGCCATCGGGGAGGAGAATCCGGATCTGGAGGTGGTCAGGGCTTTGCGGAAGGACGGCGGGAAAGGGTTCTTCGGACCTCAGGTGCTGGACATCTGCCAGAGGGCGGACTGCGTCTTTCTGGCGCTGCACGGGGCCAACGGCGAGGACGGCAGGATTCAGGCCTGCTTTGAACTGATGGGGATTCCTTATACGGGGGCGGACTGCACGGGTTCCTGCCTGGCTATGGACAAGGGGATCACCAAGGACCTTTTTGCGGCCTACGGTGTGCCCGCTCCTGCCGGCATCCGCCTGAGGAAGGGGGATGTGGAGGAGCGCAGGATTCCCTATCCCTGCATCGTGAAGGCATGCTGCGGCGGTTCCAGCATAGGGGTGCGCATCGCCCGGGATGACCTGGAATATGCGGAAGCGAAGGATGAGGCGTTCCGGTACGGCGACGAGGTGATCGTGGAGCAGTATATCAAAGGCAGGGAATTCTCCGTGGGGGTCATGAACGGAAAGGCCCTTCCCGTGATAGAGATGGCGCCCAAGGAGGGCTTCTATGATTATCGGAACAAGTACCAGGCGGGCACTACCGTGGAGACCTGCCCGGCTCAGGTCCCCCGGGAACAGGCCCTGAGGATGCAGGGAATCGCGGAGCAGGTGTTCCGGGTGCTGCGGCTGCGGAGCTATGCCCGCATGGACTTCGTCATGAGCGCTCAGGGGGAAATCTATTGCCTGGAGGCCAATACCCTGCCCGGGATGACGCCTACTTCGCTGCTGCCCCAGGAGGCGGTTGCGGCGGGCATGGACTTTGGGCAGCTGTGCGAGGAGATCCTGAGGATGGCTTTGGCGGAGGCCAGGGGATGAGGCCTGTGAGAAATGAAAACTTTTCTGAAAAGGGAGAGGGGGAAAGGAGAAGGTATGGCGGATAGGATGGATTTGACGATAAAGGAGATTTCGGAGGCCTGCGGCGGGACGCTGGTGCTTCAGGGAGGCAGGGCAAAAGATGACATATATGTCAGTTCTGTGGTGATTGATTCCCGGGCGGTGGAGCCGGGGGGCGTGTTCCTGGCCACGGTGGGAGAGCGGGTGGACGGCCATCAGTTCATTCCCGACGTCTATGCGAAGGGCGCGGCGCTGGTGGTGACCCAGAAAGGCCCGGAGCAGGTGGAGGCGGAGCATGGCTGCAGGGCTTCGGATTGGGGCTGCTATGTGCTGGTGGAGGACACGCTGCAGGCTCTGAAGGAGATTGCGGAGGCCTATCGGAAGAAACTTCCGGTGAAAGTGGTGGGCATCACGGGCAGCGTGGGCAAGACCAGCACCAAAGAATTCATAGCCGCGGTGCTGGCGGAGAAATACCGGGTGCTGAAGACGGAGGGGAATTTCAATAACGAGATCGGCGTGCCCCTGACGCTGCTGCGGATCCGGAGGGAGCACCAGGTGGCGGTGGTGGAGATGGGCATCAGCGATTTCGGGGAGATGCGCCGCCTGAGCAAAATGGCCCGCCCGGACGTGTGCGTGATGACCAATATCGGCCAGAGCCACCTGAACAACCTGATAGACCGGGACGGCATCCTGCGGGCCAAGTCGGAGATTTTCGACTATATGGCCCCGGACGGGGAAATCTGCTTGAACGGCGAGGACGACAAGCTGAATGCCATACAGGAAATCAAGGGGCACAGACCGCATTTCTTCGGGCTGGGGAGCAATCCCGCCCAGGAAGCGGCAGCGGTGGATATCGTCAGCAGAGGGCTCTGGGGCAGCGATGCCGCCCTGCGGCTGCGGAGAAGGACAGGGGCGCTCCAGGCTGAGAATCCGGATGCCGGGGAGTTCCCGGGTGAGAGCTGGGATACAGGAGAACTTTCCGTTGGCCGTGTCCGGGGAGAAACCGGCAGATGGGAGGAGGAGACTGTCGGAATCCATGTCCCCCAGCCTGGCAGACACATGGTGCTGAATGCGGCGGCTGCGGCGTGCGTGGCCATGCTGCTGGGCCTGAACGCGGAGCAGATTGCCGCCGGAATCGGCAAAGTAGCTCCGGTCAGCGGCCGCACCAATATCATCAGCCAGGGGGAGCACACCATCATCGACGACTGCTACAATGCCAACCCGGCTTCCATGAAAGCGGCCATAGAGCTGCTGGCCCTGGCGGACACGGAGAAAGTGGCGGTTCTGGGCGACATGCTGAACCTGGGGGAGGATTCCGACCGGTACCACGCGGAAATCGGAACCTATGCGGTGCAGGCCGGCATCGACCATATCCTCTGCGTGGGGGAGGCCTCCCGTCATATGTACCGGGCCGCCCTGGAAGCTGCGGAGAGCAGAGAACAGAAGGGCCTTCCCGCCTGCAGCGTCTCCCGCTACGGGGACAGAAAGGAGCTTCTGGAAATCCTGGCCGGGGACAGAAAGGGTTTGATGCCCCCTGGAAGCACCATCCTCATCAAGGCGTCCCACGACATGGGCTTTGCGGAAATCCTGGAATTCTTACGAACGATGGGATGAACCGCATCGCGTCTCCATCCTTTGGAGGACGAACCGGCGGAGGAAGGAATCCGTTCAGACAGCGCTGTATGGGAAAGATTAGGAAAATCTTAATCCAATCTCATTGATTTTATGAGAAAATAAAGAAAAACCTGGCGGGAAAAATTGGGGGGATAAGGATGAGCGAAATGATATTGGTGGCGGACGATGAAAAGGAGATCGCGGACCTGGTGGCGCTGTATCTGGAGAACGAGGGCTTCCAGGTGATCAAATGCTATGACGGGACGCAGGCCATGAAAATCGTGGAGCGGGAGCGGCTGGACCTGGCGGTGCTGGACATCATGCTGCCGGGGGCCAGCGGCCTGGACATCTGCCGCAGAATCAGGGAGAAGCACAATTATCCGATTATCATGCTGACCGCAAAGGGCGAGGAGATGGACAAAATCACCGGCCTGACCATGGGGGCGGACGACTATATGACCAAGCCTTTCCTACCCCTGGAGATGGTGGCCAGGGTGAAGGCCCAGCTGCGCCGCTACAAAAGGTACAACACAGGCCTGCAGCAGGAGGATCTTCTGGAGATCTCCGGCCTGTCCCTGAACGTGAAGACCCATGAGTGCTACCTGAACGAAAAGCTGCTGAACCTGACCCCCACGGAATTCTCCATCCTGCGCATCCTGTGCCAGCGGAAGGGCCAGGTAGTCAGCGCGGAGGAGCTGTTCCATCTGATTTGGGAGGACGAGTATTACAACAAGAACAACAACACCATCACGGTGCACATACGCCATCTGCGGGAAAAGATGGGTGATTCTTTTGAACATCCCAAGTATATCAAGACGGTCTGGGGGTGCGGGTACAAAATTGAAGGTTAATTCAAAGCTGAAACGATTTCTGATCACATGCCTTTTGCTGGTAGGGGGCTATCTGCTGTGCGGGCTGTTCTATGTGCTGTTCGACCAGATCTTCAACGGCTTCGTGCGGGAGTGGTTTGAACGGAATTACGTATATACGGAGTGGGTTCCCCTGGACGATTCCTGGGTGGAGGGCTATTATACGAAGTCCATCGTGTGGGTCAAGGTGAAGAAGATGCTGTTCCAGACGATGCTTGCGCTGGTGGTGCTGATAGTGCTGCTGGTGAGGCTGGTCTCCATCCTGTATGCCTCCAGGCAGGTGGACAAGGCGGTGCAGGCGGCGGGCAGGATGATTGAGGATTACATGCGGCAGACACGGGAGGCGTCGGAGGTGTTCCCCCATGAATACGCGGCCATTTCCGTGCCGGTCGTGGAAATCAAGGCCGCCATGCAGCGCAACGAGCAGATGCTGCGGGAGGAGGCCAGCCGGAAGAACGATTTGATCGCTTATCTGGCCCATGATTTGAAGACGCCGCTGACTTCCGTCATAGGATACTTAAGCCTTCTGGAGGAGGCGCCGGACATGCCGGAGCAGCAGAAGGCCAAATATGTCCGGATCACATTGGACAAGGCCCTGCGCCTGGAGAAGCTGATCAACGAGTTCTTTGACATCACCCGCTATAATCTGCAGACGATTTCGCTGGAGAAGGAGACCGTGAACCTGTCCTTCATGCTGGAGCAGATGACGGATGAATTCTACCCGATTCTAAGCGCCAACGGGAACACCATAAGGCTGGAGGCCTGTCCGGGCGGGGAATCCGTCTCGGTCTACGCGGACGGGGAGAAGCTGGCCAGGGTGTTCAACAACATCCTGAAGAATGCCGTCACCTACAGCTACCCGGACACGGAAATCTACATAGGCTGTAGGAGGGTGGGCGACAATGTGAGGATTCTCATCTCCAACTGGGGCAAGACCATTCCCCGGCACAAGCTGGACGCCATCTTCGAGAAGTTCTTCCGGCTGGACGACGCCAGGGCCACCAATACCGGCGGAGCCGGGCTGGGGCTTGCCATTGCCCGGGAGATTGTGACGCTCCACGGGGGGACGATTACGGCGGACAGCCAGGACGAAGTGACCACATTCCAGGTGGAGCTGCCGCTGTGACGAATGATGCGGCTGATGCAGAGGGCTGTGGTGGGATGGTGAGCCGGAGGTCATCCCCCGAAATGCTCTTTCTTTAGCTGGAAATATCTCTCCGATATGAGCCCGCTGACATGGATCCCCAGGTTCTTTTTTGCGCTTTTGTCCATCTCCTTCAGATTCAGCGGCGGCTGGAACTCGATGACTACGGTAGCCCTTTTGATCCAGGGCAGGTGATCCTCGAATACGTCCGCGGCGTTCACGATGACCATGGGCACCACAGGGACGCCGCCTTTCTCGGCTATCTTGAAGCTTCCCTCCCGGAAAGGGAGGAGGGTGTCGTTCACTTTGTTGCGGGTGCCCTCCGGGAAGATGCACAGGGAGACGCCGCTCTTGACCTCCTCCACGCCATTCAGGATCGTTTTCAGGCCCTCCTTGATATTGTCCCTGTCCAGGAACAGGCAGTGGATGTTGCGCATCCAGTTCACCAGCAGCGGGTATCGTGTCATCTCCTTCTTCGCCACATAGCCGGTGACCCTGGGGAAAATGGGGTAGGTGAGGACGATGTCGAAATAGCTGCGGTGGTTGCCCACGAACAGGACGGCGCCGTCGGCGGGGATATTCTCCCGTCCCTTCACGATGACCTTCGCGCCTGCCAGGAAGGCGATGCAGCGGAAGCCCCAGCCCACCACCGCCTTGGAGCTTTGGTCTTTCAGGGAGGGGTTCCGCTTCCCGATGAGCCATTCCGCCACCAGCACAGGGATGGAAAGGATCAGGAACAAGAACAGATAAAGTGCCACTAAAATCAGACGAATCATGGTATCAGCCTCTCATATCAATAGTATTTCTGATATTTTAGCATAGAAATCCCAAACTGTACATAAAATTAAGAAAATAGAAAAAAGTTTGTGAGGTCTATCATTGAAAAGAATAGGATTATGCGCCCTGGCGATTGCCTGCATGATGCTTTTTGCCGGGTGCACCCTGCTGAACGAGGAGAAAATCCGGCTTCGGGATCTGGATTTTACGGTGCTTTCCGAGGAAAAGGTGCCGGAGCAGCTGCTGCCGGTGATTGAGGAGAAGAAGGCGGCCCCGTTCCAGCTTACTTACACGGACAACGCGAATCTATACATATGCATCGGATATGGGGAGCAGAAGACCGGGGGATACAGCATCGCTGTGAACGAGCTGTACCTGACGGATACGAACATCGTGGTCAATACCAGCCTGCTGGGGCCGGACGCCTCGGAGAAGGAAGAGGCGCAGCCATCCTGCCCTTATATCGTGATCAAGACGGAGTATCTGGAGCATACGGTGCTCTTCGAGTGAACATTCGCTCGCTGCGGGAGATTGCCTATGCTGGATTGCCGGGGATGGCGTATCGGGACTTGGAGGGGCGGGGAATCTGCCGTAGGGGGAGCCTGTGTGCCGGAACCGATGTAGGTAGGAAGCGTGGGAGAGGATAAAGCGGGGGACGTAAATTCAGGTAGGAATTTAGGCAAGGGTGATATGTGCCCTTGCCTTTTTTGGTGAAGTTATGTTACACTTGGAGATACAGGGAATTCACATGTTATGTGGGCAAACAAATAAACAAGTATAACTCGCACCGAACTTTCTTCTGTAGTGGCTCGGCCCATGAGCGGAAGATTTCCGGGACAGGGTGCCTGGCATTATCACCTGCGAGTATAGTTCTGCGCAGTTTATCGTTTGCCGGTTTTTTGCATAGTTCATTAAAACGGGAAAAGGCCCGTAGAAGACGGGAGGCGCTTATGCTGCTCATACAAAATGGCTATATGATCGATCCGAAGTCCGGCCGGGAGGGAAAACTGGACATCCTTACGGAGGGAGCGAGGATTCTGCGAATCGGAAAAGGGCTGGAGAAGCCGGAAGGATGCGAAGTGATTGACGCGGAGGGGCTGCTGGCGGCGCCGGGGCTGGTGGATGTCCATGTCCATTTCCGCGATCCTGGGTTCCCGGAGAAGGAGGATATCTTCACCGGAGCCGCCGCCGCTGCCAGGGGAGGCTTCACCACAGTGGTGATGATGGCCAACACGAAGCCTCCCATAGACAATCCGGGGACACTGGCCTGTGTGCTGGAGAAGGGGCGTGGGACAGGCATCCATGTGCTTTCCTGCGCCAATGTGACGGCAGGGATGCAGGGGAAGGAACTGACGGCCATGGAGGAGCTGGCGGAAGCCGGAGCGGCGGGATTCACGGACGACGGGGTGCCGCTGCTGGACGAGGGGCTGGTGCGGCGGGCCATGGAGCGGACGGCGAAGCTAGACACGGTCATAAGCTTTCATGAGGAGGATCCCGGGTTGATAGACAACAACGGCATCAACAGGGGAAAGGCCAGCGAGTTCTTCGGAATCGGCGGCTCTCCCAGGGAGGCTGAGATCAGGCTGGTGGAGCGGGATCTGAAGCTGGCGCTGGAAACCGGAGCGAAAATCAATATCCAGCACATCAGTACACGGGAATCCGTTAAACTGGTGCGCCGGGCCCGGGCGCAGGGCAGCAATATCCACGCGGAAGCCACGCCCCATCATTTCACCCTGACGGAGAGCGCTGCCATTCAATATGGCTCACTGGCGAAAATGAACCCGCCCCTTCGGGAGGAAGAGGACAGGCTAGCGATTATCCGTGGGCTGGTGGACGGCACCATTGACATCATCGCTACAGATCATGCCCCCCACACGGCCCAGGAGAAGGAGAGGCCCATCACCGAAGCCCCCAGCGGCATCATCGGCCTGGAGACGGCGCTGGCTCTGGGCATCACGCAGCTGGTGGAGAGGGGATATCTGACCATGGGGCAGCTCTTGCGCCTCATGAGCACCAATCCGGCGAATCTGTACCGTTTGGATGCGGGATATCTGGCAGAGGGCGGTCCTGCGGATATCATACTGATAGATTCCGCCGCGGAATTCGTCCCCGAGGGCTATGTCTCCAAATCATCCAACACGCCCTTCACAGGCTGGCGGCTCCGGGGGAAGGTGGTAAAGACGATTGCCGGCGGCGTGGTGCTGCCTTAATTGGGCGGCAACTCATAGGAACTATAAAAATAAGAACAAATGTTCTGCTTTGGTTGACAGAACACTGGATAGGATGATAAAATAGGAATATGAATTTAAATCTGTTGGCATATCGTTGGACAAAAGCTTGATCAGCGGATGAATTGGAACACTGGGAAGAATAAGGGGAGTTAAAAAATAAGAAAAGGTAGGATTAGAAAATGTGTATGTTTAGAAAAAAATCAAAGAAAAAATGTGCATATACATTAGAACTGCTTGAAAAGGGTAATTTATCAAATATTAAAAAAAGAATTAAGATTCTAGTGGTGGATGATGAGTCGGACGATATATATAATATCTTAAAGGAGCGCCAATATGATGTTTATTACAAAAGTGACATGAACTATGCGGTTGAGGCAGAACCGTTTGAAATCGTGGTAATGGACATAAAAGGTGTTGCAAAAAGATTGCAAAGTAATATGGAAGGTTTTTCCCTTGCGTGTGAGGTAAAACATAAATATCCATTAAAACGGGTATGTTGTTATTCAGGAAGTATACATGCAGAAATATCGGAGCAACTTGCTGATAGAAAAATTGATGCTTTTTTTCCAAAAGATATGGAAATGGATAAAGTATGCGAAAAGATTGATAGCTTGATTCTGGGCTATGTTGACTATAAACAGCAGTGGGAAATAATTCGGAAACAATTGATTGATTGTAGCACAAGCGAAGAAGATATTAAAGTAATACAAGAAGCCTATGAGGATGGTTTTAAGAATGGGAATATCTCTCGATTAAATAATGCGATAATTGAAACTTTGAAAAATGGAACAGCAATACTTGATATCTGTAGTGCTGCAATCAATATGATAAAGGTTTTGGTGATTTAGATATGGATGAATTTAATTTACTGCCAATCTATAGAAATGGGATAGGTGAAATAACTTCAGGAATAGATATTCCCATTCCTGATTATTGTAGAAAAAATTGCAGCAGCAATAAAAAATGTTCTGAATACTATAGAAATTTAGAGAGTGCAGATATAGGGATATATCAGTGCCCATATGGATTCAATAGCTATGTTTTTGAGATAGAGGGAGATAAATTCATATTTAGTTGTTTAAGAATCGTGTTAGTCAATAACTGTGTTGGTTTCGGATTGAGTCCGTTTTATGGGAT
>CAJUFI010000047.1 GCA_910585665.1 uncultured Acetatifactor sp. | reverse complement strand
CTTTTTGTATGAAAACTAAAGTATAAACTGCAAATCTAATCGGTGTTTAGTATATTCATGTTTTCTGTCTCAACCTTGTAAAATGATACACATAACTGTTATACTGCATAACGCTGAATCCTGCCTAATGCAATCATGCGATTGAACCAGTCAGCGTTATGCAGTCTGGCTTCACGGCAAATGAAATCGTTAAGCAGCATAAATACTTACCCAATTATAGGATAGTTTCCTATCAATGTCAAATATAACAAAAAATGCCCGAAATCCCCTGGCAAGACATGCCGCCCCGTTTCAGCACATCCAGAGCCACAATGGTTGTCACTCTGTACACTGGTGCAGGAGTTCTGGTATGGACGACAAGTGCTGATTGCTCAAGGATTCATGCATCGGGATACCAGCATCAATATACCAAGAAACCCGCCCTCATACAAGCTAAAATCAGCCAGACAGGACGGAAGCTTTCATGTCGATGAGCCAGAGCAGAAATAGCAGAAAAAACAGTTGGAAAGTCATCCAAAGTATGGTATGTTAGACAAAGCAGCGCCATCCTTCTTGGCCGACGCTGCCGATATATATCACTCAAAAACTGCCGCAAGCAGTTCAGAGACCCAACTCCGCCAGGCGGACTTAGGTTTCAGGAAAAGGAGGTCATTGTCATGAAGATGCAGATTGCAGATTATGAAGTACGGCCGGGCGTGGTGCCCAGCGGCGAGAAAGCCGTTGTACGAATCATTCCGCGGGGGAAACATGCCAGATTTGACGATCAGGTTCACCGTCAGCCAAAGGGCTCCCCATTCCAATTTGCGCCGGAAGTCTTTGAGCCGGACGCGGACATCGAATACAAGATTTATTTTCTACCCATGGAGCAGAGCACGGCTCCAGAGCCCATGTCTGTCTGTGAGAGCGTGCTGGTGCGTCCCTGTGCGGACGGTTCCCTGGAATTCCAGCATGTTTTTTCAGGGGAGCAGGAATATAAGCTTGTCATCGTGGATTCCAATGACAGGGAGCTGCTGCGCCTGTCCATTTACTCTCTCCATCAGGATCTGTACGGCAGACGGGCCTATCGGGGCGATCTGCATGTCCATTCCTATTTTTCGGATGGGCGGGAGGATCCTATGATTGTAGCCGCCAATTACCGGAAGAACGGTTTCGACTTCATGGCTCTCACAGACCACCACAAGATGTATCCCTCCCGGCTGCTTCTGGACGCTTACCAGGGTGTGCCCACCGGTCTGGCGATGTTTTCCGGCGAGGAAGTACATGTCCCCTATCCGTCTTACATCCATGCGGTGAATTTCGGCGGCTCCTTCAGCGTGAACGAGTACTATGAAAGCCATCAGGAGGAATGTGATGCCGAAATCGCTCAGATGGCTCAGTCAATAGAAGCGCCGGAGGGCACGGATTCCCTGCAGCTTGCCCAGAGGATTTGGGTGGCGCAGCAGATCCAGCGCGGCGGCGGCCTGTCCATTTTGGTTCATCCCCATTGGATCAGCAATGCCTACAATATGCCGGACGATGTGACAGACTACTTGTTCGCTCACAATGTATATGACGCTTTTGAGCTGCTGGGTGGTCAGAGCGTGCATGAGAACAATATGCAGACAGCCTTCTACCATGACCAGCGGGCTATGGGAAGGAAAATCGCCATCGTGGGCTCCAGCGATTCCCACGGCACGGAGCCCGCTGTATACTTTACCTGGAGCAGCACACTGGTATTTTCCAGAGGGGATTCTTTCGATGAGCTCACTGGGGCGATCAAGGATTACTACAGTGTTGCAGTAGAGCACTATCCCGGGGAGGAGTACCGGGTGCACGGTCCTTACCGCTATGTGAAATACGCAAGGTATCTGCTGGAGAATTATTTCCCCAGGTATGATGAACTGTGTTTCGAGCAGGGACGCCTGATGAAAGAATGGGCCTGCGGGGATGAGGACGCGCTTGCCACGCTGAAGAGCCTCCAGGGCAGGACGGACACGTTCGCCAATCGGTTCTTTGGGATGTAGTATGATTAGGCTGCCTGGCTGGATTTCAATGATTGAGGTTCAGCCAGGCCAATTTACGAAACGTGGACATTTCTGAAGATTAGAACCTGGTAAATCAGACACAGCCTGAGGAATCGACGTAACCCAGCGGATTAGGTACAGACTAGGGAGTTTAGGTACAGCACGGGGGATTGCGCAGGCCTTATATGGATTGCCCAACCTGGTGGATTTAGGCGCAGACCGGCGGATTTAGCCCAACCTGGTGGATTTAGGCGCAGACCGATGGATTTAGCGCAACCCGGTAAGTTAGACGCAAATAACCTGACAGGGCCTGATATCCGTGGCAGTGACGGACAGTTCCTCCACCATCTGGCAGCGATGGCCTACAGCTATAGTACGCAGCTGTAGGTCAGGCTTGTCCGCCAGAAATCTATCGTAGAATCCCTTTCCGTATCCAATCCTGTTCCGGAACCGGTCGAAAGCCACGCCGGGCATCAGCATCAGCGTGCGCTCCGCCAGTTCCGGCGTGTAGAGATATTCCCGGGTATCCCCTGAGGGCTCCGGGATTCCCTTATAGCCTTTCCTCAGTTCCTCCAGCGATGTGATTCTGTAAAAGGCCATTTCTGGTTTTTCTGTTTTTGGTTCCCTCCCGGGCTCTCTATCTTGTCGGTCATTCCCTTTAGACGGATAAATATCCGCGGCTTCCCCCAATTTTGCCAAGAAGACCTCCCCGCACGCCCTGGCGCCGTCCCCCAGGACTTTGGGCACATAGACCTCTTTCCCTGCCTTGAGGGCTTCCGCCAGGATATCCCTGGTGGAGATTTCACTGCCATAGCTCACAAAGCATAACAGGATTTCCGAACGGTAATACCACTGATGCCCTAAAATCCGCTCTGTCAGCAGTACGGCAGCCTTTGTCTGCTCTTCCTCCCTCAGGGCGTCCCTGGCCTGCAGCACGCTTTTTCGTATATTCACTTTGGCAGCCCTCCGTATTTCTCCCCCAGGTTCTCCCTGGTTCCGTCCGGATTCTCAATGGTGATGCTGTTCAGCTGGCCCCTTAAGTTGGCCCTGACATTGGCCACATATTCCTTGCGCAGCCTGTCCTGTTCCTCTTTCTCCTCTGCCGTCAGCCCCTCGCTCTGGGACTTATGGTACAGTGCATTGATACGCGCTATTTTTTCATCCATATTCATGATTGATCTGCCATCTCCTTTTCTCTCGGACTTGCGGTTCGCATATATGTCAATAATCTCACACATAAGCTGCGGCAATTCCGTGTCTTTGCTATCGAAAAAACATCAGCTGAAATTTAATGATTATGCCAGTCACAGGAAGTAAAGTTTTCATCAAAACGGTCATAGGCAGCGCAGAACAGGTCGCCTCCCCATCCATCCGAGAACTGGAATTCCAGGAACCTGCCATTCAGGGCAATGCCCTCCGGAATGATTGATTGATACAAACCATCAAAATCGAACATGGGGAACATTTTCCTAAGCTTTCCCTCTACATCAACTTTGGACAAGGTGCCATTGTTTGGCTTTCCACAAAAATCATTCCCCCATTCGTACATAGCCTCTTCGGTATCATAAATGCTGTCTATATCCTGTTCCTCTAAACTTCCCGGTATGATTGCCTCTTCAATCTCCCAGAACGGGTATTCACAATCTTCCAGGTTTTCAAACAAATGATACAAGATACAATCATTTATCTGTTTTACATTTTCCTGAATTTCTTTCTCTTTCTGATTATAGTATTCTGTGAGGCCTTCGGCAATAGCAGCACCGTCTTCGCCTTTTCCTTTTAAGTAGGGAAACAAGGGTTGGAATTTGAAAGAGGTTTCTTTCTTCAATTCCTTTAAAATATAATCCAAATCAGAATGAATCTCAATCTTTTTGTCGTTAAAGTCCTTATTTTCAAACACACCTGCAATCCCTAATGAAAAGGTTCCCTTCGCAAGAAATTTGCTGTCAGCATAAATGATTTCAATCATGTTCCGAGCCCTCCTAATGTTTCATCTTGTATCTCTATTATGTTCTGCTACACGCAATATCGTATTTTCATTTCTTTATGGTGTGAAATCCAGATACGCGGCAAGCGCTCCGCAGACGGCAATCCGTCATGGCGCATACTCTCTGGCGATAGCTTCGGCCACCCTTATGCCGTCCATGGCGGCGGAGACGATTCCCCCCGCATAGCCCGCGCCCTCTCCACAGGGATATAATCCACGGATTTCCGACTGTAAATCATCGCCCCGTCGTATCCTGACCGGGGACGAAGTGCGGCTCTCCACCCCTGACAGACAGGCATCCGGCCTGTTGAAGCCCGCTATCTGCCTGCCGAAGGCTTCCATTCCCTCCACGATGGCTTCATTGCATTCCTTCGGAAGAATCCGGCTTACATCCGCCCACACATACTGGCCTTTGCACTGGGGGGTAATTTCGGAAAATTCACCGCTTTCCTGTCTCCCGGAACGCCCCTCGTCTTTAGGAGATAGTATCCCTGTGGAGCCTGCCGGAAATTGCTGGCCATCCCCATTCACCCGTTCCCGAAACTCTCCGTACCGCTGCACCGGAATCTTTCCTCCGCCGATAGCATAGGCCTTTTCCTCCAGCCATCTTTGGAACCCGATACCCGCCAGGGGATGCTCCGACCCGAAATCCTCTGGCGTCACGGTGACGATGACCGCGCTGTTGGCATTCCTTCCATCCCTTCCGCTGTAGCTCATGCCGTTCACTGCCGTGCGCCCCTCCTCGGAAGAAGCGTTTACCACATACCCTCCGGGGCACATGCAGAAGGAATAGACCCCTCTGCCATTCCCGGCCTTCGCTGTCACTTTATAAGGCGCCGCCCCCAGTTCTCCCGGTTCCTCCATACCATACTGGCTCTCATTTATCATAGACTGTGGATGCTCCACCCGCAGTCCCACCGCAAAGGACTTCGCCTCCATGGGGACGCCCCTGTCATGAAGCATGGAAAAGGTATCCCTGGCGCTGTGGCCGATTGCCAGCACCAGCCGCCCGCAGTCCAGATGCCCGCCGCCCTCGATTTCCACGCCGGTGACCCTTCCGTCCCTGATGCACAAGTCCTTCACCTGGCTTTCAAAGCGCACTTCGCCACCCAGTCGGACAATCTCCTCCCGCATCCCTTTCACTACCCGGCAAAGAACATCTGTTCCTATATGAGGTTTCGCCTCATAACAGATACTCTCCTTCGCGCCGAATTTCACGAAAGTCTCCAGCACTACCCTGTTCCGGCCATCCTTATCCTTCACCAGCGTGTTCAACTTCCCGTCCGAAAAAGTTCCCGCGCCGCCCTCGCCAAACTGCACGTTGGAGGACGAATCCAGCCTTCCATTCTCCCAGAACGCCTTCACATCCCTCTGCCGTTCCTCCACGCATTTCCCCCGTTCCAACAATATCGGCCGATAACCGTGCACCGCCAGGAAATAGCCGCAGAACAATCCCGCAGGCCCTGTTCCCACAATGACAATGGGCAATCTGCCCACGCGGCTTCCCGGTTCCGGGAAACGGTAAATCTGCTGCTGGGATTTGCATACCAGGTTCTCTTTCCCCTGGAATCTGCGCAGAATCCTGCTCTCCTCTTTCACCTCCAGATCCAGCGCGTAAATATAGAAAATCTCCGGCTTCTTCCTGGCGTCGATGGACTGGCGGACTATCCTCATCTGCCGGATGTCCCCCGCCGGAATCCGCAGCATCCCCGCGGCCTGTGCTTTTATGTCGGCTCCTGAATGCCCTGCGGGAAGCTTTACCTGATTGACACGAAGCATCTTACACCTCCCCTTTCGCCGCAGCGCACCCGGCCAGGTAACCGCTGCACCACGCCCACTGCAGGTTGTAGCCGCCGCACTTACCGTCCACATCCAAAATCTCCCCGGCAAAATAGACCCCCGGCGCTTTCCTGGACTCCAGCGACTCCGTCAGCTCCTCCAGCGGTATCCCTCCGGCGCATACCTGTGCGCTGTCATAGCCGTTGTTCCCCACTACGTGAACCCGCCAGTCTCTGCACAACCGGTATACCTCCGCTACCTTCTCCCTGTCTGCCACAGCAATGTCTTCCGTCGCCTTCAGGCCCGCCAGCCGCGCAAACAACAGCATCAGCTTCTTATGAAGCATTCCCGTAAAGAATTCCTCCACCGTCCTCTCCCCCTGCAAAAGCTCCCTGCGGGCACACAACAGTCGGAAATCCTCCTCCGAATAATCCGGCAGAAAATCAATGCGCATCTCCACGCCCTCCCCAGGAGAACGCTCTTCCGTCCCGAGATTCGGGCCGAGATTTTCCCTGCGGCGCCCCTTTCTCTCAGATGCCTGTCCATTGGCCGCGGCCTCACCTCCGCCCGCCAATATGTAATTCACCACCCGGCTCAGCTGGAAGACCGGAATCCCCGAAATCCCCTGCTCCGTCAGCTGTAGCTCACCCCGCTCCTCCGCCACGGGTACGCCTTTCCGGAACACTGTCAGCCGTGCCTCCGCCCTGACACCAGCCACAGACTTCAGATACTCCTCCCGGCATTTCAGCTGCACCAGCGCCGGAACCGTGGGAACCAGGCTATGCCCCAGCTGCCTGGCCAGCTCATGCCCGCTGCCGTCCGACCCTGTCCTGGGAGCCGCCTTGCCCCCACAAGCCAGAACCACACGGTCGAAGGAAAATACGCTGCCCTTCCCCCGCAGTTCCATCCGCCCTGTCCTCCGGTTCCTTCCAATCCGCTCAATCCTACAGTCCGTCACCACTTCCACACCGGCAGCCGCCACCTCATAGCGCAACACGTCCAGCACCGCCGAAGCCTGCTCACAGGCCGGATAGAGATAGCCGTTCCTGCTCTTTATCATCAGCCCTATGCCCTGGAAAAAGGAAACCGTCTCCACCGTGCCGAACCTTCCCAGACAATCCGCCAGAAAAGCCGGGCTGCCGGTATAATATTCCTCCAGATCCAGCTTCTCGTTTCCCAGATTGCACTTGCCGTTACCGGTAGACAGTATCTTTTTGCCCAGTCTATCGTTCCCTTCCAGTAAAGTGACCCTAGCTCCCGATTCCGCCGCGGCGATTGCCGCCATCATCCCCGCCGCTCCGCCGCCTACGATACCTACCGTATTTCCATCCATGACCTGCTCCTCTTTGCCATATACTCCGTATCTTCATGCATTGCTGCCATCATTCTGCCACATCCATCGACTTTCCCCGTTCCTTCCCAATCATGCCAGGCACTTCCTATGCCTGTCCCTCACCAGCCATGCCAGGAACCCCTTACGCCTGTCCCCCTGCACCTCTTTTGTCTGTACAAACTTCACCCGAATCTGCCATATGCTCCCTTAACTGGAATAATTCTCCAGGAAGCTGTACAAAGCCTCCTCATCCTTGATCCACATCATATCTATGATACTCTGCTGCACATCGTTCGGCAGAGAGTCCAGCCTGATGTCCGTCTCGATATACACCGTCTGCATGTCCTCCAGATAGACGATCACCTCATTGTCATAGACCGCCAGATAGAAGCTGCTGCTGGGCTGCACGAACTTGTAGTTCATCCGCACTACCACCCGTTCCCTGGAAAAGGACAGCACTTCCAGCCCGATGAAGCCCCGCTCCAGCTCGGACAGCGGCGGAAAGGACTCATAGACCTCCATGGCCTGCAGGAACTGCTCCCGGTTCATGCCCACATACTTATCCGGCAGCCTCCAGGTAGTCTCCACCACCGTGTGGTACAGGATGTCCGTCTCCTCCAGCACATATTCCGTATCCACGCAGAGGGTCTCCGGCGTGAACAGGACTTCCTCCGCTTCCGCGGAAGGATCCGTTGGCTCCGGAACTGCCTCGGCCTGCTGCGTACCGCTCTCCAAAACCGGCTCAGGCCCGGCCGCCTGAATCCCCTGGTCTCCCACGTCCGGCTCCTCCACAGAGTCTTCCGCTGGAGCCGGACTTTCCTGGGGCAATCTATCCAGATAAAAGAAAGGGGAACTCTTCACCCCCGCATAAAAACCAATCCCCAGCGCCAGCAGGGGATATATTAGGAACAAGCTGATACTTTTTACATATTTCATAGCAATCACCCCGGATTTCATTTTCCATTGGTAATCCATTCCTGAGATTCCCTATCCATTGGTAATCAGTATCAGCTATTTTACATCCATTTATTCACTTATGCAGAACTTTCTGCCCCACAATCCAACAGCCTGTCCAAACAGGCGTTCTCCCTCTACCGATAGACACGAAGCAGCTGTCCCAGCATCCCAATCAGCCGTCCTCCGGAGATAGCCTCCAGCTCCTGCTCCTTAAAGTTCCGCAGCAGCAAAAGCAGCACCCAGTACACCGCACCGGACACCGCGAATGCCACAAGAAGCATCACCAGGTTCCCCAGCTGAGGCGACAGGAGCTTTCCCATGAGCAGACAGATCAGCCCCGCCACGCCGCCCGCGCCCAAGGGAACCACCAACGTGCCCAGCCAGTCCACCTTCACCCGCATCTGCCGGAAGGAAAGCGCCCCCAACAGGACGCAGAACACCGCCGCCCCAGCCACGCCGCCATATACCAAAGACAGCCCCCCAATCTTCCCCATGGTCGGCAGGACCACCACCAGGAACAGCGTATCCGCAGCACAGGCAGCCGTCAGTATCTGATATCGCTTCCCCACCACATGCAGAAGCCGGCCGAAATACCCGGAAAGCGCCACGAATGCCACCACCGCGGAACCTCCCTGCAGCATCTTCGCCACTTCCCCGGCATTCGCCTCGCTGAGCAGCCCTGCCATCTGCCCGCTCATGACGGCTATGAAAACCGCCAGAAAGACGCCGTGCACCAGGCAAATGTGGGCACCGCTCTGGAACACCATCCTCGCGAAGCGGGTCTCTTCCCTTTTAAAGCTCAGGAACACCTTGCCGATGGTCGGCAGCACCGCTATGAATATCAAAGCCGCGCAGACACCGCAGACCACCAGATACTTCCCCGCATACAGGCCATACTCCAGCGCCATGCCGCCCTCGTCCTCCGCGGACCTGGTCAGGAAGAGCAGCCCCAGGACAACGGGCAGGAACAGCAGAAACTCCGTCATGAGCTGGGGCCATCTGCTGTTGTGCAGAAACCCGATGCATTCCCAGACGGAGTCCGTGGAGTACATCCCCTCCTGCCTGGCCCGTTTCTCGGAATTGCGGCTCACCTTATAGATAAGCCCCAGAAAAAGCAGCACCAGCAGTTCCGCAAGGACGATGCCGATGGCCACCCCCATCCCGCCGTACATGTATACCACATCCTTCTGCCGCAGCAGGCTGCTCACCTTCTCTCCGTAGCTGCCCAGTATGTGGCCGAACAGCACGCCGAAGCCGCACAGGAATATCTGCCGCAGGATGCCCGAAACCGCCCTGGGAAACTCCGAGCCTTCCCCCTGGAAGCATCCCGTCAGCACAGCGGAGACCGACCTGAGCAGCACAACAGGAGAAAGCACCATCAGAATCAGCCCGCTGTGGGGCATCTTGAACGCTTTCGCGATTCCACTCGCAGCCAACAGCAAAAGCAGGCTTCCCACCAGCCCTGCCGCCGCCTGGAATACTATGACGCTGTTCTGCATTTTTCTGCTGTTCCGGTACTGTCCTTTATTCTTTCTGCTGCGCAGCAGCCTCCCCAAAGCATCCGACAGGCAGCCGCTCAACGCAATCCACAGCAAGGCGCAGGATTCTGCCGCCACTGCCAGATAGGCGATTCCCTCATCCCCTATATGCTTTCCAATGATAGATATCGTAATCAGCATCAGGATATCGGAAAACGCTTCCGCCTGACGCCTCTTTGTCTCCGCCTGATTCATCCGCTGTCCCTCAGTCAATCTCTCGTAATGCCCAAACCTGTCAATATCCCTTCCTGCTTCTGCTCCATCCGCGCCCTCTCCCCATCTTCCATATGGTCATAGCCGCACAGATGGAGCATGCTGTGGGCCACCAGGAACGCGAATTCCCGCCTGACGCTGTGGCCGTACTCCCCTGCCTGTTCATAGACCTTGTCCAGGGATATCATGATATCCCCCAGCACCAGCTCCCCTGTCTCAGGGTCAAAATAATCCGCTTCGCTGTCCTCGTCGATGTCGAAGACCCCTTCCTCCCCGAAATCTACATTGGGAAAAGAGAGCACATCCGTCTCCCTGTCAATGCCTCTGCACTCCCTGTTCAGCTCCCGGATTCCCTCATTGTCCGTCAGCACAAGATTCACCTGCGCCTCATAGGGACATCCCTCTTCCTCCAGGACCGCCCCGCATACCAGCTCCACCGTCTCCTCCACCGGAAAGGGAAGGCTCTGGTCCGTCTCATTTTCCATAAAAATACGCATGACAATGCCCCTCTTTTGCTATCTGCCTCTTCTGTGCCCGTCCTTCTGCCGTTCCCTGCGGCTCCTGGCCGCTTCCTTTCCCTCAAAGTCCTCATACGCCTTGACGATTTTCTGCACCAGGGGATGGCGCACCACGTCCTTGCTGGTAAAGGTGCAGAAAGCGATGTCGTCAATCCCCTTAAGCACCTTTGAAGCGATATCCAGTCCCGACTTCGTCCCTGCGGGGAGGTCCTTCTGGGAATCGTCCCCCGTGACCACCACCTTGGAGCCGAACCCGATTCGGGTCAGGAACATCTTCATCTGGGCCGGGGTAGTGTTCTGGGCCTCGTCCAGGATGATATAGGCATTGTCCAGGGTGCGGCCCCGCATATAGGCAAGGGGCGCCACTTCTATCAGGCCCTTTTCCATGTTCTTCGCAAAGCTCTCCGCCCCCATGATCTGGTACAGCGCGTCGTACAGGGGCCGCAGGTAAGGATCCACCTTGCTCTGCAAATCTCCCGGCAGAAAGCCCAGCTTCTCCCCTGCTTCGATGGCCGGCCTGGTCAGGATGATCCGGCCCACTTCGTCATTTTTGAAGGCAGTGATCGCCATGGCCATGGCCAGGTAGGTCTTGCCGGTTCCCGCAGGCCCAACGCCGAATACCAGCATATTCTTCCTGATGGCGTCCACATATGCCTTCTGCCCCAGGGTCTTCGGCTTCACAGGCTTGCCGTTCACCGTATGGCAGATGCAGTCGGCATCTATCTGCGCCAATTCTTCTTCCCGTTCTTCCATTCCTAATGTAATTGCGTAATCCACGTTCTGCTCCTCGATTTCGTTTCCTCTCCCGGAGATGATCGTAAGCTGCCTGAGGACTCCCTCGGCCCTTCTCACCATCTCTTCCGCTCCGGTAATCGCCAGTTGCCCATTGCGGTCCACGATTGCCACGCCGAAGTCCCGCTCCATCTTCTTCACATATGCGTCATGCATCCCGAATATCTTCCGCATATGCTCGGCGGACATATCCAGTTTTACTGTAAAATCATTCATTTGTTTCCGTTTCCCCGATATCTGTTTTTTGCGTCTGTACGCTCTTCCCAACCACTTCCCGCACCAGAAATTCGCCGACGGCCACCCAGGAAGCGCCGTCTTTTTCTATTCTAACATTTTTTTCAATAATTTGTACCCCTTTTTCCTCTAATTCTGCAAGAAAATCCATTAATTTTTGATTAAGAAGGGCTTTCGCCTGGTCCAGCGTATATTCATATTCCACATTCTGGTACTCCCGATAGGTCACCGTGCCCCAGAACACGGGCACCGACAGCTTTTCGAGCACCAATGGCCTGCTCTCCCTGATCAGGCTGTCGTATACCAGGAAGGGGACGTCGTCGGGCAGATCCCAGGACTTTCCGCCCAGTTTTATGTAATGATGCGTCTTTTCCCTGCCGGTGTATTCCTTTTCGATATGGTCAAAAGGCAGGCTGTCGGAATACGCCATGGTATGCTCCAGCAGAATGTCCGCGTCCGCGTCCACATAGGTGTACTCCCGCACCGTGGCATCCTCGTTATAGACAGGCACCTTCCCCTCCACCAGCACGGTCCCCTGTTCCACCGTGTCGCCGATGGCCACCTGGGGGACGCCGCTGCGGACAATCATGGCCACCACCGTGCCGTCGTATTCCGCCACCAGATCCGTACCGGGCGTGGCGTCCGGCTTTTCTATGGTGATGGGGGCATCGTTCTCCTTCACATCTATCTGCAGCTTCGTGCCGTTCAGCTTCGCGGAGGCCCAGGTGATCTGGGGAAATGTCCTGCGGATCTGCTTCTCCAGTTCCTCGATGTCCAGCTCGTCTATGCGCATGCCTATCTTCACCTGGTTCTCTTTCAGGAAGCTCTGGAAGACATCCTCCGTAATCTGGTAGTTCCCGTTCAGCTCGATATCCCAGATGAAGAAAGAGGAGCAGATCCAGAAGGCAATCGTCAGAAACAGCCCCGCTACGAACATCTTCCGCTTCAAAAGCTTTGGCAGAAAAAAGGGCAGTCCATATCGTTCCAATACGGCTACCCTTGTCCCGGTCTTCTTCGCTATGGGCCGAAGCTCCCAAAAGCCCTTCAAGGTGATGTCCATGCAGTAGACATCGCCCTCCCGGACAATGTCCCACAGCAATATGCCTTTGTTGCTGCACAGGTTCATGAACCTCTCCGGGGAAAAACCCCAGACGCGGATGCGCAGGTACCCTTTCATGTACTTCAGAAATCTGATCATGGCATAACCCTTTCTATTCCAGTTCCGTCCCTATCCTTCCGGTCACGGGCGCTTTCGTTCCGGGGCCGCCGGGATTGCCCCTGCCATATCAAATGTACCTTATGCAGCTGATGCATCCGCTGATTTTCATGTCTTCGTTGGTGTAATAGTCAATGGAAAGCCTGGCCCCTTCAAAGCAGACCTGGCAGGTCTTGCCCTGGAGCAGTATCAGTTTCTCCGTATATTCCAGAATCCCCCGGTAGTTCTCCACCCAGGCCTCCCGGTTGCCGGTCAGGGTCACCTTCATCGCCCCCATGCAGATATCTTTCGGAAGCCGGAGGGAGTCTATCAGGGATTCTTTCCTTGCCTCGTTTTTCTGGATCCGGTCATTGTTTCTCTTCATGTTTCCATTATATTAGGATGGATTTGAAACTATGCACCAAGTTTTATGCCGATTCGCCGGAGCTTCCCTCTTTCCGCTATCGGCCTGGCGGCCAAAACGCAACCACATTTCCGCACCTTACCGAGGAAAGCCGCAGCCACCGCCCCAACAGGCCAGGGCGTGACACTGGATTTTCCGCCGGGTAATCCGGTTGCTTTTCCGCTTGGCTACCATATTGTAGTCTATTTGTGCCGCGCGCAAATGCCGTCATTGGACATAGCGGACGATTCCCTTGATGAGCGGCACCTTTTCCGGCTTCTCCGCCGTGATGGAGCAGGCCCTTCGATAGCGCTCCGATGCCTCGGCCGCCCGGCTCGGGTCATTGGCGTGGATTACAGCCAGCGGTTCGCCTGCCTCCACATAGTCTCCCACCTTCTTGCAAAGCACCAGGCCCACAGACAGGTCGATTTCGCTGTCCTTGGTCTCCCTGCCGCCCCCCAGGATCAGGGAACAGAGCCCCACCTCGTCGCAGACGATATGGCTTACATAGCCGCTTTCCGGGGCGGGAACCGGCTGGACGATAGCGGCTTTCGGCAGCATCTCCGGATGATATACCGCCTGGCTGTCTCCCCCCTGTGCCTCCACGAATTCCGCCAGCTTCCTTAAGGCGCTGCCGTCTGAGATTACGGCTTTCAGCATGGCTTCTGCCGCTTCGCTGTCTTCCGCCTTCCCTCCCGCCATCAGCATCTGGCTCCCCAGCGTCAGGCACAGCTCCACAAAATCCTCAGGGCCCTTCCCCTTCAGGGTATCAATGGCTTCCTTCACTTCCAGGGCATTCCCCACCGCATAGCCCAGGGGCTGATCCATGTCGGAAATCACCGCCACTGTCTTCCGCCCGGCGTTGGCACCGATCTTCACCATCTCCTCCGCCAGAGCCCTGGCGTCCTTCTCCTGCTTCATGAAAGCGCCGCTGCCCGTCTTCACGTCCAGCACGATGGCGTCCGCCCCGGCCGCCAGCTTCTTGCTCATGATGGAGCTGGCAATCAGGGACAGATTGTCCACCGTCGCCGTCACGTCACGGAGGGCGTAGAGCTTCTTGTCCGCCGGAGCCAGGTCGGCAGTCTGGCCCATAATGGCTATGCCGATGCGGTTCACGTTTTCAATGAATCGGTCTGTGGTAAGCGAAGTGGTGAAGCCGGGGAAGCTCTCCAGCTTGTCAATGGTCCCGCCGGTATGTCCCAGCCCCCGCCCGCTCATCTTCGCCACGGAAATGCCGCAGGCCGCCACCATGGGCGCCAGCGCCAGCGAAGTCTTGTCCCCTACGCCGCCGGTGCTGTGCTTGTCCACCTTCACGCCGTGAATCTCGGACAGGTCCAGCCTGTCGCCGCTGTCCGCCATGGCCATGGTCAGAGCCAGCGTCTCCTGCTGGGTCATCTTCTGGAAATAGATTGCCATCATCAGGGCGGATACCTGGTAATCGGGAATCTCCCCTTTGGTATAGCCCTCTATGAAATAAGCTATCTCCTCTTTGGTGAGTTCACCGCCGCTTCGCTTTTTCATGATGATATCATACATCCTCATATTCTCTTGCCCTCCTGTTTCGCTTTATCGTCCCTCCATACTCTCTTTCCCATACAGCCGCACAGGCCCCAGCAAGCCGCTGGGAGGAATCTGCATATAACTTGACAGCCCGTCCTGGATCCTGTGGACCAGCGTATTGCAGACTTCCACCTCAATCAGATTGCTGCCCGCCCTGGCTGCTTCGGAGATATCCCATCGGTAAGGCGGACAGATGCGCATGCCAAGGTCTCTGCCATTGACTGTCAGTTTTGCCGTGACGCCCACACGCCCCAGATCAAGTGCCACATTGGCGTCATTCCCCAGACGAAGCTGCGTCCTATACCGCATTCTTCCCGAAAAACGGGGCCAGCCTTCCTTGCCGGTGATGGAGAACAGTTCCGACTGTTCCTTTACCTTCCGGAAAAGCTCTTCCTTCCCCTGCTCCAACAGTTCGATGTCCCAGACAAGCGCGGGAGCGTCCAGTTCCTTCCATTCTGTCCGGGGCGAAAATCCCTCCAGAACGGTCTCCGGAAAGGCATCAAACAGCAGCAGCTCAGACTGATACGGCACAAGCCGCACCTGTACCCGTCCGTCCACCGTGAAACCTCTGCTGATTTTCCCATGCAGCAGATCCAGCCTTAAGAAATCTCCCTTACAGGGCAGCTCAATCACCTCGTCCACTTCCCCCTGTACACCTTCCCAGAACAGCATGAACCAGGAGGTCTCTCCCCTGACGAAATGGCCGATGCGCAGATAGGGTGCTTCCGTGGTATACAGATGGGCAAGCCCCCGCTCCCTGACAACAGCAGCCAGGCACCCCAGGTCAAGAGCCTCTCCTCCCATAGGTCTTATAGTTCCCCCTTCTGTCAGCCAGAACACCGGGAGTCCTTTCCCCGTAAACGCCTGCACCAGCCGATGCAGCTTCTGCGGATAGCGCTCCGCATAGGGAATCACCAGGAAACGATGGGCATGTCCGTTCACCATCAGCTTCCGATTCTCCACCTTAGCCTTCTCCAGTGAATCCAGCGGCAGAATGTCAAAGTCGATATGAGCATCATACAATGCTTTCGCGGCCCCATCCATGTCCCGGAAGCCGGGCGTGCTCATCCATTCCGCTTCTGCCATATAGAAAATGCTCCCGTCCGTCTGCAGCTCTGCGCCTTCCAGCAAGTGGCTCATCTGGTTCACATATCACATCAGCTTCGAAAATCCCTCAAACTGAGGATTGTTTCCCTTTCCATAAAAATGCGGCGGACAGTCCGGATCCGGATACAGATCCGTGAAAGCATGAGGGACGAACCGGTTGCTTCCCCGAACCAGGAGAAAATCCATGAGCCATTTCATACAGGCCGTATCCTCCGCCCACCCGTATGCTCCAAACACCTCGCACATGGCGGCCCCCTTCATCCGCGGCTCCACCCTTGCCAGGGATGAGCCCAGCTTCGGCAGCACGTAATGGAAGAAAGCGTTTCCCGCCTTTCCGCCCGAAATGGAAGCTGACACCCCATAATCCGCAAACCCCGGCATCACCTGATGGAGCACGATGTCAATCCCGCTCATGTCCTGGCCGCTGAGAGACCGGAAATATCATGTCCTTCTTCCTGGCTTCTTCCAGAATCACTGTCATGTCATCCCACCAGCTCTGTCTCCCAAAACCCTCATGGGGCCTGGATTCCACGCAGAAAGCTCTGCATCCGCTGTCCCAGACCTTCTGGATACGTTCCGGCAGCCCCTCCCTTCCGCCTTCGTGCATCCACAGGAAAGGAAGCAGATAATTCCCTTCTTTCCCCTCCAATACTTCTTTCAACCGCTCGTCCATTTTGCTTCTCCTATTCCAGTTCCGCATCTGCCCCGCCCAGTACCCAGGCATAGTCTTCTCTTCCTATTTCGGCATCGGCACGGGAAACTTTACCGAAAGCTCCTATCAGTTCCAAATAACCACCGTTTTTTGCATCTATGCCCTGTCAGCCCGACCTTTATCCTTTCAAAATATAGAAATAATCCTGCAGCAGCAGCCAGTTGGCCCGAAACCACTGCATAATCTGCCAGTAGCCGCAGCCCCGCAGGTTGTACTCTTCCATCAGCCGAAACTTGGCCTGAAGGCTGCGCACATCCTCGAACCACACCTCATGCCCGACTCCGTTCTCCTCATAGGTAAAGTAGGGACTCTCCGCCAGGCTGTCGAACCGGATCTCCGCCCCATGCTCCACCGCAATCCGCACAGCCTGTATATTATTTATAGTGGAAGCTTTGGTGACGCCCTTTTCATAGGGGAGCGGCCAGTCATAGCCATAATTCGGAATGCCTAAATCAATCTTCCCGGCAGGGATCTCCGTCACCGCATATTCCACCACCCTGCGAACCTGGTTGATGGGCGCCACCGCCATGGGAGGGCCGTAGGTATAGCCCCACTCATACGTCATCAGCAAAACACTGTCCGCCGCTTCCCCAAGCGCCCGGTAATCCTTCCCCTCATACAGCAGCCCCGCCTGATCCGCGCTGGTCTTGGGGGCAAGGGCCACGGAAGTGTGGTAACCGGCAGCGCGCATGGTTTCCGCCACCTGACGCACAAAAGCCGAAAACGCGTCCCTGTCCTGAGCCATAATATACTCAAAATCAATGTCGATACCTGTATACCCTTTCCGGCCCATGGTATCCAGCAGATTTTGAATCAGATTGGCCGTGTAGGCTTCGTCGTTCACCACGGAATGTATCAGCTGATTGTTGAAATTCCCATCCGGCCCAAAGGGGGTCAGCGTCAGTATCGGCTGTGTGTCGAAGCGGACAGCCTGGGCTATCATCCATTCATCGTCTTCCCCGTAAGAAGGCGGCAGCAGTTCCCCCTCCATCGTAAATCCATAGGAAAAAACTCTGAGTTCCGTCAGATAAGGCAATGTCTGCTCCAGCACCCAGGGACTGATGAAGGGATAGGCATAACCGCTGACCGCCGCTGTTCTGTCCGGCTCTTTCACATAACCGCTGACCAAAAGAGCCTGCCCTACGGCAAGCTCATATGGGTATGTCAATTGATTGTCATAAATAATCTGTTCCACATTTGCGTCCAGCGTCTGCGCGATACTGTCCACACTGTCTCCCGGCCTTACCACATAGATTTCCATGTCTGTATTTCCTCCAGATTCCCCAGGCGATTATGAGTCACCGGACTCTCTTCCTCCTGTTTTTGAGGGAACAAAAGCTTTTGGTAATCTATATTCCGGCACCTGCAGATATATGACAGTCAGGGAAGCGGCACCTCTCGTTTCCGTTTACTGGCAGCTCCTTGCCCGCAGCAGCGGCATAAAGATTCCGCCCTGTACGGTACGATTCTGGAACCCGCACTGTCTGCCGTCCTCTGTCCAGTACCAGTCAGAAAAAGGCACTCTGCTGCCGCTCTTCTCCAGGAATTCCAGAATCCGCCCGGCAAATTCCTCCACAGCGCTTCCGGTGGAATCCAGCGCCGCCGCCCACATCATCCAGTCGCTCTTGGTATAGCCCTGTCTGGAATCCAAAGGCACGCCATAAGAATTGCACTTTTTGCGATACTGCTGAATCTCCTGTTGATAGAAAGCATCCTCCCACAATCCGGAGCCAAAAATCCGATCCCAGACCGCATTGTACTTCAGACTCCAGGTCTCGCCGCTTCCATCGAAGGTCAGCTTCGTGTGGTCTTTGTCAAAGGCTCTGGCGTACACGTCTTTTGCCATCTCCTGTGCCTTTTTGTGGTACTCAGCGGCTTCCTCGCCCCTGCCCACAGCATCCATCAGGATGGAATAAGCTTCCACGCCCATGATGGCCTTGACTGCCAGGTTCACATTATGGGCCAGGTGTCCGGCAAAGTCATCGGTGCACAGCTGCTCTCCCGGGTCGCTGCCGTATTTCAGAAGATATTTTACCCATTTTTCGTACACCGGAAGGTTCTCCAGAAGCTCTTCCTTCTCCTTCTCTGGATTCAGCTTCACCAGCTGGGCTTCCAGAATCAGCAGATTGCCGCTCTCCTCCACCGGCATCTGGTTTCTGAAATTATACATCTGCGCGCTGGCGGGCATCTGCCAGAGCATGGGATAGATGTAGCGTGCTTCCTCGCCGTCCCTTAAATCCTGGGCAGCTTCCTGATAGGACATCAGGCCATAGACCTGTCCTGTCACGTAAGGGTAGCGCCCTGCGTCATGAGGTGCGAAATCATAGTCCCATACCGGCGACTTGGCGAATTTCAGCACCGGGCGCATCATTCCCCGCACCAGCTCCGGATTGTAGCAGAAGTACAGCGGCGTGGAAGGATAGGTCACGTCCACGGTGGCGGCACAGCCGTTGGAATGGCATTCCTTGGAAATGAACAGCGCATTCCCCTTCTCATCGGCCACCAGCTTGTGGGCCGCTATGGACTGGCGGTATGCGGCAGAACATACTTTTGTATACGCTTCGCCGCACTTCATGGTCTCTTTTTCCATCTGTTCCTCGAAAGCATTGCAGCGCCCAAGCAATTCGTCATGTCCGGCCACTGCTTCGGAAATGGCTTCGTTGATGGTTTTGCCGTCCCTTGCCCAATATCCGGGAAGGAGCTTGCCGAAATAATCGATGGACGCAATGTCATCGTAAGCCGCCACCAGCGCCGCCTGACTCCACGCCGCCCCTACGGCATGGAACTCCGCAGACGCGCACAGGCTCCTGTTCACCTGATGATAGGATACTTTCACAGGCTCCCCACAGGATGCCGCCAGATACAGATAGCCCCAGTCGATGGCGATGCTGTCCCCGCTGTGCCCTAACGGAGCCTGCTCCCTGAGCCCCATCCAGGCTATGTTCTCTTTCCCGGAGCAATAATTGCCGCCGCCGATCTTCTCTGTCTGTCCTCTGTCACAGCACAGCTCTCCGTAGAACTCCCAGCGAATCTCCACCTCATGGCTCTTCCCGTCCAGAGAGCGGACAGCCATGTCCAGATAGGTACAGGGTCTTGACATCAAATCCAGGTCGTCCAGCAGCAAAGGCGTCCAGAAATCCAGCTGCAGTTCGACTCCAGCCGTCTCAAAGCAGTAAGTGGAGCATGTCGCGGTGACATACAGCCCGGTCTGTTCCATAGGCTTAGTCTTATCGACTCCCATGAAACGATACTCTGTCCCGTCAATGTTCGCAATGCCCATGACGCGCTTCCTTCTGCCAGTCCAGTGCATGGTATCGCTCTCATACAGGCGGTCGCTGTTAGACCAAAGGCTGAAGTACGGATCACAGGTAATCAGCGGCACTGCCGGAAGGCGGTTCAGAGCAGTCTTTTTTTCTCTGTTATTCTTCATGGTTCTCTTTTCCTCTTCTTTCCCGCTGCCCGATAGTTTTTCCACAAAGGGCAACCACCTATCGGGCAGCACATTCTTTAGGAACTGTCGGAAAATAACTGATGCAACTTGTTTAGGAGAAAGCCCGGAAATACAAGGAAAACGGCTATAAACTTGCATCAGTTATTTGTAGACAATTCCTTACTATCTCTTTATCCTGACAGTTTTGATTTCGAATGCTCTGAACGGCAGCGAAACTTTTCCGTCCTCCACAGGAATCTCACAGAGAACGTTCTCCAGCATATCGCAAAGATATGCCTTGCTGCCGAAGGCAAGCTGCACCTTCGCCGTGGTGGCGGCTTTCTTGGACTCGTAGAGACGCAGAATGACATCCCCGCTTCCGTCCTCCGCAGGTTTCATGGTATCCAGGATGACATTGTCCCTGTCGATGGAAAGGGCGCTGAACTTCTCTCCTGCGCCGCCGCTCACCTGAGGTTTTACGTTCAGCTCATACCCCTGTCGCGTCACATCGCTGTCCGCAAAGCAGCCCTCCCATGCGGTAAAGGCATAGGTAAAGTTGTGCACACGGTTATCCGCACGCATCTCCGGAGATGACGACGCACGCAGCAGAGTAAGCTCCAGAGCGTTCTTGTTCATGCTGATACCGTACTTGCAGTCGTTGAGCACTGCCGCGCCGTGATTCCCCTCACAGAGCGCGCTGTAGTGATGGTTGCAGACCTCAAACCGATCCTTATCATACAGCCTGGAACGATGGGCGGGCCGCTCCACGAAGCCGAACTGCATCTCATTGATGCCGTTCTCCGCATATACCTCCACCGGGAAAGCGACCTTCAGCAGACGGTGCAGCTCCTTCCAGTCGATTTCTGTCTCGAATTCAATCCTTCTGCTCCCGGCAGCCAGACGGATATACTGAGCGAATGTGGACTCGCCGATTCTGCCGCTCACTTTCGCCACGCCCTCCAGGCCTTCGGACAGAACTTCCACCCCGGCTCCTGTCAGAGCTTCTATTTCCTGTTCGATATAGTTGGAGTCGATGTCCCAGGCATCGAAGAGACGGGGAACATCCTTGTACAGATGCAGACGGTTCATGGGTTCCGCCGCGAACTCTCTGCCGGAGCTCTTCAGCACAAATGATGTCACCTCGCCCATCTTGTTGATGACAGCTTTGACCTGGCTGTTCTCCAGCACAATGCCCTCTGAGGTCTCAGTGGCACGGACTTCGGCTGCGGCACTTTCACTTTCTGCGCAGCTATCCTTTCCAGCATCCGTCGGCGCAACACTGCCCGATTTATCGGTTCCCTCGGTCGGCACCAGGGAAATCGCGCCACAAGAAGGAATCGTCACAAGCGCTTTCACCTTTCCATCCATAGTCTGTACCGGCACATCTTCCCCGACAAGAGTCCTGGCACCTTTCCGGAACCGCTCCGGCAGCTCCACCAGCGCCTGGCGCTCAAAGCTTAAGGAATTCCATACGGTCACGGCCTGTCCGTCCATTTGTTTCGTCAAAGCCGCCAGGGCCTTTTCCTTCATCTCTTCCGCAGAAGCTTGCAGTGCGTGATGCGCTTCCTCCGCCTCCACATATACTTTGGCGATGCTGGAGCCGGGAAGGATGTCATGGAACTGGTGCAGCAGCAGCTCCTTCCAGAGCCCGTCCGCCCTGGACAGGTCATACTCCATGCCCTTCTCCATGGCAATGCTGCTCCAAAGCTCCATCTCCCGCATGGCAAGCTCGCTGCGGCGGTTGTTCTGCTTGATCATGGCCTGGGAAGTGTATGTCCCTCTGTGGGCGCTGAAGTATAGCTCTCCCACATAGGTGTTCACCGGGCCGCCCTGTTCTTCCATGTCGTGGAAGAATTCCGCGGGCCCCGCCATCTTCATCTTGACATTGCCCTCCAGGTCCTCCTGGCGAATGGCGTATTCCACGTAATCCCTGGCCGGGCCGCCGCCACCGTCCCCGTAGCCGAAGGGCATCAGGAAGGCATCCAGGTCCTGAATCTGGGACCGGTTCTCCCAAATCTTGTTGGCCTCCAGGGGATCCGTGCGGTAGGTGTAGCTGGTGGGCAGGAAGGACACAATCTGGCTGCCGTCCATTCCCTCCCAGGTAAAGTAATGGTAAGGGAACTGCTCCCCTTCATTGTAGGACCAGAAGATTTTCTGGGTGACCAGATACTTCACGCCGCAGCCCTTCAGAATCTGGGGCAGCGCCGCAGTGTATCCAAAGGTATCCGGCAGCCACAGCACCTCGCTGTCCACATCGAACTCTTCTTTATAATACCGCTTTCCGTGAAGCAGCTGGCGAATCAGGGCCTCGCCGCTGGCCATGTTGGTATCGGGCTCCACCCACATGGCGCCGTCCGCGATCCACTGGCCGCCCTTGACAGCCTCTTTGATTCTGTCGAACAGCTCCGGATAGTATTTGCGGCACATCTCATAGGCCGCAGGCTGGCTCTGGATGAACTTGTACTCCGGATACTCCTCAATCAGGCGCAGCTGGGCAGCGAAGGTGCGCTCCGTCTTCCGGTAGGTCTCCGCCATGGGCCACAGCCAGGCCAGATCCAGATGGGCATTTCCCACCGCGTAGAACACAGGCATGGTGGAACCGTTCTTCGCCTCCATCACAGGGCGCAGCGCTTCCCTGGCTGCCCGGTAGGACTGGATCCTTCCCTCTTTCGGCTGCTCAAAATCAGCTATCAGCGTGAACTGCTCCAGCGCCTTGGCAATCTTCGCCGCCCGCAGGGAAGCAGGATCCAGCGTCTGCAGAAGCTTGTTCAGCGTCTCCACATCCATGTAGAGCTGATAGGCGTCCTCGTTCCAGATGCCATAGGTGCATTTGCCCAGGGTGCTCCTCTTCCCCTCCTGGGCGGGATCCTGGAAAGCACCCGGCAGCACAGGCCCTGTGGCACATCCGCCGGCATCCGGATAGTAATGTCCCGCATAGGTCTCCATCAGCACGTCAAAACGCTCGCCCTCCTTGCCGCAGGTGGCGAGCACATTGTCCTCCATGAAATGGTGCGGCTCACTGACCCAGTCGGCGCGGTATGTGCCGAAGCCTTTCCCGTTGACGAACAGCGCGGTCTCCCCGCCCGGGTTCAGATTCATGACGATGCGCTTGCCCTCGGCTTCCTTCGGAAGCGTCACCGTCCCTCTGAACCAGCAGTACTCCCAGAGCCTTCCCCAGGTAAATCCCGGTTCCACCGGCTGGAACGCCGCCTTCTGGGCCTCCTCAAAAGTCAGATACTCCATCGTCGGGAACGCTTCCCAGGAAATCTCTCCCAACGGCTCATAGAGATCGTCTTTCAGGGTGCGGATCCAATGCGAGATTCTCCCTCGCCATTCTGATTGCAGCAGTTTCTTCATTTCTTCCATTTAACCCCTTTCTATGCCAGTGTTTGCTATGTTGCTCAGAATCTCTCAGCCTTATTCCATGGGGCTTGCGAGACTCCTTGTTCCCCCGCTTTTTTGCACATCACAATCGGCAAACAGCCAGCTTCCCATGTAGTATAACTGCGCGGCTGCCTCTTTCCTATGGAAAATAGTCGCGTAAATGTACAAAATAATGCTACAAAAAACTTTCCTTTGGACATCGGCTTCTTCTCTGCCATGCCCAGGGGAATCTATTTTTTCTGCTATGACAGGAATCCCTCCCCGGTTGGGGATTCAGGGCGCGCCCGTGCAAGACTACACTCCGGTCTTCTTGCAGATATCCTGTAGACAGCATCTGTCGCAGAAGGGCTTCGTCCTGGCGGTGCACACTGCCCTGCCATGATCCACCAGCCGGTGGCAGAAATCATTCCCCTCCTTTGGGGGTATGATCTTCCACAGCTCTTTTTCCACCTTCGCCGGCTCCTTGATGCCGTCCACCAGCCCCATCCGGTTCACCAGGCGGATGCAGTGGGTGTCCGTGACGATGGCCGGTTTCCCGAATACGTCCCCCATGATCAGGTTGGCGCTTTTTCTGCCTACGCCGGGCAGGGCCAACAGCTTGTCGAAATCGTCCGGCACGTTTCCGCCGTAGTTGTCCCGCAGCATCTTCATGCAGGCGCTGATATCCCTGGCCTTGCTGTTGCCCAGGCCGCAGGGATGGACGATTTTCTCGATGTCCTCCACGGACGCGCCCGCCAGGGCGTTCACATCCGGGAACTTTTCATACAGCTTTTCCACGACCACGTTCACCCTGGCGTCCGTGCACTGTGCCGCCAGGCGCACGCTCACCAGGAGCTTCCACGCCTGATCGTACTCCAGAGTGCAGTCTGCCTGGGGGTATTCTTTCTTCAGTCTCTCAATGATTTCCAAAGCCCGTTGTTTCTTTGTCATTTTGTATTCTTCCTGTTCCAAGTCAGTAGTGTCATTCATTTCTGCCTGCGCCGGGCAGCCTGGCATAGGCTTTCCGCATTCTTCCGAATCCGCCGGGTCCTATGGATGCGGGGGGACGGCATAGGCTGTTGCAGTCTGTAAGAAAACGATTTTTGCTTTTCTTGTATAAATCACGATATCTTGCATACCCTATCCCCGAAAGGACGGTAATGAACATGAATTTAGACAAAATCATCTGTAACTGCCAGGGCGTCACCTGCGGCAGAATCAAGGAAGCCGTGGATGCCGGTGCCAGTACCCTGGAAGAGGTGCAGGGCGCCACGGGCGCCGGCACGGTCTGCGGAGCCTGCCTGAACGAGGTCGCCTCTCTCGTGGAGCATTTCGTGGCCGAACGGGACGGAAAGCAGTCCAATTAGGGCGCTTGCCCTTCAGGATTCCCTGCTGCCAGCCGCCTGGCCAGCATCGAATTGCGCTCCGTAACGGTGACATTGCGCACCGCGTAGGCGAGTGCTTTCCTTGTGCCCACCATCACGAGGATCCTCTTCGCCCTGGTGATGCCGGTGTAGATCAGATTCCTCTGCAGCATCACGAAATGGTTCATCAGCACCGGCATCACCACAATCTGATACTCCGACCCCTGTGCCTTATGGATCGTCGTGGCATAGGCATGGGCCAGTTCGTCCAGCTCCGCTGCATCATAAACGATTCTCCGATTGTCGAACTCCACCGCCAGCGTCCGGTCCGCCACGTCCACGGAAACAATCGTGCCGATGTCCCCATTAAAGACTTCTTTGTCGTAATTATTTTTTATCTGCATGACCTTGTCATTGGTCCGAAACAAAAAGCCGCTCCTTCTCAGCCCTTCCCCTTCCGGATTCAGGCTCTCCTGCAACGCCAGGTTCAGGTTCGTGGCCCCCACCAGGCCTTTCTGCATGGGCGTCAGCACCTGTATCCTAGCGGAGGGCACTCCGTAATAGCGCGGCAGCTTATGCTTTACCAGATTCACGATCTCCGCTGCCGCTTCCTCCGGCTCCTCTCTCTGTAGAAAGAAAAAATCCGTGTCCCTGCCGTTGGAAATGTCCGGCATCTGCCCGGCGTTGATCCTATGGGCGTTCATGACGATGCGGCTCTCCTGGGCCTGCCTGAAGATTCTGGTCAGCCGCACCACCGGAAATCTGTCCGAGTCAATGATGTCCCTGAGCACGTTCCCGGCCCCCACGGACGGCAGCTGATCAATGTCCCCTATCAGAACCAGCCGCATGTCAGCTGGAATTGCTTTCAGCAGGGAATTCATCAATATGATGTCGATCATGGAACACTCGTCCACTATCAGCACGTCCCCTTCCAGGGGATTCTCTTCGTCTTTCTGATACCCCTCCGGCGGCTTGCACTCCAGAAGCCTGTGCAGGGTCCTGGCCTCCAGCCCGGTGGCCTCCGTCATCCGTTTCGCCGCCCTTCCCGTGGGCGCTGCCAGCAGTATCTTCAGGCCGTAGGCCCGGTAAGCCGCAATGATGCCCTGTGTGGTGGTGGTCTTGCCCGTGCCGGGGCCTCCTGTCAGCACCATCACCTTCGCCATGGCCGCCCGCCGGATGGCATCCGCCTGGATCTCGTCATATTTCATCCCCACGGACTGCTCAATCCTGGAGACATCCACGGACAGGTTCGGATTCCCGGTCCTACGGCGCGCCTCGGACAACCCAATCCACAGTCTGTCTTTGGCAGGCTGTGCGGCAAGCCGTTTCAATTTGCCCGCCGTACCAGTCTCTGCGTAATAAAAAGGTGGCAGGTAGATGGCTTCTTCCTCCTGGATGAGATCCTTATCCTTCAGCATCTGATCCATAGTCATGACGACGCAGCAGTCTTCCGCTTCCAGCAACGCGCAGGCCTTCTCTATGAGCTGCTCCTTGCGCGCATAGACATGGCCCTCATCGGCCAGCTCGCTCAAAGCGTACATGATGCCGCTGCGCAGCCGGACATAGGCCTCCTTGCCGAAGCCCAGTTTCTGCGCGATGCCGTCTGCTGTCCGAAAGCCAATCCCCCAGATATCGTCCGCCAGCTGAAAGGGATTCTCCTTCATCTTGGTAATGCTCTCGTTTCCGTACTGTTTGTAGATCCTGGCGGCAAAGGCAGTGCTGACCCCATGCTCCTGCAGAAAGAGCATGATGTTCTTCACCTCTTTCTGACGCTCCCAGCTCTCGGCTATCATTTGGATGCGCTTCTTTCCGATTCCCGGCACCTCAATCAGGACTTCGATATTGTCTTCGATGACCGCAAAGGTATCGATACCGAACTTTTGTACGATTTTCCTGGCGTATACCGGGCCCACCCCTTTGATCAGTCCGCTGCCCAGATATTTCTCCATGCCGTAGACAGTGGCCGGAAGGGTCTCCTCCCATTTTTCGGCCATGAACTGCTTTCCGTACCGGGAATCCACCTTCCAGTTCCCCTCCACCAAAAGCACGGAGCCCACATTCGCGTCCAGAAGGTTCCCAACCACTGTGACCAGATCGTCATATCCCTTGACATGGACTCTCAGAACCGAGTAGCCGTTTTCCGGGTTCTGGTATGTAATTCTCTCTACGACGCACCGGATTGTCATAGCACAACACTGCTCCTTTCGAGACAGCCGTCTCAAACCGGGGATTCCGCTCATGGCTTTCGCCATCCGGCCCGCTCTCTGCCGGGAATAAGGAATTGTCTACAAATAACTGATGCGAGTTTATAGCCGTTTTCGTTGTATTTCTGGGCTTTCTCCTAAACAAGTTGCATCAGTTATTTTCCGACAATTCCTAAGATCATTTTATCATAACCATTCCCATATGCCAACTATGGAATGCAAAAAAACTGCACGGACTTTTCTGCCATCTGTCCGTACAGTCTTTCCTCATTTTCTTTTCTCAGAAAGCTTTTGCTCGAATCGATCCTTTCTGGTATCTGCGGGAATCGGTGTGGGATAGGCTCCGTCAAAACACGCGCTGCAATATCCCCTGTTCCCAATCAATGCCCCCAGCTCCTCTACCGGCAGATACCCCAGGCTGTCCGCTCCGATGATGTCCGCCGTCTCCGACACGCTGTGATGACAGGCGATCAAATGCTCCCTGGAGTCGATGTCCGTGCCGTAATAACAGGGATGCAGAAACGGCGGCGAGGAAATGCGCATATGAATCTCCCTTGCTCCGGCCTCTCTGAGAAGCTTGACGATACGTCCGCTGGTGGTTCCCCGCACAATGGAATCGTCGATCAGGACGACCCTTTTGCCCCGGACAGTCTCTTCGATGGCGCTGAGCTTGATTTTCACCTGATCCAGCCTTTCGCTTTGGCCGGGAGAGATGAACGTGCGGCCGATGTACTTATTTTTGATCAGGCCGATTCCGAAGGGAATCCCCGACTCCTCGCTAAAGCCCAGCGCCGCGTCCAGTCCGGAGTCCGGCACGCCCACCACGATATCCGCGGACACCGGATGCCGCCTGGCAAGAATCCTTCCGGCCTGCATTCTGGCTCCGTGAACCGATACCCCGTCCACCATCGAATCAGGCCTTGCGAAATAAATGTATTCAAAGATGCACAGCTTCTTTTGTTTTTTTCCGCAATGCTCCCTGCGGGAGACCATCCCTCCCGGACCGAACACCAGAATCTCCCCCGGCTCCAGATTCCGAACAAACGCGGCCCCTACCGCCTTCAGGGCACAGCTCTCGGAAGCAGCCACATACCCACCGTCCCCAGTCTGTCCATAGCACAGCGGCCGGAACCCGTATGGATCCCTGGCACATATCAGCTTCTGTGCGGACATCAATACCAGGGAATAGGCACCGTCCAGCACGTCCATGGCCGCGCTTAAGGCATCTTCGATCGAAGGGGTCCTGAGGCGCTCCCGGGTGACGATATAGGCAATCGTCTCCGTGTCGCTTGTGGTATGGAAAATAGCCCCCGACAGCTCCAGCGCATTGCGCAGTTCGGCTGCATTGCTGAGATTGCCGTTGTGGGCTATGGCCATTTTCCCTTTCTGGTGGTTGACCTCGATCGGCTGGCAGTTGTTCCGGTTCGTGCCGCCGGTAGTCCCGTAGCGCACATGCCCCACTGCCATATTCCCTCCGGGCAGCCTGGACAGGACATCCGCGGTGAACACCTCGCTGACCAGCCCCAGATCCTTATAGGAAGAAAACACACCGTCATCATTTATCACGATGCCGCAGCTCTCCTGGCCGCGGTGCTGCAGGGCATACAGCCCGTAATATACACTCGCAGCCACATCCGTGTTCCCGGGGCTGATGACCCCGAACACACCGCACTCTTCATGCAGACTCATCTCAATCCTCCCCGCCGTCTACCGGCTTCGATCAGCCAGTCCCCCAAGCACAGACTTATACTGCCTAAGCCTGTCACTTACCTCAACATTGGCCGATATCGCTCAAACCCATTCTATACTGCTGCCAGACGATACATTACGTTTATCTCTCCTGGCGCTTAATCCCCGTCCAATACGATTATATGCCCGTAGTCTTCTCTGCATGCCTGATTGCCGCTCCCACGAAGCCCCTGAAAAGCGGATGAGGGTGGTTGGGGCGGCTCTTGAATTCCGGATGGTACTGCACGCCCACATAAAAGGGCCGCTCCGTCAGCTCCACAGTCTCCACCAATCTGCCGTCCGGGGATGTGCCGCTGATGACAAGCCCTTTGTCCTGCAGCAGCTGCCGGTACTCATTGTTGAATTCATAGCGGTGACGATGCCTTTCGCTGATGAAGCTCTTCTCGTAGCAGGCCGCCATGGTCGTGCCCGGCCCGATGTCACAGGGATACGCCCCCAGCCGCAGCGTCCCGCCCTTGTCAATGTCGCCGCTCTGCCCCGGCATGAAGTCGATGACCTTATCCGTGCACTGTTCATCAAATTCGCCGGAATTGGCATTGAAGATGCCCGCCACATTCCTGGCATACTCGATTACCGCCACCTGCATGCCAAGGCAGATGCCGAAATACGCCAGGCCCTGTTCCCGGGCATATTTTGCGGCCAGAATCATCCCCTCGATTCCACGGCTTCCGAATCCTCCCGGCACCAAAATGCCGTCCAGGCCAGCCAGCTTTTCCTCATAGCTGTCCGGCGTCAGTTCCTCCGAGTCAATCCATTGTATCTCCACCTGGGCCTGATGCCCATAGCCCGCGTGCCGCAGGGCCTCCGCCACCGAAAGATAAGCGTCATGCAGGCCTACATACTTGCCCACAAGGCCGATCTGCACTGTCTTCGTCCGGACTTTGCTCCGCTCCACCATCTGAATCCACTCTGTCAAATCAGGCTCCGCTGCCTCTATGCCCAGCTCACGGCATACTACTTCGGAAAAACGGGCCCGCTCCAGCATCAGCGGCGCCTCGTACAGATTGGGCAGCGTCAGGTTCTCAATCACACAATCCGGCTTCACATTGCAGAACAGGGATATCTTCTTGAAGATAGCGTCCTCCAACGGCTCGTCACAGCGCAGGACGATGATATTCGGGTTGATTCCCATTCCCTGCAGTTCCTTTACGGAATGTTGTGTAGGTTTTGACTTATGCTCGTCAGAACCTCTCAGAAAGGGCACCAAAGTCACATGGATGAACAGGCTGTTCTCCCTGCCTGTCTCCAGGGATATCTGCCGGACTGCTTCGATAAAGGGCTGGGACTCGATATCGCCGATGGTACCGCCAATCTCCGTAATCACCACATCCGCATCCGTCTTCTTTCCCACCCGGTAGACAAATTCCTTGATTTCATTGGTGATATGCGGGATGACCTGCACCGTGGAGCCCAGGTATTCGCCCCGGCGCTCCTTGTTCAGGACGTTCCAGTAGACCTTGCCGGTGGTGAGATTGGAGTATTTATTGAGGTCTTCGTCGATGAAGCGTTCATAATGCCCCAAATCCAGGTCAGTCTCCGTCCCGTCCTCTGTCACATACACTTCGCCGTGCTGATACGGACTCATCGTCCCCGGATCCACATTGATGTAGGGATCCAGCTTCTGTGCGGCCACTTTCAGCCCTCTGGCCTTGAGAAGCCTTCCCAAAGATGCGGCAGTGATTCCTTTTCCCAGGCCGGAGACCACGCCTCCTGTGATGAATATGTATTTTGTCATACAAATCCTCCGTTTCCTTCCCATATCCTTCCGGAATCGCCAGGCCGCATATCATGCAGTTTTCCGTAAATCCTTCTGGCTGATTCCCTTGGAACAAAAAAGACAAAGATGCCTCACCATCCAGTGAAAGACATCTTTGTCTGTTCCTATTTGCATTATGCACCTACCCGAAGATTTTGTCAAGTCAAAAAATCCGCAGTCTCACTCATCGCATCTCACTAATCACCCCACAAATCGGCTTGATAGCACGATGAATCCTTTCTGGCAATGGAGCCAATGACGTTATCCCAGTTCCTTGTACATCCACATATGAGGACACCCTTCTTCCTCCTCCACATCACCCTGCTCTTCAAACCCCTGCTTCCTGTAAAAATCCATAGCTGTGCACTGGGCATGCAGGGCCATCCGCTTCCCGCCTTTGCCGCGTACGTATTCTTCCGCTCTCTGCATCATCCCGGCACCAATCTGTCTCCCCCGATAAGCTTTCATCACCGCCAATCGGCCCAATATATAGGCATCTCTATCCGCTTTCTGGAAGATACGGCAAGTGGCCACCGGCGTCTCCCCATCATACATCACCAGATGTACTGCCACCTGGTCTGTCTCATCCATTTCGTTCACAAATCCCTGCTCTTCCATAAATACAGCCGTACGTATCGCCGCCGCGCTCTGAGGCAATTCCTCATATATCCTGATTTCCATCGCATCCGTCTCCCATCCATGAATCATACAGCACGTAAAACGTACCCTTATTGAGAATCCGCTTCCGCGGCTCCCATAAGTCATTATACATGGTCAGCCTGCGAAATACAACCGAATCAGCTGCCCTCTTTTATGCCGATTATCTCCCGAAGACGGCCTTCGCACAATCCGAGGAAATCCTGTATCGGAATATCCGTAGGCTCATCCAGGGCAAAACCCGAGATTTCCTCCAGATACTCTTCGTAGTCTTTCTCCACATGGCGTCTGCCCCTGAGCAGCCCTGAGACGTCGATTTCCGAAAGGATGTCGTCCTCTACGGCACGCTTCAGCAGCCCGCTGGTAATCATGTCGGAGGACAGGCCCAGTATCAGGAGCTCGCACCATATGCTGGTGGCCTGAGTTTCTTGTCTGCTAATTCTGTACTCAGGGCATTTCATCTTCGCCCTCTGCAGGCTCATAAGATAACACACTTTCTTGACAGGATCCCTGCTGGCGATGTCACTGTGCCTGACCGACAGGGACCGGATCAGCGCCGCCCGCTCACCCTCGGCTTTTTCCGTATCCTGCATATGCTGGTAGGTCTTCAGGGAGTTCTTCACGCACTCATCCAGCACCTCCGTCAGATTGATGTGAAGGCGGGCCTGCATCTGGTTGAACAGCTCCTCCAATGCCTCCGGCAGCCTCCGCTCCATCGGCATCTTCATATAGTGCCGCGTGATGAAATCCTCCAGATGATCCAGCACGTAGTCGCTCCCCTCATGATAGTCATAGGCCAGCTCCTGCAGCACATATATCATGTAATTGTACTGGTTCCTTACATCGCGCCCCTTTCCCCTGATGATGGACTTGTACCTGTAATAGTCCAGAATCCCTATGAAATCCTCCCAGATCAGCTTCCTTCCATTGATTACGATCCAATCCCTCATAGATGCCCTCCCTGCTTTCCGTTGTATCTCAGACATTTGCCGCCCTGCGCCGCTCAGGAGCTCCCTGTCTTTCCAATAGACTCTTTAAATGGACTGCTTTATCTTCGTGTAGATGTCCAGTCCTTTCTTCTTCCCGAAACGTTTGACCGTATCAAGGTACAGTTCCCTGCGGCCATGTCCCTTCCCCGCCTCCACCACATTGATTATCTGCCCCAGCAGCTCCTGATAGTCTGTGTTCGCAAAGCGATCGACCAGCTCCCTTCTCGTCCGGAACTGCTCCTTGTACAGCCCGATCTGGGTCTCCAGGTTGACTTCCTGGAGCTTTCCCTGGATTCCCGCCCTTCGCGCACTGTCCTCATTGGAACAGCCTATGCACCGTTCGATGTCCGGCTGCAGCACCACTTTCCTGGCAGGCTTCGCGCAGCACCTCCAGTAGTCCACTACGGCGCTGTAGCCTTTATCGCTGCTCACAATGGCCACCGTCCCCTGGTAACCGCTGCCGAACAGCTCGCCAATCCTGGTGGCGATATAGAAGTCCATGGCATTTTTCCCAATTCTCTGCAGGCGGCATATGTCAAGGGCGCTTCCCGCATCCACAATCTGCTGTAGCCGTCCCTTCTCCACCTTCATGCACGACTGGCTGTAGAAAATCGTCACATGGTCGTCCGGAGACAGGTACTCCGCCCCCTGTAGCCCCCTGCTCCTGGTATTCTCCAGGTCTATCATGAAATGCAACATTGGGCTCACCGCATCATGCAGCTTTCCACTGCAGGAATCGTTTCCCATACGCAGACATCCGCTTCCGCATAAGGCGGTTTGCTTCTCTCTGCCAATCGGATCTCCTGGAGGATGTGACCAGAAGCTCCTCCATATATACCTGCAGCACCTCCGCCAGGACATATAAATGATCCACGGAAGGCAATATCTGTCCCCGTATCCAACGGTACACCGGCTGGGGGCAGGACAGATGCAGAAAATACTGGATATCCTTCACGGAATATCCCCTCTTCCTTATCAGCCTTTCTATATTTCTTCCCGTCTTTTTAAGGTCGATATAACGATATGAATCATTCAGTAACATGTGATGATTCCTCCTTCCATGCCATTGTCCTCTCTTATGCCGTGGGGCTGCTTTTCCTTTCGTATCCAATCATATCATCTTTCAGGGCTCTCGTCATTGGACGGATAGTCCAAAATGATTTACAGTCAATTTTTCCACGAAAAAAAGTCCCCCAGGCATTCCATGAGACTTTTTTCCGCAGATCTATTCTCTTTCGTACATGTTTTCTTATGCGCTTTCTTACGTAAATCCGTTTTCCTGCATCCATCGGGGCGTTCTTCGGTCTGCCAGTCACTTTCCGATCAGAATCATGGACAGCATGCCCGGCCCTGTATGGGCTCCGATGATGGGGGACAGCATGGTGCGGCGGATTGCCACGTCAGCGGCCTCCTCCCTCACCTTCTCCACCAGCGCCTCCGCCAGCTCCGGCGTGTCCGCGTCGCAGATATAAATCGTCCTGCACAGCTCCGGATTATAGTTCTCCTTAAAATAGGCGAACAGGGCTGTCATAGCCGCCTTGTTGCCCCGCTTCTTGTCTATGGTCACCAGCTTGCCGTTCTCGTCGATCTTCAGTATGGGCTTGATGTTCAGCGCAGAGCCCACGATGGCCGTGGCGGCGCTGACCCTGCCTCCCCGCTTCAGGTACATCAGATCCTGCACCATGAAGAAGTGGCGCAGCTTCGGAACCAGGGCGCTGACGGCATCGAAATTCTCCCGCAGGCTCATGCCCTTCTTCCTGTTCTCAATGGCCAGTTCCGCCAGGATGCCCATGCCGCCGGTGGCAGCAAGCGTATCTACGGGCAGGACTTCCCGATCCGGATACGCTTCCTTCAGGTTCCCGGCGGCAAGCATGGAGCCCTCATAGGTGGCGGACAGCCCGCTGGACAGGCAAAAATACAGGACCGATTTCCCCTCCTTCAGGAACTTTGCGAAGTATTCTTCATACATGAAGGGGGAAATCTGGGACGTCCTGGTCAGGTCGCCGCCCCGCTGGCCGTCATAGAAACGCTTCAGCACCGCCTCGTCCTCGCATCCGTGGGAAGTGCGCATCTCCTCCCCAAGGGAATATTCCATGGGCACGAATTCGATGCCGTTCTCCTGTGCCATCTCCCGGTCAATGTCTCCCGAGGCATCCATACAGATTACATAATCGCTCATATCAGTCCTCCATCCTGAAAGGCATGACGCAACAAGCCAGGCCCCTTTTCTGCAATTTATACTGCGCACCGGTTAAATTTGCTATACAACCCGACTGCAGACCGCCGGCTATTACACCAGTGCTTGAATTCCCGAGTAATCAGCGCTTGATGTCCGCACCAGGACAAGGCGGAAGAAGGAGGCGATGCGGGGCATCGGCCACTGACGACAACGCAGTGCCAGGGGTGGACAGCCAGGGCTGATTGCTCAGGGATTCATGCATTGAGGTACCAGGTGCTTTCCCGGGGACACCACTGTAAATCCCGGCGGTCCGCAGTATATACTGACAATCACAAAAGCTTGCCAAGTATCCCGACTCACGAGCGAAGAATCCCGGGGATATTGCGGCAAATTTTATCGCTCGTGGATATATCTTATCATAAAATGTCATCTCCCGCAACCTCTATATCCCAGTCGGTTCCGGCGGTTGCGGCTCCGTCTGTCCCAGAGGCATACCCCTGTCCGCCGCTTTCCACAGCTCTGCCGTTTCCTCCCCGGCCTTGCCGCCAGGTCCCCCTCAATCCTGCCCATGACCGAGCACGAATTCCCGCTTGATTTCCAGGAACTGCCTTACCTGCATCAGGATATAGAACAGGATGGCCCGGGCCTCGAATTCTTCCCTGGAATCCGGCAGAGGCTGGCTTTTCATTCCGGTCAGCAGGGCCTCCAGCTTCTCCAGCAGCCCCTCCACAGTGTTGTCCCGGCGGAAGTCCTCTCCAATCTCTCCCAGCAGCCCGGCCACCTGTTCCGCCTGTACCGGAAGATACCGGATCCGCCTGATGTTATCGTAAATCTCCCGCAGCACCATGCTCTGCTGCTCACGCATCGCAATATAGTCCAGTTCGTAGACGCTCTTCGCAAGCAATGTATTGCCATAGTCGGATACGGCGCAGGCTTTGGCCGCATGGAGCGCTTTCTTGAGCTCCGGGAAACAGTCCGGGCGGTATGCGTCCTTGTCTTCCTCCGGCAGCCACAGGGACATCCTGTGCAGAATCCCTTTCATCTGTCCGTCCGCCGCCTCCGCCAGCCTCTCGAACTCTCCCTGCCTCCTGCGCAGGTGCAGGTTCACCAAAATCCCCATCCCCGTGCCGATCAAAAGCAGCAGCACTTCATTGGCGACAAGCGAAAGCCCCATCTCCTGTTCCGCCAGGAAATGCGTCACCAGCACGGAATCCATGGCGATGGCCTCCGTCCATCCCGCGCAGATGCACAGCAGGGCGAAGAGGAAGAGGTATGTGCCAAAGGCCCACAGGCCATAGCCCAGCAGGGTGAAGCTCAGCTTTGAGAGGGCCAGGGCGCAGAGGAACGCAAGCCATCTGTTCCCGGCGCTTTTCAGGGTCTCCCGCTTGGTGTTCTGGATGCTCAGCACCGTGATGATGCCTGCGGTGGCGGAGTAGGCCAGGCCCAGCTCTCCCGCAAGCCCGATGGCCGCTACTGCCGCTGCCGCTATTTTCAGGCTTTTTATCAGTTGGGGCCCTCGCGGGTTTTTCAGTTTGTTGTGCAGTCCGGACTTTCCCATGGCATTCTTCTCCGTCAAACGTTTATCGGCTATCTGCCGCAGCTCCCACCGTTGCCTCCTCCGCGGCCTCTCCCGGCAAGTCCTCCGTATCAGACCGGAACATGGTATATCTCCACAGTCTCGCCGCCCTCATCCGCCGCGTCTTTGATGTATATGCCGCCGTTTCTCAGAATCGTCTTTGCCGAGCCGATGTTGTCTTTCGCACAGGTAATGATTATCGGATCGATTCCATACCCTTTCATGATTGGCAGGGCCATGGCCTGCCGCTTGTGCTCTATGGACGGCCTCACCAATTTCAGTTCTTCCATTCTTCCTCCCTGATTCATGATCTTCCTCAATCAAAACAGGCATTCCTCTCCAGCCACTTCGCCACCCCGTCCCGGTCGTTGCTGTCCACGATGCCTGTTGCGGCCTTTTTCAGCTCCGGCACGGCGTTCTCCACGGCGTAGCATTCATCGGACAGCTCGAACATTGGGATGTCATTGACGGCATCCCCAAAGGAGACGATCCTGTCGCAGTTCCAGAGAGCCTTCAGGAACTTGATGGCTTCTGCTTTCGTAGCTTTTCTGGGCATGATCTCGCACAAGTACTCAGGGCGGTAGAGTTCCTGCTGAATCGTGCAGCGGAACCTTCCGTCCCGGGAGAAGAGTTCGTATAAAGGCATCAGCTCCTCTTTCTCTCCTATGCAGGTATAGTAGAAGACATCCCCGTCATAGAGTCCGCAGACATCCTCCAGGGGCCTCAGTCTTCTGTCGCCTTTCCGCTTGGAAAGATAGCGCCTGATTCCCTCGTTCTCCCGGGAGGTGTTCCAGGACACGCTCTCCCTGCCCTGCACATAAGAATATACCAGCGGGCTGATCCGCGCCTGGTTCAGGACACACCTGACGAATCCGGCTTCTTCCTCCGTAAAGTACAGTGCGGATATGATTTCTCCTGTGTCCGGCAGCAGGATGAACGCTCCATTGTATACGATTACGGGCATATTCAGCGTCAGGCCCTGCGCCACCACGGACGCCGATTCCAGCGACCTGGCTGTGGCATAGGTGAAAAGCATTCCCCGCTCCACCAGCTTGTTGATGATCCGGAGGCTCTCCGGGCTTATCCTGTCTCTGGTATTCAGCAGCGTGCCGTCCAAATCGGTGACATAAAGTGTACGCATGGTCTCCTCCTTACAGCCGGGCTTCAGTGCCCTTCCAGAGCTTCCTGGATTGTCAGCATTATTTTTCTCCTTGAAATAATCTAATCTGTCTTTATTTTTTGCCATTGCCTTTATCAGCAGCATCATGGGGCGGCGCAGCTCGTCCTCCATCCCCGGGATGTCCATCATCTCCTCAGGCGGCATCGCCTCCTCCAGGGCCTGGATTTCAAAGCCGGCATCCAGCAGCCCCATCACGATCTGCGTAAGGGTATGGTGCTGCTTGGCCACATCACACCCCAAAAAGCGGGTCTTTCGTTCCCCGGGCAGGAAATAACCATCCACGGGCCAGTACCGCGGCTTTCCGTCCTCCGCATAGATCCAGTCCTGCCCCACCCCTG
>CAJUFI010000046.1 GCA_910585665.1 uncultured Acetatifactor sp. | reverse complement strand
TCTCTTAGGTTGTCTCTCTGAAAATCTTTCTTATTGGAATTTTCAGGGTTGCATTACTGTTTGTTTGTCAAGGTTCAAGGGGCGGTCATGTTTCTCACCGCCAACGGAGAAGGAGGGATTTGAACCCTCGCGCCGCTATTAACGACCTGCACCCTTTCCAGGGGTGTCCCTTCGGCCTCTTGGGTACTTCTCCAAGTGAGCAGAATCTCTGTTCTATATTTCATTGTCGGGGCGCTCTTGCCTGTCCCTGAGCGGAGAGAGTGGGATTCGAACCCACGCGCCCTTGCGGACAAACGGTTTTCAAGACCGCCTCGTTATGACCACTTCGATATCTCTCCAAGCGAGCCGTTGTCTCAACGGCGAAATTCATTCTACCAAAAAGATTCGAATCTGTCAACAGCTTTTTTCAAATTTTTTCAACTTTTTTTGAAAGATTTTCCTGATGGAGAAAAACCTCCGCCATTTGCAGGTCTTCCGGGGTGGTGATCTTGATATTTTTGTAGGATGCCTCCACCAGTTTCACAGGGATTCCCAGCATGGATTCCAGCACCATGGCGTCATCGGTGACAGGGACTGCCCCCGCCTCCGCCTGTCTGCGGAAAAGCATCCGATATGCTTCCGCGATCAGCGATGCCTCAAAGACCTGGGGCGTCTGGACTGTCCACAGATGGCTCCGATCAGGCGTTTCGACTACAAATCCATCTTTATCCGCTATCTTGATGGTGTCTTTTACCGGCACTGCCGCCACGCAGGCCCGGTGCCTGCACGCTTCCCGATAAGTGGCCTCCAGGATGGCTTCCGTGAGGAAGGGCCTGGCTCCGTCGTGGATGAACACATAGCCCTCCCTGTTTTCCGCCGCGGCCCCTTCCTCCGCCATGGCGCAAAGGGCCTTGTAGACGGATTCGTAGCGCTCTCTCCCTCCGGCTATGACGGCCTTCACTTTATGGAATCCATATCTCTCTACAATTTCACGGCGGACATAGGGAATGTCGCTCTCTCCCGTCACCAGGATGCATTCGTCCAGGAGCCCGGAACGCTCCACCGTCTCCAGGGAGTACCACAGAATCGGCCTGCCCTCCAGCAGAATGAACTGCTTTGCCGTCTCGCTGTGCATCCTTTTTCCGCTGCCTGCCGCCAGCACGATTGCCGTACATTTCTTCTTGGTCATATCCTTCTCACGCTTCCTGTCACGCCGCTTCAGCGGCAGGCATCCTGAAAACCATATCACAGGTTTTCTATCGTTCCGCAAAGTCCTACAGCTTCAGGTTCGGCACCGCGTTCAGGTCGTAGCCGCTGCGGACGCCTTTGCGGAATTCATAATATCCCGCCGCGCCTATCATTGCCGCATTGTCCGTACACAGCCCGGGGGAGGGACGGTAGAAACGGATTCCCCTTTTCCCGCACTCCTGCTCAAACGCCGTCCGCAGGGAGGAATTGGAAGCCACCCCGCCCGCAATGGCGAACTTGTCATAGCCGAATGCCCTCACGGCGTGGAGAGAGTGCTCCACCAGCACATCGATGACCGCTTTCTGGAAAGAAGCCGCCACATCCGCCTGGCTGTAAGCCTCCCCTTTCATCCGGCAGGCATTCAGGTAATTCAGCACCGCGGATTTCAGGCCGCTGAAGCTGAAGTCATATTCGTTCTCACCCACTTTTGCCCTGGGAAAGGGGATAGCGTCCGGATTCCCCTCCCTGGAGAGCCTGTCAATCTTCGGCCCGCCGGGATATCCCAGGCCGATGGCACGGGCCACCTTGTCGAAGGCCTCCCCGGCGGCATCGTCTCTGGTCATACCGATGATCTCATACACGCCATAGTCCTTTACCGCCACCAGATGGGAATGCCCGCCGGAGGCCACCAGACAGATAAAGGGGGGCTCCAGTTCCTTATATTCTATATAGTTGGCGCTGATGTGGCCGCTGATATGATGGACCCCCACCAGCGGAATCCCCGCGGCGAAGCTGATGGCTTTCGCCTCCGACACGCCCACCAGAAGTGCGCCTACCAGCCCCGGGCCGTAGGTGACAGCGATGGCATCTATGTCCTTCAAAGTTGCCTGGGCCTGGACCAACGCCTCTTCGATGACCTGATTAATCTTCTCGATATGCTTCCTGGAAGCGATTTCCGGCACTACGCCCCCGTATTGGGTGTGCAGCGCAATCTGGGTAAAAATAACATTGGACAGCACCTCCCTGCCGTTTTTCACCACGGAAGCTGCTGTCTCGTCACAGGACGTCTCGACGGCGAGCACCAGGACGTCCTTCTCCTTCTGCTGTTCCAATCTCTTCTCACAGTCTGCCGCACAGACGGCCATTTATCCCCCAACCGCACGCTGCCTATTGGTGCATTGGGTCTGTCAATCTCTGGGATCCACGTTCGCCGCCAGATCCCAGCCGTATATCTTCCACCGCCGGTTCTCGTCCCGGCGCAGCAGATATACGGTATCCACCAGGCTGCTCTGCCCCCCGTCAAGGACGGTGTATGTACAGTGAATCCGCGCAAATTCATATCCGTCTTCCGTAAAGGTGTCCACATTGGCGCTGGAGGCCACGGAAGCCGCCGTTATCTGCCTGCCGTCTTTCTGGAACGTGTCCACCTCCGCCTTCAGCTGGAGCAGATTGGATGTCACGTCATTGATGGCCAGCAGATCCGCGTCATAGAGCTCTCTGGCCTTCATGCCCAGCTGCTCGACCTCTTCCTCCGTACAGCCCTCGGTGTAGAAGCACTTCTGGATATCCGCGTAGTACTTCACCACCTCCTTGACCGTGGGAGGATAATTGTTCTGCAGATCGCGGCTCAGGACAATCTGGGTCGCCGTCATGGCCGCGTCCTTGGCAGCATCCCTGGATTTGCCGGACAGATAGGCGAAATAGCCCACTACCCCCACAATCACCACTAAAATGAAAACAAATGTCCTCGTGGTGGATTTCTTCATGGCTCTACCCCCTTTATTCCTCATCGAAATTCAGTTCCACGGTCCTGCCGTCTTTCGCGGCAATCGTGTTGGGAAAAATCTTCCTCACATCCCCCAGAAACGCCTCCGGGTGCGTCATGGAAGGGCTGTAATGCGTCAGCCAAAGCTCCGCCGCCTCCGCCGCCCTGGCCACCCTGGCGGCCTCGTACATGGTCATATGCCGTTTCTCCCTGGCCTTCGCCAGCTTCTCGGGCTCCCCGTACATGCCTTCTAAAATCAGCAGATCGGACCCGGCGCCGTTTGCGGCAATGGCGTCCACCGGCCTGGTATCCGTGCAGTAAGTGACTTTCAGGCCCTTGCGGGGAGCCCCCAGCACCATGTCCGGCGTGTAGACCTTCCCCTCCTGCTCTATGGTCTCGCCTTTCTGCAGCCGGCTCCAGAGCTTCATGGGAATCTGCTGCTGCTGCGCCCGCTCCCTGTCGAAGCGCCCGCTCCTTTCCACGGTCATGCTGTACCCGTAGCAGATTACGCTGTGGTTCACTTTGAAAGCCTTTAACCGGAATCCCTCAAAATCGAACCCCTGTTCGTCTTCCTCGATTTCCCGGAACCGGATTTCAAAGGGGAGCTCCGGCGCGATGGTGCGCAGCGCGTTCACCACTTTCACAAGCCCTCTGGGGCCTATGAGCAGAAGAGGTTCCCGGCGCTCCGCATTTCCCATGGTCAGGAGCATCCCCGGCAGCCCGCTGATATGGTCCGCATGGTAATGGGTGAAGCAGATGACATCGATGGGATTCGGGCTCCACCCTTTTTCCCGCAGCGCGATCTGCGTGCCCTCCCCGCAGTCAATCAATATGCTTTTTCCATTATATCGGAGCATCAGGGACGTGAGCCACCGATAAGGCAGCGGCATCATCCCTCCTGTTCCCAGCAGACTTACATCCAGCATCTCTGATTCCTTCTTTTCTCCGGGCCTGCCTGCAGAAAAACCTGCACTTCCATGGACTGCCGCAGACCCGGCAGAAGGAACGCGGACTGCCTTTACAGGAACTCCAGATTCTCCGTCTCTTCCACCGGCACCCGGAACTGTGCCGTCCATTCGTCATAGCAGTCTTCACACAAATCAAAATAGTGTATCGTGCCGTCCTTGCGGCTGAAATATCCGAACGCAGCCTCCGCTTCAAAACAGAACTCCTTCAGATATCCGTCCTCCACCAGCAGCTCTCTGCCGCATTTGTTGCAGACCACCTTCACCAGTTTCTTATCCTGTCCGTCCACGTACCTACGCATACTCTCTTCTCCCTTCGCATACATGCCTGCATATAACAGTTGCCCCCGCGGCCTGCGCTGCGGTCTGGAACGCCGCCCTGCCGCTCAGCGGCCGAATCCTGCGGCGCATCCTACTGCATTCCCCCGCACCGCGCATGTCCGGCCTGAGACCATTATACAAGAAATATACATAAATACGTGTGGTAATTGCTGTCAATATTTTTTGTCGCTTCCGCTTTCTTCCAGCCTGCGCCACATGATCATGGCGTCCTCCACAGGTTTTTCATAGAATCGGGGACGGATGCCCTCGGAACGGAAACCGTTTTTTTCATATAAATGGATGGCCGGGGCGTTGCTGACCCGGACTTCCAGCGTGAAAGCGCGCACGCCCTCCGCCTCCCCCGCGGCCAGCAGCGCCTGCAGCAGGGCCTGCCCGATGCCACGGTTCCGATGGCTTTCCGCCACCACCACATTATCGATGTTCACTTCGCCGCACAGATTGGTGCACCCTGCCCCTCCCACCAGCCGTCCCTCGGCCAGCGCCACGAAATAAGAGCAATAGGGGCGTTCCAGCAGCTCCCGGAACGCACGTTCCGACCAGGGCATGGAAAAAGTCTCCGCCTCGATCCGGGCCAGCGCCGGGATGTCCTCCTTCTGCAGCTTCCTGACTACAATCTGCATAGATACTCCCTATTTTATATCGGCACAAAGGCCCGATTTATTAAGCCTGTTCCCGCCCGGCTTCCTGTTCCGCCTGGCTTTGCCGCAGATACTCGGGCCGGTGCCCGGCGGCATCCACCGTCATGCCCCGGGAAAAATAGACGCTTCCCAGCCCTGCGATGCTGGCCGCCCGCTGCCGATTGCTGTTCGCAGGCGCAAAGGTGTAAGGGACGCCGCATTTCTCCCGAATCGTCTCCCGGTAAACAGGCACGCCGTCCCCCAGGAAGACCACAGCCCTTCCCAGACCGGTCAGTTCCTCCAGCACTGCCTGGATGTCCCTGGGGCCCTGAGGCAGGATTCCGCTCAGTTCGTACCCCTCCCCCACCGGCAGGAATTCGTAGGCCGCCGTATACACCTGGTTCCTTCTGGCATCCATCAGGGGGCACACCACCCGGTCCGTCCCCCACAGGTTCCAGGCCAGCCCTTCCAGGGTAGGCACTTCCACCAGGGGCCTGTCCAGCGCCAGGCCCAGCCCTTTCGCCGTTGCGGAGCCGATGCGCAGCCCCGTGAAAGAGCCGGGCCCGGACGCCAGGGCAATGGCGTCCAGGGTGCCCAGATCCAGTTCTATCATGCTCTTCAGCTCCTCCAGCATGGGAAGGAGCGTCTGGGAATGGGTCTTCTTATAATTGGTAGTATATTCCGCCACCAGCTCATCGTCCTCCACCACCGCGACGCTGGCCACCAGCCCTGAGCTGTCCAAACCTAATATCTTCATCCGCTTCCCTTTCGGCCTTTCCTCTATCGTCTCCGCAGAGTGATCTTCCGGTAGTCGAAGCCCCGGTCAAGACTTTTCTCTATCGTCACCTGCACGGAATGCTCCGGCAATATCTCCTCTATCAGCTCTGCCCATTCAATGAGGCAGATTCCCTCTCCGTAAAAGCAGTCCTCATAGCCAATCTCGTCCATCTCTTCCACGTCCGCGATGCGGTATACATCAAAATGAAAGAAGGGCAGCCGGCCCTCCTCATACACCTGGAGAATCGTGAAAGTGGGGCTGTTCACAGGCCCTTCGATGCCGATGCCCTTCGCGAAGCCCTGGGTGAACACGGTCTTCCCTACGCCAAGGTCGCCGGTGAGGGTATAGACCTGCCCGGGGACGCCGCCTTCTCCCAGCAGCGCCCCCAGGGCAAAAGTATCCTCCGCAGACAGGGATTCCAGGCATACCGTCTCCCCGTCATTTAGCTTTTTCTGTATCTTCTGCGCGCTTATGTCCATCATTTCCGTCCTGATACCGGCCCTTTCCTTTCCCCATTCTGAATCCACGCAGAGCGTGCACCCTGCGGCTTTCCATCCGTCTGCCCCGGCCCTCAGGCGCGTATCTTCACTTTGGCAGGGGGCATATGGGTGGAGATCATCTCTATCACCGCCGTCCTGCTGTCCCCCAGCTGGCGCTTGGGGAATATCGTGGCGTTGACGCGGGAGGTATAGAGGATGATGCTCCTGGCAGTGGAGACAGCCTTGTACATGTCTTCCCATGCCATCTTCTCCTGCTGCTCTCCCTGGGTGATGGTCAGCCCCTCCTGGTCCAGAAGGTACTGCAGCGGCTCCTGGAACGCGGGATTGCCCAGAATCTGGCTTCTGCTTTTCAGGAACAATGTCCAGGGCAGATACAGCAGCATGACCAGGCCCAACAGGACGAAAATCCATTGCTTCGTGGCGAATGCGAACAAAATCAGCGCCGCGCCGAAAGCGCTCCCCAGGATGCCGGCCGGACTGTTGTAGGAATGCCTCAGCATATAGTCGTATAAATCCCCTGCCTCTATTTTCACGGTCAAATCAAGCATAACACTCCCCTGCCGGATCGGCATGCGAAGCGGCACTTTAGCATGCGAAGCGGCATTTTATTTTCTGTGTTTCAAAAACAGATATATTTTACTCTATACAGGACGAAAAAGCAAGACTTGGCTCTCATTTCTATCCGGAAATCCCCTTCACGCCCTGTGTCCGGTCTTGATGATGGGGCTTAAGGGCTTGTAGACCAGCAGCGTGACAAGGGAGACGCTGACGCCTTTGATCAGGTTCAGGGGCGCCACGCAGGCCACCACGAAGCTGACGATGCTGCCCGGCTTCACCCGGGGATTCACTGCGCTGCCCATGCTCAGCAGGCTGTCCAGGGGCATGCCGTACAGCTTGGAGAAGGCCGGGAGCAGGTAAATCGCGTTGAAGGCGGTTCCGAACACGGTCAGCACCGCCATGCCGATGATGCAGGAGACGATGGCCGAGGTTTTGTTCTTGCGGAAAGCATAGATGACGGAGGCCGGCAGGATGAAACTGCAGCCTATGACGAAATTGGCCAGGTCGCCCACGAAGGCCGTGGATGTCCCTTTGACGAACAGCTTCAGCAATATCTTGATGAATTCCATGGTGACCCCGGCGGCCGGCCCGAAGGCGAAGGTCCCAATCAGGATGGGCAGCTCGCTGAAATCCAGCTTGTAGAAGTTAGGGGCAAAGGGCAGCGGGAAATCGAACAGGTGCAGGATCATGGCGATAGCGGAGAACATGCCGATCATGGCCATCTTCCTCGTGGTGAGGATGGGCTCCGTCACGCCGTTCTTCTTCCGGGCCGCCTTCTCCAACAGCACCGCCACAACGAACACCGCCGCGATGATCACCAGGAAACTCAGGACATACATCGCGTTCTCCGCCACATTTTGAATCAATTCGTTCATCTTTTTTCCTCCATTTTCCGGCGGCGCGGGTCCTCATGGAAGCGCCGCCTAAGCTCTGGGGAAGGATCTGGCCGAAGAGGCCGTGCCTTCCGGAAATTGTGGGAAAATTCTTCCAGACGCGCAAAAAGCCCCGTCACCGCATGGGTTCCGGGGCTGATTTCCGCACATAACGCGACCACAGGCAGGCAAAGGCACCTAACGCGCCGTTTTGCCCTGTAATCGACATTCTTCTTTCATCCAGACTTTACTGTTGGTCCCGGACTTTCACCGAGTCAGCCGGAGACAGGTAAGCAGTTTATTACCTTCCTGTCCCGGGTCGCGGACTGTACCGCCAGTAGGGAATTCCCGACGCGATGGACATATCCCCGCGCAGGTCACCCGACCCCGAAGAATTTTCTTAAGTTACAGCGATTATTATAATACGGTCACGGGAAAAAGGCAAGGAAAATTTTTCAGGTTGCCCCGCCGAATCAGGGAAAAAGCGGATGTAGGACACCATGCAGCACGAACCGCGCGTCCTCGAATTCATAGCTGCAGGTAGACAGTGTAATCACACGATCCGATGCCGTTGGCTTGACGGAAGCCGAGATGAGAGATTTGGAGAGGCAGGAATCTATCCAAGCCCCATAGTCCTCCTTTGACGCAAATCCTGTCTTCCAGGCATCGTCCTCTACATTGGCCACATATCCCGCGAACACCTCAATGGTATAGTTTCCGCCCGGTGTCAGCAGGCACATCTGCGGATGTGCCTCATAGTACTCCTGAGTCTTGTAACCAGACAGAGCGGCGAACATGGAGCCGTCTTTCATGTGGTGTCCATAGATGATGCAGTGGGAATCCGAGAAATCACTCTGGTTTCTGTAGTCCAGGAAAATGCAGCCGCTGGCGTTGCTCCCGCCATCGAACATGTGATGCAGGTAATAGTCGTTGTCCTGTGCCTGGGCAATAGGATAATTGATGACAGAAGAATCATCATAAATCCATCCCACCACCTGGTCATTGATGCTCCGCAGGCTGTCGAAGTCCGCCTTCGGAAAACCTGCCTGTATATCTGCCCCCGTCTCCTCTGTAGATGCCGTACCGTCCTGCCCTGCAATGTCTTCCTCCAACTGTAGGAACAAGCCCAGCTCCGCATAGGCGGCCCCAGCGGTCTGTCTTTCGCGCAGAATCTCCCAAATCCGATATCCGGACACCGCGAACACCGCCAGCAATACCGCCCCCAGCAGGCAGACGAAAACCTTCCCAAAACTTCTCATGAATATCCTCCTTACCTGACTGCCGTATCATCGGTTGTCCTCTGATACATGGGCGCACATCGAATCTTCCCGCGCCCTGTCCGAATCATCAGTTATTTGTAGATAATTCCTTACTGCCTGTTTTCATGTGACTATGGAGTTTCATATGCCCATCCTCCCTTTCATTCTCCCAAAATCTCATCAATCAGCTGCATCAGCTCTATACAGCTGTGGAATACGGTTTCTTTCGTTTCATCCTGCCAGACCAGTTTCCCCTGCCAGGTGTAATGCTCCCGGAAGAGTATCTGTATCCTGAAGACGGCGATGCTCTCTAAGTTGTCACAGTCCCGATGCACCAGAGGCAGCGGGCTGCCCAGAGAGTCCTCCAGATTCAGCAGGCTATTCAGGAGCAGCACTATCTGTGACAGGCTGCATACCTTTTCTCTTTTTTCCAGTCTCGGATGCTGTAGGTAGCCCTCTATTATGCCATTGTGGTAGGACAGCACTGTCACTACCGCCTCCCGGCTCTGACAGGGAAACATCTTATTACTAAGCCTCATATCGCAGCCACCTCTTCCTTTCTTTCATATGGCCACTATAAAAGCCTGAGGTTATCTGCCGGTTATTTCTCCCAAATCTCCGACAGCGATTTCCAGGGGGCTCCTTTTTTCTTTTCACTCCTTTTTGCTCTTCCATTCCGCAGACATGGACTGTAGAGCGAAAATCCTATAAGAGATGTTCGCTCTGGAATGGGTATAGGTCTTGTGGAACATGCGATCCATCCTGCTGATGGCAGCCTGGGCGTTCTCCACGCTGGCTCCGGTCAGCAGAAGGATATAGGACGCCGCGTCCAGTCTGGCCACCGGATCTGCCGTCCGCAGCCCCTCCAGAAGGACGCGCTCCAGGCGCCTGGCATCCGTGGTAGGCACCGCTCCGCTGTCCAGTCGGACGAGCACGATGGAAGACTCGCTTCCGGAACGCGCCAAATGCCGCCGTTCCAGGGCCACGATGCTGCGGAATACGGAGAATGTACAGAGGAACGCACTGCCTTCCTCCTCCCCGCCCTCCGCCACGAGCGCCAGGATGTCGCGGTCATGCATGCGGCTCTGGCACATGCCTTTGGCCAGCAGATAGGCCTGTTCCACCTGTTCCGCAGGCTCCACTCCGAGTTCCTCCCACAGGGTCTTGCGGAAATCCTCATAAACCTCCAGCGCCCTCTCAGGATGCCCCATGGAAATCAAGGCCTGCATCTGATATGTCATAAAGATGTCCTCGCTGAAATCCTCCTCGGCGGCCTGCTCGCAAATCCCTATCACCTCCGTCCAGCGCTGCTTTTTCTGAAGCATCGGCAGCAAAAGCTTGCAGGCGTCCAGATACAGTATCTGGTAATAGCGCCGCAGAGGGACTGTCCAGTCGTCATCGTTGCCGGACAGAAATCCTCCCCTGTACAGGGACATGGCTTTCAGGAGCGTCTCCATATACTCTTCTCCCGATTGCTTTCTTGCCTTTTGACAAAGCTGCGCGAACTCCTCCACATCCAACCGCAGATCGGCAGCCGAGTTCCATACATAGCAGCCCTGTCTCGTCACGAGAAGGTTCTCCTGTCCCGGACATATCTCCTTCAACAGGCTCCTGATTTTGAATATCATGTTCTTCAGGGAATTGGCCGGATTGCTGCTGTTTTCTGTCCAGAACTGCCGGATGAGCTCATCGGAGGGAATGTGCCTTGTGTGGTTCACGATCAGATACTGCAGAAAGGACAGCGCTTTTCTGCCGGTTCTGCCGATAAGTGCGCTGTTTTTGTCTCGCGCCTCTTCCGTGCTGCCGCAGGAGAACGTCCCAAGCAGTTCAAAATATATCACATATCCGTCTTCTTTATCCATGTGCAAAGATGCTCCTTTCAAACAATCGTTCCAGTCCTGCGCTTTTCTACTTGTTCCAGAAATTCGTCATATACCCGTTCGCCCTCGCGCCTGGCCCTTACGGCATCCTCCAGGCACGCAAAAGAACCCAGGTACTTCGTCCTGCCCTGGAACGTAATCTGGGCCACCCATCGGTTCCTCCTCTTGTCATAGTACACGCCGTTGTATCCGCTGGTGTTGGATTTAATCAGCCGCCCGCTCTTCACGGCCTGCAGCATGGTGACGGAAGTCCCCTCCATCAGCTTCAGGTTGTCCCGGTAAGTGACGGCCTGAAGACAGCCACAGCTTCTGGTCTTGCCCGTCTGGAGCAGGCTCTGCCCTACTACGGTCTCTTTCCCGCAGTCGCAGGCGCATCTCCATCTGTGCATCCCGTTTTCCTTGCCTGCATATTCCACCACGGTCAGTTTCCCGAAGCGCTTTCCCTGAAAATCCTTCAGAGGCGGATGGGCCAGGCAGCCGCAGCTTTTCCGGCAGCCTCCGGTCAGTCTGCCCAGTTCCGCCGTCACCTCGTTGCCGCAGTCGCAGCGGCACAGCCAGACAGTGTCCCCATTGCTGCCCCGTCTCTCAGTGGGCCGCAGGGCCACCAACTTCCCGAATCGCAGTCCTGATATGTCACGCTGCCCGGGACGCACCACCGTACTGCAGCCGCAGTCCCGCACTGTGCCCCGCTGTAGGCAGCGGGTGTCCAGCGCAATCTCCCCGCCGCAGTCACAGCGGCATTTCCAGACGGTATATCCGGCCTTTTTCTCCCCAGTGGGCTCTTCCGCAGTCAGCCTGCCCACCCTGTAGCCTATCTGAATCGCACTCAAAAATATCCCCTCTTTCCGCATCCTCCACATCACACAGCGCATTCTTCCCATTTTGGAGACAAAAAAATCCCACCAAAATGACGCAAATGGTCCCGCTCTGCGACATTGAGGAAGGGAAAGTGATGAAAGAGCTTACAGACTAGGCCCGGGAAAACTGCTGTCCCCGAATCGACTGCGAAAACGACTGCCGCTCTGACTGCTGGTCAGTCCGGCACTGCTTTTTTATTGACCGTTCCAGTCAGTTCATGCTGTCTACAGGGAAATCATCGGCTTGAGACGGCTCATATTCTCGCGCTTCAGGTCGAGATCGGGATGGACGTAGAGGTTCATGGTGATTCCGATGTTGGAATGTCCCAGAATATCGCTCAGGGTCTTGACATCGAAGCCCGCCTCCACGCAGCGCGTGGCAAAGGTGTGCCGCAGAGTATGGAAATGGGCCTCCGGGATGCCGCATTCCTCCAGATACCGCTTCAGACGCCGCTGAAGCTTTCTGGGATCCATACACCTGGCCGTCCCGGTCAGGAGAAATGCCTCGGGATCCTCCGGCCGGAACCGTTCGCACAGGGCGGCAATGTCCGGCATCAGGGGGATGACGCGCAGAGAGCTCTCGCTTTTCGGGGGGCCCACCACCAGCGCGGTTCTGAATCCGTCTTTCCGGAAAGTCTCGGAATCCGTCTGCTTCTGCGGGAGCCGCAGAACAGTCTGGCAGACGGAGATGGCGGCAGATTCAAAGGAGATGTCCCTCCACCGCAGGGCACAGACCTCCCCGATCCGCATACCTGTGCGCAGCGCCAGATAGACTCCGAACTTGTAGGAGTCCATTTCCTGTGCCAGGAGCATCGCCAGCATGGCCTCCTCCTTTTTGTCCAGCACCCGCGCATTTTTTCTGCTTTCTTTCGGATACGCGATTTCCAGCTCCGGCAGGTTCTCCCCTGACTGCTTTCTCATATAGGAAAGGACAGCGCGGAGCAGGGTCAATATGCCGCGGACTGTCTTGGGCGACAGCCCTTTCCCGGTCAGCAGCATCCTGGTGAATCCTTCGATTTCTTCCGGCCGGATTTCACAGGGCAGCTTACCTTCGAAATAGGGTTTGATGTGGTTCTCCATGTCCATGCGGTATTTCGCGGCGCTGGAGGGCTTCAGCCGGGCACTGTTGACGGACAGCCAGCTGTCGCAGAAGCAGGCCACATCCGGACCCTGGCTGTGGTCCGGTCTTTTTGCCGATGCTATCTCTTCCCTTGCCCTGTCTGCCTTTCCCTTGGCCTCCTCATATGTCCTGCCGTAGCAGAAGCCATAGACCGGCTTTCCGTCTGCCCGTCTCCCCTTGATATACCGGGCCTCATACCGCCCGTCCTTTCTGCGGAACACATTTTCTCCTCTTGCCATGATACAGGCACCTCCTCTTTCGATTGGGCCATGCTCAGCCCTGTCTAAAGTGTACAAAATAGTCAAGTATTTTGACTAGTATATTTAAAAAAAGAGATGCTAATTCAGAACATAATCGTCACTTGACAGGGGCAGATGAATATGCTAACGTAAAGACATGAAAATGTCGCGGAGCGGGACCCTCTGCGACATTTTCCGTCCACGAAAAAAGCCCCCGGGCAATCCCGCCCAAGGGCTTTTCGCTGTCATATCCGTCAAAAAACTGCTATCCCATTTTCTCCTGGTTGACTTTCATGGTCAGGCTGATGCGCTTCTTGGCCTCGTCCACCCCCAGCACCTGAACCTCCACGATGTCGCCCACGCTGACCGCCTCCAGCGGATGCTTTATGAAGCGGTCGGTAATCTGGGAGATGTGCACCAGTCCGTCCTGATGGACGCCGATGTCCACGAAGACGCCAAAGTCGATGACATTTCGAACTGTCCCTTTCAGGATCATGCCCGGCTTCAAGTCCTTCATGTCCAGCACATCGCTGCGGAGTATGGGTCTGGGCATGTCGTCCCTGGGATCCCGGGCAGGCTTCTCCAGCTCCTTCAGGATGTCCGTCAGCGTGATCTCGCCGATGCCCAGCTCCTCTGCCAAACGCTTTTTATCTCCGATGCGGCGGGCAAGGGAAGATGCCATAGCCCCGCCTTTTGCCGCAGCGCCGGGCTCCGCAGCACCTGGAGCCTGGTCTCTCCCGGAACGATTCCCGCCGGAGCCAGCCTTTCCGTCGGCATCCGCCGGAACCTGGGCCATGCCTCCCATGGCAGCGGCCAACGCCTTGCCCATAGCGGTATTGGTGTTGGAGACGCGGATGTTCCCCTTCCGGCTCTGCTTCTTCTGGCCGCCACCGGCCTGCGCTGCCTTTCCGGAGGCTTTCCCGTCTCCCGCCAGAGCCCCCTGCCCTGCCTCGGCCTTGCCGCCACCGGCAGAAGTCTCCTTCCGCTCCGCCGCTTTCTTCTGCATCTGCCTGACATCCTCCATAGTCAGCCCCAGCTTCTCCAGCAGCTTCATGGCGGCTTCATAGGACTCCGGGTGGACGCTGGTGGCATCCAGTGGATTGTCCCCGTCCAGGATGCGCATGAATCCGGCGCACTGTTCGAATGCCTTGGGCCCCAGCTTGGCCACCTTCAGCAGCTGTCTCCTGTTGGTGAAGCGTCCGTTGGTCTCCCTGTAGTCAACGATGTTGCGGGCAATGGTCTTGTTGATTCCGGAGATATATTCCAGAAGGGACGCGGATGCGGTGTTCAGATCCACGCCCACTTTGTTCACGCTGTCCTCCACCACGCCGTTCAAGGCATCGCTGAGCTTCTTCTGGTTCATGTCATGCTGGTACTGGCCTACGCCGATGGACTTGGGGTCGATTTTCACCAGCTCCGCCAGAGGATCCTGGAGCCTGCGGGCGATGGACGCGGCGCTTCTCTGTCCCACATCGAAATTGGGGAATTCCTCGGTGGCCAGCTTGCTGGCGGAATAAACGCTGGCCCCGGCTTCGTTTACGATGACATATTGTACCGGCCTGTCCAGCTCTTTCAGCAGATCCACGATAATCTGTTCGGATTCCCTGGAGGCGGTGCCATTGCCCACGGAAATCAGATCCACATGGTATTTCGCAATCAGCTTCTTCAGCTCCCGCTTGGACTCCTCCACCTTATTCTGGGGGGCGGTGGGATAAATCACTTTCGTATCCAGCACTTTACCGGTAGGGTCAACAACGGCCAGCTTGCAGCCAGTGCGGAAGGCGGGATCCCATCCCAGCACCACCTTTCCGGCGATGGGGGGCGCAAGCAGCAGCTGTTCCAGGTTCTTGCCGAACACATTGATAGCGCCGTCCTCCGCCTTTTCCGTCAGGTCATTCCGTATTTCCCTTTCGATGGCAGGCGCAATCAGGCGCTCGTAGCTGTCCTCTATGGCTTCCTGCAGCAGAGGGAATGTATAAGGGTTCTCCGCGGTGATTGTCTGCTTGACCAGATACCGCAGAATCCGCTCCACAGGGGCATTGACTTTCACGGTCAACACTTTCTCCGCTTCTCCCCGGTTCAGCGCAAGCACTCTGTGCCCCGCCACTTTCCGCACAGGCTCCTCAAAATTATAGTACATCTCGTATACGCTTGCGGCCTTCTCATCCTTGGCGGAGCTGGTGATGATGCCCTCCTCCACGGTGGCCTCGCGGATGTAGCTGCGGTAGTCCGCGTTGTCGGAGATGCCCTCAGCGATGATGTCCTTCGCTCCCTGTACCGCTTCTTCAGGCGTCCTGACTCTCTTCTCTTCCTCTGCGTCCTCTCCGGTGACATATTTTGCAGCCTCCTCCATGACCGGAGCCTTGGCTTCCTGGGCCAGGATATACTCTGCCAGGCCGTCCAGCCCTTTGGCCTTGGCCACGCTGGCGCGGGTCTTGCGCTTAGGCCGATAGGGGCGATAGAGGTCTTCCACTACCACCAGGGTCTGGGCTGCCAGAATCTTCTCCTTCAGCTCTTCTGTCAGCTTCCCTTGCTCCTCGATGCTGCCCAGAACCTGCTCCTTCTTCTCTTCCAGATTGCGCAGGTAGGTCAGCCGCTCGTCCAGGTCACGGAGCTGCTCGTCGTTCAGGGAACCGGTGGCCTCCTTTCTGTATCGTGAAATAAAGGGGATCGTGCAGCCCTCGTCAATGAGCTTCACAGCAGCTTCCACCTGCCATTTCTCCACCTTCAGTTCCTCTTTGATTGTCTGAAAAATGTCCATTGTAAACCCAGCCTTTCTTTCTTGTGTTAGGGACTACCGTATTACTCATTTATAGTCAGCCCCTTACCTAAGGAACTGTTCCTATGCACAGTTCCTAACCGCTTCTATGATTATACTGGAAAAAACCGGAAACTGCAACCAGGGAAAAGCAGCGTCAAAAAAATAGTGGAAAAAAGAACGCTTTATGCTATAATAAAAGGAAAGTACTGAGAATCACATCCCGGACAGAAAGGAACCTGATTCATGGACTACAATCACAACGACAATCGCGAAGGGTGGGACAAATGGAACAGCAATGCTTCCAACAGCAGCTATTACAACCAGCCGGTCCACAGGCCCTACGGCCAGATTTTTTCCATTGCGTCAGCAGTCTGCGGGCTGCTGTCTTTGATGACCTGCTGTACGATCGTGCTGTCCCTGCCGCTGGGCGCGCTTGGCCTGCTGTTCGCCGTCCTTGCCTATCGCAAGGGCCGGAAAACGAGCAACATCTGCGTCACCGGCATCACCCTTTCCTGCATCGGACTGGCCGCTGCCGCGGCGCTGATTGTCTATTCCTTTGTCATGCTCCCTGCCCTCATGCGCAATGACGTTTTCCGCCGTCAGATCAACGCGGTGTCGCAGCAGATGTACGGAATGGATTTCGATGCGTTCCTGGAGGAATATTATGGGTATTCTTTCGAAGACTGACGCCATGTCCGCGGGCCACAGTGGAAATGGAGCCTGGGGCAGATTGGCAGCTTCCGGCGGTCTTGGGTATATACTACCTAACGCCAGAATTTGCCATACTGCATTGGTAAAACATACACGGCTGGCGTTAGGTAGGCAGATTACACAGAAATTTTACTGTTAAGCAGTATAAGATGCCGGAAAACGGCAATGGAGGTATGAATATGACAATATCACCTATCAACGATACTTACGCCCCGCTCTACGGCAGCGTCCGGGCGGGATCCGCAAAACCGCAGGACACAGACGACTCCGGGAAACCTGCCATACGGCTCCTGGGCCAGAATCCGGCCGGAAGCAACGGCAGCCGGACCAACGGCATCGAAGACGGCAGAAAGCTCCCCTTCGGCGATAAGGCAGCGGACAAGAAGAACGGCATCCAGAATCCCGGCGAGGAGTGCCAGACCTGCAAGAACCGCAAGTACAAAGACGGCTCTGACGAGATGGTCTCCTTCAAGAGCCCCCAGCATGTGTCCCCGGAAAGCGCGGCGTCCGCGGTGCGCGCCCATGAGCAGGAGCATGTTTCCAACGCCTACAAAAAGGCCGCCATGGACGACGGCAAGGTGGTCTCCGCCTCCGTCTCTATCCACACGGCGGTCTGTCCGGAATGCGGGCGCACCTATGTGTCGGGAGGCACCACCCATACCCAGATCAAGTATTATAACGAAGACAATCCCTATCAGCAGGACTTAAAGAGCGCCGACCACACGAAATACGCGGGCATGAACCTGGATTACGCTGTGTGAGGCCACCCGGACCCCACAGGCCGCTGGCTCATAACGGAAAACTTTTAGGGAGACACATAGCAATATATGAAGCAATATATGAAAAACTACGAACTGAAGAACCTGGCAAAGGACAGGCTGGAGGGCCGGTACGGCGGCGCAATCCGGGTCCTTTGCCTGAGCTACCTGATTTCCTGGCTCACACGGCTCGTCATCAACAATGTGGCGGGCAACACAATGGCCTCCGTCTATTCCATGACAAGCTCCAGGAATGCCGCCATTGCCGTGTCCGTCTTCTTCAACGGGCTGCTGCTGTTGGCGACAGTGATTCTGGGAGTGATGAACGCGGGCATCACGCTGTATTTCCTGAACCTGGCCAGCGGACAGCAGCCTGTGGTGAAGGATCTGTTCTACGGCTTCAGGAATGATTCCAAAAAAGCCCTGGGCATATCCGCCGCCCTGACCCTCTGCCACGCCGTGTGCCTGTGGCCGAGCCAATACCTGTTCCAGCATTTCCTGGAGGCCCAGGAGGCCAGATGGATCATGTACGCGCTTATCGCCCTGGCAATCGGGCTTTGCGTCTATGTGCCCATCTCGCTGGGGATTTCCCTGTCCTTTTATCTGATGCTGGACTTTCCCCAGAATTCCGGGAAAGAGACCTTGAAGCTCTGCTGGCGGCTCATGCGGGGGAACAGAAAAAGGCTTTTCCTTCTGGAACTTGGCTTTCTGCCGCTGCTGCTGCTGTGCCTCTTAAGTTTCGGCATCGGTTTCCTGTGGCTGGAGCCCTATATGCATATGACGTATACCTGTTTCTTCCTGGATATGATGAATCCCAAGAACTAATTGCCTACCGATAACTGCTGCGAGCTGAAGGCCGTTTTCCTTATGTTTCAAGGCTTTTCCGATAGAAGCTGCAGCAGTTTATTTTCTGACAATTCCTAAGACAAAATCCCCGCGCCAGAATGCCTTTCCGACACTTTGGCGCGGGGTTCTTTTTTACTGATTCTGAGATATGTTGATCCACTTCAGATACCCATTGATGAAGGGATCCAGAGCGCCGTCCAACACGCCGTCCGCATTGCCGGTCTCCACTTCTGTCCGCAGGTCCTTCACCAGCTTGTATGGCTGGAGCACATAGGAGCGAATCTGATTCCCCCAGCCAATCTCCTTGACCTCTCCCCGGATATCCGAGAGCTTCTCCACATTGGCCTCCTGCTTGAGCAGGAATAGCTTGGCCTTCAGCATCTGCATGGCCTTGTCCTTGTTCTGGAACTGGCTGCGCTCATTCTGGCACTGTACCACGGTTCCGGTGGGGATGTGGGTGATGCGGATGGCGGAGGACGTCTTGTTGATATGCTGTCCGCCTGCGCCGCTGCTTCGATAGGTGTCGATGCGGAGATCCTTCTCATCGATTTCCACATCCAGGTCTTCATCGATTTCCGGCATCACATCCAGGGACACGAAAGAAGTCTGGCGCTTGCCCTGGGCATTGAAGGGCGATATCCGTACCAGCCTGTGCACGCCTTTCTCTGACTTCAGATAGCCGTAGGCATTGATGCCGTTGACCTGGAAAGTCACCGACTTGATTCCGGCCTCGTCCCCGTCCAGATAGTCCAGCACTTCCACCTGAAAGCCCTTGCGCTCCGCCCATCTGGTGTACATGCGGTAGAGCATGCCGCACCAGTCGCAGCTCTCCGTGCCTCCCGCGCCGGCGTTCAGCTTCAGAATGGCATTGTTCTTGTCATACTCTCCGGAAAGCAAGGTCCCGATGCGCAGTTCCTCAAATTGACTGATGAAGTCATTCAGCTCATTCCGGATTTCCTCCACCATGGACTCGTCATTTTCCTCGTATCCCAGTTCAATCAGGGTGAGGATGTCCTCATACTGGGCGGACAGGCCGTTGCATTCCTCCACGGTGTCTTTTAAGTTCTTCAGTTCCTTCATTTTCGCGTTGGAGCGGTCGGGATCGTCCCAAAAGCCGGGTGCCTCCATCTCCATCTCCAGCTCCTCGATTCGCTTCACCTTATTAGCCAGGTCAAAGTGAATCCCTCACTTCCGCTAAAGGAGTTTCGTAGGTCAGCAATTCTGTCTTCATCTGATCCAGTTCTACCACTTAACGTCACCTTCTTTCTATATTTTCATAATGGTATTGCTGTCATTTCACGCCTTGCGCCCGCAGCACTGCTTGTATTTCTTGCCGCTGCCGCAGGGACAGGGGTCGTTGGGATAGACCTTGACATTGGTCCGCTTCGCGGGCGTCTTGGCCAGGGAGTCGTCCTTGTTGGTACCGGTGACTTTCCCCACCTGCTCACGCTCCACTTTCTGCTCCACCTTAATGTGGAACAGAATCCTGACGGTCTCTTCCTTGATGTTCTGGGTCATCTCGTCGAACATGCTGTAGCCGCTCATCTTGTACTCCACCAAGGGATCCCTCTGACCGTAGGCCTGGAGGCCGATGCCCTGGCGCAGCTGCTCCATATCGTCGATATGGTCCATCCACTTTCTGTCGATGACCCGCAGAAGGATGACGCGCTCCAGCTCTCGGATGGCCTCCGCATTGGGGAACTCGGCCTCTTTGCTCTCGTAGAGCTTCACGGCCTCCTCCTTCAGCTGCTGCTTGAGGCTGTTCTTCTTCGGCTTCACCAGGCGCTCCTGGGTAATAGGCTGCAGCGGAATCGTGGGGATGAGCAGCGTGTTCAGCTCATTGAAGTTCCACTCGTCCACTTCGGCGTCATCGTTGATGCTGATGTCCACGCAGTTCTCCGTGATATCCGTGATCATCTTGTAGATGAAATCCCGCATGCTCTCGCCATTGAGCACCCGGAGGCGCTCTTCGTAGATGATTCCCCTCTGCTCGTTCATGACCCGGTCATATTCCAGCACATTCTTGCGGATGCCGAAGTTATTGTTCTCTATCTTCTTCTGGGCGTTCTCGATGGCATTGGTCAGGGCCTTGTGCTCGATTTCCTGTCCCTCCGGGACGCCCAGGGCATTGAACATGCCAATCAGCCGCTCGGATCCGAACAGCCGCATCAAATCGTCCTCCAGAGAGATATAGAACTTGGATTCGCCGGGATCCCCCTGCCGGCCGGAACGGCCCCGCAGCTGATTATCGATACGCCGTGACTCATGGCGCTCTGTACCGATGATCTTCAGTCCCCCTGCCGCCCTGGCTTCCTCGTCCAGCTTAATGTCCGTACCACGGCCGGCCATGTTGGTGGCGATGGTGACTGCGCCGTGGATGCCGGCGTCCGCCACTATCTCCGCCTCCATCTCATGGAACTTGGCGTTCAGCACTTTATGCTGGATGCCCCGCTTGCTCAGCAGCTTGCTCAGCTCTTCGCTGGCCTCGATGGTGATGGTGCCCACCAGCACCGGCTGGCCTTTTGCATGGGCCTCCTCCACCGCGTCCACGATGGCTTTGAGCTTCTCGGCCTTTGTCTTGTATACGGCATCCTGGAGATCCTTACGGACCACCGGCACATTGGTGGGCACTTCCACCACGTCCATGCCGTAAATCTCCCGGAACTCCTTCTCCTCTGTGAGGGCGGTACCGGTAGCGCCGCACTTTCTCTCGAACAGGTTGAAGAAATTCTGGAAAGTGATCGTAGCCATGGTCTTGCTCTCACGTTTTACCTTTACATGCTCCTTGGCCTCTATGGCCTGATGGAGCCCGTCCGAATAGCGGCGGCCCGGCATGATGCGCCCGGTGAACTGATCCACGATCAGCACCTGATCCTCCTTCACCACATAGTCCTGGTCACGGAACATCAGATTGTGGGCCCGCAGGGCCAGAACGATATTGTGCTGGATCTCCAGGTTCTCCGCGTCCGCAAAGTTCTGTATGTGGAAGAAATCCTCCACCTTCTTCACGCCGGCCTCGGTAAGGTTGATGACTTTGTCCTTCTCGTTGACGATGAAGTCCCCTGTCTCCTCCTGCACCACGCCCATGATGGCGTCCATCTTGGTCAGCTCCTGCACGTCCGCGCCCCTCTGCATCCGACGGGCCAGCAAATCGCACATCTCATAGAGCGCGGTGGACTTGCCGCTGTCTCCGGACAGTATCAGGGGCGTCCTGGCCTCATCGATGAGCACGGAGTCCACCTCGTCGATGATACAGAAGTGAAGCCCTCTCAGCACCAGCTGCTCCTTGTAGACTACTCTGTTGTCGCGCAGATAATCGAAACCCAGCTCATTGTTCGTCACATAAGTGATATCGCAGCGGTAGGCCTTCTGCCGCTCCTCGGAGGTCATCCCATTGAGAATCATGCCCACGGAAAGCCCCAGGAATTCGTGCACCTGCCCCATCCACTCCGCGTCACGCTTCACCAGATAGTCGTTGACCGTCACCACATGGACGCCCTTGCCCTCCAGCGCGTTCAGATAAGCCGGCAGAAGGAAGGTCTGGGTCTTTCCTTCACCGGTGCGCAGTTCGGCGATGCGTCCCTGATGCATGATGATGCCGCCAATCAGCTGCACCCGGTAATGTTCTGTCTTCAGCACCCTTGCAGTGGCCTCCCGCACCGTGGCGTAAGCCTCCACCAACAAATCGTCCAGGGTAGCCCCTTCCGCCAGCCTCTTGCGGAACTCTGCGGTCTTCCCCCTGAGCTCCTCGTCGGACAGAGCCTGCATCTGGGGCCGCAGCTCCTCGATTTTCGCCACCAGCGGCGCGATTCGCTTCAGCTCCCTTTGACTGTGCGTGCCAAATATCTTTTCAATTATCTTCACGGTTCTCCATACCTTTCTATGACTGTCTGTCAAAATCTCATCTGCTATTGTACCAGATTTGTCCAACAGATTCAACACTAAGCGACCGGAAGATATGAATATTTCATCAATATTTTATGAACAATCCCGAATCGCAGGATAGATTTCTCCGGCAGGCAGCCTTTTGGGAAACAACACGCCCTTCCCAGTCCTCCCCATCGATATAGCAAATGACCACATATCCCCTGCCGAACACCAGGCTGCTGCATCGGGGCTGCACGAAGCCGATCAGGGAAAGCAGCTCCTCTTTTCAAAGGCGCTTTTGTCTTTATTTCACATTTCGGCCGTTCAAGACGGCTTCCGTCAGACGGTCCCCCTGATAGGTCAGCTTCAGGGAGAAGAACTCCGCCCCTTCCTCCAGAAGACGGAAGAAAATATCGTCGCCCTCCCAGATGGACAGATTGTAGACCGCGGATTTCTCCACCCATTCCAGCGTGCCCTCGTCGCACTCCGCCAACGTTCCGGTATAGCCGTCCGCCGTATAGAGGAACATGTACTCTGTGTCGCAGGTGTCCGTGCCGAAGGTGATGACGCCCCGCAGCTTCCAGGAAGTCAGCGTAAGCCCCGTCTCCTCCCGCACTTCCCGCAGCAGGCACTCCTCCGGCGACTCCCCTGCCTCGAAATGGCCTCCCACGCCGATCCATTTGTCCTTGTTGATGTCCGCTTCCTTTTTCACCCGATGCAGCATCAGGTAGCTGTCGTCTTTTTCGATATAACATAGCGTCGTCAGATTGCTCCGCATCTCCATGGCCACCTTTCTCATCGTGTAACAGTTCCGACAGGACGCTGCTGCCCTATCGAATAAACTACCCCGGCTTCGCTTAGTTTGTTGCGCAGCAAGCTGCGGGGAATGTACCCTCTTTTTGATTCACTCTACCGTAACGCTTTTCGCCAGATTGCGCGGCTTATCCACGTCCAGCCCTTTCGCCACGCTGACATAGTAGCCCAGCAGCTGGAGGGGAACCACAGCCAGGCTGGCGGAAAAGTGCACGTCCGTCCGGGGGATGTAGCAGACGAAGTCCGCGCTGTCTTCTATATTATAATTGCCGTATGTGGTCAGCGCCATCAGGTAGGCTCCGCGGCTCTTGCACTCCAGCATGTTGCTGAGGGTCTTTTCATACAGCTCCTGCTGGGTCAGAACGCCGATTACAAGCGTGCCGTCCTCAATCAGGCTGATGGTGCCGTGCTTCAGCTCGCCCGCCGCGTAACTCTCCGAGTGGATGTAGCTGATCTCCTTCATCTTCAGGCTCCCCTCCAGGCTGATGGCATAATCGACGCCCCGGCCGATGAAGAACACGTCCCTGGCATTCGCCTGCTTTGACGCGAACCACTGGATGCGCTCTTTGTCCTCCAGCAGCCTTTCAATCTTGTCCGGGAGGGTCAGGAGCTCCGCGATCAGCCCGGCATACCTCTCCCCGTCCAGCACGCCGCGCACTCTGCCGAACTGAATCGCCAGTATGTAGGACGCAATCAGCTGGGTGCTGTACGCCTTAGTGGTGGCCACTGCGATTTCGGGGCCGGCCAGGGTATAGAACACATGATCCGCTTCCCGGGCAATGGTGGAGCCCACCACATTCACAATCGCCAGCGTCTTCGCTCCCTGCCCTTTCGCCTCCCGCAGGGCTGCCAGGCTGTCCGCCGTCTCCCCAGACTGGCTGACGATAATTACAAGTTCGTCTTCCGACAGAATCGGCCGCCGGTAGCGGAATTCCGATGCCAAATCCACCCGAACCGGGATCCGTGCCAGATCCTCCAACACGTATTCTGCGCAAACCCCCACATGGTACGCGGAGCCGCAGGCCACGATGTGAATCTGGCTGATTCCCGCGATTTGCTGCTCTGTCAGCCCTATTTCCGCCAGCCGGATTTCCCCGTCCCGAATCACGGAATTCAAGGTGTCCCTGACTGCGCGGGGCTGCTCATGTATTTCCTTCATCATAAAGTGTTCAAAGCCGGCTCTCTCCGCCGCTTCGGCATTCCAGGTAATCTCCTCCGGCTCCTTCTCGATTTCGTCTCCGTCCAGGTTATAGAATGTGACGGCTCCTTTCCGCAGGCGGACAAGCTCCAGATTGCCGATGTAATACACCTGGCGGGTGTAATTCAAAATCGCCGGCACGTCCGATGCCAGGAAGGATTCGCCATCGGCGGCGCCGATGATCATGGGGCTGTCCTTGCGGGCGGCGTAAATCTCCTCCGGGTAATCCCGGAACATCAGGGCCAACGCATAGGAGCCCCGGATGCGCACCATGGCATGGTTGATCGCGTCCACCGGCGTGTGTTCGTACTTCCTATAGTAATAGTCCACAAGCTTCACCGCCACCTCGGTATCCGTGCCTGAGTAGAAGGAGTAGCCCTTGCGCAGGAGCTTATCCTTCAGTTCCTGATAATTCTCGATGATGCCGTTGTGCACACCTACTATATTGTAGTCATCGCTGTAATGGGGATGGGCATTGGCCTCGTTGGGCTCGCCGTGGGTGGCCCAGCGGGTATGGCCTACACCGCAGTCCCCTGTCAGGGCGGTGCCGTTGTTGGTCTTCTCCGCCAGGGCGCGCAGCCGCCCCTTGGCCTTCACGATTTCTACGTCATCCGCTCCGCGGCGGACTGCCAGGCCTGCTGAATCGTATCCCCGATATTCCAGTTTGGACAATCCGTCCAAAAGGATTGGGGCAGCCTGTCTGTCTCCGGTAAATCCTACTATTCCGCACATATTTTCGACCTCTTTCTATCTGTTTTGGGTAATTCTGCCTGTTCAGGACAGTCTCTGCTTCTTTTTGGGCATATTGGCAGAACGATACGCCCTGCTTCCTTATATATATGAGCCGCAGAAAGACGGTAGCATCATTTATGCTGCATTTCGAATTTTTCTACTTGTGCGGTTGAAATCTGCAACCCCTTAAAATATGCTCCTTTATTTCTGATATGATAATATCGCCGAACCAGGACGCTGCTATCATGTCTGTCATGGACGCAACCGCACAGCTGGATTTCTCTTCTTTATACTCCATAAAAAACTTCCGCTCCCATGGCACTCCCTCCTTTTCGCTCTCCATGGATGCTTCTTCCAGATGTTTGTCTCCATGGCGTTCGGTTCTGTCAGGCAGGAGCCACCTGGGTGCTGCCGCTTCTGCCTTTTTCCATTTTTGCTACAACTATCTGCTTTCCAGTGAAAAACAGCAGAAACGCTATTAAACCTTAGAAAAACTTGAAATACAGACTTTGGACTTGCCGATTATATGGCGTCCATGGATTTAGGATAATATAGAAATGTCTTTTTGTCAATGGGGAAATCGGAACGGGACGAATGGGAAATGGTATGCTCATTACATGGGAGGGATACGCGTATGAGCGATGATGATTTTTTCCGCCGTTAGCTCCTCATTCGCCCTGCCGGAGTATGCCCTGTGACTACTGTGGCTGGTTCCGTGTGCGTGCCTTCTTTTTCAAGTTGCTTCTTCATGAACTGGGCTGTCACTATGGGTGTTTTCCTCATACTGGTCATAGAGTTTAAGGAGCTGGCTGCAAATAGCTGATACGAGTTCGCGGAAATTTTCCATGAATTTCAGGGCTTTCACACTATGACTGCCCGTCTACCAGGTGCTCCTTATGCTGATTTCTTTTCTAATTCTTCAACTCTTCTTGCCAATTCTTCAATCATCTTTAGTAGAATTGCTGTAGTATCATTTTCAAGTTTAGTGATTTTATAATACTGTTTTAATTCTTCCAAGTTCTCTTTCACGGTATTGATTTTACTTTCAAGAAACATCTGTACTCTGTCCATTTCTTCTAAAAGCAGATTTTCAGATTCTGCTATTTTTGTATCTATTTTATCGTTTATCCGTTTTTCAGATTCCCCAATTTCTTCTTGCATTATCGCTCTGATTGCTTGTAAATCATTTTGATCTAGCATATTTAATACCCCCTTTACTGTTTATATCCTCTCGGAATCTCCAAACCACATATCACGCTGCTTTCTGGAACTCCTTTGGGTTGGTTCCCCCACTTTTCCAGGTGCCGTCCTGACCCAATGCCTGATTCTGCTTCCTGAAATCCCGAAAGCCTATGTTTCTATTATACCAGATTCCACGGTATTTTCAAGTTCTATTTCTTTTCAGCGAACCGCTGGGTACAAAATTTGTTTTTCTCGCTATGCTCCTTTCGTCATCGCTTAAATCCAATGAGTACCGGAACTGGAATTCATTTGTGTATGAATCGATTTCCTCCCATGTAAATTTCTTCTCGCCCGGGCATACCCAATAGTGGTCTGTCAGGGACAATCCCAGATTGCAGAGCATATACTCCACTGGGGATTCGAGGGTCCGATTGGCCAGCTGTTCACGTATTCCATGCCTTGTTGTGGGTATCCCACGGTGCATAAGGAATTGTCTACAAATAACTGCTGCAAGTTTATGGCAATTTTTATTGTATTTCCGGGCTTTTGCCTGAAGCAATTGCAGCAGTTATTTTCCGACAATTCCTAAGCCAATCCATCAAGGACACTTTTCATGACGCCTTATCCGTCTCGGCCAGGGGCAATTTGTCTATATTTTTCTCATTTATCACTATTTCGTTTATGCTCAGTTTCTCATAGTTGAATAATGCCAGTTTGTCATTTTCGTGCATCAGAAAATACAGCATATCCCCTTCTCTCCCCATATCACTTGAACGCTTCCTCTGCTATTCTCTCCATCTCAGCCAGCAGCTTCTGCCTTTTAATCAGTCTGCCCGCCACGATTGTCAGCAGCCCCTTTTGCGCCCAAGTCTCATTTTTTATATTGGCCCATGTGTATCCATCATAAGATTCTACGATATCATCGTCTATCAAGACTTGTAAGATGTTCCCGTTGTCTTCCAGAGTCAGCTCTGCTTTATGGCCATCTATTCTTGCTCTTTGTATCGTTTTCATTTACAGCTCACCGCCTCCATTGCAGCCCTCAGTCTGCGCTCTTGTGTCAGCACCATTCCGCTCATTTAGCAGGCTTTCTTTATTCAAAACAGCGTCTGCCCCGCACAGCGCCCCAGAGGATTTACGGACGCGTTCCTTTCGTGACCGAAAATTCTCTGGGGCGCTGGAATTGTTTTCTCTTAAAACAAATCAACTGCTTAACCGCTTGTGTTACTAAGTTACTTACGATATTCAGCAGATTAAGCCTGCATTTCCACGGATAAGAATCAACTAAATCATCCTTTTGTTCTATTAACGGAAATATAAAGCCATTCCCAAAAGGTATATGACCTCAGATATAGTATATCCCAAATCCTACGTTGAATTAATTGGGACTTTCGGCAGAATAGGGCTGTTTTCACATGCTCAGCAACTCAGCGATCTCAGCGAAATTGATATATAAATCATCATAGATATTGACCTTGATGGTAGCTTCAAAAGAATATTGGATTATCTGCCCGTCAAAGACTTCTGCCCTGACATCCTCCGGAAGAGCTTCATATTCTTCCAGTGTGGTTATGAGCGGCTGCAATACTGACATAAGATTACACCCCTTTCTTTTAGCCTGTCGCTGGATTGCTTTTCTGGATTCCATCATAGCATATTTCAGGGGAAAAGGAAAGATAAGAATCCACTTCCAATCGGGAAAAGCGTAACGCAAGCTGCGCTTGCGTGGGACGCTATGATATCATGCTGGAGCCTTGCCGGGCGAACGGAAGCGTGCTCATTGGGCAGAGGATTCCTTTTTCATGCGTTCAATCTCCTGTCTGAGCTGCCGGACTTCATCCTGAAGCTGTTTGACCGCTTCCTCTGTGGCTTCATAGCTGCTGTTGACAGAAGCCCCCCTTTTCAGGGAGCCCTCGCGGAGTCCTTCTTCACTATAATACTGGTCTTTAATGTTATGGGCAATCCCCCAGATTCGCTTTTTGCCGAGCACGTCTGCCGGATAGCCGTACTTATCAAGAATCTGGCGGGGGACCTCCCCTTTCTGGTACTCCTGCCAGAAGAGCTCTTTGAATTCTTTTGTGAAGTACAGGGTGGATGGCGTGACTGAATATGTATACGGATTGTTCCGCAGCATCTCCATCTCTTCGTCAGTGAACACTTTTTTGCCCATGTTGCTCCTCCTCGTATCAATCATATAAGGTGCCGTAGTTCTGTATTCAGATTGCCCTCCAGCACAGGATTTGCTCCTCATATGAGCTGACTAAGCACAATGTCCATCAGGTGTGGTGACATCATATTATAGGGAATTTAAGATAAATCTTCCTCCATTTGCTCAGGAATATTTACTATTTTTCATTTATATCCAAAAACTTTTCAAGACAATACATCTGCCATCTTTGGTTTCCTGTAAAACCACTCATCTCTATATCTTTTCTAAATTCCACACGTGTAGGCCCTTTCCAAGTCCTAAAATATTCATCTACCGGCCTTGGCATAGGAACTTTATCAGGTATAGGTATATCAGGATATTTCTTTGCCATAAGTTCACGAATTAAATATTTAGGTTCCCCATGGCGAATACGTTCAAGATTTAGCCCCCCCATTTTAAGCCTTGCATATGGATCATAATACGGCATTCCGGCTACCCCGAACGCATTAAAATATGAGCTAGAGGATTCTATTGAAAATATATCATCCATAAATTTCAAAAAATCAATCCCTTCTCCTTGGCGATACCTTTCGAACAGATATTGCACGCTTACTGGTTCGGCCAATACAGCTTCTGGTTTTGTAAAAATATAGCGTTCCATGAATTCATCAAAAGTCCAATCCTTGGCAAGAAGACCGTCCATGCCTCCAAAAACTAAGTCGCTACTTTCTCCTACGAACATCATTTCGACCCCGTCAGACTTAGCTTGGAGAGCTGCCTGCAAAATCTGCGGTTCAATTGAATGGACAGGAGCGCATTTAGCTTTCATAACAGCTTCAAGATGATTTTCAACGGTATCCCATGTGATATCTACATAATGAAGATTTAGTCCATAATACTTTGCATAATATTCAGCTCTTGTAAGTTCCTCTTTTTGGAAATCGCCACCCAAAAAACGGAATGTATATGCATCTGAACCAGTCAAATAGGATGCTACAATAGCGGAATCCATACCGCCAGAAAGCATTATGCCTTTCCTTTTATCTTTGAATCGTTCCATCTGTTTCTTGATTTCAAAATCAATGTCCTCAGCGCTTCTTACTAAAATTCTCTGATCATCTGGAATAGGCTTTATATTGCCGTGCTTAAACCCTTCATAAAAATCTTTGTTGTCATCCTCAATATAACGAAATGCCATATAAGAACTCATGCAATACTTCTTATCTACCATTTTATTTATCTCCTTATTTTACATCTTGCAAATCGTCTTTACGAACTGCATTCAGCGCTTCAGTAATTTTTGTAGAAGAGATTCCCTTAGTATAGGGAAAATATACTATTTTAATTTCAGCCTCAGCAAATTCTTTCTCATACTTATTCCATTTCTCTGTTCCATACCAGTCATCTCCAACAAATAAATAAGAGGCTCCTAGCTTTTTGGCCGCCGTAAGCTTGTCCATATCATACTGCGGAACTGCCGCATCAACATATTTACAGCTGCGCACAAGCTCAATCCGGTCTTCAAAAGGAATCATCGCATGTTTGCCTTTGTATTGTACAAGTTCATCTACAGTGACTCCCACCACAAGTTTATCGCACATTCCTTTTGCATTTTTAAAAAGATTAAGGTGGCCTATATGAAACAAGTCATAGACTCCCGTTGTATAGCCAATTATCATTTGAAACCCCTTTCTCTATGTATTATCTAAAACATAATTTCCAGAACCGCTTTATGAATTTAAGTATTTATCATAAACGTTGCTCTCAATGAACAGCCGTGTATTATGCGGACAGTGTCTCTTATCTTCTGGCGGAGGCATCATATAGTCTCCGTATAGATTAGTCAAGTGATTATGGTAATCCCTAATCCCCCACACTTTAATACCATCAAATTCATATAAGATTCTGTCGTAATATATTTCTTTTTTCAGCTTTCCTTTTTTGCCCCATCCCGCACCCTGGCATATTATATATGTGTTATTTTCTTCATTACATTCCGAAAGCATTTGTATTTGTTTTTTTACAAAATAATTAACTCCCCAAAATTTATACACAATCTTTTTGGTTCCAATATACATCCTTTTAAAATAACTTCTTCTGCGGGGAAGATTATATGTCAGTAAAATGATAGCATCCTCATATTTTTTATATTTTTCAAACACAGACTCATTGAGGGGGTATCCATCGTTTGGAAAAACATCAATATACAATGAAAGCTTATTATATTTTCTCTTTACTTCATTTTCATATAGAACAGTATCCTTCATACCAAACTTAGCATAGGGATATATATACCCTTTATCTGGATAGACATGGATATTAAACTTATTAGAATACTTATTTTTCACAAGAGCAATAAACTGAATATAATCTTTCCTGGGCATTGTAACATCAATATCATCGTCCCATGGAATAATTCCATGGTGCCTGACCGCCCCCAACATGGTTCCCCCAAAGATATTATAAACCAACCCGTTAACTTCACAAAGCTCATGAAACTGTTCTAGCAGTTTGATAAGAAGGGTTTGTTTTTGCCTTGTATCAGTTATTTCAATGTAATCATCAGCAATACCGCTCATCAGAATAACCACCTCTCCTAAATAAACATCAATCCTATTTCCATATTAAAGCATAATCTGTTATTCCGGTTATAAAGTCATCTTCTACTACTTCGAGTCATAATTTTCGCTTTATATATGCAATGAAGTAATTTATTTCCTTTCCAAAGAAAATTTTGCTCATAACAAAATATATAACTCCAAAAATAAAACAGTATATAATAGCATGAAGCAACCAGTTAGCAAGCGATAAATCACTCAAAGGAAACATGCTGCATCCAATCAAGATTCCTATGACTGTGGCACCGGTTATTACTAATAATTTTATATAGAAAATGCGCTGTCTTCTACCTGGAATTAATCTGCTGGTAAAATAAACATGAAACAGCATTCTGTATAACATTCCTGTTGCCGTTCCTATAGCAACACCTATCAGCCCCAGTTTCTGTACTAAAACAATGGAGACAATAATATTTATCAAAGCCTCAATATAGGCGGGAATAGTAATCTCCTTAAACTTGTTGGCCACATAAGACAGCGTTACATGTGGGTATTTCAAAAGGTACAGCGCTTCCGAAACTACAAGCATTGCTCCGAATATAGGCTGGTAGTAATCTGTATCCGTGATTCCTTTTGTATATATCATCACAAATGGAGCTATAAGCATTGCTGTTACTGTGAACAAAAAACCAACCGAAAAGAAGATTATGAATTCATATAAATCCAACTTTTGATGTAACTCTTCTATATCGTTTTTCGCATATGCCTGTCCTATTGTAGGTTCTATTCCTGAAGCAAGTGAATGAATCAATACACTCATTTTACTTACAATCAAATAGTAGACACTATATACGGATACCGTCTCTAAATCACTGAATAACGTAAGGATTGTGATATCCGTACTAGTATGAATGAAGAAAGCAAAATTAATTGCAAAGCCGTTCCATCTTTGTCGGATTAACGCATAGTCTTTTGGAGTTGTCCAGTTTATATCGTATCTTTTTCTAATATACCTTCCAAGAACGACTGGCTTTAACACATACAATGCCGCAGAGCAGAACTTAAGAGCAATAATGTCTGGGTATAAATTCGTTATTACCAAAACCGAAATAATATTGCCAAGAGTCAGCGCTATTGAAGCAAAAGAAACGATATAGACCTTTTTATCAGCATTCAACAATGTTGTCATTGTCAGGGAGAACATGTACTGCAACAGTAATCCTATAGATAGAATTATTGTTAATAAAAATATGTAGGAATCCTCATACCCTGTAATAACAATTTTCGGATAGATAACAGCAATGATTCCTGTATAAACTATAAATATTGCCCCAATTTTTCTATAAAATGACCGTGCAGTCTTCAACACCGAACTGACTTGCTTCCAATTTTTCTCTATCAGGGGCTTATATAGATTCGCTGAAATAACCCCTGTAATCCCCCCTTCTATAAGAGTAATATAACTAAGGAATTGATTGATAGATGAGACTAAACCATTTATGTCAGACCCAAAACAAGACAGAATAATCCGTGGAACTATCAATCCACTGATTACAGAAACCACCTGCAATAGCAGGGATGATGCTATATTGAGCAAAGTAACTTTGTTCTTCATAATGTCTCTCTTGCCTTCCCGCAGTTAAAATGACTCCTAAAATATCCCAAATCATTTATGGATTTCTTTCCAAATTAATTTTGCATATTTAAGAATTCTCAATTTGTAAAGCAATACCTTAAACTTAGTTTTTTTGCTAATGTGCCTATTTCCCAAGATAACAAAGATATTCGACCCCAGGAAGTCATTTATCCTCTTATAGGTATGTTTATTTATATTTTTCAAATCCTCAAACTTAAAAAGTACCTGGCAATAATCCGCCACCTTCTTTACCATTGCCGCCTCCGCATATTCTTTTCCCATTACGCAACACTTCTCGTATATTTCATCTGCCGCATTTAACTCATCAATATCAATTTGGCTAAATGGTTTGTGCATTATGCTGCCTGCTCTTTGCAGATAAAAATATAATGGTTGATTTGTATAGGCAACTTTGTTGGCATTCATAAAGAAAATGTAAGTCGTTAAATCATCTTCATGAAATTTTTTGTATGGAAACAGATGCTTTTTTGCCAGATTGGATTTAATTAGAAGCCCACAAGCACTTGTACCATGCAGTTCACCCCAAAGCATCATCTTGAGCGCATCCATTCCCTGATATTCTCTAACAACAAACGATTCTTTTGGATATATTATGTTTTCATGTTCTCTATAACTCAGAAATTCACATGCTGATAAATCAGCTCCAGATGCTTCAGCTATATCCAGCAAGATTTTTAAGCAATCTTTGTGAATTGTATCATCACCATCTACCCATGTAATATAATCCCCTATAGCAGCTGCCGTTCCGACATTTCTTGCATCAGATAGTCCTCTATTTTCTTTGTGGATGACTTTTATTATATCGCTTTTAAATGATTCGCATATGGCCCCGCTATTATCAGTAGACCCATCGTTCACTAATATTATTTCATAATTAGTATATGTTTGGTTCAAGACACTATGAACACAGTCTTCAAGATATTCCTCTACGTTATATACAGGAATGATGATGCTTATCTTAACGTCCAAAACTCATTCCTCCAGGTTAATACTACTTACATCAGGCCTTTAGATTTTCTTTTATTTCACCCATTTCATGCATATCGCAAATAACATAATGACATCCATTTGCTTGTGCTTTTTAATCATTTTTATTTTTCAGTTTTCTAAGTTTGTTATACGCTTTAACAACTAGCATTTTGGGCATTTTTATGTAGGCCATAAAGAGCACACGTTTTTTTCTCAAAAAAATTCCCATAACATCTTCAAAACTATCAAGAACATATGAGCAAGGCCTATGAAATACATTGAACTTTAAATAAAAGTCTGCAATCAGATTCTCATATGCCCTCATGACATGTTTAAGTGTTTTTGCACTGATATCACCGTCTATGTACAAATGAAGAGTTATTGTTATTTCCTCTGCACCAAAAGTCTTATATAAGTCATATTCGCCCTTTTGGGTATGACTTGTATCAATATCGTGCGACCATATCTTGTCATCAATAATATACTTTTCTTTTTGACGTTCTGCGAACAGAACATCAGAGTGCGGTGAAATCTTGTTATATACATGATTTGTTGGTATTTTCTCAAAATCTGTTTTCCATACACCTACACCAGTTGTCCATGACGCATAATGCCCCAACCCTCTTACGAATTCATCAAAGCTGCCAAATGTCTGCCTCTTCTCAGACTTCAATGTTCCATTCGAGAAATATATAACCGGTTTCTCATCCGCCGTCTCCTTTACCATATCAATCATCCATTGTATTGAACCTGGTTCCAGAATCGATCTATGATTCAAAAATTTTAAATACTCTCCAGTCGCTAGCCTAAGAGCTTCAATCTGGTTTTCAAATAAGAATGCATTCGTCTTTTTATAAATTAAGTTGCTTCGACTCTTAGAATACTCTTGTATTCGTTCGAAAAATTCTTGATTATTTCCATTATCCGTCACTATCACTTCATATTCATTGATATCTGCATCCTGTCGAAAAATTTCATCAAGAACAGGAAATACCCATTCCATTATTCCGTTTGTCGGCAAGCATAAAGATAGATATTTCACTCTTGAACACCTTCCTTCGCCTTCTCCGAGAAGAACTCTATCGTCTTTTGGATTATATAATCCTGATTTGCGTCATCTAAATGATAGTAAAGCGGCAAGCGAACTAGCCGTTCGCTTTCTACAGTAGTATATTCATCTTCTCCATCAAATCTACCGAACCTAATTCCCGCCGGAGCACTATGCAATGGAACATAATGGAATACACACAAAATATTGTTCTGCTTCATAAAATCTATATAAGCAGTTCTGGTCTCTAAATCTTTACATTTGATATAAAACATATGAGCATTATGAGTGCAGCCCTCTGGTATTATAGGAAGCTCCAAAACTCCTTTTTCCCGCAATGGTTCAAACGCCTTCCAGTACTTGCTCCAAATGCTCAGCCGATTATTATTAACTTCGTCTGCTGCCTGAAGTTGTCCCCAAAGATAAGCAGCATTTAAATCGCTTGGTAGGTAACTACTTCCATAATCCACCCAGTTATATTTAGCAATCTGTCCTCTGAAATATTGAGAACGATTGGTTCCTTTCTCTCTCAGGATTTCCGCTTTTTCAATATATTTTTCATCATTAATTATAAGAGCGCCTCCTTCCCCCATAGAATAATTTTTTGTTTCATGGAAGGAATAACAACCGAAATCACCAATAGTCCCAAGCGGCCTGCCCCTATATGTACTCATCACAGATTGTGCTGCATCTTCTACTACAAGCAACTTATACCTTTTTGCAATATCCATAATTGTATCCATCTCACAGGCAACACCTGCATAGTGCATAACACAGATGACTTTAGTTTTGCTTGTTATAGCCGCTTCCATTTTTTTCTCATCAATATTCATAGACTCTGGCCGGATATCAACGAACACCAGCTTTGCACCTGTCAATACAAAAGCCGTAGCGGTCGATGAAAATGTGTAACTTGGGAGAATGACTTCATCCTCTGGTGTCAAGCCACACAAAAGGGCGGCCATTTCCAAGGCGGCTGTTCCACTAGTAGTAAGTAATGCCTTTTTGCATCTGAACCTATTTTCTAACCATGTACTGCACTTTTTTGTAAATGGGCCATCTCCGCATATTTTGCGGTTCTCAACGGCTTCCTTCAAATATTTAAATTCATTGCCAATAAAAGGCGGAACATTAAAATAAATCATTTCTAGTTCGTCCTCCTTTATGTAATCCTAGAGTTTCGTCCTCTTTCCCTGTTTGTTGCCAATCCATGGATTTCATTCGTAACGTCACCGTATTTCTAAATCTCCATAAACAATCCCACTCTGTTTTTTCGGCATCCATGCAAGCTGCTGCGGGTCAGCCAGCTCCGTGTAAAGCTCCTCCAAATGTTCCTTTATCATGGCATCTGTCACTTCTGCAAAATCAACCTTTAGCAGTTCCTGAACCATCTTATCGTCAAAACGATATCTGATAATCTTTGCCGGGACACCGCCGACGACCGCATATGGCGGCACATCTTTTGTCACGATGGCACCAGCCGCCACAACAGCGCCCTGGCCAATATGCACCCCTGACATGATTGTTGCACCATAGCCAATCCACACGTCATCGCCTACTACAATGCAGCCTTTTGCAGTTGACTCATACTTCTCTATTTTTAGTTTTGTCTTGAACGGATACATAGAGATATATCCCATTGCATGCTCTCCGCCAAGCAAAAAGACACACTCCTGTGCAATCGAGCAATAATTTCCAATTCTCAGGGATTCATCCGGATTGCCAAAATGTCTTACACAGAGGAAGCCGTATGTCTTAATGCCGACAGTTACTTTTGATGCATTAAAACAGTTTACCGCTATGGTCATGTTGTGAGGATTGAGCCTCCTCCACTTCTTTTTGAAATACAAAAGCTTAATCTGACTCAAAATAGCGGACTTTTTTATAAACCCATTCAGCGCTTCCTTGTCCACTTGGCTCACCTACCCCTAATCGCATATATCCAATCAGTGACATACCTTCTCTGTTGAGGGTAAAAGCGCGTATAGCCCAACAAACGGATTCCGCATCCAAACTTCCTGTCCCTGACAAGCCCTAGCCGCTTCCCGTTCCACCTTACGGCCTGCTCCAGTATGCGCATTTCTCTGTGGCTTACATCCATTTCTTTACTGTTTTCCTGTAGGCTTGTTATTTCTAGCAAATCGGTCTGCAGTTCTTTCAGACGGTTCGCTCTGTCCCTTCCGTTCGGCACTGACGCACTGCCGACATGATACCTATAGTCGATTACATCGTAATCCAATATGTAATATCCTCCCTTTAATTTCCCGTAAAATGAAAACAAACTGTCATGCGCCAATTCCGGAAACCAATATTTTGCAATCTCTTCCCAGAACGCCTTCCTGATACACATCCTGCATCCCTGCTCTATTTTTTTGAAGGAATAATCAAATTCCTTTTTGCTCAATTCCATAGTATTGGATCCATGTTTTCGCTTTTTTCTCCTGTCCAGCATTTGGGAAATCCTGAATCTGAATGCTTTCCTGTCACAATCTTCCATAAACAGATAATCAGCCATTCCAACCAGAACCTGGATTTCCTTATGCCTGTCCATTATCTCGGACATGACGCTCAGCTTATCCGAACGCCAGATATCATCCTGGTCACAGGGAAAGATAAGTTCCCCGGATGCCATCCCAAATCCGCGTACAAAATTTCGTCTCCATCCTATATTCTGCCGATTTTTGTGGATGCTCCAATTTTCCAGCCCATGCGCCGCTATATATCCTTCAATAATCCGTACAGTTCCATCCGTGGAAGCGTCATCCACTATAATGACCTCATCAGCGCCTCGATTCTGGCTCCTCAGCGATTCCAGCTGGTCATATATGAATTCCGCCCCATTGTAAGTCGCCATTACCACCGATATCTTCATATTTTCTCCACTGCCCCTGCGGCAGCCCTCCAGCCCCCTTCGTACTTCGTTCGCCTTAACCTTGCGCTTGAAAGAACCAAAACGACCACCATAGAAGACATTGCATTATTAAAAACATGTCCCGCAATGAACGAATAAACAAAAGAGA
>CAJUFI010000045.1 GCA_910585665.1 uncultured Acetatifactor sp. | reverse complement strand
CTACAACTTAGTAGTGCTGTGAAGCAATGCCAACATATTTATTGACTAACACCTTAAGAATAGAAGATCACTACAATCGGAATAAGTTGTTCCCTAAAATTAAAGATGAAAGAAAAGAATATAGAGAACTTTCGGTATCAAGTGTAGAAAAGTATGCAGACGCATATAAAGAATTTTTTTTGAGTCAAAATAGATACGAAAATTATAAAAGATTTATAGATGATATCTTTCATGATATAAGAAAGTTTAATCAGCAAATTAAATTCAAAAATGATAAAATTTATAGGAAAGCACAACAACATAAGCGCTATGGTGATATACTTGAAGCGACAAAAGGTATTCAACAGTTGGGATGGTTTTTGACATTACGGTTAAATAATCATGATTTTATCTATAATAAGGAATTGCTGAGTGCTGATGTTAAGTCATCTTACAATATATTCAGAATTATTGATAAGGTTAAAAAATGTATAAAAGAACGTGCGGATGAGAAAAATATTAAAATAGAAATGAATGCCAGTGTTGCATGTAGAGATATGCAGGTTTATGATTGTATAGAGTTATTGCCCTATATTTTTTTAGATAATGCAATAAAGTATTCACCTAACGGGGAAAAAATACATATTGATATTGATGAGACGAGAGATTCTCAACATGTTAAAATAGGTTCAATCGGTCCTGTTGTCAATGAAGATGAGCAACCTAAGCTTTTTGGTCAAGGTTATAGAGGTGAAAATGCTATTAAATCGACCCAAGATGGCATGGGGATAGGGTTATATACAGCAAAATGTATATGCGAGTTAAATGACATCAAATTGGAAATTGCATCAAGCCCGGATATTATAAAAAAGGTTAAGAATATAGAATATTCTGAGTTTTCTGTAAATTTTTGGATAAAACTATGATAGGGTAAACGTATTTTGGAGGTGATATGATGTTGTCGATAGAATCTCTTGTAAATGTGATTTTAAGTATATGTGACAATGTGTCGAATAAAAAATTGCAAAAGATTGTTTATTATGTATATGCGTGGTATGTAACCTTAAATGGGGAAAAAATTGCGAACATTGTATTTGAGGCTTGGGAACACGGACCTGTATGTAGAAAAATATATAATAAGTATAGATGTTATGGATGGAATATCATTCCGCCGTATAAAGGTTTTGTGCTCGCTGATGATGAAAAAATAAAGTTTATTCAAAGTGTTATAAATGTATATGGTGGCTTTTCGGCGGATGAATTAGAGAAGATGACACATGATGAATTACCATGGAAAGAAGCAAGAAGTACTGGTATAATGGATGCGGTGATTTCTGATGTTGTGATGAAAGCGTATTATTCCAGACAACTAGAAATAAAAGAAATAATAGAACACAGCTTTTTCCTTAAATAGGTAGTAAATGTAATTGTCCGAAATTTTGATAATGCTCAAAATTCCATAATTTTAGGGGGAATTTGGCATAAATGTACTTGCAACGTGCTCATATATCAGCTATTGATTATAGGTAGTAAGTATGTAGTAAATAATTCGCCTGTAGGAACTGATATATATGGGAGCTTATTCTGTGCCTGCTGAAATACGCAGTTAAAAGCCAAAGGGTACAATGGTAAAACGCATAGGAAATGATAAATTTTATGTCTATGGGTATTCAACATCTAAAGTATGCGTAATTGCTGAGGATGGAACTGCCAGATGGAAAATTAAAACAACAATGGGCAGATGCATTGGGGAAATCACATTAGAAGATGGGTACATTCCCCATGCTGCACAAATCAACAATGATGACATTACTGCGAAAAATTATGGGGATTACGCTTTCGCAGTAGATAAGGCCCAACATGCCTTAACCCTCTTGAAAGAAATATTTACCCCCCAGGATGCTGTTCAGATTTTTACTGTTGCAGTTATACTTTTTGTTAATGGCTTCACTTATATGAAGAATGCCAAGGGCTTATATGAGATGTCGTATCTTTCCTCCTGTTTTCCGGGAGTAAGGAATTGTCTACAAATAACTGCTACGAGTTCATGACGGCTTTTGTTTGATTTCCGGGCTTTTTCCTGAACAAGTTGTATCAGTTATTTTCCGACAGTTCCTAAATGTTGGTTATAAGGCCTTGAATGCTTTGTATGAGAACCTTGGGTCAAGGCAGAACAGGCGTAAAGCTTTTGAACAAATGATGCTTGAAAAATCTTCCGACAGAGTAGCAATCGACGGCCATGTTATCGCCTGTACATCAGAAACTAATGATTTGTCAGAATTCGGATATAAAGCATCAAAACTAGGCACGGAACAAATCAATTGGCTGACAGCATATGATGTAGTTTCCAGGGAGCCGTTGTTAAGCCAGATGTACAGCGGTGCGGACCGACAAAATATCTGTAAAAGCATTGTTTGACAGATACAGTTTTGTGAACACGGAGTTTCTTGTTGACAGAGGATTCAATACCGCACCCGATAAGAAGCCTTAAATTGATAAGCGCAGATATTTTATTTACAACAAGAACCGCTATGCCAGCATGATTTATTACCAGGAATTTCTTGAAAACAATGTCAGGTATATTGCTTTTCAAGACACAACAAGAGCCAGTGCTGAAAAACAGTATTATATCAAAGCCATGGCTTCCGGGAAGCCTGTGCACTTACTGCCTAATTAGGGAAAAAGGTGTGTAGAAAGATTTATTTGTTCTTGATATCAGCAGCATACAAAATTTATTAATTAATTCAAACCTCTATAATTCTTTAGAAAGCAGGAAACGAATCATGAAGCAGAAGCACACAGCAACAGTGCTCTCCCAGAGGGAGATAGCACCGGACATCTTTGACATGTGGATAGGGACCCCGCTGGCGGCGGAGGCGAAGCCGGGGCAGTTCCTGGGGATATATCCCGGGGACAGGAGCACGCTGCTCCCCCGGCCCATCAGCATCTGTGAGACAGGGACGAAGGCCGGAGGTTCCGGCCAGGCGGACGCGCTGCGCATCGTGTACCGAATCGCGGGCGCGGGCACCAGGGAATTCTCCGGGTATAGAGAGGGGGATGCCATCTCCATATTGGGCAATCTGGGGAACGGATTCCCGCTGGAGCAGGGAACCGGGAAGAGAGCCTTCCTCATGGGCGGCGGCATCGGGGTGCCCCCCATCCTGGAGCTGGCTAAGCGGCTGGACGCGGAGAAGCGCATCATCGTAGGCTACCGGGATGCCGGTCTCTTCCTGAAAGAAGACCTGGAGAAATACGGCACAGTCTATGTGGCCACCGAGGACGGCAGCGCCGGGACCAAGGGCAATGTGATGGATGCGATTCGGGAGAACGGGCTGGAGGCGGACGTGATTTTCGCCTGTGGCCCTATGCCCATGCTGCGCGCCATCCGCGCCTATGCCGCGGAACATCATATCCCGGCGTACATTTCCCTGGAGGAGCATATGGCCTGCGGCGTGGGAGCCTGCCTGGGCTGCGTGGTGAAGACGGCGAAAGAAGACCGCCACTCCCATGTGCACAACGCCCGCATCTGCACGGACGGCCCTGTGTTCGAAGCGCAGGATGTGGACATCTGAACCCGGCATATTCATCGGCCATGGACAGGGAACCTTCTATGGCGGCAGATGGCACAGTCCCGGCGCCATCCGTAAAAAGGCGGATTCCTTCCGCGATACATCCGTAAATGAACGGGTTTCACAGATGCAGGAAAATGATGTAACAGACCTGGATCCATAGGGACAGAAAGGGAGAAACGTATGAACACACATGTGACTTTGGCAGGCGTCACCATAAAGAACCCTGTCATGACAGCCTCCGGAACCTTTGGCTCCGGCATGGAATACTCGGAATTCGTGGACTTGAACCGGCTGGGAGCCGTGGTCACCAAGGGCGTGGCCAATGTGCCCTGGCCCGGCAACCCCACCCCCAGGGTGGCGGAGGTCTACGGCGGCATGCTCAATGCCATCGGCCTCCAGAACCCCGGCGTCGACGTGCTCCTGGAGCGGGACATCCCTTTCCTGAAGCAGTATGACACCAAGGTCATCGTCAATGTCTGCGGCAAGACCGTGGAAGACTATATAGAAGTAGTGGAAAAACTGGGGGAGGAGCAGGCCGTCTCCATGCTGGAGATCAACGTATCCTGCCCCAACGTCAAGGAAGGCGCAATCGCCTTCGGCCAGAAAGCGGACGCGCTGTACGATATCACGAAGGAAGTGAAGCGGCACGCCAAACAGCCCGTCATCATGAAGCTGAGCCCCAACGTGACGGACATCGCCGAGATGGCCAAAGCGGCGGAGGCGGCAGGCGCGGACGCGCTGTCCCTGATCAACACCATCACCGGCATGAAAATCGACATCCACCGGCGCAGATTCGCCCTGGCCAACAAGACCGGCGGCATGAGCGGCCCCGCCGTCAAGCCAATTGCGGTGCGCATGGTGTACCAGGCGGCCCAGGCGGTGAAGATTCCCATCATCGGCATGGGCGGCATCGCCAATGGGGAGGACGCCGTCGAATTCCTGCTGGCGGGAGCCACCGCCGTCAGCGTCGGTGCCATGAACTTCGTGAACCCTTGTGCCTGCGCTGAGGTAGCGGAGGGCATAGAGCGCTACATGGAGCAATATCATATAGAGAACGTGACGGATCTGATTGGTGCAGTTCAAGAGTGATGCTCTGCCCCCGTAGGGGGACGCGTCCGCCGCATGAGACAGATCCGGATTTGCCCGGAAGAACGCCGGGCAGGGGCATGGTTCCAGTCATATCCTGCGGAATACCTTCATATATATCCTTATACGAGTATATATGGAGGTATTTTTCGTGGAGCTGTTAAAGAGGAATATACATATGGACCGCGTGAGGGTCCAGGCCGTCACCCAGTTCACCCTGGAAGACGACATGAACATCCCGGAGAACAAGCCGGACGTAGCCGCGCTGAATCTGGAGAAGGGGGAGCTTGTCATCGATGAAATCAAGCCGTCCGCGGACTACGTCACTGTCCGCGGCAGGCTTAAGCTGATGGTTCTCTACCACACCATGGAAGAGGGGAGCAACCTGGTGGTGGTGGAGGGGAAGATTCCCTTTGAGGAGCGGATCAACATGCAGGGGGTGATGCCCGCGGACGCCGTGACTGTGGACGGGGAGGTGGAGGACATCTCCATGAACCTGATCAATTCCCGCAAGCTGGGCACCCAGTCCCTGATCACCCTGACGGCGCAGGTGGAGGAGCTATATGACGAGGAAGCCCCCATCGCCGTCCACGGGGACGAGAAGGTGGAGTACCGGCGCATGCCTTTGGACCTGGCCCAGATAGCCATCTGCAAGAACGATATCTTCCGCCTGAAGGAGGAGGTGGCGCTGCCCTCCAACTACCCCAATATCTTCCAGATTCTCTGGAGCAACCTCTCCCTGGGGGACATGGAATTCAAGGTCATGGAGGAGAAAATCGCCATTTCAGGGGACATCCATCTCTTCGTTCTGTACGAGGGCGAGGGGGAGGACCATCCCTGCCGCTGCTTTGAGACCACCGTCCCCTTCAGCGGCGTGCTGGAATGCCATGGCTGCAGGGAGGGAATGCTGCCGGACATCCGCTGCCATCTGGGGCAGCAGGAGCTGTCGGTGCGGCCTGATTTCGATGGGGAGGAGCGCAATGTAGGACTGGAACTGGTCCTGGACATCGCCATCCGGATCTATGAGGAGGAGCGGCTGGAGATCATCTCCGACCTTTACGGCGTGTCCAAGGAAATCAGCACCGTGACCCACAGGGCGGATCTGCGCAAGCTCCTGTCGAAGGTGACCGGCAAGACCAAGGTCACGGACCATGTCCATGTGACCAACGGAACCGTTCTGCAGCTGCTGCACAGCGAGGGCATCGTGACCCTGGAGCAGCAGACCACCGTGGAGAACGGCATCCAGCTGCAGGGCAGCGTCCAGGTGAAGATCATGTACATCACCGGGGAGGACGAATCTCCCTATGGCAGCACCCAGGCCTTTCTGCCCTACCAGTACACCCTGGAGGTGCCGGACATCGCGCCGGAGGACATGGGCAAGGTCCGGGCGGAGGTGGAACAGCTCCAGGTGACCATGCTGGACGGGGAGGAGATGGACGTGAAGGCAGTGCTCAGCTTCTCCACGGTGGTCTTCAAGAGCGTTCCTGTGGAGCTCATAAGCGGCGTCAATGTCTCGGACCTTGACACCGGCAAGATGAGCAGCCTGCCGGGCATGGTGGTCTACATGGTGAAAAACGGCGACAACCTGTGGAACATCGGCAAGCGCTATTATGTCCCCGTGGAATCCCTCAGGGAGCTGAACGCCCTGGAGAGCGACGAGCTGAAGGCAGGACAGAAGCTGCTGATCGTAAAAGGCGGCTGAGGACGCGGAAAGCGGCGGACAAGAGACAGGAGCCGCCCAGAGAATCGGCTATGACGGAATCCCCGGAAGGCGCGCGGTGCCGACCGGGGATTTCCTGTGCGGATGCCTGTTGCTTCCATACAGGAAAAGTCGGCAAAAAATCCCTGCCGAGAACCAGATGCCGTAAAAGGGACTGGTCTTGGCAGGGATTTCTTCCTTGCAGCTACAATCTTAAGGGGCTGACGGACTTAGCCCTCGGTGTCCACCGGAGTAGAGCTGGTCTTCTTGGCCTCCTCAGCCATCTTGTCGAACTTCTCCATGACGGCCTCATAGGTGCGCTGGGAGATGTCGGGGAGATTGCCGCCCCAGGTCTTGCCGGCCTTCTTGAAGCCCTTCTCGAAGGCGGCGCGCATGTCCTCGATCTTGTCAGGGTCGCCGCCGGTCAGCGCCTTGGCGAAATCGATGATCCTGTCGGAGGTCTGGTTCACGCCCCAGTAGCCGTCCTCGGCGATGTCGGCCTGTGCCTGCTTCTTGGTGGCGGCGTCTACGGTGAAGTTCCCCTCTCTCAGGAAGGACCAGATATCGTTGGCCTTGCCATAAGCGGTGGCCTGGCCGGTCATCATCTTCTCTACCAGGCTGCGCAGCTGGGCGGTGCGGGCGTCCGCGTCCGCTTTCAGCTTGTTGATCATATTCGTGTCGGGCGTATAGGTCTTGGTGGCAGCAGTGCTGTCCGCGCTGGGCACATATACGACGCCCTTGTCGGCAGCAGAGTCTTCTTTCTTGGAAGATTCTGTCGCGGTTGAAGCTGTGGTATCGGCTTTTACGTTTTCCGTAGCGGAATAGCTGTAGGCAGCCGTAGCCTGGCTTGATGTAATTCCATTTACACTCATAGTATCCTCCTTCTGACGAAATAGATAGCATCATCCATGATTTTGACAATAGTCCCCGCGCCTGGCGCAGACTCCATTGCCTATATATGTCTTCTATCAGTTATTTCGGCAGACGGAAAGGAAATGTTTAGTTCAAACGAAGGATTTGTGACAATTCCTGGAAAGATTGGGAACATCTCTTTTGAAAGCACTCTACAGATCTGCTGGTATCTGCCTTGGCATTAGCTGGGTTTCGAAGCGCTGGCGCACAAAGAAACCGTAAGAAAAAGGCTTGAGCCAGAGGGCGGCGGGGCGCGACCAGGAAAGCGGTGAGATGTGTTCCGGGGGTCAACTTGTGCCGCGCAGGAGCGCCAGGGAGATAGTGATGGCGCAGTGGGAGAGGAACTGTTCCCCGGAAGCCAATCGATAGGACAGACGGATTTCCAGCCCGTTTTCCTGGAAATTGCTTTCCGGGCCTGCGGGCCTGCCGTGCGGTTCCCGGCCAGATGCTCCCGGGCCTGCGGGCCTGCCGTCCGGTTCCCGGCCCGATGCTCCCGGGCCTGCGGGCCTGCCGTCCGGTTCCCGGCCCGATGCTCCCGGGCCTGCGGGCCTGCCGTCCGGTTCCCCGGCGCAGACTTCCAGCTCCTGCGTGCAGACTTCCAGCGGGAGGATTCCGTAGGGCGTGACGTAATCCGTCCGATGGCTCTGCCCCGCCTCAAATACCATGCGGGAACTGACGGGGCCGCGCTTGGTCATCTCCAGTACGGAACCCTTCAGCTTGATGAGGTTCTTGACGACAGCTTCAGAATCGGGCAGTTTTTCCTCATAGAGGATATAATGGCAGCCGTTTCTGATGGAATAATCTGCCTGGGTGCGGAGCTTGGTGACAGTCTCCTCGCCGGACTCGTCCCGCTGCCGCCCCTCCAGCGTGAGCATCGCTTTCTCTGCCATAAGGAGTTCTCCTGTGTTCTAATAATCTTCGATATTGATCGTCTTGGCCGACAGAATCCCATACTTGATGATGGAATTGGCGAACCGGACGAATTTCTCCGCTTTGTCGCTGACATAGAACTGGTAGCGGTTGCTGCCGAGCCCCGGGGATTCCCGGCGCAGCAGATTCAGGCCGGCCAGCATTCCGTGGAGCTCCCTGGTGGTCTCGTAGGCAGGATTCACCAGCGTCACGCCCTCCCCCATGATGCGGCCCAGGGTGGAACGAATCAGGGGATAGTGGGTGCAGCCCAGGATCAGGGTGTCGATATCGATGTCGATCAGCTCGGCCAGATACCGGCGGGCGATTTCATCGGTGACAGGATCCTCCAGCAGCCCTTCCTCCACCAGAGGGACGAAGAGCGGGCAGGCCTTGCCGTAGATGGTCACGTCCCGGTTCAGCTCCTGTATGTACTTGGCGTAGATTTGGCTGCCGATGGTGGCCTCCGTGGCGATGACGCCTATCCGTCCATTTCTTGTGGTCTCAGCGGCAGCTTTCGCCCCCGGCTTCACCACCCCGATGATGGGGACATCGATGTCCCGCTCCAGGGCCTCCATGGCATAGGCGCTGGCAGTGTTGCAGGCCACCACGATGGTCTTCACCCGGAAGGTGCGTAGGAAGCGGACAATCTGTTCCGAGAACCGGGTGACGGTCTCCTGGGACTTGTTCCCATAGGGCACCCGGGCCGTGTCGCCGAAATAGATGATCTCCTCATTGGGGAGCTGCCGTATGATTTCCCGCACCACAGTCAGGCCGCCCACACCGGAATCGAACACGCCGATGGGGGCGTTCCTGTCCGGCTGCGCCGGGCCGCTTACCCCGCAGCCTGCCAGCCCGCCGCGGCATGTGGCGGAATCCGCAGTGGAATCCGCGTTTTCACTGATTGCTGTCCCTGTCATGTAAAGCCTCCCAAAATGAACTGATGTCCGTGAGCAGTCTGCTGCGGGGCGTGATCTTGTCCCGGCCCGCGTTCAGAAGGTCCAGGAACAGGCTGCTGCCAAAGCTCCACTCCAGGGTGCCAGCCTCCTGGTCCCCGTCCTCCTGGACGACTCTCACGGTGTCCGGAGTCAGCACAAGCTCCGGATATAACAGGCCCCACCACCCCAAGGCGGCGCACAGCCCTATCGTAATGCGGATTCCCAGGCGTTTCTTCTTCATGCAATCTCCCTCTTTCCTGTTTTGGAGGAGTATTGCCTTGATTTCCCGGGGTTATTCCGCTTTTCGCAAATTTACAGGGGAACCCTGCGGCTCAGCGCCCCGCCCGGCTTTCCAGGCGGATCTGGCGGATGATGGCTTTCTTCTGATTGTCGATATGGAGCCTGGCAGCCGCAGCCGCAGTGTCCTTGTCCTTGTCCACGATGCTCTGATAGATAATTCTATGCTCCTTCACCAGGGTATCATGCTGGCTGCTGTCCTTGATGTATTCAAAACGGTAGCGGTACATCTGTTCGGAGAGGTTGTGCACCATTTGGATCAGGCGCTGGTTCCCGGTGGCTTCCACGATGATGTCGTGCAGAGACACGTCCGCCTCGGCGATTTTCTTGGCATCATGGGTGCCGACGCACTGTTCGAAATGGTCGCAGGCCTTTTTCAGGGCGGCTAGGCTCTCAGGGGTGATGCGGTCGCAGGCAAGCTCCGCGCAGAGCGCGTCCAGCGTCCGGCGGACTTCCAGCACATCGCTCATGCTCTTTTCCGTGATCCGGGCCACTTCCGCGCCTTTTCTCGGAATCATGGTCACCAGCCCCTCCAGTTCCAGGCGGCGGATGGCCTCCCGCACCGGCGTGCGGCTGACTCCCAGCCTATCTGCCAGGTGGAGCTCCATCAGGCGCTCGCCGGGCTTCAGCTCGCCGATGAGGATGGCCTGGCGCAAAGTATTGAAAACCACATCCCTGAGCGGTAGATCCGAGTCAAAAGAACTCTGCATATCGATCCTCCCTTGTGAAAACCGGTTCCGGCCGCCTGCCTCTCCTGCCAAGCGGCCGCTCCGTGTTCAATCGGCATTGCGGCAAGGTTCCGTCAGGAACAGCCGGTCTGCCAGGTTCTCTTCCCTGAGCCGCGCATAAGCCGCCCGGGCTTTCTCCTCCTCGGAAAAGATGCCGAACACCGTGGGGCCGCTGCCGCTCATCAGGCTGTTCTCCGCGCCTGACTCCAGCATGCGCCCTTTCAGGTCTGCTATGACAGGATGGGCCGGGACAGTGACGGTCTCCAGCACGTTTTCCATGCGCCCTGTGATGCCCTGCAGGTCGCCCTGGCGGATGGCCTGCACCATGCCGTCGATGTCAGGGTGGGCCGTGAGGCCCTGGGCGTCCAGGTGCTCGTAGACATATTTGGTGGACACCTCCGCCCGGGGCTTCGCCACCAGGATATGGCAATCGGGCATGGGCGGAAGTGCTGTCAGCCGCTCGCCGATGCCCTCGGCCAGCGCGGTTCCTCCCAGGATGCAGTAGGGCACGTCCGCGCCGATGGCCACGCCGTCCTCCATCAGCCGGGACAGCGGGAGGCCCAGCCGGAACAGTTCGTTGATGCCTTTCATGACCGCGGCGGCATCGGTGCTCCCGCCCGCCATGCCGGCGGCCATGGGAATCTCCTTCCGGAGATGGACGCGGATGCCGGAATGGATGCCGTATGTTTCGAACATCAGGCTGGCGGCCTTATGGATCAGATTGCTCCTGTCCGTGGGGAGCCCCGGGGCATCGGTGGTGATGGTTATGCCGCAGCCTGCCATTTCCAGCGTCAGCTGGTCTCCCAGGCCGATGCTCTGCATGACCATTTTCACCTGGTGATAGCCGTTCTCCAGCCGACGTACCACATCCAGGCCCAGATTGATTTTGGCGTACGCCATTGCCTGATATTCTCTCATCTGTATCTCTCCATGGGGATTCCTGTAAACCCTGTCATTATTGCTATTGTACAAAATTATATACAATCGCTCCCTTTCCGTCAAGGTTTATCTGCCTTTTTAACGGTTTGCGGGAGACAAACTTTCGCATTTTCCGGTTGCGGGTTTTCAGGGGATATGGTACAATGAACTTATTTAAGGCAGGGAGCGGACGGAGAGCCGGGAAAGAGGAGAGCATATGACATCGTTCATCAGGGATAGATTCAACAGTATACTGCTGAAAGGCATTTAGAGTAGAGTATAATCGGAACAGGATAAAATGACGCATGAAAAAGCCGCAGCCGGTTCGCTGCGGCTTTTTGTGGCGATAGAAGCATCCGCAGGCGCTGTCCCGAACAAAGGGGTCAATGGAGCACGGCTGGATATCCCTGGGTGTTGTCTCGGATAAAGGGGCCTGTAGAGCACAGATGAGTATCTGCGGATAATGCCCAGGACAAAGAAGTCTGCGGGACGGAGAAGAGAGGACTAAGTCATGAGATATCAGATTAGACACGCGCTGGTGCAGTACGGCGCGGACACTATATTGGAAAACGTGGATTTCGAGATTCGGGACAATGAGAAGATTGCTGTGGTGGGACGGAACGGCTGCGGCAAGACCACGCTGCTGAAGCTGATTAACGGGGACATTCACATGAACAATCTGGACAGCGATGAGGAATGCGGCATCACCATGGCGGGAAAGCAGCGCATCGGTTTTCTGCACCAGATCAGCTTCCCGGAGGGGGAGACCTCGGTGGAGGAGGAAATCGGGAAAGCCTTCGCGCCCGTTTTTGCCTGTGAAGCCAGGATGAAAGAAATCGAGGAACTGCTGCAGACAGGCCAGGACAGCGCCCTGCTGCGCGAGTACGATGGTCTGCAAAAGCAGATGGAGGCCCTGCGCGGATATACCTGGAGACAGGATATGGAGATCATGTTCCAGAAATTCGGATTCGCCCTGGGAGATCTGGAGCGGCCCATCGGCAGCTTCTCCGGCGGCCAGCAGACCAAGGTGGCTTTCATCAAGCTGCTCCTGAGCAGGCCGGACATCATGCTGCTGGACGAGCCCACCAACCATCTGGATCTCCCCACCATAGAGTGGCTGGAGGGATACTTGAGAAGTTACGACAAATCCGTAGTCATAGTGTCCCACGACAGGATGTTCCTGGACAGGATCATAGACGTGACCTATGAAATCGAGTACCATCATATCCGGCGCTATCCCGGCAATTATACCGCTTTCCTGGAGCAGAAGAAAGCGGCCCAGGCCAAACAGGAGAAGGACTATGAAGCCCAGCAGAAAGAAATCCAGCGGCTGACGGAGTGGATTGAGAAATGGAAGAACACGCCCTCTAAGGTGGCGGCCACCAGATCCAAGCGCATGGCGATTGAGCACATGGTGAAGATAGAGAAGCCCAGGCGCTTCGACACGAAAGCTTTCCACGCCCTGTTCCAGCCCCGGATCGAAAGCTATACGGAGGTGGTGGCGGCCAAGAATCTGCGCATCGGTTATGAGTCGGAGCTGTCCCAGGTGACTTTCACCCTGCGCAAAGGGGAGCGGCTGGCCATCATCGGAGAGAACGGCATCGGCAAGTCCACTTTGCTGAAGACCCTCACCGGTTCGGTGCGGCAGTTGGGCGGAAGCTTTTCCTTTGGGCCCAACGTGGAGTGGGGCTATTTCGACCAGCAGGCGGCGGTGGCAGATTTCATGAACCCGGAGCAGACGGTGCTGGAGAATTTCTGGGAGGAGTATCCCAGGCTCCAGCGGGAACAGGTCCGCAGCGCCCTGGGGAGCTTTCTGTTCTCCGGGGAGGACGTGGAGAAGAAAATGGGGCAGCTCTCCGGCGGGGAGCGGGTGCGCCTGGCCCTGTGCAAGATGTTCCAGACCAGGCCGAACCTGCTGATCCTGGACGAGCCCACCAACCATATGGACATCGTGGGCAAGGAGGCTTTGGAACAGATGCTCCGGGCTTTCACGGGGACTGTCCTGTTCGTGTCCCATGACAGATACTTCATCCGGCAGATTGCCACGGGGATATTGGAATTCGAGGAGAAGAAGGCGGTGCAGTACCCTTACGCCTACGAGGACTACCTCCATGAGAAAGAAAAGCGTCTGGCGCTTCCAGGCGCAGGCTCCGCTACTGGAGCAGGCTCCACTACTGGAGCAGGCTCCACTACTGGAGCAGGCTCCACTACTGGAGCCAGGGCGAAAGGGGGCAGCGGCTCTGGTTTGGAAGCAGGCACCACTGCTGGAGCAGGCTCCACTACTGGAGCCAAGGCGAAAGCGGACACCGGGAGCAGAGACGGCAGCGGCGGATGCGGCTCCGGCGGCGGGGCAGCCACCCTGTCCGATGTCTTTGACAAGAAGTCCTACTATAGCCCCGGGAAGATAAAGTCCCGCCTGACCAGACAGCTGGAGAAATATGAAAAGCAGCTGGCGGACAGCGAGGAGCGGGCCGCCGGGCTCAAGCTCCAGATGATGGATCCCGCCCTGGCATCCGATTACGAGAAGCTGATGGAGCTGCAGGAGCAGCTGGACGCGGAGGAAAGCAGCCAGGAGTCTCTGCTGGAGCGCATGCTGGAGACAGAGACGGCGCTGGAGGAGATGGCGTAGGCTTCCTTGTATCAGCGATAAGATGGGCTCGTAAGGAATTGTCTGCAAATAACTGATGCGGGTTTATAGCTGTTTTCCTTGTATTTCCGGGCTTTTTCCTGAACAAGTTGCATCAGTTATTTTCCGACAATTCCTAAGGATAGCGATATCAGAAAAGAGAATTACCTGGCCGATGTGCCGGAGGCGTATACCACGGATGCACATTGGAGGTTTCTCCCCTGAACCAGGAGTCGGCCCACACCTTATACAAATATCTGGAGATAATCGATTTTACGTCTGGAAGCAGTCTGGAAAATGTAATTGCGTCGATTGTGGCGGAGGAATCGGAAGCGTTCTTCAGCGGAGGAAAGACGGCGGAAGAGACTGCGAAAATCATACAGAATCATACAGAACAGGGTACAGATACTGATTCAGGAGAACCGGTGAAGATCAAGCTTGACAAGCTGACCCAAATTTCCTATGATACTGATAAAGCCGGTGGGAGGAAGGGGGAGCTGCCGCCTGGCGGAATAGGAGGGAAAGATGGGACATTTCGAGATAAAGGACAAGTTTTATATGGACGGAGAGCCTGTTCAGATCATTTCAGGGGCAATCCACTATTTCAGGGTGGTTCCGGAATACTGGCAGGACAGGTTGGAAAAGCTGAAGAACCTGGGATGCAACACGGTGGAGACCTACATCCCCTGGAACATGCACGAGCAGGAGAAGGGACAGTTCCGGTTCGAAGGAATCCTGGACATTGAGCGGTTCATCCGGCTGGCTCAGAAGCTGGGGCTGTATGTGATTCTGCGTCCCTCGCCCTACATCTGCGCGGAGTGGGAGTTCGGCGGCCTGCCCGCGTGGCTTCTGCGGGAGGAGGGCATGAAGCTGCGGGTAAGCTACGCCCCTTTCCTGCGCCATGTGGAGGAATATTACAGGGTGCTGCTGCCTAAGCTGGCGCCCTGGCAGTGCACCAAAGGAGGCCCTGTCATCCTGATGCAGGTGGAGAACGAGTACGGCTACTATGCCAATGACAAGGGGTACCTGGAGGCAATCAGGCGCCTGATGACAGAGAACGGCGTGGAGGTGCCCCTGGTGACGTCGGACGGCCCCTTCCCGGAGAGCCTGAACGCAGGCAGGATACCGGGGGCGCTGCCTACGGGGAATTTCGGCTCCAGGACCGAGGAGCGGTTCCGGACGCTGCGGGAATACACGGACGGTCCCCTGATGTGCACGGAATTCTGGGTGGGCTGGTTCGACCATTGGGGCAACGGCGGCCACATGAAGGGCAATCTGGAGGAGAGCGTGAGGGACTTGGACAAGATGCTGGAGATGGGGCATGTGAACATCTACATGTTCGAGGGCGGCACCAATTTCGGCTTCATGAACGGCTCCAACTATTACGACGAGCTGACCCCGGACGTGACCTCCTACGATTATGACGCGGTGCTCACGGAGGACGGCCAGATTACGGAGAAGTACCGCCGCTACCGGGAGGTCATCGGAAAGTACGCGCCCCTGCCGGAGATGAAGCTCTCAACGGAAATACGGAGAAAAGCGTACGGCAGGCTGGAATCCTGCGAAAAGGTGAGCCTGACCTCCACGCTGGACTCCATCAGCAAAAGCGTGTTCAGCGTATGGCCCCAGTCCATGGAGCGCCTGGGACAGAACTATGGCTACACCCTGTACCGCACCCGCCTGGACACCGAGGAGAGCCTGGGGAAGATTAGGCTCTGGAAAGCAAATGACAGGGCGGACATCCTGCTGGGGGACAAGCTGGTGCTGACCCTGTACGACAGGGAGCTGCTGGAGGAGCGGGAGCTGAATCTCCCTACCAGGAAAGGGGAGCGGCTGGACATCCTCATGGAGAACATGGGGCGGGTGAACTTCGGCCCTTACATGGAGCTGCAGCGCAAGGGCATAGACCATTGCGTCCAGATCAACGGGCATATGCACAATGGCTGGGAGCAGTATCCGCTGCCTCTGGACAATGTGGAGAAGGTGGACTTCGGCGGGGACTATCTGCCCGGCACGCCGGCGTTCCATCGATTCCGCTTCCAGGCGGAGGAGATAGGGGACACCTTCCTGGACTTCGAGGGCTGGGGAAAGGGATGCGCCTTCGTGAACGGCTTCAACATAGGGAGGTTCTGGGAGATAGGCCCTCAGAGGAGGCTCTATATCCCCGGGCCCCTGCTTCGGAAGGGAGAGAACGAAATCATCCTCTTCGAGACGGAGGGGAAGGCGCCCGGATTCATTACCCTGAAGGATGAGCCGGATGTGGGATAAGATTCGATAGGCAGATTAAATATCACAGCCCCGGAACCTTCAGAGGCTGGACGGGGCTGTGGATGGATCTGCTATTTTGGGGAGATGACTCCCTGGTAGGAAGCGGTGGTTCTGTTGCTTTTTGGGTCATAAGAGATGTTTTTATATATAAAGTTCCGGTATATGTGAGGTTGTTTATCCGTTCCTGCCATTGGATTTCAAGAGGAGGTGCGGAGCTGCCGCTGTAAACTACCTCACGGGTGATATAGAGACCATTGCCGCTTCGCTGTATATAGGTATTTTCACCGTAGATTTCATAATAAACGCCGTTTTCTGGATAGCCGGTCATAAGGAAGTGTCTACAAATAGCTGCTGCGGGTCTCACGTAATTTCCTTGTATTTCCGGGCTTTTGCCTAAACATATTACAGGAACCGCTTCGCGAACCCTGTAATCAAAAGGAAGTTGCAGCAGTTATCATCCGTTGATTCCATTATCGTTTCCTCCTCCATAGATATTATGAAGCTTCAATTACCACATGTTCGTATTCATTTCAAGCCTTTTATTGTTTTGAAATAAGTGATATAATAGTTTTCAACTTATCCTCAACAGAAAGTTACATTTGTTTATGTGGGAAAGAAATGAATTATACCAAATTATCGTTCAATGACAAGGATTATTTGTAACTTTCGTGCAATTCAAGAAAACTTTCCTTAAAATCCAGTAAACTTGCACAAAATTCAATTGCGTTTGACAGGGAAAAGTGGTATTCTTACAACAGAACCTTCCTTCCCATACTTTCAATTGGAACGTTTTGACGCAGGGGTCCGGCGGGCAATTGTTTCATGAAAATGTAGAGGGAGAAAAATGTAGAGGGAGAAATGTTTAAACTCAAAAGCACTGTTACAATTAGAATTTTGGCCATAATCGCAAGAAAAAGATTTAACACGATGCGCTTCCCTGTAGCTTTATTGCAGGGAAGCCATGCATAGGGGAGGGCATATGGGAAAAGCGACAAAGTATAATCCATCATTTCGGTTGAAAGGCAGAAGGCTGCTGTCAGGCTGCCTTATTTTGGTGGGAATAGCCCTGTCGTTGGCGGCCTGCGGAAAAGATGGCGCACAGGAATCCGGACGGGGTGAGCAGGCGCAGGGAGCCAGCGCGAATCTGGATTCGGAATCTGGCGCAGCTCCAGAATCTGAAGCAGACGCGCCTTTCGGGACGGATGCGGAGGACGGCCCCATAGCCGTGGCGGACTTCAGCTACATGCTGCTTGATACATATGATTTGAATGACTCCATAACGCAGCCCCTCTATACAATAGACGGGGAATGGCTCTATTACAGCAGGGAGGTCAATACCCAGGCGGAAGGGATTTTTCCATTGAATTGGTGTGTCTATATCTCCAGAGGAAGGATTCATGATGGCTGGCAGGAGGAAGAATATATCGTACAGACGAAGAATATGGCTCATGTCAGGCTGCATGCCCTGCTGGCGGACGGGCAGGGGAACTGCTATGTTTATTGGGGGCCCAGCGGCGCAACGGAAGAGGAGGACATGTTCTACACCCTGGAGAAGTACGACAGCGAAGGGGAGCTGCTGTGGAAAGCGGACTACATGCCGGAGGAGCTACAGGACATGGGGGATGCCCTGGAGCAGGGGACAGTGACCGCGGACGGAAGGGTCTTCCTATACAGCACCGGCAAGGAGGGAAGGGTCTTCTCCTTCGGGCCGGACGGCAGCCTTGGGGAGGCCTATTCCTTTCCTGGGCTGGAGTCCCTTGAAGGGGTGGTATCAGGGAAGGACGGGAAGGTGTACGGATACTGCCTCACCGGGGAAGCTCCTGCATTCGTGGAGCTTGGGGGGAGTGGGGAGGCATACCCCTGCCCCAGCGGGATACTGGAGGTATATGACGGAAGGGGGAGCAGCCCCTGGGTGAGGAGGGGAGGCTGTACATGGGATTACGACCCGGAGACCGGAGAGCTGGAGCGGCTCTGGGGATGGGAGGACGAATACATACAGATCATCGAGGACAATGTGGACGCCGTTTTCCGGGATGGGGAGGACTTCATGGTCATGTGCTCGGAGTACCGGGATGCGTATTCAGGTTGGAACATGGACAGGAGGCCAATGCAGACCTTCGCTGAGATTTCGATAGAGGACAGGGGGGAGCATTCCCCGAAGCAGCATATCACCCTGGGGACGCTGAATACGGATAGAGGCGGGGGCAAGTTCAGCAAGCTTGGCCTGGTGGTGAGGATGTTCAACCGGCAGAGCAGGGAATACACGGTGGAGTTCGTGGACGAAAGCAGCGAGGACTCCATGCAGATGAAGTTCATAAAGGGAGAAGGGACAGACATCATAGACCTTTCCTACATCTACGCGGGGAACCTGGCGGGGATCGGCGCCTTCGAGAATCTGACATCCTATTATGAAGCCAGCGATGTGGTAGGGGAGGAGGACATACTGGACTCAGTCAGGGAGGCCTGTGTCCTGGCCGGGAAGAACGTGCTGGTGATGCCTTCCTTCCGAATCCATACATTGTTTTCACTGGAGGAAGAGGTCACGTCACAGGGCTGGGACATCTGGGACTTCCTTGAAAGGGCTGAGGACGAATGGGTGATTTCGGGCCAGGAGCCCATGGAGGCGCTGATGTACTGCATGGGGATTAAGTGTGGGGAGAGCTTCATCGACTATGAGGATAAGGAATGCAGCTTTGACAGTCCGGAATTCCGGCGTATTCTGGAGGCATGCGGGAGGGTGCAGACCTATGAGGGGGATACAATGGACAGTAACAACCATTCCTCTTTTGTCAGAGTATTAATTGATAATCCCTGGAGAATGACGGATACGCCGTTAATGATTGACGAAAAGGGAGTCCATGAGGAGAGGTTCGTGGGATACCCTGGCATGGAGAGGTCGGAGCACAAGCTCTATCCGGACAGTGTCTTTGCCATGAACAGTGCCTCGGAGCATAAGGACGGGGCATGGGATTTCCTGGAGTTCCTGATGTCGGAGGAGGTGCAGTCTCTGATAAGCTGGGGTTTCCCTTCCCGGAAGGATGTCTTTGAAAGGAGCCTTTCGGATATCTATGTCTGCCCCACCCGCGCGTATGGCTTTCCATTATATGACGAGAATGGCAAGATTCTGATAGATGGATATCCGAAGGAAGTGACCGCCCATGAGATTGAATTGCTGAAGGATATGGCGGCGAATGCCAAATATGACAGCTGGGGGAGCAGCGTGAGCCCACTCTGGAATATCGTGGCTGATGAGGCTGGGATGTACTTCAAGGGAGACGCAGACCTGGACTCCACAGTCAGCAAGATACAGACGAGGGTGCAGCTGTACCTGGACGAATCCAAATGATTCAGGATTCGATAGGCAGATTAAATATCACAGCCCCGGAACCTTCAGAGGCTGGACGGGGCTGTGGATGGATCTGCTATTTTGGGCAGATGACCCCATGGTAGAAAGCGGTGGTTCTGTTGCCTTTTGGGTCATAAGGAAATGCCTCCAAATAACCTACGCAAGCCTGTTGCAAAATTTACAGATTTTATCAGGTTTACTCTAAACAAAATGCGTAGATTATTTTCCGGCAGTTCCTAAGCGAAGCTTTTCAATTGCAAGGTTCCAGTATATATGAGGTTGTTTATCCGTTCCTGCCATTGGATTTCAAGAGGAGGTGCGGAGCTGCCGCTGTAAACTACCTCACGGGTGATATAGAGACCATTGCCGCTTCGCTGTATATAGGTATTTTCACCGTAGATTTCATAATAAACGCCGTTTTCTGTATAGCCGGTCGTAAGCGGCATGCCTTCATGCGTATGGGCCTGGGCAGATACCGGCAGCGCCAATGACAGGGTGAAAAGATTGCCAGTTGTATTCTGTCTACCAAAACTGCAAGTATGTGTGTAAAGTTTGTGGTATTGCTGAGGGTTCGAATGATTTATGGTTTTTATGAACGATAACTTTGTGACCTTTGTGGCATAACAGAGTCACGGCTCTATTATGCCACATTTCTTTTCGTTAGTCAGTTTTTGACTGTACTGAAATCTTTGTCAAAAGTCTCTTGATATATAAAAAGATTTAAGGAGGTTATCATGAAAAAGATTATCAGCTGTATTCTATCGATAGCCATGCTTACGCTATGCCTTGGCGGGTGCGGCAGGCCGGAAGAGCCTAATGACGAGAAGCCGGACGCCGTGGATACAGATTACCAATGGGATTTCTCCATAGACCCGGACTCATGGGGACAGGACAATTCCCTGGACGCCTATTCCGCGGTGGTGAACATGCCGCTGCTGACAGAGGAGCCGGAGGAAGCCGTGGGGGGAGGAGGGCAGCGGCTTTTCCTGGGAGCCGACAGGGCCTTTTTCTATAAAAAACACCTCCTGGGGACTGCCAGAGAGAGCTGGGATGAACTTGCCTATGTGGATGCAGATGAGGCGAAGGGTTCCAAGCGCTTTGATTTTGGGGACTGGCTGTATGGAATAGGCCCTGTAGCCGGAACGGATCATTATATAAGCTTTGGCTATGAACCGCCGGAGGAGGACGAGGGGGAGAATCGATACTTCCTTACGGAGAGGGACGAGAACCATCAGGTGGTGAGGGAGATTCCCTTGGACTTCCTGGCTTCCCCTGCTGATGATCTTGTGCTGCCCGACTATCTGGCGGCTGACAGCGCCGGAACCATCCATCTGGTGTATCAGGCGGATGAGGGCCAGGAGTATCTGCTGGTTTCGCCGGAGGGAGAGCTCCTCTCCTCCACAGGCAGCAGTGCATCAGGATTGGTTCCCCTCTGCGATGGCCGCATAGCCTTTCTGGAATCCGTCTGGGACGATGAGGGCAGCTTCAAGAGGACGGATTTACAGTGCATGGACATTGAGAACGGAAAACCGATGCTGTTGGCCTCCCTGAAAGAGCATGCAGATTATGTCACGCTTCTTGACGAAAAGACATTGCTGTACGCGGACAGGGAAGGGGTATACCGCAGCAGCCTGAACGGAGAGAATCCGGAGCCCCTCTACCGCTGGATCAATCATGGAATCACCATCGGACAGGGCGGGGTACCTGCCATGCTGGCGGACGCGGAAGGGGGAATCTCGCTCATATATGAGGATTCCGAAAACTACAGCTACCTCTGTCTGCAGCCCACCACAGAGGAAGTGGAGACCCGTGTGATTGCGCTGGCAGAGATAAACGTGACCAATGGCAGCAGGTATAAGCCGATTGTGACAGAATTCAACAAGCGGTACCCGCGATGGCATATTGAACTGAAGAGCGACTATGACGAGACGGCTCTGCTGACCCAGCTGGGCGCGGGAGACGGCCCTGTGCTGGTTGATACCGGGCTGATGGGCTTTGAGGATCTGGAGAAGCTTTGGGAGCCGCTGGATGCCGTCCTGGAACAGCTGGATATCACGGAAGAGCTGGTGCCCTCTGTCATGGAGCTGGGAAAGATTCACGGAGTCCAGTATGGGGTTGTGACGGATTTCTGGCTGTATACGCTAATCACCGGCAACAAGGATCTGAAAGAATGGGACTATGACACATTTCTACAGTGCATTGCGGACAGTCCCAGGCTGGAGGCGGTTCATGACATTTACGAGGGCGGGAACAGCGGGGATCTTCTCTTCATGATGTATCTCAGCGGCGGGATTGATGACGCCTGTTTTTGGGACGTGGAGGCCGGGACGACGAATTTCGACAGCAGTGAATTCCGCCAGGCTTTGGAACTGGCAAAAAAGTACTTCACTTCCAAGGAAGAGGTGCCTTATGAAAAATCCATGCTGGAGGAAGGGAAAGTGCTCGTGAACCGCATGTCGATCGCAGCCCCTCAGGATGTGGCGGGCATCCGCATCTACTACGGGGAAGACGCCAATTATATCGGATATCCCACAAAGGACGGATCGGCCCATTATATTACGAGCAGAGCGCCGCTGACGATCCGTAGGACGGCCACAAAGGAAGAGAAGGAGGTGGCCATCGCCTTCGTCAGCTTCCTCCTTTCCTACGAGGGGCAGCAGCTGTTGGCAAAGGGCATCAATTTCGACATGAGCGTACGCAAGGACATGCTGGAAGAACAGATTGCTTCCATGAACAGGAGCACGGAAGCCCAGCTGGGGACTTTCAGCCGTAAGTCCATTCGCCTGGGTGACCAGGTGGATATTGAGCTGGACCGGAGCAAGCTGATGCACTTGATCGAGATAGCGGAACCATCACAGAGGACATCCTGATCGACCATCTGGAGAGCCGGGTGGGGCTGTACCTGAATGAGAGAAAATAGGGATTCGGAGCCGGGGAAGCTAATGCTGCCTGCATGAAAATTAATTGCGCCTGACAGTGAAATGGGGTATTGCATTATATATAAGAATCAAGGGAGGTGCTTATGAAAAAGATCATCAGCTGTATTCTATCGACAGCCATGCTTGCGTTATGCCTTGGCGGATGTGGAAGGCCGGAAAAGCCGGAGGACAGGCTGCCGGATACCGCGGACACGGATTACCAATGGGATCTTCAATGGGACTTCTCCACAGACCCAGATACATGGGGCAAGGACAATTCCCTGGATGCCTACTCCGCGGTGGTGCATACGCCGCAGCCTAAGGAAGAAACGGAGGATGCTGCGTTAGGAGGAGCACGGGAGTTTTTCATGGGAGCTGGCAGAGCATATTTTTTCCAAAAAGGAATGGAAGGCTGGGATGAGCTATCTTACGTGGATGCAGATGGGGAGAAAGGCTTCCAGCGTTTTTATAAGGGGGACTGGCTGTATGGCATAGGCCCCATAGCCGGCACGGACCACTATATCACCTTCCGCTATAATATATCAGAGGATGGGGAGGAGAACCAGTACTTCCTCCTGGAGAGGGACGAGGACCATCAGGTGGTGAAGGAGATTCCCTTGGATTTCCTGGCTTCTCCTGCGGATGAGCTTGTGCTGCCCACCTATCTGGCAGCCGACAGCTCAGGAACCGTCCATATGGTGGCTTCAGTGGACGGGGGCCAGAAGTACCTGCTGGTTTCGCCGGAAGGGGAGCTTCTCTCCTCCACTGGCAGCAGTGTAAGAAAGCTGGTTCCCCTCTGGGATGGACGGATCGCCTTTCTGGAAGATGTAAACGGCGGTGCGGGGAAGAATCTGCAGTGCATGGACATTGAGAGCGGAAAACCGGTGCTGTTGGCCTCTTATAATGGGTATGCCTATTATGTCACGCTTCTTGATGAAAAGACCCTGCTGTACGCGAACATGGAAGGGGTATACCGCAGCAGCCTGTCAGGAGAGGATCCGGAGCCCCTCTACCGCTGGATCAACCATGGGATTGCCATTGGGCAGCGGGGGATACCTGCCATGCAGGCGGACGCGGAAGGGGGGATCTCGCTGATATATGAGGGTTCAGAGGGCTACAGTTACCTCTGCCTACAGCCCACCACGGAGGAGGTGGAGACCTGTGTGATCACGCTGGCAAACCTAAGCTACAAAGACTACAAGGAGATAGTGACGGAATTCAACAAGCGTTACCCGCGTTGGAATATTGAGATAAAGAGCGACTATGACGAGACCGCGCTGCTGACCCAGCTGGGCGCGGGGAGCGGCCCTGTGCTAATCGATGCCTTATGGGCGGACTTCGCGGAGATGGAGAATCTGTGGGAGCCCCTGGATGTCATCATGGAGCGGCTGGGCGTCACGGAAGAGCTGGTGCCCTCTGTCCTGGAGCTGGGAAAGATTCATGGAGTCCAGTACGGGGTCATGACAGATTTCCGTCTGAGCACGCTGGTTACCGGAAACCGGAGCCTGAAGGAGTGGGATTATGATGCGCTCCTACAGTGCATGGCGGACAGCACGGAGCTGGAAGAGTTCTTCAATATATACGGAGGCGGGAATTTCGGCGCCAACTTTATCATGGACTATCTCTGCAACGGGATTGACGATGCCCGCTTTTGGGACGCGGAAGCCGGGAAGACGGATTTCGACAGCAGCGAGTTCCGCCAGGCGCTGGAGCTGGCAGAGAAGTACTGTACTCCCAAGGAGGAGGTGCCCCATGACAAAGGCATGCTGGAGGAGGGGAAGGTGCTGGTCAATGAGGTGAATATCAGATCCCCCCAGGACGTTGCGGGCTTCCGTATCTTTTATGGGGAAGGCGCCAATTATATCGGATATCCCACCAAGGATGGATCGGTCCATTATCTGGAAAGCTCTTCGCCGCTGGCTGTCCGCAGAACGGCTACAAGAGAGGAGAAGGAGGTGGCCATTGCCTTCATCAACTTCCTCCTTTCCTACGAGGGGCAGCAGCTGTTGGCAAAGGGCACCAGTTTCGAAATGAGCGTGAGGCAGGATATGCTGGAAGAACAGATTGCTGCCATGAGCGGATCCACCAGGGTTAACATAGGGAATTTCACCAGGTTCGAGTTCTCTCTGGGCGACCAGGTGGATGTGGAGCTGGACCGGAATACTTTGCTCCACTGGATTGAGATAGCGGAACCGAGGAAAAGGCTTCCGGGAGAGCTGAGCGACATTCTGTATGAGGAGCTGGAGGGGTATTTCAGCGGCACCATCACAGAGGATGCCCTGATTGACCATCTGGAGAGCCGGGTGGGGCTGTACCTGAATGAAAGAAAGTGAGAAGTCAGAGCCGCTGCATCAAAATTTTGAAAATTTTTCACAAGACACCTATCCGATTGGATTTCCCTCATACTTATAAGGTGTAATCATGATTGCTGCTTTTCGGAGAGGAGGAAGCCGTGGAGGGAAACGAAATCATTCCTTATATCGAGCCTATATACCGCTTCTGCTGCAGGCGGCTGAGCCAGCGGTATGACGCGGAAGACCTGGCCAGCGAGATCGTCTGCCATGTTCTGGACGGGATGGGGAAGTATAGGATTGCGTCCCTGGATGCCTGGGTATGGCGCATCGCGCACAACCGCTATGCCATGTTCCTGGAGGCCCGAAACAGGGACAAGACCGTTCTGACGGAGGATGAGACCCTATGCGCCATGTCCGACAGCCGGCGCCTGTATGTGGACGAAGAGGAGACGGAGCAGGAGTTCGATACAGTGTTTCGCTATCTTCACACCCTTTCCGCAGAGTACAGGAATATTTTCATCGACTACTATATCGGAGAGCTGTCAGTCCGAGAGCTGTCGAAGAAATATTCGCTGTCGGAAACCACTGTCAAATGGCGTCTGAATGTAGGGCGCCGGAAAATAAGAGAACGGATAGGAGAACAGGATATGGAAAAAGTGTATCGGAGGATCAACTGGAACACCACCTGCTGCAATGGCTCAATGGACAGCGACAGATATCTGCATGCCCAGATATCCCGGGCCATCTGCCAGGCCGCGTACCAGAAGCCGCTGACTGTGGAGGAGATCAGCGTCAGCACAGGGATTCCCGCGCTGTACATCGAGGACGAGCTGCCCCGCCTGGAATATGGCGATGCCGTCTGCAGGACCTCGAACAAATATGCCGCCAACTTCATCATTTTCAGCCTGCAGGACAGGAAGGATACCGAGGGCGTTTCCGGGCCGATGGTGCAGGAAATCGCGGACAGGTTCGAGGCTTTGCTGAAAAACGGGGCTGAAGCGGTGAGGGGCATGGACTTCTATGGTCATGACTTTGGGATGGAGCGTCTGGGATATATTTTGGTTCCGTATCTATTGAGACGGAAAATCGGCAGCCTGAAGAGCGGGAGGCTGCACCTGGAGAATGGGCCCTTCCCGCCCAGGAAGGACGGAGGATACGGCTGGTTCATCGTGGAGGAGACGGCGGACGAAAACGAGAACGGCGCGGAATACAGTACGGGATGCAATGTGGCGGGTGATGACAGCGGAAGCAGGAATGAGAAGCTGTCGCATATCTATTACTACTGGATCGGCAAGTACTTTGACACAGATGTCTACCATGGCAGGGGGACGCGCTGGCTGTGTGCCGGGGGCATCCCTCAGAACAGCAGAGACGGTGCCGTGGAAAGGGGCGCCCTGTCCGAGGAGGACGCCGCCAGCCTGATCCGGAATCATCTGCTGATAAACGCGGAGGATGGGTATCGGCTGAATTTCGCCTGCTTTACGGAAGCGCAGTTTGAGGAGTTCCTCTCTCTGTTCCCGCTGGACGATGAGGGGCTGGAGGATTTGCTGGCAGAATGGATCATGGCTGTCCGGAAGAGCTTCGGGAAGTTCGTGCCCAGCCGTCTGGAGGACCAGATCAACCAGTGGGTCTCCATCTATCTGTTCCAGATTGTGGGGTATGTGACGGATGAGCTGATTCGCCGGGGAGCGCTGAGAAAGCCGGCTCTGGACGGTCCGCTGACGGACGGCGTGTTCTATGTGGAGGGGAAGTATATTGACCCGTGAAGGGGCGTAGGCGCTGGCTTATCCCGAGAAGGGGAAAAGCACCGCTGCAAATCGACTGCAGAGCGGGCGGGGCGCAGGGCCGGGGAAATCCTGAGAGCCGGAAAGGCTTAAGGCTGAGCGATGCTGTAGAAGCCGGAAACTCCTGAGACTGAGCGATGCTGTAGAAGCCGGAAAGACTTAAGACCTGGTGATGCTGTAGAAGCCAGGAAGGTCAGAAGCCGGAAGCCCCAGGAAGAAAGATGACATAATAAAAGGATGGCGCAGCCTGTGGGCTGTTCCATCCTTTTGGGCGTTCAGGGCTTATTTCACCGGCTTTGCGCCTGCCTTTTCCTGGGCTGCTTCCAGCGCCCGGCGGAAGCGACCCTTCTTCTTGGCAGGCGGAGCATCCAGCTGCTTGCCGTGGAGGCCTTTCACGCTGGTGACATAAATGCCGCTGACAGTGGCCTTCACTTCCTTTTTCACAGGGACGGTGTCGAAAATCTTCTCGTCACAGATCAGGGACATGATCTGGGGACCTATCTTCACCTTCACGATGGGCAGCTTGGAGCGCCGCATCAGCTTGGGCGTCTGAGCCATGACAGCCTGGGGCAGCCCGGCGTCCCGCAGCCGCATCCGTTTCTTGTCGATGATTAGCATCGAGACGGTCTGCTTGTTGGCCTCCAGCATCTGCTGCTGCTCTGCCTGCCTTTTCTGGGCCTTTTTCCCTAAGAAATACAATAGGACAACCAATGCAATCAGTACGACTGCAACTACGATTAAGACAATCATCCATGGTTTCATAAAACAATAAGCCTCCTTGAGTATGTTTCGCCTGAGAGCCCGACTTTTTTCTATTTTAGCACAGATTGCTATGGATAAGCAACAAGAATTGCGGTATAATCCATATTATGGTATAATCTAAGTTGCTTTTTCCAGGTCATCAGAAAGTGACGCTCCAGGCGGGTGCTCATTCTGCATGCGGACAGGTTTGCACTCGGGCCAGCACGCAGCGGGTTAAGCCGCAAAAGTATCCTCGCAAGTCCCGCATGGGCGGGACTTTGCACCGGCTTAAGCTTATGGGCCCCATGTAGAACGAACGCCCCCCTGGAGCTGATATGTGGCATGGGTGTGAAAAGTGACTGGCTTAATCTTCCGCAGAATAAAATAAGCAGCATGGCGCGCACAGGCGCACATGCGGAAATGAGGGAAATATGGAATTGACAGACATCAAGGAGCTATACCGCAACCGCGGGGAGTACATCGGAAAGGAAGTGACCATCGGCGGCTGGGTCAGGAGCAACCGGGATTCCAAGAATTTCGGCTTCCTGATGATCAATGACGGTACCTTTTTCGAGCAGCTGCAGGTGGTCTACGGGGAGGCTCTGGACAACTTCGGGGAGATCCGCAAGGTGAACGTGGGCGCGGCTCTGATCATAAGGGGTACCATCGTGGAGACGCCGAACGCCAAGCAGCCCTTTGAGATGCAGGCAGCAGAAGTGGCGGTGGAGGGACCCTCCGGGGCGGACTATCCCCTGCAGAAGAAGCGCCATACCTTCGAATACCTGCGCACCATCTCCCATCTGCGCCCCAGGACGAACACCTTCCAGGCTGTGTTCCGGGTGCGTTCGCTGATCGCCTACGCCATCCACAGCTTCTTCATGGAGAGGGGCTTCGTGTATGTGCATACGCCGCTGATCACGGGCAGCGACTGCGAGGGCGCGGGCGAGATGTTCCAGGTGACCACCCTGGATCTGAACGACATTCCGAAGACGGCGGAGGGGAAAGTGGACTTTGCCCAGGATTTCTTCGGGAAGCCCACCAATCTCACCGTCAGCGGCCAGCTGAACGTGGAAACGTATGCATTTGCTTTTAAAAACGTATATACCTTCGGCCCTACCTTCCGGGCGGAGAATTCCAACACCACCCGCCATGCGGCGGAGTTCTGGATGATTGAGCCGGAGATGGCCTTTGCGGATCTGAAGGACGATATGATGCTGGCGGAGGCCATGCTGAAATATGTCATCCGATATGTACTGGAGAATGCGCCGGAGGAGATGGCGTTCTTTAATCAGTTCGTGGACAAGGGGCTGCTGGAGCGCCTGGAGCATGTGGCTAATTCCGATTTCGCCCATGTGACCTACACGGAAGCCATTGAGATTCTGGAGAAGCACAATGATGCCTTTGACTACAAGGTGTCCTGGGGCTGTGACCTGCAGACGGAGCATGAGCGGTATCTCACGGAGGAAGTGTTCAAGCGCCCGGTGTTCGTGACGGATTATCCCAAGGAGATTAAGGCCTTCTATATGAAGCTGAACGAGGACGGCAGAACCGTGGCGGCCATGGACTGCCTGGTGCCCGGCATCGGGGAGATCATCGGCGGCAGCCAGAGGGAGGACAAGCTGGAGCTTCTGGAGCGCAGGATGGAGGAGCTGGGCCTGAACAAGGAGGACTACGATTTCTATCTGGATCTGCGCAGGTTCGGCTCCGTGCGCCACGCGGGCTTCGGGCTGGGCTTTGAGCGCTGCGTCATGTACCTGACCGGCATGGGCAATATCCGGGACGTGGTGCCGTTCCCCCGCACTGTGAAGAACTGTGATTTATAATCGAGGGTTCTATGTTCGCGAAAGGGCTATCTTCGGTCGCAGGATGCGATGCTTCACATTGCGCCCATGGCATCTGTAAATGGCGGACACGCTTGCGCAGAGGGAATGGGGCGGCCTGGCCGGTTTATGATATCTTAATTTTTTGGGGGGATGTAAAATGAAGAAAAGTGTGGTATGCTGAATCCATGAGAAGAAGAACACACAGAAAATTCATCAACTTCATATTGATTTGCGGCCTGGCGGCCGCGATGATCGGATCCGACGGCCTGGAGCCCCTGACCGCGGAAGCCACTACCATCGGCGAAGTACAGGGACAGATAGACCAGCATTCCAACGACTTGGAAGCGGCCAACAACAAAATCGTGGCCCTGGAGACCGAACAGGAGATTCTGCAGGAGCAGATTGATGACCTGAACGCGGAGATTGTGAACACCATGGCCAGCATCGGCATGATGGAGGAGCAGCTGGCGGCCAAGGAGAGCGAGATTGCGGCCAAGGAAGGGGAAATCTCTGCCAAGGTGGAGGAAATCGCCCAGAAGGAGATTCAGATCCAGCAGACCGAGGCGGAGTATGAGGCGGCGGTGGAGCGGGAGGAGTCCCAGCGGGAGAACATGGCAATCTGCGCCCGGCTGATGTATGAGCGGGGGGAGGAATCCTTTCTGGACGCTCTGCTGGAGGGCAAGGGCCTTTCAGACATCCTGAACCATATGGACCGGGTGGAGAAGATATATGAATATGAGAATAACGTACTGACGGAGTATATCCTGGTGAAGAACCAGGTCCATGACCTGTGGGACAGGCTGGTGGCGGAGAAGGAAAGCCTGGAGGCCGACCGGGTGCAGCTGGAGACTGACAGAGGACAGCTGGAGACGGACAGGCAGCAGCTGCAGGCCGACCGGGCGGAGCTGGAGAGCCAGAAAGCGAACCTGAACGGCATGCTGGCCAAAAAGAAACAGGAATCCGCTAATTATGAGGATGAGCTCAGGCAGGCCAGGAAGGATGCCGCCGCGGCGAAGAAGCTTCTGCAGCAGGATCAGGAGCGGCTGAAGCAGCTGCAGGCGCAGAACGGCAACAAAGGAGGCTCCGGCGCTACGCCGCCCGCCAATGCCTCCAACACCACGTCCTATACCGCCACGATCAACAACGCCCCCGGCAGCGACCTGGGCAAGCAGATAGCGAACTTTGCCTGTCAGTATATCGGGAATCCCTATGTGATGGGAGGTACCAGCCTGACGGGCGGCGCGGACTGCTCCGGGTTCACCTATCGGGTGTACAGCGAGTTCGGCTACAGCCTGCCCCGGACATCCTATCAGCAGAGGAACGCCGGGACGGGGGTGAGCTATGAGAACGCCCAGCCGGGAGACCTGATCTGCTATGACGGGCATGTGGGCATTTATATCGGCGGCGGACTGATCGTGCATGCCAGCAACAGCAGCCCTTATCCGGCGGGGGGCATCAAGGTCAGCCAGGCCGGGTACCGGTCGATTCTGGCGGTGCGGAGAATCGTGAATTGAGGAGAGGACAGATATCCCCTCTCGAGGGAGGGAGGCCGCTGGCAGGCGGAAGACGGAAAAAAAGAGAGATACATGCTGCAGGAGGGAGACGAGAGCCCTCCTGTGGCTATTTGTGTGTCATCCGGGCCATGGAGGGGCGGCTGCTTAGCGCTGTGACGGCTTCCTGTACCCTGGCCCGGGGTTCTCGACGTCTTGAGGTATAAAACAAGAAGAAACGAGGTTTTAAGTCCATGAAGATAATCATTGCCGGCAACGGCAAGATGGGGGCAGCTCTGACCAGCCAGCTGACTGCGGAGGGGGATGACCTGACATTGATAGATTCCAATCTGAATGTACTGGAATCCAGCGAAGAGAGCTATGACATCATGGTAGTGCACGGGAACTGCGCTTCCATGGATGTGCTGATTCAGGCCGGGGTGAAGGAGGCGGATCTGCTGATCGCCATGGCGGGGGCGGACGAGGTGAATCTGCTGTGCTGCATGACGGCCCACGGCCTGAACCCGAATATCCACACCATAGCCAGGGTGTGCAATCCGGAGTACACGGACCAGATTTACGTCATGCGCCAGATGTTCGGCCTGTCCATGGCGGTGAACCCGGAGAGACAGGCGGCCACGGAGATTGAGCGGCTTTTGAAATATCCGGGTTTCCTGAAGCGGGATACCTTTACCAAGGGTCGTGTGGAGATTGTGGAGCTGCGGATTGACAAGAAGAGCAAGCTCTGCAACGTGGCCCTGAACGATTTGGACGGCATCGTGAAGTGCAAGATACTGGTCTGCGCCGTGCTGCGGGACGGAAAGGCGGTTGCCCCGGGAGGAAATTTCGTTCTCCGGGAGGGCGACCGCATTTATGTGACAGCCTTCACCAATATCCTGACCCTTCTGCTGAAGAACCTGGGAATCCTCACCCATAAGGTGAAGCGAGTGATGATCTGCGGCGGAGGGCGGATCAGCTATTACCTGGCGAAGCAGCTCCAGAACAGCGGCGTCCAGGTGCAGATTATAGAGAAGGACCAGGAGCGGTGCAGACAGCTGTCCGCTATATTGCCGTCCGCCTGTATCATCCAGGGGGATTCCACCAACCAGCTGCTGCTGGAGAGCGAAGGCGTCTCCAGCTGCGATGCCCTGGCCACCATGACGGGGCTGGATGAACTGAACATGATTATCTCCCTCTATGGGAACAGCTGCGGTGTCCCCCAGGTCATCACGAAGCTGGGGCATATCAAGAATGCGGATATTCTGGGAGATCTGTCCCTGGGGAGCGTCATCAGCCCCAAGGAGCTGTGCTGCAATACCATTGTGCAGTATGTGCGGGCTATGAAGAACCAGGCCGGCGCGGCCCTGACGGTGCATACGATTGCCGACGGACAGGCGGAAGCCATGGAGTTTTACGCGGACGAGCGCACCAGGAACTGCGGCAAGCCGCTGAAGGCTCTGAAGCTGAAGAAAGGCGTGCTGGTGGTATGCATCCTGAAAGGGGCCAAAATGGAGATACCGAACGGTGATTCCTATTTTAATGTGGGGGATATCGTCTATGTGGTCACGGGCAAGGAGAAGAGCATTTATCAGCTGAATGATATATTTGAATAGAATTCTGAATAGAAATGAACGGATGCGAGGCATGACATGAACTATAAGATGATGGGGAAATTCATTGGCAACATCCTGATGGTAGAAGCTGTATTCATGGTGCCTGCCATGTTGATCAGCCTGTGGGAAAAGGAGTTTGGGGCGGTTGTTGCTTTTATGTGGAGTTTGGGGGCGATTCTTGTGGTAGCGGGAGGCCTCAGATGGCTCTGCAGGGGCTCCCAGAAGAAGTTCTATGCGAAGGAGGGGCTGGCCTGTGTGGGCCTGAGCTGGATCGCCATGAGCCTGTTGGGCTGTCTGCCCTTTTTCCTGTCCGGTGTGATTCCCAATTTCGTGGACGCTGTCTTTGAGATTGTCTCCGGCTTCACCACCACCGGGGCATCTATCCTGCCTGAGGTGGAGGGGCTGCCCAAGGGCATCCTTTACTGGCGGAGCTTCAGCCATTGGCTGGGGGGCATGGGGGTGCTGGTGTTTCTGCTGGCCATCTCTTCCACGGGGGGCAACGGCTTCACCATGCATTTGCTCAGGGCGGAGAGCCCGGGGCCCAATGTGGGCAAGCTGGTGCCGAAGATGAAGAAGACGGCGAGGATTCTGTATCTGATTTATATCCTTCTGACGGTGCTGGATGTGATTTTTCTGCTTTTGGGGGGCATGTCCCTGTTCGAGGCCGTGTGCACGGCTTTCGGAACCGTGGGCACCGGAGGATTCGGCGTCAGGAACGACAGCATAGCAAGCTACAGCCCTTATATCCAGAACGTGTGTACGGTATTCATGCTGCTGTGCGGGGTGAATTTCAGCTGTTTCTATCTGCTGCTGGTGCGGCAGTTCCGCAGCGTGTTCAAGGATGAGGAACTGCGGCTGTATCTTGGGATGGCCGCGGGAAGCATTCTGTTGATTGTGCTGAATCTGAGAGGGTTTTATGACACCCTGGGGGAGACGGTGCGGCATGCGGCTTTTCAGGTGGTGACAATCATGACCACCACAGGATTCGCCACCACGGATTATGAACTGTGGCCGGGGTTTTCCAAGGCAATCATGCTGACTTTGATGATTCTGGGGGCCAGCGCCGGCAGCACAGGCGGTGGTTTCAAGTGCGGGCGCGCCCTGCTGGTGCTCAAAAGCCTTCACCGGAGCGTGCGCCAGGTGGTGCATCCCCAGAAGGTCCAGGTGGTGCGGCTCAACGGACATGCGGTGGACGAGAAGGTGCTGCAGAACACCAATGCCTATCTGGCGGCTTATGTAATCGTGATATTGTTAAGTTTCTTCCTGATTTCGGTGGACGGTTTTTCCATCACGACCAATCTCTCCGCGGTGCTGGCCTGTTTCAACAATATCGGGCCGGGCTTCGAAGCGGTGGGCCCCACCTGTAATTTTGCTTCTTACAGCATGTTCTCCAAGCTGGTGCTGATCTGGGACATGCTGGCGGGGAGGCTGGAGATTTTCCCCATATTGATTCTGTTGTCCAGGTCTACCTGGAAGCACCGTTGAACGAATGTTGCGATTGGTGAGCAAAAGTTATGATTTTGTTGTCTGCTCTTGCGGCAGAAGAGGAAAAGCCTTATACTGAACTTGTGATTTCGAGGGGCTGGATGCGGAATAGGTTCTCGGAATTTTCCGGAAGCAGAATCAGACATTGGGGCTGGACGGTACCTGGAAAAGCGGGGGAACAGGCCCCAAGGCGTTCAGGAAAGCAGCGTGATATGCGGTCTGGAGATTCCGAGAGGATATAACTATCATAAGGAGGAGAGAGAAAATGGTGAAACTGACACCGCCCATGGGGTGGAATTCCTGGAACACATTTGGGGCGAACATCAACGAGCAGCTGATTTTCGAGACGGCGGACGCTATGGCGGCGGCCGGCCTGCCGGAGAAGGGCTACGAGTACCTGGTCATCGATGACTGCTGGTCGCTGAAGGAGCGTGACAAGGATGGGCGACTGGTGGCCGATCCGGAGAAGTTCCCCGGCGGCATGAAAGCGGTAGCGGACTATGTACACTCCAGGGGGCTGAAGTTCGGCATGTATTCCTGTGCGGGCACTTTGACCTGCGCGGGATATCCTGGAAGCTTCGAACATGAGTTCGTAGACGCGGAGACCTTCGCCGGGTGGGGCGTGGATTTCCTGAAGTATGACTACTGCTACCACAGCCCCATCATCCACGGCAAATATCTGTACCGCCGCATGGGGCTGGCCCTGGAGAACTGCGGACGGGATATCCTGTTCTCCGCCTGCTCCTGGGGCGCGGACGAGACCCATGAGTGGATTAAGACGACAGGGGCTTCCATGTGGCGCTCCACAGGGGATATCTTCGACAGCTGGGAGTCCGTGAAGAGCCTGGTGAAGGAACAGGAGAAGCTGCATCCTTACAATGGTGTGGGCTGCTTCAACGATATGGACATGCTGATTGTAGGCATGTACGGCAAGGGGAACGTAGGGGTCAAGGGCTGCAATGACACCCAGTACAAGACCCATTTCTCTATCTGGGCCTTCCTGGGCTCCCCGCTGATGATCGGCTGCGATGTCCGCAGCATGAGCCAGGCCGCCAGGGACATCCTGTGCAATGAGGAGATCATCCGCATCAATCAGGACAGGCTCTGCCGCCAGCCGGTGAAGCTGCACGGCATCTGGGGCGGAGAGGACTTGCTGATCTACTCCAGGCAGCTGGAGAACGGAGATTTGGCCATCGGCATGTTCAACATGAGCGAGGGCAAAGCGGCGGCAAGGCTGAACCTGGACCAGGTGGGGCTGCCTTTCAGCACAGGCAAGACCCTGGATGCCACGGAAATCTGGACTGGGGACAAGGTGGAGGTGAAGAACGCCATCATGGTTCGTGAGCTGGAGCCCTTTGACTGCGCCGTCATGCGCTGTAAGGTGGTCGATCTGTGATGAGCGGCTGTATGCAGTGCGGCAAGGCCCTTACGTTCAATGAGGTGGGGGCCTACAGGAAATTCGTCAACCGGGGGAGCGAAAGCTTCCTGTGCAAGACATGCCTTGCGGCGAAGCTGAATCTGACCGTAGAGGACATCGACAGAAAGATTGAACAGTTCAAGGCCCAGGGGTGTACTTTGTTCGTGTAGCTCTTATATGAAAATAATACCTCTCCAAGGAGTTTCACCGATGGTGAAAGCGTTCTGGAGAGGTATTGGGGCCGCCATTCTTTTCCGGCCGCCAGCATTTCATTCGAACCCAGGCAGCGGTTTCCTGCTTGTCCTTCCCGGAAATATGATAGGAAAAAATTCCCTTCACTGGTTGGACTTTTTTGTTGTTTCTGAGGTCAAACTCAGGATCATAGCATTTTCAATAGGAACCGGACCTTCGCACGCCCCCCGCATTTCACGCCCGACAAATCCGCACCTGCTGTATGAACACCCCTTCCTCCATCCGCGTCTCATGATAAACATTATCATACCGATTCAAAATCTCCCCCACAGTATAAAGCCCGATCCCACGCCCCTCCCCCTTAGTGCTCACATCCTTCTTGCACATCTGCCCCAGAGAAAGCCCCCTGTCCACAAAAGAATTGGACAGGAGGAACACCACATCCCCCTCCACCCTGCCCAGATGGAAATGCAGGAAAGGGCGCTCCGTCTCCAGGCACGCCTCGATTGCATTGTCCAGATAGATCCCCAGCACCCTCACCAGATCCATCGGATCCATGTGCACACAATCGATCACGTCCGGGATATCCACCTCCACCTCAACCTCCCGGTTCACCGCCAGGAGCAGCTTCGTATACAGGATGCTCTTCAGCTCCAACACCTCTACACGCAGCAGACTGTTCAAAGCATCGTTCTTCTGGGTGAGACCCTTCTGCATAGGTAGGATATGCCCATAGAAAAACTCCCTCAGCTCCTCATACCGCCCCTCCTCGATATAAGCCGCCAGAGAAGCCATCACATTGATATAATCATGCCGGAAAGAGCGCAGATTCCCATAGACCATCTCCAGATTCCCCGTGTACTCCTTCAGATGCTCCAGATACTCCACCTTCTTCCGCGCCTCATAATTCCCCCTCACAGCGTGCAGCACGATAAAAAGCATGCTGAATGTAAACAGAAAATACAGCACAAGGGAAGCCACCATCAAAAAATACTCCCGGTGGGTGATCTCTATAGTATCAAAAAAAGAAGCCATGGTGAGGATCATATAAGCGCAGAGCAAAAGGGTCAAAGCCAGGAAAGCCAACAGCTTCTTCCCCATCCCCTCCAAAATATCCCCGAGATACCGCAAAAACAGCCGCCTCACCAGATAGAGGGCGGGAAAACTGACGATTCCGGTACCGATGGAATACAGCACAATCCACGCCGCATCCGCATTCAACTCCTTCACGGACAGATCCCACAGGAGATTGAACGCCAGCCCCACCAGATTGCCGAATACGCAATTCAGTATATAACCAATCGGAAGATAGAAGAACATATAGTGCTTCCCGGTGGACTTCACCAACAGCACAGAATGCACCCCCAATGTGACCACCACCAGCGGATAAAAGGTAAAATAAGCCTGTACCAGAAAAAACGCCGAAATCGATAAAACCAAAATCGCGTATACCCTTCGGGGAACATAGGGATGGGCCAGGATAAAAACGTCGCAGGTCAGCAACAACCCAATCAGCAGCGAAGCAATCAAATAGAGCATCATCGTAAAAACCCCCTGAAACAGTATGATTTTGACTAAAATATCTGAACCTGCTGTATGAACAGCCCCTCCTCCATCCGGGTCTCATGATACACATTGTCATACCGGTTCAGGATTTCCTCCACATTACAAAGCCCAATCCCACGCCCCTCCCCCTTAGTGCTCACATCCTTCTTGCACATCTGCCCCAGGGAAAGCCCCCTGTCCACAAAAGGATTGGACAGAAGGAACACGATGCCCTCCTCCACCCTGCCCAGATGGAAACCCAGGAAAGGGCGCTCCGTCTCCAGGCACGCCTCGATCGCATTGTCCAGATAAATCCCCAGCACCCTCACCAGATCCACCGGATCCATGTGCACAGAATCGATCACGTCCGGGATATCCACCTCCACCTCAACCCCCCGGTTCACCGCCAGGAGCAGCTTGGCGTACAGAATGCTCTTCATCTCCAGTACATGCACATGGGACAAGCGGCACAACGCGTCGTTCCTCTGTGCCAGCCCCTCCTGCATAGGCAGGATATGCCCATAGAAAAAGTCCCTCAGCTCCTCATACCGCCCCTCCTCGATATAAGCCGCCAGAGAAGCCATCACATTGATATAATCATGCCGGAAAGAGCGCAGATTCCCATAGACCATCTCCAGATTCCCCGTGTACTCCTTCAGATGCTCCAGATACTCCACCTTCTTCCGCGCCTCATAATTCCCCCTGACAGTGTGCAGCACAATCAGGATCATGCTCAAAGTGAACAGAAAATACAGCACAAGGGAACCGACCATCAACAAAAACTCCCTGTGGGTGATGTCCAGCGTGTCAAAAAAAGAAGCCATCGTGAAAAGCATGAACGCGCAGAGCAGCAAAGTCACCCCGATCAAAGCCAGCAGCCTTCCCCCCATTTTTTCCAAAACACCCGAAACATACCGCCCCACCAGCCCCCTGGCCACAAAAAGCAAAGGACAGGACAATACAAGACTACAGCCGCCCAACAGGACAATGTAAAACCCATCCCCGTTAATGTCCTTCACAGACAGACCCCAGGCCAAATTGGCTCCCAGAGCCACCAGATTGCTCACCACACAGTTCAAAATATAACCAAGGGGAATGGAAAGGAACGAATCCAACCGCCCCGTCCACTTTACCAACAGCGCAGAATTCACCCCCAGAGCCACCGGCAGCAGAGGAGAAAAGTCAAAATACAATTGCAGCAAAAAGAACCCCCCAAACGAAAAAAAGAAAAGAAAATACTTCCCTAT
>CAJUFI010000044.1 GCA_910585665.1 uncultured Acetatifactor sp. | reverse complement strand
GACGGAATCGGGAAGCGGGCTGGACAGCGCGTCTGGGACGGAGTCGGGAAGCGGGTTTGACAGCGCGTCCGGGACGGAGTCGGGAAGCGGACTGGAAGGTGAAGCCGGGACAGGAGCGTCCGGCGGGGCGGACGGTGCGTCCCGGTCGGGGAACCGGGCCGGAGAGGGGCCTGTGCGCACGGCGGGGAATCTGGACGAGGAGACGGAAGACTGGATACAAATGGCCGGGGAAGCGTTGACGCAGATTGCCGCCCAGAGGGACATCATGGCACTGGTCTATTTGAACGATGAATATCCGGTCCGCGTATCGCCTTCCTATGGGAGCGATGCGGCTGTCACTGTCCTCAGCGGCCAGATGGTGAACATCCTGGATCTGTATGTGGATCAGGACATGGAAGTCTGGCATTATGTGCGGCTGGATTATCAGGGGACGGATGTGTACGGTTATGTCCCCCGCCTGTATCTGGCCAGTTCGGACGAGCGTTTTCTGGAATGGGAGGAGCAGTATGGCCTGAACCTGGCTGCGTCCACCTACGCCGTCGACGGCGAGCGGGCATCCTACGCCGACATCGAACAATTCCCGGAAAGCTACCGTCCGGCGCTGAACGCGCTGAAGGAACAGCATCCTAACTGGATTTTTGTGGTGATGAAGACCAATCTGGACTGGGACACGGTGATATATAATGAACTCCAGGGCGGCAGGAGCCTGGTGTACAAGACGTTTCCGGAATGGGCGAAACAGGGCCTCTACGATCAGGGGAACTGGTACTACTCCTCGGAGGCTGCCCTGAAGCTGTACATGGATCCCAGGAACAGCCTGACGGAGAATGCCATTTTCCAGTTCGAACAGCTGACCTTCAATGAAACGTACCACACGCAGGAGGTGGTGACCTCTTTTCTGGACAAGAGCAACTCCTTTATGAAGAGCAGCGCCCCGGCGCCGGGGACTTCCAAGACTTACGCGCAACTGTTCTACAACATCGGAAGAGAGGAAGGGGTCAGCCCTTTCCACCTGGCGTCCAGGGTGATCCAGGAGCAGGGGCAGGGGACGTCCCAGCTGATTTCCGGAACCTACCCGGGCTATGAGGGATATTATAATTATTTTAACATAAGCGCCAGCGGGCAGACGGACAAGGAGGTCATCGAGAGCGGCCTGAAGTACGCCAAGAGCAAAGGGTGGACGGATGCGGAGAAATCCATCCGGGGCGGCACGAATGTGATTTCGGCCAACTATATTAAGCGGGGACAGGACACCCTGTATTTGGAGAAATTCAATGTGACCCCCAACAATACATACAATCATCAGTACATGCAGAACATTTCGGCCCCTACCTCGGAGGCGCTGACCATCAAGAACCTGTACAAGGAGGCCGGTGCGCTGGGAAGCGCTTTTGTGTTCAAAATCCCGGTGTATGAGAACATGCCGGGGACGCCCTGCGGCATACCGGAGGTTTCCACGGATGTGGTCCTGAAGCTGCCGGCGGGCTACAGCGACGCCACGGTGTGGCTGGACGGCGTGGCTTGCGCGGGGGAAGTGCGGAACGGAAGCCTGATTGCGGTGGCTCCTGACACGAAAGCCAGTACGGCTGTGGTATATAAATACAATGACTCCGGTGTGCCCACAGGCATGTATGTATGGAGCCTGAGCCATAATGGGACGGTGTATACGGCTGCGGCGCAGCCGGGGCTGGAAGATCTGCTGACTTACCACGGTTTCTCCATCCGGGTCACCGGCAAGACGGGCATTCGGTTCAAGACAGGCATCTCCGCTGCCCTGCGGGCGCAGCTGACCGCAGGGGGCGTGGACGGTTACCGGCTGAAGGAGTACGGGACTTTGGTCATGAACCAGGCCAATATGGACAAGTATCCTATGGTGAAGGGCGGGGAGAAGGTATCTTCCGGCGTATCTTACGGGGTGGGCGCAAACGGTAAGCCCCAGGATGTGGTGTTCGAGACAGTGGACGGAAGATACCGTTTCACCTCGGTGCTGGTAGGGCTTCCGGTGGAGCAGTATCAGACGGAGTTCGCTTTCCGGGGCTATGCCGTGCTGGAGAAGAACGGTACCCAGGTGACGATATACGGGCCTGCCAGGGCCAGGAGCATCTATGACCTGGCGAAACAGCTGATAGAAATCGGCAGTTATCCGGAGGGCTCGGCATCCTATGAGTTCCTGAAGAAGCTGATTGGCGATGCGGATGCCCTGAAGCCTTCCGGCATCCAGGAGGGCATCGAAGCGGTGAGATGACGGTGGAAGAAAGGCATCGGACGTTCGCGGCAAGATGTCGGAACGGAGAAGGGACGGACCTGAGGTTCTGCGGGGGCGGATCATATCCCGGCAGGAGGCGATTGATATTGGATAGGAGAAAAATTTATGGTTAGAAAGTGGATATATAGAGCGGCTGTCTGCATTCTGCCCCTGGCCATGCTGGCGGCATGCGGGGACGGCAGTGAAGCGGCCATGGACGAAAAGACGCTCAACACCCTGGAGATGGTGGCCATGGATGATGACACTTCCCCTGAGGAGGGACCGGGGGAAGAGCTGGCGGATGAGATTTCGCTGCAGTACCTGACGGGCGATTTGACTCCGGAGGGGCAGGCCCAGGTGCTGGAAGCCATGACGGACCTGCAGCGGAATCTGGAGATTCCGGAGTATCTGGGGGAGGGCATCCATCTGGTGAGCGATGCCGCCTGGCTGGAGACCATGTCCCGAGAGCTGTATGAGGGCAGCCGGAATTATGTGCTGCAGAGGGGCGGGGAGATGCTGCTCTCTGTGCAGGTGGGACTGGACATGGAGGGCAAGGTATCTGTCAATGTGTTCTATCCGGGCCAGGAGGGAAAGGTGCTGGTGCTGAAACATGAGGACGGTGCCATATGGATGCTGCAGACAGGGCTGGCGGACGGGAAATATGACGGCGCTTTCGAGATATGGCAGATGAACGGCACTACCGGGCACATCCGGAGGGAGCAGGGTTCCTATGCGGCGGGAACCGTTGTGGGAGAATACACGAAATCCGAGTATGCCGGTGCGCCTGGGGATGTGTTCGATATGTGGACGAACCGGGAGAACTTTGTGTATGAGACGGACACCGCATGGTTCGACGAGGCGGGGGAGCCCACGACGGCTCCTGAGGCAAGCCAGGCTCCTACAGACACCGAGAGCCCTGCGCCTACGGAAAGCCCTGAAGCGACCCCGAAGCCCGCGGCGACCCCGAAGCCCGCGGCGACCCCGAAGCCCGCGGCGACCCCGAAGCCCACGCCGCAGCCGGCACCCCAGCCTACGCCGCAGCCGGCACCCCAGCCTACGCCGCAGCCGGCACCCCAGCCCACGCCGCAGCCGGCACCCCAGCCCACGCCGCAGCCGACTCCGGCTCCTACGCCGCAGCCGACTCCTGCGCCGACACCGGAACCATCGGAAGGGGATACGGATATTGAGTGGTCGCCGGATTTGATGTAGGGAACGAAAATGCGATAGAAAATAAACATTAATGCATTTTCCGGACAAGAGGACTTTCAGGTAGGGAACCCTGGGAGTCCTTTTTGCGGAGGCAGAAATGGTTTGCTGGCCGGGTTTGCTGGCAATTGACTTTATTTATGATATATTGTATAATTCTACCATTCATTTACAGGAAAAATAGTTATGTTGGCAAAGGGATTGAAGGATGGCCTGTGATATAAATAAATGAAAGCGTCACGGGTTAATATAAAGATGGAAAGCAAGAACATTCAAAACGGAAAAGTCTGGGTGGAACAGGTTGCTTATTTGAGGAATGAGTGATAGAATATACAAGTTGACGGAAGTATCTTGAGAAAGGGAGAGCGTAACGTCTGTGATGAAGAAAAACACCGATTTCCTGAAAATACCAATGAATCGAATCATTGCCCTGGTTTTGATGGATATCATGGCAGTGGTGGTGGCCTCTTTTGCGTCGATTTATCTGCGGTTCGAATTCAGCTTTAAAGAAATACCGGCTCATTATTTGGAAAGGTATGAGAACATTCTTCCGTTCACCATTGCGATTACCCTGTTCTTTTTCGTTGTATGGAAACTATATAGAAGCGTGTGGCGTTATGCCAGCGCTACGGAAATGATCAATATTGCCTTCGCTACCAGCTGCGCGGCGGCGGCCCAGGTCATCCTGTGTTATGTCACTGGATGGAAGATGCCCAGGAGCTACTATGTCCTGTATTGGTTCTTTTTGTTCGCACTGACCTGCTGCATTCGATTCAGTTACCGCATTATGCGCATTATGAATTCAAAGCGGAACAGCATGTTCGGCACGGCCCCCAGGGTCAATGTGATGGTGATTGGCGCAGGAGCGGCGGCGGACGTGATTTTGAAGGAAATCGAGATGAGCCAGTACATCAACCTGCGGGTGAGGTGCATCATCGATGACCAGCCGGGCTGCCATGGGAAGCTTCTGCGGGGGATTCCCATCGTTGGGGGAAGGGACAGGATTGTGGACGCGGTGCAGGAATACGGGATTGACGAGATTATCTTCGCCATCCCTTCCGCCAACCGCCAGGTGAGGAAGGAGATTCTGGACATCTGCAAGGAGACAGGCTGCAAGCTCCGGGCCATCCCCGGGACTTACCAGCTGCTCAACGGCGATGTGTCCGTCTCCAAGCTCCAGGAGGTGGAGATAGAGGATCTGCTGGGCAGGGAACCCATTAAGATCAATATAGACGAAGTCATGGGATATGTGGGCGGCAAAGTGGTGATGGTGACAGGCGGGGGCGGTTCCATCGGCAGCGAGCTGTGCAGGCAGATTGCGGAGCACCAGCCCAGGCAGCTGATCATCCTGGACATTTACGAGAACAATGCCTATGACATCCAGCAGGAGCTGGTGCGGAAATATCCGGAACTGAACCTGGAAGTGCTCATTGCCTCTGTGCGGAACACCAATCGCATGGAGCAGATTTTCAGCACCTACCGCCCGGAAATCGTCTACCATGCCGCAGCCCACAAGCATGTGCCTTTGATGGAGGACAGCCCCAATGAGGCGGTGAAGAACAATATCCTGGGCACCTGGAAGGTGGTCCAGGCGGCGGACAAGTGGAAAGTGAAACGGTTCGTCATGATTTCCACGGACAAGGCGGTGAACCCCACCAATATCATGGGGGCCACAAAGCGTGTCTGCGAGATGATTATACAGACGTATAATAAGCATTCCCGGACAGAATTCGTGGCAGTGCGGTTCGGAAACGTGCTGGGCAGCAACGGAAGCGTGATTCCCTTGTTCAAGCACCAGATTGCGGCGGGCGGGCCGGTGACGGTGACGGATCCCAATATCATCCGCTATTTCATGACCATTCAGGAGGCGGTGTCGCTGGTGCTGCAGGCGGGGGCTTACGCCAAAGGGGGCGAGATTTTCGTGCTGGACATGGGAGAGCCGGTGAAAATCCTGGATCTGGCGCAGAATCTGATCAAGCTGTCTGGGTACAAGGTGGGCGAGGACATCGAAATCCGCTTCACGGGGCTTCGCCCAGGGGAGAAGCTGTACGAGGAGATGCTGATGGCGGAAGAGGGAATGAAGGACACCGCCAATAAAATGATTCACATTGGACAACCCATTGAGATAGACGAAGAACGGTTCATGAGGCAGCTGGAGGAGCTGAAGGACTACGTGGCCCTGGAGCCGGACGACATCCGGGAGCATATCCGGCGCATCGTGCCGACTTATCTGCCGAAACAGGATTGAAGGGGGAGTTGCAGAGCCCGGAAAAATATGGTATCGTAGGGAAAGACAGCCATGTGGACCGGGCTTCCCGCGGGGCATGGCGGAAAGGGGAAGCGGATGAAATTGCAAAAGATCGGCGAAAAGCTGCAGGGGAAGTATGCGCTATATTACCTCTGTTTCCTGGCGTTGAACTACATCGAGTATCTGTGCGCCAATAAGGCGGGGAATGTCTGGAAGACTGCTGCGAACTGCACCGGTCTGGTCATCATGGTCATCGTGTTCAGCCAGCTTCCGATACGACAGTTCCTGAAACCTGTCTATTACGGATACACGGTGCTGTGCATGGCGGCAATCGGACTGATCTATCTGCACTGGCGCCAGCATATAGGAGAGTATTGCTTCGGCCAGATGGCCACGGCGGTGATGAATGTATGGTGGCTGGGGATGGCGGTTCCCTGGTTCTTCCGCAAGGTGATTGAGGAAAAGACGCTGAAGCTGCGGATTGGCGCGCTGGGGTGGACCTGGATTCTCTTTGCGGTATGGAGCGTGATCAGCGTGGCCGGAAGATGGTGGCCTGTCTGGTATCTGCTCATGTTCGGGACGTTTTATCTGACGCGCTTTTCCAGGGAGGACAAGGAAGCGCTGACAAGGGCCATGGTGGACGGCACGATTGCGTCTTTCTTCATTCTTCAGACATTTGCCTATCTGTTCCGGCCCTATGACAGGACAAGGTATCATGGGGCTTTCGTGAATTCCAATATGATGGCGTTGTACTATCTGATCATATACTGCATGGTTCTGGTCAAGCTGCATCTTCTGCATGCAAAAGGGGCAAAATGGGGGTGGAAGCTGTTCTATGGGGTGGGGGCCGCGGGGCTGCTGGGGTTCCAGTTCCTGACAATCTGCCGTACCTCCTGGGTCTGCTCCATTGTGATAACTCTTTACTATGGCTGGACCGTGCTCCACAGGACCTGGGGAGAAAAGATTCGGAAGGTGGTTCTGAGGGGATGCGCGCTGGGGCTCAGCGCCGTGGTGCTGTTCCCGGTGGTGTTCTGGACGGTCCGGTGGCTGCCGACGATTCATCCCCATCCTATATGGCATCCAGGGGAGTGGCAGACGGACTCTGTGTTTTCCTGGGATCCTCCCGATTCCGAAAAATATGTGGAGATGGACGAGTTCCTGGAGGATGCCCTGGGGCGTATCGTCAACGTGCTGAAGCTGCTCCAGTCCAGGAATCCCTTTGTGCTCCATGCCTATGCCAGGGCGGAGGACGTGATTCCGGAACCGGACTATGACTGGCAGCGCAGCAGCCTCACAGTGCGGAAGGTGTTTTTCCAGACCTATTGGGAACATGCCACCTGGCTGGGGCATCCGGAGGAGGACGGCCATTACGTTTTTGGGGAGTCTGGAGTGTATATGTGGCACAGCCAGAACCTGTGGATACAGATGGTGTATTACTTCGGGTATCCGGCGGGAATCCTGGTGTTCCTGATGTTAGCGCTTTCCCTGTGGAAGGCCCTGAAGAAGGCTGGGACCCTCCGGGAGGATTCCTATGCCATTCTGCCCATCATCATATGGCTGGTGTATTTCATGTTTGGGCTGGTGGAGGTGGTCTGGAATCCCGGGCAGCTGATTTTCACTTATGTGTTCCTGGTGATGCATCCCCAGCTGGCAGGGGAGATACAGGGAGGCGCGGAAGCACTGCCTGAAAGAGCCGGCACGGAAGCGAGGGAGAGAGAATGAAGAGAGCGTTTGAACCGTTTGAGAAGAAGGTCTGGCTGAGTTCGCCCACCATGCACGGATCTGAGATAGAATATATCACGGAAGCTTATGAGACCAACTGGATGTCCACAGTGGGAGAGAATATCAACCAGGTAGAGCAGATGACCTGCGAGAAGACCGGCTGTAAATACGCGGTGGCGCTCTCCTCCGGGACGGCGGCCCTGCACCTGGCGGTGAAGCTGGCGGGGGTGAAGCCGGGGGACAGGGTATTCTGCTCGGATGTGACCTTCGGCGCTACGGTGAATCCTGTGAAGTATGAGGGCGGCGTGCCGGTGTTCATCGACACGGAATACGATACCTGGAACATGGATCCGGTTGCTTTGGAAAAGGCGTTCCGGATGCACAGGGACGTGAAGGTGGTGGTGGTGGCCCATCTGTATGGGGTTCCCGGGAAAATAGATGAAATAAGGGACATCTGTGAACGGAATGGCGCGGTTATTGTTGAGGATGCGGCGGAATCCCTGGGTGCCACATATAAGGGTGTTCAGACGGGCACTTTTGGCCGTTACAATGTCATATCTTTTAATGGGAACAAGATTATTACCGGCTCTTCCGGGGGCATGTTCCTGACGGATGAAAAGGAGGCGGCGGACAAGGTGCGCAAATGGTCCACCCAGGCCAGGGAGGACGCCCCCTGGTATCAGCATGAGGAAGTGGGGTACAACTACCGGATGAGCAATGTCATTGCCGGGGTGGTGAGGGGGCAGTATCCTTATCTGGAGGAGCATATCCGGCAGAAGAAGGAGATTTATCTGCGCTACCGGGAGGGGCTGAAGGATTTGCCGGTGACCATGAATCCCTATGACGGGGAGAACAGCGAGCCGAATTTCTGGCTGTCCTGTCTGTTGCTGGACAGGGAGGCCATGTGCAGACAGGTGCGGGGGGAGCGGGAGGCGTTGTATCTGCCGGAGCCCGGAAAATCCTGCCCTACCGAAATCTTGGAGACGCTGGCGGCCCACAATGCGGAGGGCAGGCCGATCTGGAAGCCCATGCATCTGCAGCCCATCTACCGCATGAACGATTTCGTCACGGTCCAGGGCAACGGCAGAGGGCGTACTAACGCTTATCTGGCCGGAGAAGCCGTGGATGCGGGGGCGGATATCTTTGAACGGGGACTGTGCCTGCCCTCGGACAATAAGATGACCGTTGCGGAGCAGGACCGGATCATTGAGATGATAAAGAGCTGTTTTGACTGACCAAGTCAGCGGTATCTGAACCGGGGCGGGATGGCGCCGGGGACGGCTGCCTGGGGCATTGTGACTTTCAATTCGCAGGAAAAGCGTCTTGCTGCCGGGAGGACAGGCGCCAGGACAGCAGAATAAGGAATTGTCTACAAATAACTGATGCGAGTTTATAGCCGTTTTCGTTGTATTTCTGGGCTTTCTCCTAAACAAGTTGCATCAGTTATTTTCCGACAATTCCTAAAAAAAGAGGACGTAAGACATGGGGACATCCGCATCTGACAGAGCAGGCCTTCCGGCGCTGGAGCATCGCCGAAAGGGCATCTATGAGAGATATGTAAAACGGTTTTTTGATATCATCTGTTCGCTGACGGCCATTGGGCTGCTGTCCTGGCTCTACCTTTTGCTGGCAGTGCTGGTGCGGGTGAAGCTGGGCTCGCCCGTGCTTTTCGTCCAGCCAAGGCCGGGGATGGTGGATCCGAGGACCGGCCGGGAGCGGGTCTTTCGGATGTATAAATTCCGCTCTATGTCGGATGCCAGGGACGAGAAGGGGGAACTGCTTCCGGACGAGGTTCGGCTGGGGAAGTTCGGGAAGTGGCTGCGGGCCACCTCCCTGGACGAGCTGCCGGAGGCTTTCAATATCCTGAAAGGGGATATGAGCCTGATCGGGCCCAGGCCACAGCTGGTCAGGGATATGGTGTTCATGACGCCAAAGCAGCGGATGCGGCATACGGCCAAGCCGGGGCTTAGCGGCCTGGCGCAGGTGAATGGACGGAATGCCATTGACTGGGGGGATAAGCTGGCGTGGGACTTAAAGTACATTGAGAAGGTCAGCTTCCGGAATGACTTGAGGATCATTCTGATGACGGTGAAGAAGGCGTTCGTCACCCAGGAGGGGATTACGGCGGAGGGCATGGCTACGGCGGAGGATTACGGGGATGATCTGCTCCATGCCGGGAAAATCGACCGGGAGACGTATGACGCGGGACAGGCGCTGGCCAGGGAGATTCTGCGGGGGTAGTTTCAGCCATGGCAGTGCACCGCCGGGGAAATGCCGGAAGCAGTGCGCGGCCATATGGAACGGCCGAATGGCCATCGATACCATGAGCGTGGGTGTGCTCATGGTATTACGCCCTTATTCATGGTGATTGAGAACCCATTGACGCGGATGGCTGACCGGTTTTGGGGACAAGACGGATTCGTACATGTTTGCATGGAGGAACAGAAAGAGGAAGGGGCAGCAGAAATATGGACGATTTGATTTCTATCATAATGCCATCCTACAATACAGGAAAGTACATCGCTGATTCCATCAAGTCTATTTTGGGCCAGACTTACGGCAACTGGGAGCTGATCATCGTGGACGACTGCTCCACGGACGATACGGATGCCATCGTGGCCGGATTCCGGGATGCCCGCATCCGGTATTACAAAAACGAGAAGAATTCCGGTGCTGCCGTCTCCAGGAACCGGGCCCTGCGGGAAGCGAAGGGCAGATATATCGCCTTTTTGGACAGCGATGACATCTGGAGGGCGGACAAGCTTGCGCTGCAGCTGGATTTCATGAAGAAGAACGGCTATGCCTTTACTTATACGGATTACCGAATCCAGCTGAACGGCACATGGCTGTCCTATGTGAACACCGGGCCGGACAGGGTGGATAAGAGGAAGCTGTACAATTACTGTTATTTTTCCACAATCACGGTGATGTATGACGCGGAAGTGGTGGGGCTCATCCAGATAGAGAATCTGCGGAAGCACAATGACTACGCCATGTGGTTCCAGGCCGTGGAGAAGACGGACTGCCATCGCCTGCCGGAGTGCCTGTCCTATTACATCAAGCACGACGGCTCTGTCTCCAGCGGAAGCAAGTTCAAACTGATCAGGCACCATTACATCCTGTTCCGGAAAGGGCTGCACAAAGGGCCTCTCCTGTCGGCAGCGCTGACTGTGAACAACGTGATTCATGGATTCATTAAAAAGTATAAATACAAACGATATTTAGAATCGGAGGAAAAGCAAGATGTCCCTGTATGAGAAAATCCTGCAAGGGGAGGAGAAGATAGCGCTGGTGGGCCTGGGCTATGTGGGCATGCCCATTGCGGTGGCCTTCGCGAAGAAGGTGAAGGTAATCGGATTCGACCTGAACAGGGAAAAGATAGCCCTCTACCAAAGGGGCTGCGATCCCACAGGGGAAGTGGGGGACGAGGCCATCCGGAACACAAAAGTGGAATTCACTTCCGAGGAAGAGAATCTGCGGAAAGCGAAGTTCTTCATCGTGGCGGTGCCCACGCCGGTGAACCAGGACAAGACGCCTGATCTGTCGCCGGTGGAGGGGGCCAGCCGGGTGGTGGGCCGGAACCTGACAAAGGGCTCTGTCGTGGTGTTCGAGTCCACGGTCTACCCGGGCGTCACGGAGGACGTGTGCGTGCCCATTTTGGAGAAGGAATCCGGGCTTGTGTGCGGCGTGGACTTCAAGGTGGGCTATTCCCCTGAGCGGATCAATCCGGGAGACCGGGTGCACCGCCTGGAGAATATCCGCAAGATTGTGTCCGGCATGGACCGGGAGGCCCTGGAGGAAATCAGGCAGGTGTACGACCTGGTCATCGAGGTGGGCACCTATCCGGTCTCTTCCATCAAGACGGCGGAGGCCATCAAGGTGGTGGAGAACAGCCAGCGGGATATCAATATTGCGTTCATGAATGAACTTGCCATGGTATTCGACCGCATGGGCATTGACACCAATGAAGTGGTGGACGGCATGAACACCAAGTGGAACGCCCTGGGCTTCCGGCCCGGCCTGGTGGGAGGGCATTGCATCGGGGTGGATCCCTATTATTTTACCTATGAGGCGGAGAAGCTGGGCTACCACAGCCAGATCATCCTGGCGGGCAGGAAGGTCAATGACGGCATGGGCAGCTTTGTGGCCGATGCCACGATCAAGCAGCTGGTGCTGGCGGGAAAGGCCCCCAAAAACAGCCGGGTGCTCATCCTTGGGCTGACCTTTAAGGAGAACTGCCCTGACATCCGGAACAGCAAGGTGGAGGACATCATCAACCGGCTGGCGGAGTATGGGATAGAACCGATTCTGACAGACCCCTGGGCCGATCGGGAAGAGGTGAAGCGGGAGTACGGAGTGGCTCTGGCGGACATGGAGGAGGCCAGGGACGCGGACTGCGTGGTGATCGCGGTGGCCCATGACAGGTTCCGGGAATTGACGTGGCAGCAGCTGGCCGGGATGTACAGGCAGGAGATGCCGGCACAGGAGCGGGTTCTGATAGACGTGAAGGGCATTCGGGACAGGAGAGAGGCGCAGGAGGCTGGGTATCGGTATTGGCGGCTGTAGGGGGCATGGGTGCCGTGGCCGGAAGGGATGATATGGAGTTTGAGATTCTGATGAGCTGCATGAATCAGGAGGATTTTGCCCTGATTGACCAATCGAATATCAGAACAAATGTTCTAATTGTGAACCAGTGCGGGCGGGACGGGATGCGGGAGGAGACCCTGGACGGCGTGTCGCGGCGCATGTTGGACAGCTCTCAGAAGGGCCTGTCCCGGAGCAGAAATGCGGCTTTGCAGCACGCCAGGGGGGAGTTCTGCCTGATTGCCGATGACGATGAGACCTTCGCGGAGGATGTGGAGCAGATCGTGCTGAGGGCGTTTCGGGAGACGGGGGCGGATATCGTGGCATTTGACCTGGAGGACTATCCCAAGCGGCTGAAGAAGACGGTGCACCGGGTGGGGAAGTTTGAGTCCCTGAAGCTGTCCTCCTGCCAGCTGGCCCTCCGGCGTAAAGCAATCCTGGAGGCAGGACTGGCATTCGACGTCCACCTGGGCGCGGGGACGGAGAACGGCGCCGGGGAGGAGAACAAGTTCCTGTGGGACGCGTTCCGGGCGGGGCTGAAGGTCTATTACTATCCGGCGTACATTGCAAGGCTGGCCCAGGGGGATTCTTCCTGGTTCTCCGGGTATGACAGGGAATATTTTTACAAAAGGGGCAAGGTCACAAGCTATTATATGGGGCGATTCTGGGCATCTGCATACGCCGCTTATTTTGTGGTGACGAAGCGGGGGCTGTATAGAAAGGATTGCGGTTTTTGGGAAGCAATAAGGGCTTCCGTGAAAGGAATCTGCAGTGAAAAGAACTTTGGTGATATCTAATGCGTGCTTTTCTGACCGTGAGTCAAATGGCCGTACCCTAAAGAACCTTTTTGCCAAAGCGGAATCGGACAAGCTGGCACAGTTTTTTGTATATGGGGATCCTGATTTCAGTATATGTCAGAGGTACTATCAGGTAAGCGACCGGAACGCACTGGGATCCCTCAACCCTTTGAAAGCTTACGGGGGCCCGGTAGAGCCTGTGAAAAGTCCAAGTCCGGAATCCGGCCAGACAGGGACAGAAGTGACGGCCTATACAGGGCTCACCGGCAAGACACCGGCAAAAATGTTGATGCGGGAGCTGGTGTGGCTTTTGGGACATTGGAAGAATCGAAGGTTCTGGAAATGGATAGAAGAGTTCCGGCCAGAGATGCTCTGTCTGTTTCTGGCCAACAATACCTTTCTCATTCGGCTGGCTGTCCGAATCAGTAGGAAATACCGGATTCCTCTGGTGGTATACTCCACGGAGGGCTATTGCTTTATGGATTATAACTATTTTACGAACCGACCGTCAGCGGCGTATAAGCTGTACTATGCATGGCTTCGCGCTTCCTACCGGAAAGCGGTTCCTTATGTGGCGGAAGGTTTCTTCAACTGTACGCTGCTGCGGGACAGATATGAGGAAGAATTCGGATATCCTTGCAGCTGTATTATGAACGGATCGGAGATTGATTTTATAAATCGTTGCTTCCTTGAGGAGGATAAAGTGCCGGTGATATCCTATCTGGGCAATCTGGGGCTTGGCAGGCATAAAGCGTTGATGGAGATTGCACAGGCCCTGCAGCAGATTGATAAAAGACTGCAGCTGGACATATACGGGGCCGCTCCAAACGACACAGTCAAAGAAGAATTGGAAAATTGTGCCGGCGCCAGGTTTCAAGGCTTTGTATCTTATGAGGAAGTAATCCGCATCATTCATGAAAGCAGTCTTCTGGTGCACGCAGAATGGAATGAAGAGAAAACGAACAGGGACTTGAAATATGCCTTTTCAACCAAAATAGGGGACAGCATCTGTAGTGGTACGCCTTTCCTCATTTATGCGGATAAGGGATTGGCGGAGACAGTATTTCTGAAGGAAAATGACTGTGCATTTGTAGTCGAAAAGAAGGACATGCTGAAATCTGTCCTACAGCAGGCTCTGACAGATGAAAAAGAGCGCAGAAGGATTACGGAGAATGCCAAAATCACGAAAGAAAAATTCTTTACAGGCAATGATGGATTCATGAAAGTGTTTCTGTAAGAAGCGCGGCAAGGTTACGGCCGGGGGGCGGGGAGCATGGAGACAGAGGCGAGAAGTCTATGAGGAGACGATGAGACTTCCACAAATTGGCTGGAAGGCTGAAAGCTCTGGACACAGAGAGGGGAAGGGCAGACAGCGGGACTTCCACAAAAGACGGTCAGAGGACGGAATATGAAGATATTGCAGGTCAATTGCGTGTACGGAGTGGGGAGTACAGGAAAGCTCACTGCCGAAATCCATACAGAACTCATCAGACAGGGCATAGAATCGGTGGTCTGCTATGGGCGCGGGACAAAAATGAAAGAACCTGGTCTGCACAAGACCTGCGGCGAATTCTATTCCAAGGCGAACCAGGCCTTGGCCAGGGCCAGGGGGCAGCTGTACGGCGGATGCTGGCTTTCTACCAGGAAGCTGATATCCGTCATAGAAAAGGAGAAGCCGGATGTGGTGCACCTTCAGTGCATCAACGGTTTCTTCGTCAACATCGCCAGGCTGCTGGAGTGGCTGAAGGAGAACCGGGTGAAGACCGTGCTGACGCTGCATGCGGAATTCATGTTCACCGCTAACTGCGGCCATGCCAGAGAGTGCGAACGCTGGAAAAGCGGCTGCGGGAAATGCCCTCAGCTAAGGACGGACATCGGATCCTTTTGTCTGGATGGCACCCATGCGTCCTGGAAAAAGATGGAGAGGGGATTTCAGGGCTTTACGGAGAACCTGAGGGTGGTATCCGTCTCGCCTTGGCTGATGGAGCGGGCAAAGCAGTCTCCTTTCCTGGCGGACAAAAAGCATAGCGTGGTGATGAACGGCCTGGATGTGAATGTGTTCTGCCGCAGGGAGACAGGGGAGCTGAGGGCACGGTACGATCCGGAGACCAAAATCGTCCTTTTTGTCACCACTTATCTGACAGACAGCCCAAGCGATTTAAAGGGCGGACGATATGTGATAGAACTGGCCAGGAAGCTGGAGCAGAGCAATGTCCGGATTCTGGTGCTGGGGAATTTCGATGAAACGCTTATTTTGCCGCCTAATATGACTGCTCTGGGGCGGGTGGAGGATCAGGAACTTCTTGCCAGGTACTATTCCATGGCAGATGCGTCTATTCTTACCAGTAAGCGGGAGACATTTTCCATGGTGACGGCGGAGAGTCTCTGCTGCGGCACCCCTGTGGTGGGATTTGAGGCGGGAGGGCCGGAATCCATTGCGCTGCCAGAATTCTCCCGGTTCGTGCCGGAGGGGGACGTGGAAGCTTTGCGGAAAGCGCTGCTTGCCATGCTGGAGCGTCCCATTGACCGGGAACGGCTGGCGGGAGAAGCGCAGAAATGCTATTCCAGTAAGCGCATGACGAGGGAGTATATTGCTATATATAGGGAATTGACAAAAGGATGAGTGCGGACAAAAGTGGGAACGATGGATAATTCTACAAAACAAATCAGAATAGGTGCAGTAATCTCATATGTGGCCCTGGCAGTGAATATAGCGGCTACGCTTCTCTATATGCCCTGGATGGTCTCTGTCATCGGCAAGGCGAATTATGCCATGTATACGCTGGCTTATTCCTTTGTCAATATCTTTGTCATGGATTTTGGCCTGAGTAATTCTGTGTCGAAGTTCATTGCCCAGTACAGGGCAGAGGGGAGTGTGCAGAAGGAGAATGAGTTCATGGCGACTGTGTCCAAGGTTTATCTGATTTTGGATGCAGTCATGGCGGCAATCCTGCTGGTGCTGTTCTTTTTCATTGATGTAATCTATACGGGGCTGACTGCCGAAGAGATAAGGACTTTCCGGTCGCTGTATTTGATTGTGGCTTCCTACGCAGTGGTCTCTTTTCCCTTTATGCCATTGTCCGGTGTCATGTACGCTTATGAGAAAGTGATAGAGACTAAGCTGTGCGAGATGTTCCAGAAGCTGTTCACTATTGTGCTGGTGATAGCGGCTTTATTGTATCAGGCGGACGTCAAGTTCGTCATGCTGGCAAATGTGTTTTCGGCGCTGATTGCGTTAGCGGCAAAATTTTATATCGTAAAGAGAGGCACGCATATCCGTCTGAAACTGTCCCTGGCAAACCTCGCCATGTTCCGGGAAGTGGCGGGGTTTACGGTATGGATTGCGGTGCAGATTCTGGCACAGCGCTGTATCTTTACTCTGGCGCCTAATATTTTGGGAATCGTCGCCACCAGCGGGGATATTGCGGTATTTTCGCCGGCAAATAGTATCGAGAGCTATTTTGTCTCTCTGGCAATGGCGATAAATGGCTTTTTTATCATGAGAATCACGAAATATATCGTGTCTGACGAAAAAGAACAGTTATACCAATTGCTTCTAAAGGTAGGCCGGTTCCAGGTATTGCTATTGGGCATGGTATATGTGGTCTTTGTCTGTGTAGGAGACACTTTCATGTGTGCATGGATGGGCGTGGATTTTCGGATATCCTGGCCCTGTGCGGCTCTGGTCATGCTGCCGGACATTTTGATTTATTCCGAGCAGGTAGCCGACACGGCGGCAGTTGCCAGCAATCTGGTGAAGTATCAGGCATTGGGCAATGTGATTATGGCAGTAGTCTGCGTATTATTATCCTTCCCTTTGAGCAGTGTATTCGGTGCCATTGGAGCATCGGCAGCTATCGCTGTGTCATACGTGGTGCTTTTTGTCTACAATAATATCCTGTATTCCAGAAAGGTAGGACTGGCCATGGGCCGTTTCCTGAAAGAGTGCTATGGCAAATTGATTCTGCCTGTTCTGGCAGCAGGGGCGGCAGGATTCTTTCTCTGCAATAAACTGATATTGATAGAGGGGTGGACAGGTGTTATAATAAAGGCATGTGTGGCATCGGCCGTGTATGTCCTGGTTATGTTCAGTTTTTTGAATAGACAGGAGAAAGAGATGATTATAGGCTTGCTGAAAAGGAACAGGTAGTTTTCGGAGGAAGAAGATGGTCAGTTTTATCGTCCCTGTGTACAACATGGAGAAATATGTGGAAAGATGTATGGACAGCATCCTGAATCAGCAGGAACAGGACTGGGAAGTCATCGCCATAAATGATGGTTCGAAAGACAGGACAGCAGAGATTTTGAATCGATATGCTGACCGGGATGACCGTATTCGGGTCATCCATAAGGAAAATGGTGGCATCGGTTCAGCGGTGAAAGAGGGCCTGCAGCTGGCCGGCGGCGATTATATAGCGTTCGTGGACAGCGATGATTATATAGAAAAAACTATGCTCAGCATACTGAAACCATTTGAAGGCAAGTATGATATCATTCAGTTCAATATGGTAGAAGAAGATGAAGAGGGCAGGGTGCTGGGGCAGATTGTGTTTCCTGAGGAAGAGATGAAGGGGACGGAGCGTATATTGGTTCGTTATTTTGAAAAATATAGAATGCCGTCCATGGCCTGCCGTATCTTTAAGAGAGAGCTTTTTGACGGGATTGAGATTGAAGGCAGAAGCATAGGCATTGACGAAATGGTGACCTTTCAGCTGATGAAGAAGGCGAAATCCCTGGTTAGCATAGAGAGCACCCTGTACCATATCTATGTAAGGGCGAACAGCGTCTCAAGGACGGTCTATTCCAAAGGGAGAATCGAAGAAGCGGTGAAAATACATGACCGTCTGTGGAGTTACGCAGAAGATTTACCGTCATCTGTGAAAAAACATGTATTGGCGAAGATTATCCTGGCATATTTGGGGATGTTCGCTTTCTGCGAGAAAGGGATTTTTCAACAGGAGCAAGAAGGGATTCAAAAGGGGCTTCAGGCATATGCTGCCCTGGCCCGCCAGGAAAGAGAATGGCCATTGATAAGACAGCAGCTGGGCGTGGGCTACAGGATATATTGCTTTAACAGTAGATTATATAGATGGATACAGCAAAAAAGGAGAGTTTGACATGTTGCCATTGGTGAAGACATATATTGCGCCGAGAGAAGAGATGATGCCGGCAATCGAGAAAATCCTGTACAGCGGATATATTGCTACGGGAGAGGCGGTAGAGCAGTTTGAGAGGGAGTTTGGGGCATTTATCGCAAATGACAAGGTAGTGGCTTTGAATTCGGGGACAGCCGCTTTGCATATTGCGTTGGCTTTGCTGGATGTAGGCCCAGGAGATGAGGTCATCAGTACAGCTATGACAGCGGAGCCTACAAATACAGCAATCTTGAATGCCGGTGGGAAAGTGGTATGGGCGGATGTGGACGTCAGGACGGGATTGCTGGATTCGAAATCGGTGCGCAGCAAAATAACAGAGAGGACGAAAGCAATCATGCTGGTGCACTATGCCGGAATGGTGTGCGATATGGATGCTTTCAACCAAATATCCCAGGAGTTCCATATTCCTATCATAGAGGATACGGCCCATGCCCTGGGGAGCAGATATCGGGGACAGCCTGTGGGATCGAATTCCAGGTTCACCTGTTATTCTTTCCAGGCAATCAAACATATGACCACTGTGGACGGAGGCGCAATCAGCTTTCAGAAGGAAGCAGATTTAGAGGAAGCGAAAAGGCTCAGATGGTTCGGCTTGGACAAGAAGGTCTCGCGCCTGGAAAATGATATTAAGCGGGCGGGATATAAGTATGCGATGAACAATGTGAATGCTACCATTGGCTCTGTCCAGCTAAGGCATATGGCAGAGGTGGTCGGTCGGCATATTGACAATGGAAAATACTATGACAGGGCGCTGCGGGATATCCCGGGGGTAACTTTGATTCCCTACTATGAGAATACAGAACCTTCTTATTGGCTGTATACTTTAAAAGTCAAGGACAGAGAGGATTTTTGCAAAATGATGGAGGAGAATGGCATACAGGCCTCCCAGCTGCATCACCGCAGCGACCTGCACAGCGTATTTGCGGAATCTCGCTGTGATTTGCCGGCTTTGGATTGTTTTTATGAGGAATTCGTGCATATTCCATGCGGCTGGTGGATTGGCGAAGAAGAGCGGGAAAGAATTGTAGAATTGATAAAGAGAGGCTGGTAGGATGATTCCACTGTATAAACCTCATATGCCTGAGCTGCCGGAGCTAAATGACATTCTGCATTCAGGACAGCTGGCCTATGGAAAATATTCCAGATTATTCGAGCGGGAACTGGAATCTTTCATCGGCTGTGGAGAAGGGCATGCGCTGGTATGTAATTCCTTTAATATGGCAATCCTGGTAGTGATTGCCATGCTTGACATAAAGGCAGGAGACGAGGTCATTGCGTCTCCCATGGCCTGCCTGGCTTCAACGCAGCCTTTTGCAACACAGGCAATCAAAGTAAAGTGGGCGGATGTGGATCCGGACACAGGGACGCTTCGCCCGGAAGATGTGCGGAAGAAGGTCACCGCTAAAACAAAGGCAATCATTCACAATCATTTCTGCGGTTATGTGGGATATGTGGATGAAGTCAATGCGATTGGGCGGGAATTCGGAATCCCGGTCATAGATGACTGCATCGAGGCCTTTGGAAGTGAATATAAGGGTCAGAGGATGGGAAATTGCGGAACCGATATCACGATATTTTCATTCAACGCAGTCAGGATACCGAACACCATTGATGGAGGAGCGATTCTGGTCCAGGACGATGACCTGCTGAAGAAAGGCATTTTGATTCGGGACTGCGGAATCGACAGGGGAAAGTTTCGGGATGCTTTGGGGGAAATCGACCCTGCATGCGACATCACCTTGCGGGGGCACAGCGCCACAATGAGCAATGTGAACGCGTACATCGGTCTGCAGCAGATGAAATGCATGGAGCATATTTTATCAAAGCAGAGAGAACAGGCGGAAAAATGGGAGAGACGCCTGGCGGAGGATGAGAGAATCCGAAGCATCAATAGATATGGAACGCTTCCTAACTATTGGGTGTTCGGCACTTTGGCTGAGGACAAGAGAAAAGCCATTGAGGAATTTCGCGAAAGCGGTTGGTACGCATCGGGAGTGCATCTCAACAACAATGTCTACTCCATTTTCGGGAAGCAGGGCAGCAGCCCTGGAGTGGATGAGTTTTACAGACATTTTGTGGCATTGCCCTGTGGTTGGTGGGTGGAAGAGTCATAATTGTAGCAACGAATTGGAGCGGAAGAGATGCGAAGGAATGTTTCTGTTTCAGAAATCTGCAACAGTATGGGACTGTCCTATGTAGGACAGGATGCGGAGATGAACGGCCTGAATCTGTGCAACAGAGCCAGTGAACATACTCGGATATTGACCTATGTGACCAGTGCAGAATATGTGGAAACCGTGCAGAAGAATCCGGCCATTGTGGGTATTGTGCTGAAAAAGGAGGATCTGGAGGTCTATCAAAGCCTTGAAAAGGCCTGGACATTCATCGTCTGTGAAAGCCCTGAGGAGGTCTTTTATGGCATTCATGCCTATCTGTATAATGCCACGGATTTTTATGATAAATATGAGTTCCCTGTGAAAATCGGGGAAAATTGTACCATCCATTCCACGGCAGTGGTGGAAGACGGGGTCATCATTGGAAACAGCGTAACAATAGGCGCGAATACTGTGATTCGCAGAGGCACTGTCATTGGGGACTATTGTACGATTGGATGTAATACGACCATTGGCTCGGAAGGGTTCCAGATTATCAAGCTTAACGGTAGGAACCACAGGATAAGCCATTGCGGGGAGACATTGCTCGGGGAGCGCGTCATTGTAGGTGACAATGTCACAATTTGCATTTCTCTATTTGAGGGCGCTGTCCGTATCGGCTGTGACACGATGATAGATAATCTGGCCTATGTAGGGCATAATGTGTGTATTGGTGAAAATGCTGTAATTACAGCCGGGACGATTCTGTGCGGCAGCTCTGTAGTGGAAGATGGGGCATGGGTCGGGTCGAACAGCTGTGTGTTGAATCGGGTCACAGTAGGAGAACAGGCCAAGGTAGGAATAGGAAGCGTGGTCACCAGGGACGTACCGGAAAAATCCCTGGCATATGGCGTACCGGCAAGACCCAGGAAAGAAATCATATAAAAGATTGCTTCGAACGCTGTAACCATATGGCGGTGAACTCACGGCGGTGTATTTAGAAATTCGGAGATGGGAAACAGTATGGGCATATATGTGGCGTACTATATTGCAATAACAATATTATTTATATTCGTAGGCAAATGCAAATTTTGCATTTACCCCCGAGTGGGGTCTTCTGCTATAGGCGGATCCGATACAGAGAAAAGACAGAGCGCTTTTTTTGTGGTGGTGTCTTCCTTTTTGCTGATATTGATTTTAGGCTTCCGTTCGGAATACAATGGTCTTGACCTGCACAATTCCCTGGGAACCGGTTATTTCTATTTTTATGATATTATCAACAAGGATTCGTTCTTGGAGATACTGCAGAATTTTGGCAAAAAGAAATATGCCAATTTTGAGATAGGTTTTGTGCTGTTCTGCAAATTCATCGGGACACTGTGCAGCAACCATCAGATTATGCTTTTTGCAAGCGCGCTGGTGTCCGTCGTCCCTGTGGGGTATTATATTTATAAGAACTCCAAGAATGCATGGCTGTCCATGATGGTTTATATGGCGCTGCCTTTTTTCGGACCGGCATACTTTTCTGCAATCAGACAGGGGATTGCGATTGGGTTTGTGGTATATTCTTATGAGCTGATTAAACGGAAGAAGCTGATAGGTTTCATTTTGGTCATTCTCCTCGCAAGCACATTCCATTCATCAGCGATTGTGACTCTTGTGGCATATCCTATGTACCATTTCAGGGTGGACCGGGAGAGTCTGATGATTGGTGGTTTGGTAATACTGGGAGCAGTCTTTTTGCTTCGGATACCGTTGTTCCTGGTGTTGTCGCGGATAGTGGATGAAGATGCCCAGATGACCGTCAGCAGTGCCGTGAATCTGTTCTTGCTCTTGACACTTCTGTATATCCTATGTGTGGCATTTAAGAAGCAGCAGGATGATAACATGCGAGGGTCGGTGAATCTGTTTTGGATTGCCTGCGCTGCCCAGTCCTTTTCGGGAATCAGCAATATGGCAGGCAGGGTCGCCTGGTATTTCATGCCTGTGCTGATTGTCTTGATTCCCAACCTGGTTGTGGATATGCAGATAAAAGAAAAGGTGATTCGCAAGCCGGCCATATGTTTGGTGGGGATTTTGGCTGGGATAATTGGTTTGGCTGTTTTGAGGTTTGATACGATAGCGGCAGCTTATCCGTATGTGCCGTTCTGGAGATGACAGATGGCGGTGGATTTCTTACAGGAGATGCTAAGTTGAGGGTTGATATTGCCTGAACCATATCCTTGCCGTACAGAACAGTACATTGTTCCAAGAGGAAGTGTTGGACATCATTACCGATACGGCACCGGAAGGGGCAGCGCTGGCAAAACAAAAAGCAGGCGGGATGATGGCTCTGCCTGTATAGCCAGAAAAGCGTATTGATAGAATGGACGAAAACAGGTAATATTATGAATGGGCATAAAGAAGAGAGAGGAATGGCGATGTTGTTATACTTGAAATCCCTGTTAGAATATGGTAGTATCTCCTTAGATTTACCAAGATGAGGGTCAGCTTGCAGTGTTCACCGTGCTAATGATTCTGTTTGCGTATAGATGTCTGTATCGATTAGGGGAAGTCGCTGTTTGAGACTGGGATGAGGCAAGACATGAAATAAACGCATATGAGATAGTTAAGGATTACGGGTGGAGTGTACACAAAAATTTTGCAGCCCTGATTGGCAATCAGACAGGGAAACAGCGATTATAAATGGAGGAAATCAATGTTCACAGGAAAAACACTATTGATTACCGGAGGAACCGGCTCTTTTGGCAATGCCGTGCTGAACCGTTTCCTTGCAACGGATATCGGAGAGATTCGGATTTTTTCCAGGGATGAACTGAAGCAGGACGACATGCGCCACCTGTATCAGAGGGAGTACCCGGAATATAGCAATAAACTGAAATTTTACATCGGTGATGTGAGGGATCCCCAGAGCATCGCGAAAGCCATGTACGGAGTGGATTACATCTTCCATGCAGCCGCCTTAAAACAGGTGCCCTCCTGTGAATTCTTTCCGATTGAGGCGGTGAAGACCAATGTGCTGGGCACGGAGAATGTGCTCCAGTGCGCCATCGATGCGGGAGTGAAGAAAGTGATATGCCTGTCTACGGATAAAGCGGCATACCCTGTGAACGCCATGGGGACATCCAAGGCCATGATGGAGAAGGTAATCGTGGCGAAAGCGCGTACCGTTCCGGCAGAGAGGACAAGCATATGCTGCACCAGATATGGCAATGTGCTCTGCTCCAGAGGATCCGTCATCCCTCTGTTCATCAGCCAGATTCAGGAGGGGAAGCCGCTGACTGTCACGGAAGCTTCTATGACCAGGTTCGTGATGAGCCTGGAGGAGGCAGTGGAGCTGGTGATTTATGCCTTTGAGAACGCGGAGAGTGGGGACATCATGGTGCAGAAGGCGCCAGCGTGCACAATCGGAGTGCTGGCTCAGGCCGTGAGAGAGCTGTTCCATGCGGAAAATGAAATCAAGACAATCGGTATACGGCATGGCGAGAAGATGTATGAGACTCTGCTGACCAATGAAGAGTGCGCCCACGCTATCGACATGGGCAATTTCTACAGGGTTCCGGCGGACAAGAGGGACTTGAACTATGATAAATATTTTACCGATGGAAATCTGGGTAGGACAGAGCTTTCAGAGTTCAATTCCAACAATACCCGGCTGATGGATGTGGAGCAGGTAAAAGAAAAGTTATTGACGCTTTCCTATATCCGGGAGGAAATCGCGAAATGGGAGAATCGATGATGAAAGTACTGGTCACTGGTGCAAACGGTTTCCTAGGGAAAAATCTGATAGCAGAATTGGAGAGGCGGGAAGGTATCACTATCCTGCCTTTTGAACAAGAGACGCCCATTGCCCTGCTGGATGCCTATTGTGCGGAATGCGGATTCGTGTATAACCTTGCGGGAGTCAACCGACCCAAGAATGTGGAAGAATTCATGGAGGGAAATTTCGGCTTTGCCACTCAACTGGTTGAAGCACTGGAGAGACATGGCAACAAATGCCCCATCATGAACGCCTCGTCCATTCACGCCGAGTCGGACAATCCCTATGGAAAGAGCAAAAAAGCCGGGGAGGACATGCTGGCGGCCTACGGGATAAGGACAGGAGCGCCGGTGTATAACTATCGTTTCCCCAATGTGTTCGGCAAGTGGTGCAGGCCCAATTATAACAGCGCAGTGGCCACTTTCTGCCATAATATAGCCCATGACCTGCCGATACAGGTCAATGACTCCAGCACCGTCATGCACCTGGTCTATATTGATGACGTGGTGGAGGAATTGGTGCAGGCTCTGGAGGGTCATCCCCATGTGGACGGAAGGGGGTATTGCTTCGTGCCCACAATCCATGTGGCGACATTAGGGGAGATTGTGGATTTATTGTACAGTTTTCGGGATAGCAGAAAGAACCTGATGATTCCGAGACTGGAAGAGGGGAGTCTTGAGAAGAAGCTCTACAGCACCTATCTGAGCTATCTGCCCAGAAATCGGTTCTCCTATCCGTTAGAGATGCATGAGGATGCCCGGGGAAGCTTTACGGAGATTTTAAAAAGCGTCGACAGGGGGCAGGTCTCTGTCAATATCACGAGACCCGGGGTGAAAAAAGGGAATCACTGGCACCATACCAAGAATGAAAAATTCGTGGTGGTCAGCGGCAAGGCTTTGATTCGTTTCCGGAAACATGGGGAAGACGAAGTCGTGGAATACCATGTAAGCGGAGAAAAACTGGAAGTGGTAGACATCCCCACGGGATATGTGCATTCCATTGAAAATGTGGGGGAGACGGATTTGGTGACGCTAATATGGGGTAATGAATGCTTCGACCCCGGGCGGCCTGATACGATGCAGGAAGAAGTGGATGGGAAGGAGAGACAGAATGGGTAGACTGAAGCTGATGACGGTCATTGGAACCCGCCCAGAAATTATCAGATTGTCGGAGGTGATTAAAAAATGCGATAAGTATTTTGAGCAGGTTCTGGTACATACCGGACAGAATTATGACTATACACTGAACCAGATTTTTTTTGAAGATTTAGGGCTAAGGCAGCCGGATTATTATCTGGATGCGGTGGGAAGCGACTTGGGGGAGACTATCGGCAATATCATAGCGAAAAGCTATCAGTTGATGACGAAACTGCAGCCGGATGCCTTTCTGGTATTGGGGGACACCAATTCCGCATTGGCGGCAATCTCCGCGAAGCGGTTGAAAATCCCCATTTTCCACATGGAGGCCGGCAATCGCTGTTTTGATGAGAACCTGCCGGAGGAGACCAACAGGCGCATCGTGGATCATATCGCCGACGTGAACTTATGCTATAGCGAGCATGCCAGGCGGTATCTGAATGCGGAGGGGACTGCAAGGGAGAGGACCTATGTGACGGGGTCGCCTATGGCAGAAGTGCTGTCTGCGAATCTGGAGAAAATCAAGGCGAGCAAGGTATTGGATACCCTGGGGCTGGATGCAAAGAAATATATCCTGTTGTCTGCCCACAGAGAGGAGAATATCGATGACGAGAAGAATTTCTTTGCGCTGATGGAGGCAGTCAATCAGATGGCAGAGACCTATCAGATGCCCATTATCTACAGCACCCATCCCAGAAGCCGCAAAAGGATAGAAGAGAGGGGGTTCTGCTTTCATCCGTTGGTGAGGAGCCTGCAGCCTTTTGGCTTTTCCGATTATAACCATCTGCAGATGAATGCATTCTGTGTGGTGTCCGACAGTGGGACGTTGCCGGAGGAGGCATCTTTTTTTAATGTCAAAGGCAATCCCTTTCCGGCAGTATGCATCCGCACGTCCACGGAACGCCCGGAAGCCATCGACAAAGGGAACTTCATCCTGGGAAGCATCACAGCCGAACAGGTGCTCCAGGCGGTGGACATGGCTGTGAAAATGCAGGAAGAGGGAGATTTCGGAATGCCGGTTCGGGATTATACAGATGAGAACGTCAGTACGAAGGTGGTCAAAATCATACAGAGTTATACAGGAATCGTGAATAAAATGGTGTGGAGGAAGAACCAATGAAGGAGAGGGAAATCAGCCTGGCAGACTTGGTGATTGAGATACTGTTGCACTGGAGAGGAATCGTCTTACTGATGGTGATTGGGGGCGCGTTCCTGGGAGCTTTCAGTTATATGCGTTCAGCGCGGAATGCAAAAGCCCAGGAAGCCGAAGTGGAGGCAATGAAGAACCAGGCGGATGTGAACGAGACAGTAAAGCAGAATCTGGCAGAAATGCTGACACTGGAGCAGCTGAATTATGTGAATTATGTCCTTTATCTGGAAGAGGCATCCCGTGCTACATCTGACTATGTGGAAGATTCCGTTTTGATGCAGATTGATTCGTCCAATGTGCAGAAAGTGGATGTAATATTCCTGGTGACATCGGATAATTTGGGGAAAACTTATAATATCGAAAAGGTATATGAGGAGTTGGCGGACGGGGCCGAGCTGAGAGGAGAGCTGGCGGAGACATCGGGTTTGTCGGCTTCGGCGGTGGATGAGGTTTATTTGCTTGGGAACGAAAGCAAGAATTCAGGGAAGAGTGATGTTGATGCGTACAGGGCATCGGAGCTGAATGGCAGTGATACGTTCAGGATATCGTTCATCCATTATGACGAGGAGATGTGCCAGGCGCTGGCACAGACTGTTATTGATTATCTTGCGGGGAAGCATGACATGCTGGAAGGAAGGCTGGGAAAGCATGAATTTACGGTCTTGAGCCAGTCCGCCGGAATCGTTGGCGATGTTGGAATTTTTGAGAGACAGAAGAACGTCAGGAAGGAGATGTTCGACTGGCCGGTTTATGCCCAGACTTATAAAGACCGATTTTCGGCGGAAGCACAGCAATATTATGATTTGCTGGTCAGCGAGAGGGATGGCGCCGTCGGGAAAGTTGTGGACATGTCAGAGGCCATTGTCATCACACCGCCAGGAGTCAGCCTGAAATATGTGATAATAGGTATGTTCCTCGGCGCGGTGGCCTATGCCTTTGTGATATTCCTGCGCTATGTGCTGAACAACAGGCTCCGTTCCACGGACAACTTGCAGGCGTTATATGACATTCCGCAGCTGGGGCAGATTCCGGATGAGCCAAAGGGGAAGAAGCTGTTCGGCTTCCTGGACAAATGGCTCCTTGCCCTGCGCTATTGGGGCCGGCGGAAGTTTACGGAAGAGGAAGCTATGAATCTGGCAGTGGTGGCTGTGAAGATGGCAGCCGGGAAGAACGGCTTAGCGGAAATCTGTTTCATCGGATGCGACCTGAAAGGCCGGACGCTGGAAAGCTATCAGCGGATGAAAGATATGCTGAGCAAGGAAAAAATCGAGACGCAGATTCTGGATAACGTCCTTTACAATGTAGAATCTCTGGAGAAGTTAGGGAATGCGAAGGGCGTGGTACTGCTGGAAAAAGCAGGTTCTGCGCTGTATACGGAGATTGCACAGGAACTGGAAGTGCTGAGACGGCAGGACATTCGGGTTCTGGGGGGAATCATTGTGAATGCATGAGGCTCCCTCATTTGGTCGGAGCTGTAGAACTCCCGCAGCCAGGCTGCGGGGGCTCTGCCGTATTTTTTGGCTGTTTGCATAAAGGTTTGTACAGTGGACTGGAGGCGGCATGTTGTGGATATCACCCCTGAGATTTCCTGGAAGCAGCTTTTTCAAGTATAATCAATATCACCAATAATAGCCCCGCCGTGACGGTGGCCACCGCGAAAGGCACCAGAGTATTCAGGAAATCCTGCTGTTCATAGCGCTCCTCCGCGAACATGTCCAGTATCAGTTCCTCGTCCAGCCCATATTCCGACAAATGCGTTTCCGCATATTCCCGCTCGTTTGCCATCATCTGCACCACCCGGCCCAGGGGCAGCTGCACCTTTCCCGCCAGCTTGTACTTCACATAATAGGCGTCGTCCAGATAGGACAGCACGTAGTTTCCGTCAGGCAGCTTGACCAGATAGTAACGGTTATAGACTTTATCCATGCCCAGGAAGGGATTCGTCGTATAGACGGAACGGTGTATGTGGATGGTCCGTCTTCTGGTCCGGCTGGTGTAGTTCTGCTCCGCGGTGTTCTTCAGCGAATAGAAATCCAGCGGGATGATGGAATCCGTCTCAAAGGTGATGTAGTCCAGCTCGTAGGCGATGTCCCTGTACTGCTCGATGTCCTCCAATACCGGTACCCCTTCCCCTGCCGGAAGCCCGGCCAGCTGGCCCCAGTTGTACTCCACGTTCTCCAGTTCCGCCGCGCCCAGCTTCTCCTGGAACAGGTCCATCACCAGGCTCACTGGAAATGTCCAGAACAGAAACATCCACAACAGAAATATAATGATGACCAATGCTGTAATGACATAATTTTCTAAAGACTTTTTACCATTTGATTCTTTCATTTTTCTTTCCCCCCTTGACTTTCCCAATTATTATAATATAACAAAAGGTGTGCGTCAATGGTGTCCGCGCTGTCTCTGACCCTGCATTTTCTGGAATCTTTTTTGGATAGGACTGATTTCAGTCCCATCATATTCCGCTTTATGAATAAAATAAAAAGTACATGGACCAAGAATGGTACATTACAGAGGTGCAGCCTTGAAACAAAAGATAAAACAAGACCGAGATGGAAACATCGGGAAGAATATTAGGGAAATCAGAATTGCCAGAGGGATAGGCCAGACGGAGCTGGTGCGCATGCTGGACTTGCAAGGGATTCCAATCACCAGGGAATGCCTTGTGAAAATCGAGCGCGGCATACAGCATGTGCAGGTACAGCAGCTGAAGGCGATAAAGGATGAGTTGAAGACCACCTATGATGAGCTGCTGAAATAAGAGGACAAAATGTCCATGAATATGCCGCATGTCCGAAAAAATATGGACGCGGCATATTTTTTCGACATTTATTTACCTTTTTCGTAAAATCTGTTGACAAAGCCACCCCAAATGATGCACAATGATTACGTAAGCGTAATCGGCAAACAAAGGAGGGAATTATGTTAATCAGATGGAGTCATGTCTCATCAGGAACCAAAAGGCGGAGCGTGCGCAGCACGATTGCCAGCAAGGATGCGGAGATTGCCGCATTGAAAGCGAACATGAGCGAATTGTACGCCAGGTACAATGCTCTGGGCAGGGAGAACAGACAGCTCAGCATACGCAATTCTGAACTGTCGGCGGCCTATAACGGGCTGAAAGAAATACTCCGCAACAGAGGCGTCGAGACGCCGTAAGCTCCAAAAGGCAGATTTTTTACTGCGGACTTTGCTCTGCTGGAAAAAGTTTGCTTTGACAAGACTATCGGAATGTAGTAACATGAAGATGTACGAAAAAGGAGGTGAATGGAGCGTGAAGGTTAATCACAAAATTACGGGAGCGGAGCGTGAAGTCATGGAAGTGCTGTGGAGGTATTCCGAGCCGGTACAGACGAAGGAGCTGCTGGAACAGATGAAGGAGAAGGGCAGGAACTGGAAGAGACAGACCCTGAACACTCTTCTGTTCCGTCTGGAGGAGAAAGGAATCGTCAACCGCAGACGCGCTTACGTGCAGGCAGCTCTGTCCGAAGAGGAACTGCTGCAGCTGCAGACCCAGGAGATCCTGGACGATTTCTATGGCGGAAAGTACGGGAACTTCTTCGCCGCGCTCACTGGACGCAAGACAATAGACAGTGAGAGTGAGGCTTTGTTGGACAGCTTGATGAATAAGCTGAAGAAACAGTAGTGAGCGCGGAGGGCCGAGGCGTTGGCTCAGGTCTTCCGTGCTGTCAGGCGAGATTGCGCGCTTGCCGACGAAAGCCGTGCAGGCATGGTTTCCGTTGGCCGAGGCGCGCGGTTTTGTAATGGCTATTCGCTGACAAAAAGCTGCTTGGAGGGTGTTCTGGGTCTGCTGGCTGCCCAGGGAACGTTTACAATACTCTTTCAGGGGCTGATGGCCAGGCGGCCGCCCAGGAAACGTTTCATGGGCCAGCTGATTGTCAGGAATAGTGCCAACAGAGGATTGTGCTGCTTGGCCGGTTGCCGGCGGAGCTGCCGAAGGATTTGTGTGCTGCCTTCTGGGGCTGAATCCGTTGACGAAAGGCTCATGCCAGGCAGGCGCCGGGCTATGAGCGTCATGTGCCGATGGATGGCAGGACGTACAAAAGAGAAATGCATCGCGGATGTAGGATTTGTATCCGGTGGTGCGCAAGGCACAAAAGAGAAAACAAGAAACAAAAAAGTACAAAAGATGAAATGATTCAAGAAAGGCGGAAAAAACGTATGAAAACACAGAAGACAAGAAAGTTTGGAAAAGCAGTTGTAGCAGGCCTTGCGGCGTTCATGATGCTGGCCGAGCCCTTTACGGCATCAGCATGCCCTGCGGAGCACCATGCGGATGCGGTGGAATGCGCAGTGGAAGAGCATTGCGGCGTTGAGGGTGAGGTTCTCTATGAAGCCCAGTTCGTGGACGAGGATGGGAACGTCTATCCCGTGAGCGCAATCAGCCCGCATGTGTTCTGTATTAGCCATCGGAAGGTGGATGGGTATTTTCAGACGCATATAGATGATGGGAAGGGCGGCTGCACTGTTAAGACGTATAATAGTGTGAAATGCGTAATCTGTGATACGATTTGGGTAAGTGATTTGGTAGATACTGCTATATTTGTGACATGCCCGCATGATATATAAGAAGAGCGGGATATAGGATGGCTTGAGGGGATGGTTATTAAGGAAGTATTGCATTAGCATATATTGGCGGCTTCTGCATCGGTGAAGCCGCTAATCCTGTTAAAATATTGAAAAATGATGTACCAAAGAAGAGTAGAAAGGCTATTGCAAAAATGAGTTATTTATTTCTGATGACATTGGGTGGAAGCGTTATGCTGGTTGGGTGCTTGGTCTGGGAGAGATTGTTTGAGAAATCCATGACACAACACATGGGATACGCTGCTTTCATAACAGTTTTGTTGACATTTCTGGTACCGTGGGTATGGATTAAGGGAATATATCGTTTTGTTCTGTTTGCTTTCTGGGATGAAAGCGTGATTGGAGATGCCAAAGGACTGGTGAATATTGCAGACCTCAAAACCCAGGAAAGCGCATATAGAACAGAAGACTATCGGGTTTTGGTAATCTTTGCGGTAATATGGTTCATCGGAGCGTTTGCTATCATGATTGTCAAAACTTTCAGGTATATCCACATGAGGCGTGGACTATATGGGCTGTCCATCAAATGTGGAGACGAAAATCTGGATGAAACGGTAGAACGTTTGCAGAAAGAACTTCGGTGCAGGCGTAAGCCTAAGGTAGTATGGACTCGGGTAAACAATAAAACGTTTACGCTTGGAGCTATATGTCCTATCATTTTTCTGCAAAAAGACTATGCCGATGGAGAGCTATATTGGATTTTGAAACACGAGATGACTCATATTGTCAGAGGAGATTTGTTGATAAAGATGCTGCTTGAGTTTGCCAGTTGTCTTTATTGGTTCAATCCGTTCATATATGTCCTGACCCATAGATTGGAATTTATGAGTGAGGCATCCTGTGACGAGCGGGTATTGAAGGGATGTGATGAAAAAGAACGTGAGATGTATATCGAATTGCTGGATAAGAATAAGGATGGCAACAGGGTAGAGATTCCGTTTTGTAGCGCACTGGACGAGGGAAGCAAAGATATTGATAAACGAATAAAGCTGCTAAAACAGGCGAGAAAAATTAAGGGTAAGAAAAAGCTATTCGTAATAAGTGCCTTCGTGTTTTTGGTATTCATAGATTCCTTGATTGTGTTTGCATATCCTAAAGTCCAGCATGTTGAACTTGTGATTACGGAAGCAGCAAGAGAGGCAGTTGATGGCAATAATTTCTGGGCATGCGATTTTGGAGAGGAAGGATATAGCGTGGTTGCCAATGCGATTCTCTATGATGAACAAGTTGTTGATGAGAAAGGTCAGATATTTCAGATGCCGTCTCCCGAAACAAACTCTTCATGTGCTGTTCATGACATAATCTCAGGATATTATCAAAAGCATATTGTAAATGAAGACGGTGGTTGTGTTGTTGAAACGTATAAATGCACGAAATGTACAATATGTGATACGGTATGGGTTGGAGAGCTCTACACCAAAAATCTCAAGGATGCATGCACACATTAATCATCAATATTCTTAATTAGAGTAGGTTGAAGCATAGGCAGATTCTGATTTATGGGCCTGGCCTGCAGATGCCCCAGGGTCTGCGCTTGCCCAAAGATTATTGCTGTTCTCAAGAAGCAGGTAAAGACGAAACGGTAGTGAATGGATTCAAAATCTTTGTTATGATACACTATGTTGATTTTTACTGCGATTTGAGTTTCTGAAGAAATTAAAAATAATAATATTGTTTACAATAAGTATCCCCCAAGTCTGTTTTGTGTTCCCTGGCCAAAGCAATGTGCTGTTCCCTACGGGCCTATTGAGGCCAGGGACACAAGGGTAAATTGGGAGTAGGATGAAAGACAATCATACCCCCATAAAGGAGAGGGCCGCCTTCCAAAGCACAGTGAATCATCATAGAAAGAATTTGCACATAAGCAAAGTGGTCATGGCAAGACTATGTGGATTGTCCGAAAATAAGAACCGATGACCTGCCATCCTAATAGATTCTATCAGAATTTTGGACGAAGCTATGCTTGGAAATGGACACTGCTTTTTGGGGCTGCCATCGCTTAGATATCAATTCAACCTTGTGCCCGCCCAAGTCAAAATGGATTCCGTTGTTCAGAGATAGGGTGTGAATACCTCTGTTTCCGAGCCTTGTACGGAAGGAGGCGTCTTCTATGAGTACATACGAAAAATTTATAGTGCTGCTTGCTTTTACAATTCTTGCAGTAGTAATTTTGGAATATGTCAACTTATAAAAAATTGCTCCGCTTCAGCAAGGCTCCTTCTAATGTTTGGGGAGTTTCCTGATTCTTGGTTTGCTTTACTAAGCCAATTTGGTGGCTTATAGCAAATTTTGAAATATACGGATATTGAAGGTACCGAAAGGGCCTCGGGCTTCCAGTCCTTAGCCTTTTGACCATCCTATCAAAAGCCTGCTATCATTTATGAGGAATATCTATGATATGCCATAGCAGAGGAGGTTCATGATTCAAATATGTTTCCAAGATGGGGAAAGGTCTACGAAGCGAGAAAGAACAATAATCCCTCTCGGCCTGCGGAAGTCGGAATTTGTCGATGGCTTTCTCTTTACAGGAAGACTTAAATGTCATAAAATTGTATCTGAAAAGGGGAATTCGAAGCAGCGGTGTCGGCTTATGGCTAGCCCGCTGTTTTCGTTGCGGATTTTCTCGGATTCGTTCCGGATACCCCTCCGGGAGCGCCGGGACAGATGCCCGTTCCCATCCAATCTTGAAAACAGAAAATGAAGTCAATATTGTCGAAATTTGTCGATAAATACTTCTTTACAAGAAGTCCATCTTGTCTTATAATAGAACTCGAAAAGGGGAATTCAAAAAACAGCGGCTTGAGCTTCAACTAAGCCGCTGTTTTGCCGTGCCGACAGAAGGGCGGCCTTGTCTGTCGAAAGCGTCCGGGGCCCGACGTCCATGTGGGTTTCCCTTCCATGCTGCCTGCGGAATGCGCCGGGGGGTCCGATTCTGCGCCGCCTGAAGTAATGATGAAGGAATTCCGGCGCCTGCCGTCCGCCCTCTGCCAATTGCGTCTGCTGATTTTCTCTGCCAATTACCCCTGCCAATGACAAGGATTTATTTCAGTTGGAATTCCTTCCGGAATCTGTTATAATGATAAAAGTCAATCCAAACGCCAAAGGAGATACCGAATGAAATATGATTATTTGATTGTAGGCGCCGGCCTGTTCGGTGCGGTCTTTGCCCAGGAGGCGAAGCAGGCGGGGAAGAAATGCCTGGTCGTGGAGAAGCGCGGCCACATCGCTGGAAATGTCTACTGCGAGGAGATCCACGGCATTCAGGTGCACCGCTACGGCGCACACATTTTCCACACCTCGGATGAGAAGATATGGGAGTATGTATGCCGTTTTGCCCGATTCAACCATTATATCAACTCCCCCATCGCCCGCTATCGGGACGAGCTCTACAACCTGCCTTTCAATATGAATACATTCAGCAAGATGTGGGGCATCGCCACGCCCCAGGAAGCCCGGGACATCATTGCGTCCCAGATTGCCGACCTGGGGATCGCGGAGCCGAAGAACCTGGAGGAGCAGGCCCTGTCCCTGGTGGGCCGGGACGTGTACGAGAAGCTGATCAAAGGCTACACCGAGAAGCAATGGGGCCGTGACTGCAAGGACTTGCCTGCGTTCATCATCAAACGCCTGCCCCTGCGCTTCACCTATGACAACAATTATTTTAACGACAGATTCCAGGGCATCCCCACAGGCGGCTACACGAAGCTGGTGGAGAAGCTGCTGGAGGGCACGGAGGTGCGCCTGGATACGGACTATCTGCAGCACAGGGCGGAACTGGACGCCCTGGCGGACAAGATTGTGTATACCGGTATGATCGATCAGTACTACGATTACTCCCTGGGCGTTCTGCAGTACCGCTCGGTACGCTTCGAGACGGAAGAGCTGGAGATGGAGAACTATCAGGGCAACGCGGTGGTAAACTACACGGAGCGCCAGGTCCCTTACACTAGGATCATCGAGCACAAGCATTTCGAGTTCGGGACCCAGCCCACCACCATCATTTCCCGGGAGTATTCCAGCGAGTGGACTAAGGGTGACGAGCCCTACTATCCCGTGAACGATGAGCGCAACAACGCGCTGTACGAGCAATATCGTGAGAAAGCCGATAAAGAAGAAAGGCTTATCTTCGGAGGCCGCCTGGGAGGATACAAATACTATGACATGGATAAAGTCATCGCGGCAGCGCTGGAACTGTGCCGCCGGGAATTGCCGCCCAGATAGTAAGGAATTGTCTACAAATAACTGATGCGAGTTTATAGCCGTTTTCGTTGTATTTCTGGGCTTTCTCCTAAACAAGTTGCATCAGTTATTTTCCGACAATTCCTAAGCGCCAGAAATAAAACTACAGAAATAGAAGAGACAGAAGTAGAAGCGCAGAATTTATAGAAGAGACAGAAGTAAAAGCGCAGAAGATAGAAGAAGCAGAAACAGAAAATGCAGAAACGCAATGGGAATAGGAGATAGGCAGATGAACATCATATTACTATCAGGAGGAAGCGGCAAGCGCCTGTGGCCCTTGTCCAACGATATCCGTTCCAAGCAATTTGTCAGGATGCTCTCTGACGGAAAAGGCGACTTCGAGTCCATGCTGACCCGTGTCCACCGCCAGATTACCGCGGTTGACTCCCAGGCGGAAATCACCATAGCCACCGGCAAGAAGCAGGTGAGCCTGATTAAGAACCAGCTGGGGGACAAGGTGCATGTGTGTGTGGAGCCCTGCCGTCGGGACACCTTCCCGGCCATCTGCCTGGCTGCCAGCTATCTTAAGGATGTGCGGGGGAAAGGCGAGGAGGAGGCAGTGGTGGTATGTCCCGTGGATCCCTATGTGGAGGGCTCCTATTTCGAGACGCTGGAGGAGATGTCCCGGATGGCTCGGACAGGGGATGCGAACCTGTACCTGATGGGCATCGAACCCACCTACCCCAGCGAGAAATACGGCTACATCATCCCTGTCTCCCGGGACCGGGTCAGCGGCGTGGACACCTTTCGGGAGAAGCCGGATTTAGAGAAGGCCCAGGAATATATCGCCCGGGGGGCTCTCTGGAACGGCGGCGTGTTCGCGTTCCGGCTGGGGTATCTGTTGGAAAAGGCCCACCAGGCTTTTGGGTTTCAGGATTATCAGGATCTCTATGAACGTTACGGGGAGATGGACAAAATCAGCTTCGACTATGCCGTGGCGGAGCGGGAGCAGAAAATACAGGTTCTGCGCTACCGGGGCCAGTGGAAGGATCTGGGCACCTGGAATACTTTCTCCGAAGCTATGGCGGATCAGGCCATCGGCCGTGCCACCCTGAACGATACCTGTGAGAATACCCATGTGGTGAACGAGCTGAACATCCCGATTCTCTGTATGGGCTGCAAAGATATGGTGGTGGCCGCCAGCGGGGACGGCATCCTGATTTCGGACAAAGGGCAGAGCAGCTATATCAAGCCCTATGTAGAACAGATAGAACAGCAGGTCATGTACGCGGAGAAGTCCTGGGGGAGCTTCACCGTCCTTGACGTCCAGGAGGACAGCCTGACCATCAAAATCGTGCTTCTGCCCGGCCATGGCATGCACTATCACAGCCATGAGCACCGGGACGAGGTGTGGACGGTGATGAGCGGCAGCGGCAGAACTGTGATTGACGGCGTGGAGCGGAGGGTCTCCCCCGGGGACGTGATTTCCATGCCGGCGGGCTGCAAACACACCATATTCGCAGACACGGAGCTGAAAGTCATTGAAGTCCAGCTGGGCAAGGACATTACCGTGGAGGACAAGCAGAAGTACGAGCTGGAATCGGAATTGGAAAAGGGAAAAGGCTGTTAAAATTTGCCTTTTTAGGAATGATATGTTATGATAGGACACGGGAAAGCCCTGTGCAACAGGCTGCGGAAGCCGGGACTGGGGCTTCAACCGGAAGGCTTCTGTGCCTGGCGGTGCGGCCGTGTCCGGGGCAGATGGAAGATTTTGAGGTAGGAGATAAAGTATGGAACAATTAGCGATTTTCGGCGGTGCCCCCGTGCGGGAGAGCCCGATTTTCTATGGCAAACAATGTATAGAGCAGGATGACATAGACGCAGTGGTGGAGACGCTCAAAGGACCGCTGATTACCTGCGGTCCCAGGGTGGAGGCGCTGGAGGAGAAGCTGTGCCAGGTCACAGGGGCGAAATATGCCGTGGTGGTGGCCAACGGCACCGCGGCTCTGCACCTGGCGGCTCTGGCGGCAGGATTCGGGGAGGGCGATGAGGTGATCGTCAGTTCCATCACATTCGCAGCTTCTTCCAACTGTGTGCTGTACTGCGGGGCGAAGCCCGTCTTTGCGGACATCCGTCCCGACACTTACAACATCGACCCGGAAGCTGTGGAGAAGCTGATTACCCCCCGGACCAGGGGCATCGTGGCGGTGGACTTCACCGGACAGTCCGTGGAGCATGATGCCCTGGGGGAGATTTGCAGAAAGCATGGGCTGGTGCTGATTGAGGACGCGGCTCATGCCATCGGAACAAAATACAAGGGCAGGCCGATCGGCAGCATCGCGGACATGACCTGCTTCAGCTTTCACCCTGTGAAGACAGTCACCGGCGGCGAGGGCGGCGCGATTACCACCAACGATGAGAAGCTTTACCGGCGCCTGATGCGTGTCCGCACTCACGGAATCACCCGGGCCATGGAGGAGATGGTACATCCCACGGATGCCGCCTGGTACAATGAGCAGGTGGAACTGGGATACAACTACCGCATGACGGATTTCCAGGCGGCGCTGCTTTTGAGCCAGCTGCAGAAGCTGCCGAAATTTGCGGCGCGCAGAAGGGAAATCGTGGAAAAGTATAACGAGACGTTCTCCCGGATGCCGGAGCTGACTGTGCAGCGGGAGATTCCGGAGTCCGATACGGTCAGGCATCTGTACATCCTGCGGCTGAACCTGGAGCGCCTCAACTGCGACAGGCGGCAGTTCTTTGATGCCATGTACGCGGAGAATACCTGTCCCCAGGTGCATTATCTGCCGGTCTACTGGCATTCCTACTATGAGAAGCTGGGATATGGGAAGGGGCTGTGCCCCAATGCGGAGAAGTATTACAATGAAGTAATGAGCATCCCTCTCTACTATAGCCTGACGGATGATGAGGTGGATGATGTGATCCGGGCTGTCAGGAAGGTCATTGCTTATTATCGAAAGTAAGGAAATGCCTCCAAATAACCTACGCAAGCCTGTTGCAAAATTTACAGATT
>CAJUFI010000043.1 GCA_910585665.1 uncultured Acetatifactor sp. | reverse complement strand
AGCCCTGTGAGCAGGTCTGCTGGAGGGAAGAGGACGGCCTGCTGGTGCTGCATATTATGAAAAGCTGGTCGAACAGGGGGTGCGCGCCGACTTGATAGAGATTGAAAGAGCACAGCATGGGGATGATCTGTTCTGTCAGAATCAGGTCAAGGACAAGGTGATCGCTTTCATGAGAGGCATTGCCGGATCCTGGTGATGTCTCCTAAGGACATCCTGCACCAAAAAGCGGTAAAACATTCTTTTGGGGAATGGCTGGTATGACAGAATCGGGACGGAAGTGGTGCAGCTGTATCTGTCGGACTGCCGCGCTGCCATAGTACGCCCATGCATGGAACTGCAGGGTTTCGCCCGGGTGGAGCTGCAGCCGGGGCAGAGGAAAGCTGTGGGCTTTCTGGTACGCGCGGATCAGACGGCCTTTTTGGACCGCAACCGCCGTTGGAAGGTGGAAGCAGGGGAGGTATGGTTCTGGCGGGGGCTTTATAACCCAAAATCCTTAGAAAAGGGCTGTCACATCGCTGATTTCCTAATCATTGATGCGACAGCCCCTTTCTGTTATATTTCCGGTAGTCGCCGGGCGTCATGGAAGTATATCTCCGAAATACATTTTGAAAATATCCCTGGGAGGAGAACCCCAGGTATGTGCTGATTTCCAAAAGGGATTTGTCGGTGGAGGCCAGCAGATCCCGGGCTTTTTTGATTTTCAGAGTATACATATATTCTGTAATGGTAAAGCCGGTCTCCGATTTAAAACGTGCGGACAATTGGCTGCGGCTTAGGGAAACAAGGCTGCAGAGATCGTCTGTACGGACATTTTCTGTCAAATGCTCCTGCAGATAGGATATGATATTCTGAATGCTCTTACTGTATTGTTTCCCCATAACCAGATTCCGGATCCGTGTGGCATAATCCAATACCATGTGGTATTGCAGGTTTTGAATCTGATCGGGATAGAGATGCTTTTCACTGTGCTGTATATAGCGGTCGCTTAAGGAAAGCGCTTCCTCCACAGGAAGTCCGCCGGCGATGGCGGCACGGGATACCGTGGTGGCGCAGGTGATGAAGATATTCTTCAGCTGGCGCAGATAGCTGTCAGCAATTTTGCCGGGCTGCCCCGCCGATGAATTCGCAAAAAGCTTCCGGAGTCCCTCCAGGTTGCCGGTCTTCACGAAGCGGAGCATCTGCTGCTCGTATTCAAAGGTACTGTGGGAGACGGCCAGCCAATCTTCCGGTTCGGGAACAGGAGGCTGAGGCTGGGAAGACGCCGGCAAACCGGTGGGGATAGAGTCATGAAAGTCAAAAAGGGACAGCTCGGTAATCTCTTTCTTCTCTCCGCTGATGTAGTAATTTACAAGACAGAGCAGATGGAGGAAAATTTCCAGCGGCATGAGAGTAATGCCTTGGAGCAGGGTCTGATAATGGGCTTTTTCCCTTTCATCGATTCCCAGAAGAAACATGAGCTCTCTGGCGTTTGAGCGGGTCAGCTGAAACTGGCAGGCAGGGCCGATGACCATAGTATGGCGCTCGTGGCGGATGACGCCGTAATATTGATAGAAGGGCGTGATATGGCAGCTTATGCTGACAGGCGCATCCAGCAGCCTATCCAGATAGGGAAGGGCCGGATCCGGATCAAATGCAGTGGCGGAATAATACCCGGTACAGCTTTTGTTTTCATAAATCCTTATCTGGATGCGGGAGATATTCGCTATGTTTTCAGAGATATAGGCATAATCAATTTCCGGCATTTGTAGGGCCTCCTGTATCATTTTCTCAATTTTACAATAAGCCGGATAATTTTACAAACAAAAAAATAGTGGAATATGGGAAAATGGGTGTAGAAAAATTGAGAGGCCTGACGGGAAAGGGAAGAACAGGATGAAACTGAAAAAGAAAATTGGCAAGTTTATGCAGCGGGTAGTGGATCATGCCATGGGAAACGGGCTCATGCAGGAGGAGACGGCGGCATCCGGCGAGAAATACATAACGCCGGGCATTTCGGCGCTGATTCGCAGGAGCGGGGCGGAAGGCTGCGTGCTGCTGAAAAATGACGGCGTGCTGCCCCTGAAGGAAGGGGAGGAAATCGCCGTTTTCGGGCGGTGCCAGCTTGACTGGTTCTGTGTGGGCTACGGCAGCGGCGGCGACGTACATGCGCCTTACCGCGTAAACCTGATGGAAGGCCTCGGGAATATGGGGGCAAAGTATAACAGGCCGCTGGCACAGGCATACCGAGCCTGGTGTGGATCGGAGGAGCACAGGGCGGATGAGGGCTGGTGGGGGCATTGGCCCATGAACCATCCGGAGATGCCGCTTGCCGCACATATGGCGGAGAGCGCGGCAAAAACTTCCGATGCTGCCCTGGTAGTGATTGGCAGGGCGGCCGGGGAGGACAGGGAAAACACTTTGGAGAAGGGAAGCTACTACCTGACGGAGGAAGAGCTGGCAATGCTGGATGCGGTTACGGCAGCGTTCCGCCGGACGGCTGTGGTGCTGAACATCGGTAGCATTATGGATATGGAGTGGACGGAAAGGTATGGGGAAAGGCTATCCGCCGTTCTGATCGCATGGCAGGGGGGAATGGAGAGCGGCAATGCCCTTGCGGATGTGCTGTACGGAAAGGTGAATCCCTGCGGAAGGCTGGCGGACACCATCGCGCGGCGCTATGAGGATTATCCCAGCAGCGGGCATTTCGGCGGCAGGGAATACAATGAATATGCGGAAGGGATTTTTGTAGGCTACCGGCATTTTGACACCTGTGCAAAGGAGGCGGTCCTGTATCCCTTTGGCTATGGCCTTTCCTATACCGAGTTCAGGCTTATGCCAAAATCCCTTAAGCGCTCTGCTCATGGTGCCGGCGGGCCGGAGGGAGCAGTCACGGAGATGGCTGTGGAAGTGAAAAATATCGGCGGCTGTTCCGGACGGGAGGTGGTGATGCTCTGGTGCCGCCCGCCCAAGGGCTGTATCGAGAAGCCCGCACATGTTCTGACCGCTTTTGCAAAGACCAGAGAGCTTGCCCCGGGCGAAAGCCAGGAGCTTATCTTAAAATGCGATGATAAAGCGATTTCGTCTTATGACGAGAGGCGGCATGCTTTTCTGCTGGAACCCGGCGAGTACCGCTTTGCGGCAAATGATGTGGAAGCGGGGAGCTTTCTGCTTCAGGAGACAGCGGTGGTGGAGAAATGTGAAGCAGTCTGTTCGCCGGAGGTAAATCTGAGGCAGCGCATTCTTGACAATCTTCCCGGGGAGGCTGCGGTGAAAAGGGATAAAGCCCTGATTCTCGGCGATGTGGCCAGCGGAAAGGACACTATGGACGATTTTGTGGCCGGGCTCAGCGATGACGAACTGGAGGCTCTGACCCGGGGGCACGGCATGATGAACAGCCCGCTGGGGGCGCCTGGCAATGCCGGCGTCCTGGGCGGTGTGATTCCCGGTCTGCGGGAGAAGGGAGTTTTGCCGGTTGTCTGTGCAGACGGACCCGCGGGACTGCGGCTGCAAAAGTACTGTGCGTTGGTGCCCTGCGGAACGGCCCTTGCCTGTACCTGGAACTGTGAGCTGGTGGAGGAGCTGTACCGTCTTGTGGGGGCGGAGATGAAGCATTACGGCGTGGACGTGCTGCTGGCGCCGGGAATGAACATCCACAGGAATCCCCTCTGCGGAAGGAACTTTGAGTATTTTTCGGAGGATCCGCTGCTTTCCGGAAAGATGGCGGCTGCCGTGGTGCGGGGGGTACAGAGCATGGGAGGAGCCTGCTGTCCGAAGCATTTTGCCTGCAACAATCAGGAGACGAAACGCAATATCTGTGACTCACGGCTGTCTGAGCGCGCCCTGCGGGAGATTTATCTGCGCAATTTCGAAATCTGCATCAGGGAGAGCAGCCCCCATACCGTAATGACCTCTTATAACAAGGTAAACGGCGTATGGTCCCATTACAATTATGACCTTGTGACCACAGTCCTGCGCCGGGAATGGGGATATGAGGGCATGGTCATGACGGACTGGTGGATGCAGAAGTCCGGAAGCCCCGAATTCCCGAAGCTGAAGAACAATGCCTACCGGGTGAGGGCCCAGGTGGACGTGCTCATGCCCGGCGATATGGGGCATGTGGCGAAAAAATACAAATCGGATGGGAGCCTGCTGAAAACGCTGGGCCAGCCGGAGGGGATTACCCGGGGAGAGCTGCAGCGGACAGCCCGCAATGTTCTGGAACTGGTATTGAAGATAAAATACGGTGAAAAAGGAGAAAAACGATGAGGGAGAAAGAGATGAAGGGAAAACTGTTTGACAGGCTTCCGGCCGGCAAAATCCAGTCTGAGAATGTGGGGGGAAAAGAAAAATGGCTCGGATATTTACTGGGGCCCACAGGGGCACTGCTGCTGAATGCGGTGCTGGCTGTCTATCTGAATGTGTTTTATACGGATGTCCTGAAGCTTACCGGGGTATGGGGCGGCGCGTTTCTGATGGTGTTTCCCATCGCTTCCAAAATCATTGACGCCGTCACCAATGTGGTCATGGGGCAGCTGATCGACCGTACCCGTACCCGGGAGGGCAAAGCCCGCCCATGGCTGCTGCTGTCGGCAATCCTGATGCCGGTGACGGGCATCTTGCTGTTTGCGGTGCCCAATGCCCCGGAGGAAGTCCAGGTCATCTGGGTCATGCTGTCATACAACCTGTTTTACTCCTTCGCATTCACAATCTATAATATGAGCCACAGCCTGATGGTGGCTCTGTCCACCCGGAACACCACGCAGCGCGGCAGCCTGTCGGTGTTCAATAATATCGCCTCTATCATGGTCTCCGGGATTATCGTGGCCCTGGTCTTTCCCATGGCAGTCATGCCGGTGCTGGGTGTCGATAAGGAGCTGTGGCTTCTGGTCATGGGCATTCTGGCAGCCCTGGCCCTGCCGCTGACATTGCTGGAATATTTCTTTACAAAGGAGCGCATCACGGAGGAAATCGGCGACGGGGCGGAAACAAGGTCTATCCGGGAGCAGTTTTCAGCCATACTGCACGATAAGTACTGGATCATTCTGATGGCCTACAATATCGTCTTCAACCTGGGCAGTTACTTTAAAAATGCTTCTCTCGTTTACTACTGTAACTATGTGCTGGGAACCTACAATGATGGAGTGACCCAGACCCTTGTTTCCGTGATCGGCGGCATTCCCATGGGGATCGGCATCTTTGCGGTGTGGCCGCTGGCGAAAAAATTCGGCAAGCGGAACGTGACGCTGGCCGGATTCATCCTTTATGCCATTGGAGGCGCAGTCTGCCTGATCGGCCCGCGGAACATGGTCATTGTGCTGGCGGGGCAGTTCATTAAAAACATCGGAGGCCTGCCATGCGCCTATGTCTTTGCCGCGCTCACCGCCGATGTGCTGGATCATATCGAGTGGAAATATACCTTCCGCTGTGACGGGCTGGCTACCTCCATAAACAGCATTATTATCACGGTATCAACCGGCGTGGCCGCTGGCGTGCTGAATTTCTGCCTTGCCAGATCCGGCTATGTTGCGCCGGAATTTGTGGAAGCTACCGGTCAGACGGTGGGCGCTGTCCAGAACGCGGCTACGCAGAATGTGTTTATTTTCTTCTTTCTGGGGCTGGAGATTATCACCGCGATTATCCTGATTTTGCTGCTGAGATTTCTGGATGTGGAGAAGCATATCGACAAGGAGCAGGCTGAAATCAAAGCCCGCCGCAGGGCTTAGCAGGGCCGGTTGTAAATTAAGGAATTGTGGAGAAATAGTTTAGCTCCGGCTTGTCCGGGTCAGGGAGGAAGCATGATACAGGCAGTAAGGTTAAGAACAGAATATCTGGAAAATCCCATGGGAATTGACGTGCAGAACCCGGGACTAATGTGGAACGTGGAAGGCGCGGTAAGGCAGACAGCCTATCGCATCCTGGCGCAGACAGAGGGCGAAACCATATGGGACAGCGGTAAGACAGCCTCTTCCCGAATGACAGGGATCCGGTTTCCCCATATGCTTGCCTCCCGCCAGCGCGTGCTCTGGAAGGTCAAACTGTGGGATGAAAACGATGGGGCGGGGGACTGGTCCGAAGAGGCATTCTTTGAAATGGGTCTGCTGGAACCCATGGACTGGGGCGCAAAATGGATCACAGGCAATTATCGGGTGAACAGGAAGAAGCGCTATCCAGTAGATTGCTTCCTGAAAAAGGTGGAGGTCTCCCAAGAAGTGAAGTCTGCCAGGCTGTACATTACGGCCTGCGGGCTTTATGAGGCGAGGCTGGACGGAAGTAAAATCGGCGATTTCTGCCTTGCGCCCGGCTATACGGATTACAATAAAAGAGTGCAGTACCAGACGTATGATGTGGCCCGGCTGCTGGAAAAGGGAAATCATACCCTGACAGTGCAGCTTGCGGACGGCTGGTACAGGGGGAGCGTCGGGGCCTGGGGAATCCGAAATCAGTATGGGACAGAGACCAAATTCCTTGCCCAGCTGGAAATTCTGTATAGAGACGGAAGCTCCGAAAAGGTCTTTACAGACCAGTCCTGGAGCTGGTCCAATGACGGCCCCATCCGTTTTGCGGACAACAAGGACGGGGAGATCGTGGAGGCTTTCCGAACACCTGCATATGGCGGCAGGGCAAAGGCGACGTCCCATAAGGTTCTGCCCAGTGCATCCAATAATGTGACGGTGGCGGAGCGGGAGCATTTTACACCGATTCTTACGAAAGCGCCAAACGGCAGGATGCTGCTGGACTTCGGACAGAACATCGCAGGATACATTTCTCTCCGCGTCCAGGCGAAAAAAGGACAGCGGCTGCTGTTCCGTTTCGGGGAGCTGCTGGATCAGGACGGAAATCTGACCCAGAAAAATATCCAGTGCAGCAATAAAAAGGTCACCACTCCGCTTCAGAAGATAGAATATGTCTGCCAGGAGGGCGACAATGCATACAAGACGACTTTTTCCGTATTTGGTTTTCGGTATGCGGAAGTGGAAACGGATCTCATCCTGGAGCCTGAAAATGTAACGGCCATTGCCGTGTACTCTGATTTGGAGCAGACAGGATACTTTGAGAGCTCCAATGAATTGCTGAATCGTTTCGTGGATGCGGTCGTCTGGTCGGCGAAAGGCAATTCCCTGGACATCCCCACGGACTGCCCCACCAGGGAGCGCCATGGCTGGACGGGGGACGCCCAGATTTTCTTCGAGTCTGCCAATTATCTCTTTGACTATGCCGCCTTCTCCAAAAAGTATCTGCGGGATGTGTTCGACTGGCAGAAAAAGGATGGCAGGCTTCCCCAGATCGCGCCCTACGGGGGCACTGACTTCTATATGTGGACCATGAACGGCAGTGTGGGCTGGTCCGATGTTGGGATACTGAACCCCTATCGTTTCTGGAAAATGTACGGGGACAGGAGGATTCTGACGGAATACTATGACCGTATGAAGCGTTATGCGCAATTCATGATGAGACGCTGCGGGAAGTCGGGTTTTATGGCAAGGCCTCTGGGCCTGAAGGGAGAGGCAGGGAAATATGCCGTGAACACCGGGCAGTCCTACGGCGAGTGGGCGGAACCGGCGGACGTGCATCCCAATGACTGGAAGGATATGGCCGCGCCGCATCCGGAAGTGTCCACCGCATATACGTCCCATGTGCTGGGATGCATGGCGGAAATAGCCCAGGAGCTTAAGTGTGATGAAGACGCCGCTGTATTCAGAAGATACAGTGAGGGATGCAGGAAAGCATATCAGGAAATGGCTGAAACGGCAGGGTATTCCCTGGATACAGACCGGCAGGCGCGGCTCGTCCGTCCCCTGGCCTTTGCTTTGCTGGACGGAGAGCAGACTGCTTACGCAAGGGAGCGGCTGCTCAGGGCCCTTGAGAATTACGGCTGGCGCCTGGGGACGGGATTCCTGTCCACGCCGCTGATTCTGGAGGTATTGGCAGAGTTTGACCTTGAGGCGGCCTACCGTCTGCTGGAAAACGAGGAAATGCCGGGCTGGCTGTTCATGCCGAAGAACGGCGCCACCACCGTATGGGAATCCTGGGAAGGGCCCTGCGCCCAGGGCGGCATCGCTTCGCTGAACCATTATTCCAAGGGGGCTGTCTGTGCGTGGCTGTTTCAGACCATGTGCGGTATCCGCATGGACGGGGAGAACCGGTTCGTCATTGCCCCGCGGCCGGGAGGCAGTTTTACCTATGCCGGCGCGGAATACAGAAGCATATATGGTATGGTCAGGAGCGGATGGAGACGGGAGAAGGGAAAAACTGTGTATACAGTGACGGTTCCGGCCAATTGCGAAGCGGAGCTTCGTATTCCGGGCCGAATGCCGGAGACGGTAGATGCGGGAGATTATGTGCTGACGGTTTGAGGAACGAATATTCCGGAAGGAAAAGCCGGGCTGGAGATTCATCGACAGGCATAGGCTGTAATGTGGTCGGGTTGCCCGGAAATTTTAACTGTTAGGCAGTATATACTGCATAACGCTGAATACTGCCTAATGTAATCTTGCGATTGAACCAGTCAGCGTTATGCAGTCTGGTTTCACGGCAGGTGAAATCGTTAGGCAGTATAAATAAAAAGGAAGAAAACGATGGAAAAAATTTTGCTCAATGGAACCAGATTCATAAACGAGTCAGGCAGAGAGGTGATTCTGCATGGCATGAATGTCCTCTGCAGGGATGCGGCGCTTGGACATTTTTATCCTGATTTTGAAAATGCATTTCCTTTTTTTCAACGGATGGGGTTTAATCTGCTGCGTTTCGGCATTTTCTGGCATGGCGTCGAGCCCCGGCCGGGAGTTTATGACGAGACGTATCTGGGAAGGGTGAAGGAAATTGTGAACCTCGCCGAGAGCTGCGGTATCTATATTATTCTTGATATGCATCAGGATCTGTTTGCCCAAAAGTATATTGACGGAGCGCCGGACTGGGCTTGCCTGGACGATGGGCTGCCGCATCCCGAGAGCTGTACCATCTGGTATAATGCTTATCTGGAAAGCGATGCTATCATCCGGGCGGCAGATAATTTTTGGGCGAATAAGCCCGCGGAGGACGGGGCGGGGCTTCTGGATCATTATTCTTCCATGTGGGAGAAAATCGCGGAGACCTTTGCGGACTGCTCCAATGTGATTGGATTTGAACCCATGAACGAGCCTTTTATGGGGAGCATTGCGCGGGAAGCCTTTGGATACGCAACCAGGAAAATGATGGAGACGAATCCTGCATTTGACCTTACGAAGCCAGAGGCTGTCACGGAAGAGGAGCAGGCGGCGTTCATGGGCATTGTGAGCCGGCGTTTTCTGGAATTTGACAGGACGACATTGATGGACTATTACCGCCGTATGCAGAGGGCAATCCGCAAATACAGCGATAAACCGATCGTAACCGGCGGGAACATCTATTGCAGCACTAACATCCCTACCGGCATTGAACGGCTTGAGGAGGGCAATCAGATTTATGCGCCTCATGGCTATGACTCGGTGGTTGATTCAGCCCGCTATGAAAGCTTCAGCAAGAGAAATGTGGAGCTGCTCTATGAAGAGAAGCGCAGGGGGCAGGAACGTCTGGGACTGCCGACTATTGTGGGGGAATGGGGAGCCTTTCCTTCGGAAAAGTTTACGAACGATCTGATCAGGCATATGAACGGCATCCTTGAGAAAAATCTCTGGGGCTCCGCATATTGCGAATATCATCCCGGCATGGAAAGTGACGCGAACTTCTCTTCGCTCTGCCGCACTTATCCGGCAGAGACGGCGGGAAAGCTGGAAATGTACCGTTATGACGAGGATGTGCAGCGTTTTGAAATGATTTTTGAAGCAGAGGGGTCAGGCGAGACCCGAATATTCTGCTCTTTCATTCCGCAGGGGGTTGAGTGTAATCTGCCCCATAGTTTTCGGATAGAACAGCTTTCGGATAGGAGCTGCTGCTGTTTTTTGAAAACAGATATTGCAGGGAGAGCCTGTGTTGTAGTAAAATAACGGAAGACTTTGGAAGAACATTGGGTAAAATAATCAGGAGGAGCACTGCGCATATGGAGAAAAACAGAAAAGCAGAAGAGGAAGGCAGGGAAATGGTTTCTTTTGAGCCTGAAAAGCTGGCTTGGGTCAATGAACCGGCCGAGTATATGATTGGCGGCAGTGAAATCAGGATCCGGACGGAACCCGGCACAGACTTGTGGCAGAGGACATATTATCATTTCCGGAATGACAACGCCCCTGTACTGCAGATGGAGACAGAAGAGAAGTATTTCAGCTTTGTAGTAAAGACGGACTTTGCAGACAGCCACCACAGGTTTGACCAGTGCGGCATAGTGATGTACCTGGACAGTGAAAACTGGCTGAAGGCTTCCGTGGAATATGAAACCGGGGAATACCAGCATCTGGGGAGCGTGGTGACGAATAACGGATACTCCGACTGGGCCACAACAGTCATAGGGGCCGCTGTGAAAACAATGTGGTACCGGTTCAGCCGCAGGGAGGATGATTACTGTATTGAATGTTCGGAGGACGGGGCAATATTCCGCCAGATGCGGATATGCCATATGCACAAAGGGAAGGGGAAGATCCGGTTCGGTATCTACGCCTGCTCCCCGGAGGAATCCTCCTTTCAGGCGGTGTTCTCAAAAATGCAGCTCATGGAATGCCAGTGGGAAGCCCATGACGGCCAGCAGCCTGACGGGAATGAGTGAACTTACAGATAGGGGAAAGGCAAGCGGTGATTTTGACTGGAGCGAAATTAGCCCCACGATTTTCGGGGCAGTGTTTGAAAGTACTGGTTCCACGGCAAGTGAAATCGTTAAGCAGTATAAATTTGCAGTACAACGCAATCAGCAGTCATGCTCTCCGGCATGACCGCTTTTCCATGCCTTGCTCATAGCGCTTACAATCCCGAAATAGCAAATATAGAAAACCACAATACACACCCCAAACTCACCGGTTAATTTGAGCAGAATATTGTTCAAAGAAGCCGGCAATAGTAAGTTCATTTTTCCATTCAGTAACGGTATGCAGAATAAAATAATCAATAAAGCCATTATCATTGGAGAGGACAATTTAATTGCAATCTGCTGATTCACAAGTCTTGCGATCTGCTTATCGCTTTTTCCCATACAGCGCATTATCCGATTGCTTTTTGCATTCTGCCTGAGCTCTATGATCTGCTGCAGGGATAATATCGAAAAATAAATAACCAGAAACACGATACAGATGCTTATTTGTGCAGTTCCCATCCACTGGCGCATAGCCGTATCAAAAAGCTGAAATTCCGGCTGCAGTATCAGTATTCCGGTTACAAAAGAAGCCCCGGAAAACAAAAAGCATATGCAGAAAACAGCATTAACCATAGCGGCCGTTTTGAAATTTGATGTTAAATTTGCCGTAATATATAGCCGGTCTTTTTGATATATCCTAACGGATTTCATACGCCTGTACGCATATAAATAGCCAAACACCCATTTGTAAAAAGCAAAAACAGATATTAACAAAGGGATTGCTGTAACAGATACGGGGTAAACGATGTAAACTTCCGGCAGGAAAACAATGCCGCAGACGCAGCCAAGGAAGCACACAAAACACAAAAAGAAAAGAATGCCCCATTTTTTATAGTTTCCTATATTTTTTGCGCTTTGACTGCGGTTCCTTTCATACATCAGCTCCCTTATCTGCAGCTTGTCTAAACGCTGCTTCAATCGAAAAGAACACACTGTTTCAATAAGGCAAAAAAACAGAAACGTATGGAACATACTTTTACCGTAAAGGATTCCGCAATGTTCCATTTCATGCAGCGGCTCACGGAAATACCAGAATCCATATATGGAAAAGCCCATTGTTGTTCCTGCTATATAGCAGAAAAAACCAATCAACAGGACTTCGCATAGGAACAGCCGGGTTACTCTCTTTTTTCCCATACCCAATAATAAATAGCTTGCAAACTCTTTTGCCCGCTGCTTTAACATGAAAGTATCTATATATCCGACTAAAACGATTTGAATGGCCGCTATCAACAATGGCAGAGAGATCACTTGAAAACCGGCTGATTCTCCTATAATGGTGATACAATTGGATACCTCTATCATCGCCAAAAGCACGGTCATGGTAACCACATATAAAAGATAATCTGTAAAAGACCGCCTGGCATTGCGGATTGACAACTTCAAATACATCTAGCTTTCTCCCCCCATCCATTCTATTTTCTTCAAAATATCCGCGAAAAAGGTCTGCTTGTTTTCCTGTTCCCGGTTCAAAGCAGCTTTTATTTCGCCGTCCTTCATGAACAAAATCCTGTCGCAATAGCTGGCCGCCATGACATCGTGGGTGACCATCAATATTGTTGCGCCGTACTCTCTGCAAAGCATGACAAGGGTGTCCAAAAGCTGTCTGGCAGCGTGGGAATCTAATGCCCCGGTAGGCTCGTCCGCAAGTATAATATCCGGATTTACCACGATAGCACGGGCGCAGGCGCAGCGCTGCCGTTGTCCTCCCGATACCTCATACGGAAATTTATCTAATATCGCCGATATATCCAGCTTTTCAGATAAACTTTGAATCGTTGGGCGAATGCTTTCTTTGGGAACCTCTTTAATTGTCAAAGCAAGCGCAATATTTTCATAGATAGTCAAAGTTTCAAGCAAATTGTATTCTTGGAAAACAAAGCCTAAATGTCTGCGGCGAAATTCTGCGGCAGCTTCGTCTGGTATATCCACTATATTCTGCCCGCTTATTCGTATCGTCCCATTTGTGGGCTTGTCTATTGTGGCTATTAAATTGAGCAATGTTGTTTTCCCGGAACCGGAGGCCCCCATGATTCCGACAAAGCTGCCGTGCGGTATCTGAAAACTTACGTCCTTTACGGCCAATACAGAATTATTTTCTGTTTCATGCCCTGTTGAAACATTTTCATGCCCTGTTGAAACATTTTCATAGAGTTTGGAGACATTTTCAACTTCCAAAACATTTTCGGGGGTTGTATCACTTTCTTTTGATTCCCGGGAATGTACTTTTTCCCTATTGTCGTGTCCTAACCAATTTGTAATCACGTCCATAAGAACCTCATCTGCTCGTTCTTTCCATTTTTCTTCTGCAATGCGCTCACCCGCAAATAGTTCATTCAAAGTAACGTCTAAAAGGGTGCATAAAGGCATAAACAGAGACAAATCCGGCATAGACCGTCCTGTTTCCCATTTTGAAATAGCCTTATCGGTTATTTCCAGTTTTTCTGCCAACTGGCTTTGCGTCCAGCCTTTTGCTTTCCGGCGTTCGGAAATAAAAGCTCCAATCTTAATTTGATTCATCATTCAGCCCTCCTGCTTGCGGTAAATTATATAAATCCGGCATAAAAATGAACACCTACCAACGGTAGAGTTGGATAGAACGGGGCTTTTTGACTCTACCGATAGTATAGTCCGGAACGGAATTTGACGAAATATAAGGAAATATGTACATTCAGATTATATCATTCCGCTTTCTCTAAATCTATCTTGTTTGTGAGATTTAGCTTCTTTGGTTCGATGATTGCCGGATCAGGATGTCGGATTTCTTGGAGAATGCATCGGATTTGTGGGAGAATATTTTTTGAAAATTTTATAAACTATTCTCAGATGACATGCAGAAAGCAGACAGGAAGGCAACCTGAGAATGAAGAAGGAGGTACTACTTTATGAAAGGCGCAAAGAGAGTGATTCTCGGACTGGCAGGACTGGGCATGGCGGCCGCCCTGGGCGGCTGCGGCATCCTGAGGGGAGCCGGGAACACTGCCACGGATCTGAACCCGGAAGACGACACCTACTATACCATGTGGATCCACAGCGGCCCCGGCTCGTCCTATTACACGGAATACGAAGACAATCCGGCAGTCAAATATGCGGAGACCATGACCTGGGGAGAGGAGGGCAAATCCATCTTCATCGACTTCGTCATTCCGCCCGCCAATAAGGAACCAGACGACCTGCAGAACATGTATATCAACGGGAACCTGACCCATGTTCTGGACGGCGTCATCTGCGACAGCGCGGACATCATGTATGCCAATAACCGAATCATCGACCTGACGGAATATGTGAACCAGTACATGCCCAATTACAAAAAGGTGCTGGATACGGTGGAGGACGTGAGGAAGAGCGCCGTCTTCAACATTGACGGGGAAGAGAAGATATTGGGAATCGTGACGGTGAACGAGTCCTACAAGGATGTGAATTTCGGCTATGAGTACCGCCGTGACTGGATCGTGAAATACGGCAGCAATCCCCAGACGGGGGCGGCCTTTAGCGGCGGATATACGGACGAGAGCGATCCGGACAGCTGGGAGGACGATGTGGTGTTCCCCAGCGGCGGAAGCGACCCGGTGTACATCAGCGACTGGGAGTGGATGTTCGGCATCTTTGAGACGGCCATGGAGGATATGGGGATTGACGACGGCTACTGCATCAGCATGTACTATCCCGGCTATATGTGGTCAGGCGGACTGTGTTCCTCCTTCGGGGGCGGAACGCCCATGTTCTATGTGAACGACCAGGGGCAGGCCTGCTTCGGCGGCGTATCCGACTCCTTCCGCACCTATCTGGAATGCCTGTCTGCCTGGTATGAGAAGGGCTGGCTGGATAAGACCTTTGACCAGAAGACAAGCGATGCCCATTACGCTATCGACTCCGCCAAGATTCATCAGGGCAAGATTGGCATCTGGTACGGGCAGCAGTCCACGCTGGGGAACCGGATCTACAACCAGAACGATCCCTCCCAGACGCCTCTGGCAGAGGGCATCTTCGTAGCCGGAGCTCCCATGCCCATCAATGATATTTACGGGCCGGAGGAATGCCGGAATGTGATTCCGGACTGTACCGCAGCCGGAGTGGGAATGCAGGGATCGCCTGTCTATATTACCACCAAGGCCGTGGAGGACGGCAAGGATATCGCGGCGCTCTGCGCATTCTTCGACTATTTCTATACGGAGGAAGGGGCCGTGGTGAAAACCGTGGGACTGAACCAGGAGCAGGTGCAGGCCAGCGGCAGCGACTTTTATGAGAAAAACGGCCTGACAGAGGGAGCCTATACCAATGTAAGCGATGGAGAGTATCGGTACAGGCTGGCGGACGCTCTGGCACTGGACGGCGGAAACCTGAAGATCGCGGTCTCCGCGGACAAGATGCCCGGGCTGGCCCTGGTAAAGAGCGTGGATAAGTGCCAGTCCGCTACCTTCAGGGCCAGCATGGATGCATGGATCAAGTATCCGAATATCGGACTGTGGAACGGAACCCCCGGCTTCCTTATCGAGGAAGAGGACAGCAAGGCCATTGACAAGATCCGCACCAAGCTGCTGAACTACATGGACGCCCATACCATGGAATTCATCAAGGGACAGAAGGACGTGACGGACGACAAGACATGGGAGGACTGGTGCACCATGCTGCGGAAGCAGAATTATGAAAAGGCCCTGAACCTGGTTCAGCCCTATGTGGAGAAATACGATTTCCGTCAACCCTGAGTATTTGCGCCTGAGGCTGTGGGAAATACTGATAAATTGCGAACGGACAGTCGTTTTCCAACAGACCCGGTGAGAATGGAGACAAAATAGTATGGCAAAAAAAGACAACCCCTTCCAGACCCGAAAGGTTCCCTGGAAAAAGGATTTAAAGATGAACTGGGGCGTGTACCTGATGTTTATCCCGATTTTCCTCTATACCCTGGTGCTCCATTATATCCCCATGTTCGGTATCGTCATGGCTTTCGAGGATTATGACATAAACAAGGGGTATTTCAAGAGCCCCTGGGTGGGGATGGCCAATTTCGTGGAGCTCTTCAGCGGTTCGGATTTTCCACGGGCGATCTTCAATACGGTGGTCATCGCACTGTTGAAATGTACCGTGGGATTCGTCATGCCCATCCTGTTCGCCTGTCTGCTGAGCCTGCTGCGCAGCAAGAAGTACAAGAGGACGGTGCAGACCTCGTCCTACCTGCCCAACTTCGTGGCGGCGGTCATCGTGTGCTTCCTGGTTCAGGAATTCGTGAAGCAGGACGGGCCCATCACCCTGCTGCTGCACCACCTGTTCGGCCTGGAGAATACCAACCTGCTGGCGGATCCAAACCCGCCCACCTTCTGGATCATTTATCTGGTGATGGGAATCTGGCAGGGCATCGGCTGGGGCTCCATCATGTATGTGGCGGCCATCGCCACGGTAAGCGGAGACCTGCATGAGGCGGCGGCCATCGACGGGGCCACCCGTCTGCAGCGGCTGACGAAGATTACCCTTCCCTGCATCATGCCCACCATCGTGATGATGTTCGTCCTGGGAATCGGAACCAGCTTCGCGGCGGGCTATGACAATATCCTGCTGCTGTATATGCCTACCACCTATCCGGTGGCGGATACGATCTACACCTATACATACCGGCTGGCATTTGCGGCGGGAGGCGCCAGGGACTATTCCCTATCCGCGGCATCCGGGCTGTTCCAGTCCATCGTGGGCACGATACTGTTGATGGGATCCAATTATATGAGCAAAAAGGCAAGCGGTTCATCGCTGTTTTAGGGAGGTGGAAAGATGGCATTCTCATGGAAAAAAAGCATTCCATGGAAAAAAAGTATTCCAAGTAAGAAAAAATACAATGAAGATGACAGGGTCTCCACCATGATTGAACATCCCAGCGTGGGAGACCGGATTGTGGACGTGATCGTGATTCTGCTGTGCGCCCTGGTGGCCTTCTGCAGCATCATTCCCATGTGGCATGTGCTGATGTCCTCGTTCTCCGAAGGGCAGGCGCTGCTGTCCAAGGAAGGGCTGGTGCTCTGGCCCGTGGGAGAATTCAATCTGGAAGGGTATGCCCATATCTTTAAGGATGCCAGCATCATAGACGGATACGGCAATACGCTCTTCTATACCATAACCAGCGTGGCCCTGGGCTTCATGATGGCGGCCATGGGGGGATACGCCATCAGCCGCCAGACCAGGCTGAGGACGCCCATGATCCTGTTCCTGACAGCCACCATGCTGTTCGGGGGAGGCATGGTTCCCACCTATATGGTGATCAACGCCCTGGGATGGGTGGAAACCCCGTTGGCTTTGGTGATTCCCGGGTGCACCAACGGCATGTTCAGCATCATGATGATGAATGCTTTCAATTCCGTTCCCCATGAAATGTATGAGGCGGCCAGGATCGACGGCGCGGGACACTTCACCACCATGTGGAAGATCATGCTGCCCCAGGCCATGAACTTAGGCTCGGTGATCATTCTGAATTCCGTGATTGCCGCCTGGAACGCATGGCTGCCCGCATCCATCTATGTGCCCAGGAGCAGGCATCTGTGGCCCCTGCAGTTAGTGATCAACCAGCTCATCAACGAGAACAAGGATTTCCTGGATTCCGCCAACCCGGATTACAGCAAATACCTGATTCAGTTCGCGGCAATCATCGTGGCGGCAGCGCCGCTGATCCTCCTCTTCCCGTTCTTCCAGAATAAGCTGGAGAAGGGGGTTATCGGAGGCGGCGTCAAGGGCTGACGCGGTGCAGCCGCAGAGAATAAGCCTTATGAAAAATCGCTGATTTGACGCCCTGTCCGCCGACAGGGGCGGCCAAGCGGTTCCTGTAATATCGAAACGAGTTGAAATACCCTGCAAGAATCCTGTTTCCTGCGGGGTATTTCCGGATAGCGGAAGGAAAGAGAGCATGGACTCCCGGAATCCTGGCAGGCAGGATCAGGCGAGAGTGTATTTGAAAACGAAACGGAGGAGAGAAAATGGAAAAAGGATATGCAAAAGGCGTATTTCAGGTAGGGATCATGGTCAGCGATATAGACGAGTGCATCAGGCTGTTCTGCGACACACTGGGCATGAAGGTGGTCTTTGACGCCAGGAACCAGATACAGCCGGCCCAGGGGCTGTCGGGGGTGGAAAAGCAGGTGATGAACTGCCTGATGCTGCACGGCGAGGGCGGCGTGGATCTGGAGATCCATCAGTACATCGACCCGCCCGCAAAGCCCTGTCCGCCCATGAACCACAACGACCTGGGCTCCATGCATTTCATGCTGCGGGTGGACGACATCCAGGCTGTGGCACAGAAGGTGCAGGCCCTGGGATATGAGCTGATGAACCCCATCGTGGAGAGCGCCCACATTCCCGGATTCAAGTTCACCTATTTCCGGGGGCCGGAAGGGGTCATGGTGGAGCTGCACGAAGGGGAAGTAAAGATGCCGAAGCGGGAGGAATGACATGGGGAGGGATGACGTGAGGAGGGATGATATGAGCTATATGGAGGGGTTTGACCTGACAGGAAGGTGCGCGGTCATCACAGGAGGCGGAAGCGGAATCGGCAAAGGGTGTGCGCTTATGCTGGCGCAGGCCGGGGCTTCGGTGCTGGTGGTGGGCCGCCGTATGGGAAAATTAAAGGAAGTACAGCGGGAAATCCTTGAAAAAGGGGGAATCTGCGAATGCTTTTCCGCCGACCTGACCAATGAGGAAAGCTGTAAGGACATGGTGGCATACGCAGTGGAGAAATTCGGGCGGGTGGATATCCTGATCAACAGCGCAGGCTCCCGGGGTGCCCACGGCAGCCTGGAGGAAGAGTTCTCCATGGAGAATTACCGGGAGACCATGGACGCCGATTTTGCATCCACCTTCATGGCCATAAAGTACGCCTATCCGGAATGCGCGAAGAACGGCGTGGGATCCATTATCAATATTGCGTCATTGGCCGCGCTGCGGGCTTCGGGGCCCATTGTCTATAGCGCGGCGAAAGGGGCGGTGAGGAGCTTTTCCAGGGTGCTTGCCAAGAGGCTGGGGCCGGAAGGGGTAAGGGTGAACACCATCTATCCCGGCTTTATCGTCACGGAGATGACGGAGAAGATTCACGAGATGCCGGAGCAGGAGGCGAAAATGAAGGCGGACTCGCCGCTGGGGCTTTTGGGGGATATCAAGGATATCGCATACTGTGCGCTTTATCTTTCTTCCGATGCATCACGATTTGTGACAGGGCAGGATTTCATCGTTGACGGCGGGGCAATGTGCGGATAACATTATTGCTCTTTCATGCCTCCGCCAGGCATTATACTGCATAACGCTGAATACTGCCTAATGCAATCAAGCGATTGAACCAGTCAGCGTTATGCAGTCTGGTTTCACGGCAAGTGAAATCGTTAAGCAGTAAAACTTGCATATTGGAGTGAACAATATCCGGATGACAAAAGTGCAGAGGGGGATTCCTCAGAATCAGATTTTACGATATAATGAAAAGGTAACCCGAACATACCGTAGTGAAATCATAAGACAATGGGACTAGCGATATGAAACATAAATTCAGCCTGTTCCGGCGCAGCCTGGTCATACGGCTCTGGAGGATGATCTGTATCACGGTGGTCCCGCTGATTCTGGGAACTCTTATCCTCACCGGGCTGTTCCTGGGAAATCTGTGGGAGGAACAAAAGGACCTGCGCCGGAGAGAACTTGACCTGTCCATGTCCCCCCTGTCAGGGGGCCTGGAGCGGATCGAGACAGAGATGGACGATGTGATGATGCGGTACATGACGCCGCTGACAGTGCCCTCCGGCGCGGATGCCATGGCCAGTTATGAGATGGTGGGGGATCTGGAAAAGATTCTGGCGGAGACCCAGCTGCCGGGGGCGGTTTCGGTGCTGGAGAAATCAGGCAGGAAACTGTATACCAAATTTACCCCGGATACCTACGAGCCGGAGGAGGCCGAGGCCATCCGCACTGCCCTGGGACAATATGTCGCCGTCTCCACGGGAGGGTGGAGCATCCGCAGCATAGCGGGGCATACCTTTTACGTGCGCAATTACCAGTTCGCGAACTATTGCCTGACCTTCCGGCTGGATCTGGAGAAATATCTGTCCGAATCCCTGTTCGGGCAGGGGCTGACCCGGGAACCGGTGTATTTTACGGACGGTCAGGCCATTCTCCGGATCACGCCGGAGCATACGGCGAAGGTCATCGGCCGGAACTGGGAGCTGCTGGGGGAGGAGCTGGGGGAGGAATGGATAGAATGGACGGCGGAAGAGGGCGGCTGCCGCCTGCGGATGAACGGGGAAACGCATAACGGGCTGAACAGCGGCATCCTGCTGTTCTGGATGCTTGCGGCGGTATTCGGCTGTCTGGTGCTGTTCGTGCTTCTGTGGTGGGTGCTGCGCAGGCTGATTCTGTATCCGCTGTACCTGCTGCAGAAGGGGATGAAGCAGCTGGAGGAGGAAAACCTGGACTACAGGATTGAATACAGAGAAAAGGCAGAATCCTCGGAGTTTCAGTATATTTACGATACCTTCAACCAGATGGCCAGGGAGATAGGGCTGTCCAGGGAGAAGGACATCAAGATGTACCAGGCCCAGCTGGACAACCTGCGGCTGCAGGTAAATCCCCATATGCTCTTGAATTCCTTCAACATGATCTACAGCCTGGCCCAGATGCGCAATTTTGAATGCATCCAGGAGTTTTCCATGTATCTGGTGGAGTATTTCCGCTATGTGCTGAAGGAGACGGACGCTTTGGTGCCCCTGGAGAAAGAGATGCATTTCGTGGAAAGCTATACGGGGATTCAGAAGATCCGCTTCCCGGGCGCCTTCACCAGTGTCTACAAGATGGAGGAGGGGCTGGAGCACGCCATGGTGCCGCCCCTTCTGGTACAGAATTTCGTGGAGAACGCCATGAAATATGCCCTGATACCTGGGAAGTGCATAGAGGTGCTGATCAATATCCGCAGCGAGAACCACAGGCTGCTGATCTCCGTCTGCGACACAGGCAGCGGGATTAAGGACGAGGTGCTGGAAAAGCTCCGCGGCGGCCAGGCTTACACGGACAAAAGGGGACAGAAGCACATCGGCATCTGGAACTGCCGCCGGAGGATGGAGGTGTTTTACGGCGGGGAGGCCAGGATGGACATTGTCAGCGGAAGCGGGGAGGGGACCCAGATCTGGCTGGATCTGCCCCTGATTCGGGAGAAACAGGAGGGGAACGGTTATGAGGATTTTGGTGGTGGATGACGAATATTTTGCCGTCCAGGGGATCCTGAACGGGGTGAACTGGGATGTGCTGCCCTACGAGGAGATCCTGCAGGCGGGCAGCTACGGGCAGGCGGTGGAGCTGCTTACCCCGAAGCCTGTGGATGTGGTGCTCTGCGATATCGAGATGCCGGACGAGAGCGGCCTGGAGCTCATCGCCTGGGTCAACGAGCACTGGCCGGAGACGGAATGCATCATCTTAAGCTGCCATGACGAGTTCGACTATGCCAGGCAGGCCGTGTCGCTGAACTGCCTGGAATACGCCCTGAAGCCGGTGCGCTACGACAGGCTCACCCAGATGCTGCGCCATGCGGCGGAGGTGGTGGAGGAAAAGCGGCACCAGAGGACCCTCTCGGACTACGGACAGAAATACATCGACCGCATCTCGGCAGAGAAGAAAAAGGAAGCCCCATCCAATGAGGGCGTGGCGGAAAAGGCGGCGGCATATATCGAGCAGCATATCGCGGAGGAGCTGAGCGTGCGCAGCCTGGCGGACATGGCATATGTCAGCAGCGACCATCTCACCAGGCTGTTCAAGAAGCGGTTCGGATGCTCTGTCAGCGAGTATGTGTACCAGCGCAGGATGATACTGGCGGGGGAGCTGCTGAAGGATGAAAATATGACCGTCACCATGGTTTCCGGCATGGTGGGCTACGGGAATTATTCCTATTTTACGGATCAGTTCCGGCGGTATTACAAGATGACGCCCCGGGAATACGCGTCGAAGGCAAAGCAGGGGGTAAGTCATACGCCCCGCGGCAATGACGCCCCGGGAATGCCCGGAGAAGCTGAGAAAAGGAGATAGAGGCGGAGGATGAAGAAATGGGGATTGATCCTGCTGTGCGCGGGAATCCTGTGCCTGTCCGCCTGCGGCAGGGAGGGGGACGGCGGGCAGCCTGGAGAGAAGGGAGCGCTTTCCGGTGATGAGGTTGGGCAGCCTGGAGAGAAGGAAGCGGCTTCCCGGGATGACAGCGGGGAGGGAAAGTCCGCGCCGGAGAAGGTGGTGATGACCTATCAGGTGACAAAGGGCAGCATCATAGACGACCTGGAGGATGTGGAGAGGGCCGTCAACGAGGTATCCGTCCCTGCCATCGGCGTGGAAGTGGAATTCAAGGTCATAGACGCCCAGGAGGCCTTTTCCAGATATCCGCTGTGGATCAGCAACAGGGAGCCGGTGGATCTGATGGTTCTGAACTACCAGGATATCACCCGGTACGTGGACAGGGGCATGCTGCGCTCTCTGGACGATATTCTATACGAGTATGGAACGGATATCCGCACAGTGTCCGAGGAGCGGTATGACCTGACCCGGGGGGCGGTCCTGGATCGTTTCACATATGGGGTGTCTGCGGCGCAGGCTTACCTGGGCAGCGGCACGGGAATCATCCTGCCCAAGCGGTATGTGGCGGAGACCGGACTTTCCTATGACCCCGCCCATGTGTATACGCTGGAGGAGCTGACGGAGTGGTTCGCGGCTTTGAAAAGGCTGTACCCGGATCGCTATCCCCTGGGGCTTGTGACAGCGGGAAATACGTATTCCATGCAGAGCTTTTTCATGGAGACAGGGGAAGGCGTGGCAGGGGAAAGCACCTCCGGAAACCTTCTGGACGCTTCGGAAATGAAGATTTATGACAGGTACGCATCGGAGGCCTACAGGGAGTTCCTGGGCTATGTGCGGCAGTGGTATGAGAGCGGGTATCTGTATCCTGACGGCGCGCTGACGGATTATACCGTCGAGGAGCTGATTCTGCTTGGGAAGATTTGCGCCTATCCCTCCATGAGCGTGCCGGAGAGCATCGAAAACGGATATTTCCCGGAGGAGATGGTCTGTCTGCGGACGACGGAGGTTTCGGTGTCAGCCGGACATTCCAAGAGTGGCTTCTGGGTGATTCCCTCTACCAGCGAGCATGCCGAGGCCGCCATGAAATTCCTGAACCTGATGTACGCGGACGTTTCTGTGGCAAACCTGATCCAGTGGGGCATCCGGGGCAGGCATTATGAGGTGGCGGATGAGGAGAACGGCCTGATCGCCTGGACAGGGGGGGCGCCTTCGGGCTATTATAATCCCCTGGGGCTGTACGGCGACCGGAGCAGGCAGTATGAAATGTGCTCCCTGGAGGCGAAGCGGCAGAAGGAGGTCTACGAACGGGAGGCGGTGCGCAGGGAAAGCGCCGCGGAAGGGTTCGTCTATTCTTCGGCGAAGGTTTCCGGGGAACTGGACGAGATACAGAAGGCGATCACGAAATATGTGCCTATCCTGGAGAGCGGCAGCGTGGATCTGGAGAAATACTATCCGGAATTCCTGGAGGCGCTGCAGCGGGCGGGCATGGACAGGGTGGTTGCGGACAAGCAGCGCCAGCTGGACGCCTGGCTGGGAAGGTAGACGGGCGGCAAAAATATAGTGCCGGCGGTCAGGATGCAGGAAGGCTGGATAGAAAAGAGAGGAGTATGCGATGAAAAAGACTTTGGATGTGGAAAAGCTTCTGGCGGAGATGACATTGGAGGAGAAGGCCCAGATGTGCTCCGGGCGTGACTTCTGGTTTACCCAGGACAACGAAAGGCTGGGGATCCCGGGAGTCATGATGTGCGACGGGCCCAACGGGCTGCGGAAGCAGACGGGCGAGGGGGACCATCTGGGCATCAACGAAAGCATAGAGACGGTATGCTACCCCACGGCCTCCGCTTTCGCCGCCTCCTTTGACAGGGAGCTTTTAGAGCAGCTGGGAGAGCTCCTGGGACAGGAGTGCCAGGCGGAGCATGTGGCCATGCTTCTGGGGCCGGGGGTGAACATAAAGAGGAGCCCTCTGTGCGGCAGAAATTTCGAGTATTTCAGCGAGGATCCATACCTGGCGGGGAAGCTGGCGGCTTCCTATATCCGGGGGCTCCAGAGCCAGGGCGTAGCGGCCTGCGTGAAGCATTTCGCCGCCAACAACCAGGAGACCCGGAGAATGTCCGGCAGCTCCCGGGTGGAGGAGCGGACATTGCATGAAATCTATCTTCCCGCCTTTGAGGACGCGGTGAAGGAGGGGCATGTCAGGAGCGTGATGTGCGCCTACAATGCCGTCAACGGCACATTTTGTTCGGAGAATGAGGAATTGTTGAACGGCATTTTGCGCAGGGACTGGGGATTCGACGGGTTTGTGGTGACGGACTGGGGCGCTACCAAGAGGCGTCCTCTGGGGATCAAGGCAGGGGTGGATCTGGAAATGCCCGGCAGCAGGCAGGGGAAGACGGAGGCAATCCTGAAGGCCCTGGAGGAGGGGACGCTCACCCGGGAGGAGCTGGATCAGGCGGTGAGGAATCAGCTCCGCTTCGTCAGGGAGGCTCTGGAGAACCAGAAGGAGGATGCGGTCTTTGACAGGGAGGCGGCGCGGAGGAAAGCGGAGGAATTTGCGGCAGAGTGCGCCGTGCTCCTGAAAAACGACGGCGTCCTGCCCCTGAAGAAGGGCAGCCGGGTGGCGTTTATCGGAAGCTTCGCGGAAAAGCCCCGGTACCAGGGGGCGGGCAGCAGCCATATCAATGAAAAGCATCCCATGGCGGCGCTGGACTGCACAGAGGGAATGCAGGTGTCCTATGCAAGAGGGTATGATGCCTCCGGCGGACAAATGGAGGAGGGTTCCGGCAGTCAGATGGAAGATGCTTCCGGCAAACAGTCGGAGGACGCTTTCGGCAGACCGACAGAGAATGCTCTGCTGAAAGAGGCGGTGGAGACCGCAAGGAATGCGGACGTGGCAGTTATCTTCGCCGGGCTGCCGGAGAGCTTTGAGACGGAGGGCTGCGACAGGGAGCATATGAGAATGCCCGAAAACCAGAACGTGCTGATACGGGAAATCGCGAAGGTGCAGAAGAATACCGTGGTGGTGCTCCACGGAGGCTCGCCCATGGAGCTGCCCTGGTATGATGATGCAGCAGGGGTGCTGCTGGTGCATCTGGGAGGAAGCGCGGTGGGAGCCGCCACGGTGAAGCTGCTTACGGGAGAGAAGAATCCCTGCGGCAGGCTGGCGGAGACCTGGCCCCTCAGGCTGGAGGACAACCCATCCTATCTGGATTTCCCCGGGGAGAACGGCGTGGCCAACTATCGGGAAGGGCTGTTCGTGGGATACCGTTATTATGATAAAAAGAAGATGCAAGTGCGTTTTCCCTTCGGCTATGGCCTGTCGTACACGGCGTTTGAATACAGCGATCTGAAGCTTGACCGGGAGCGCGTGGGTGACGGAGAGATCCTCCGGGTTTCCTGCAGGGTGAAAAATGCCGGGAACCGGGACGGCCGGGAGGTGGTTCAGCTCTATGTGGCCCCGGAGAACAGCGGCGTGATCCGGCCCGTGAAGGAACTGAAGGGCTTTGCCAAGGTTTCGCTTGCGCCGGGGGAAGAGAAGGAGGTCAGCTTCCTGCTGGATAAGAGGGCCTTTTCCTATTACGAGGAGAGGATTCACGGCTGGTTTGAGGAGAGCGGCAGCTATGGGATCCTGGTGGGGGCGTCGGCGGCGGATATCCGTCTGTCCGGCAGGGCGGAGGTGGAGTCCGCGGACGAAATTCCCATGGAGTACACTCGTTTTTCCACCATCGGAGACCTGGCGGCTACGGCGAAAGGCAGGGAAGTGCTGAAGGGCCTTCTGCACAGGGCGGACGATTCCCAGGAGATGCATGAGGCGCAGATGTCCCAGAACATGGGAGAGGGGACGGACAAGATGATGCAGTCCATGATGATGGAGATGCCCCTGGGGGCGCTGGTGTCCTTCGGGAGGATGACGGAGGGACAGCTGGAGGCTTTGCTGGGGGAGCTGAAATGATTTCTCCGCATGGCGGTACCTGAAGGCATCAGGAGCCGCCGGGAAGCTGTCTGTGAGCATATTTGTCGGATTTCTTGTATTTCATATCGGATTTGTGGGATTCTTTTCTGTTTTTTTCTGGTAGGATAAAGCTATCAAATAAATGCAGGTTTCAAAAGACCGCATGAGAAGACAGGAGAGAGGATTATGAAAAGTAAGAGAATAGCAGCTATATTATTAAGCGGCGCATTGTCGATTTCCATGCTGGCAGGATGCGGGAACGATGCGGAAAAGGAAAGCTCGGGCCAGGAGCAGTCCGGCAGCGGGGAAGAGACTTCCCGGCAGAGCGAGGAGCCGTCCGAATCCACGGAGGAATCCGAGGGGGCCGGGGAGTCCGAAGAGTCACAGGAGTCTCAGGAAGCGCCTGCGGATGCGGATCCTATGGAGAGGATTACCCAGGGACGTTATTTCTACGGGTACAATGCGGGAGGAGACCTGGACATGTCCTACTTCTTCCACTTCTATGAGGAGCAGCCGGTGCTGGGGAAGGTGTTCTATGCCGGCTTTGCCATCAACCAGATTTATTTCCATGGTACATATGAGGTGACGGAAGAGCCCTATGAATATGCGTGCTGGCCCGGCAGAGAGGAGCGGGCGTCAGCTGCGGAGGACGCGGAGGCTCCCACGGGAACGGCGCCTTATACCATCACCTTCTATGACTTTGACGGGAATGAGCTGGACAAATGCGGATTTGACGGCGAAAATGTCTATAATGACATGGTAAACATTACCGGTGTAGGCGGCGAAGACGCAATTTACCGCTACGATGATCCGGAAGGTGAGAACAAGGATGTCTACGACGGCGAAGTAGGCTATGCGGTGGTGGACATTGAGGGTGTGGATGACGCCACCTGCCAGCTGCGGCTGTGGCACACCGGAAGGTACCAGGATCTGGTTGACATGGAGATCGAGGGGACCTGGACAATGGAGCAGGGAGCGGACGCGACCACCTATACCCTGACGCCGGATGACGACACGGATACCGGAGCTGTGGTAGTGGTAAATAATGACGGCACAGCTGTCTATACGCCGGACGGAGGCGATGCGGTAGAAATGAAGCAGGCGGGCGCAAGCATGACAAGCTCCTTCGCGGGAGACGGCCCTGAGGTATCAGGGGCGGTGACATCGGTGGTTCTGGAGATGTACTCTGACGGTACCGCCAAGGTGAACATCAGCGCCTTCGGCACGGTGATGCCTCTGGACGAGGGAACCTGGGAAGCGGAGAACGAGTATACCTTCAAATTCAGCCTGGGCACGGCAGGGGAGCTTACCTCCGAGCTGGGAGAGGAGGGACTGCCCACAGTGCATTATGTGCAGGCGGGAAGCCAGGTGGGCGACCTGGATGTGGTGCTGACTTACGTCATGCCGGAAGCAGAGTAAGGAAGTGTCTACAAATAATCGGTGCTTCCTAATATGCTTTAGATGGGTCAAATGGGTTTAGGAAAAGCCTGCAGCCGATAGGCTGCGGGCTTTTTTTAGAAAGAGGAGAAGGGATATGCGCAGAATCATTGATTTAAATGAAAACTGGGAGTTCGTAAAGGAAGGAAAATCGGAAAGAGTCGATCTGCCCCACTGCTGGAACGCCGTGGACGGGCAGGACGGGGGAAATGATTATTACCGGGGCGTCTGCCTGTATGGGAAAGAGCTTCCCGGGGTGGAGCGCGGGGCGGACGAGAGGGTCTACCTGGAATTTGAGGGCGCGAATGCCATTGCGGAGGTCTCAGTGAACGGTACGAAGCTGTGCCGCCATGAGGGAGGATACTCCGCTTTCCGGGTGGACATTACGGAGGCGCTGGGGGAGGAGAACCGGATTGAGGTGCTGGTGGACAACGGCCCAAGTGATTCCGTCTATCCCCAGAAGGCGGATTTTACCTTTTACGGCGGAATCTACCGCGACGTAAGGCTGATCATCGTGCCGGAGACCCATTTTGACCTGGATTATTTCGGAGCGCCGGGAATCCAGATCACGCCGAAGGTAAACGGCGCGGATGCGGAAGTGACGGTGCTGGCTTATGTGAAGGGGGACGCCGAAGGCGTGCGGGTGACGGTTGATGGTTTGACCTCCATAGAAGCCGAGAAAATCTCCGAATCCGGGGAAAATGTGCAGATTTGGGAGGCGAAGCTTCTGCTGGCCGATGTGCATTTATGGAACGGAAGGAAGGACCCTTATCTGTATCATGCGGATGCGGAGCTGACAGTGGGCGGCGTGACGGCGGACAGGGTGGGGGCGGATTTCGGATGCCGCACCTTTTCCTTTGATCCGGAGCGGGGATTCTTCCTGAACGGGGAACCCTATCCTCTCCGGGGCGTGTCGAGGCATCAGGACTTTGCGGGGGTGGGGAATGCCGTTACGAGGCAGATGCAGGATCTGGACATGGAGCTGATCCTGGAGACCGGCGCTACCTCCGTGCGCCTGGCCCACTATCAGCACAGCCGGTATTTTTACGATCTGTGCGACCGCAAAGGCCTGATTGTATGGGCGGAGATTCCCTACATTTCCGTACATATGCCCGGAGGGCGGGCCAACACGGTGTCCCAGATGCGGGAGCTCATCGCCCAGAATTATAACCACCCCTCCATCGTCCTGTGGGCGCTGTCCAACGAGATCGGCGTGGGCGGCGTGACAGAGAGCTTGATGGAAAACCATCGTATTTTGAACGATTTGGCGCACTCCATGGACGGCACCCGGCTGACGGCCATGGCCAACGCCTATATGCTCCCTATGGACAGCCCGCTGAACGACATTCCCGACATCTTTGCGTATAATCTGTACTTCGGATGGTATGAAGGGGAGCTTCAGGATAATGACGCATTTTTCGAGAAATTCCACAAAGCTTATCCGGACAGGTGCATAGGCCTCACGGAGTACGGCGCGGACGCCTTCCACGGCCTGCAGTCGCCGGCGCCGGAGCAGGGGGACTATTCCGAACAGTTCCAGGCGCTGTACCACGAATATATGCTGAGGATGTTCCACAGGATGCCCTATCTGTGGGGCACCTATGTGTGGAATATGTTCGACTTCGGCGCGGACGGACGGGACGAGGCGGGAGATTACGGCAAGAACCACAAGGGCCTGGTGTCCATGGACCGCAGGGTGAAGAAGGACGCGTTCTATGCGTACAAGGCTTGGTGGAGCGATGAGCCCTTCGTCCATCTGTGCGGCAGCCGGTATGCGGACCGGACGGAGGAGGAGACGGAAATCAAGGTCTACAGCAACCAAAGGAAGGTGGCGCTGTATGTGGACGGCGCATGCGCGGGAGAACAGGAGGGTGACCATGTATTTGTCTTCAAGGTGAGAATCTCCGGGGACCATGAGATTCTGGCTAAGAGCGGCGGGCTGGAGGATTCCATGAAGATACGCAGGGTGAGCGAGAGGAATCCGAAGTATTTTCTGAAGGCCTCCGCCATCCACAACTGGTTCGCGGAGCCGGGCATGGAGATTGTTCCGGGGCATTTCTCCATCAACGATACCCTGGAGGCGGTTGCCAGGCTGCCGGAGGGAAGGGCGCTGGTGGATGAGATGGTGAATATCGCCAGGGCCGCCCGGGGGGACGTGGCAAAGAGCGTAAAGCGGACTCCCGAGATGGAGGCCATGCTGCTTCGGAACACCTTTATCAAGTTCTTCAAGATGGCCGGGGGCGCCATCACGCCGGAGATGGTGGTGGAGATCAACCGGAAGCTGACGAAGATGAAGAAACCGGAAGAATGAGATGAAAAATGGGAAAGGACTGGTGATATCTTGATTTATCATATTGATATGCGTATTGGGGAAATTCTTGACAACGAGCGGACGGCAGCCGTTTTCGACCGATTTCTGCCGGGGATGAGGGCAAGGGTGGCGCAGTCCGCCGCCAGGGGCATGTCGGTCCGGAAGCTGGCCGAGTATGCGAAAGGCGCGATTTCGGAGAGCAGCCTGGAGGCCATGGACGCGGAGCTGGGAAACATCCTCTATGAAGAGGAGAGCATGGAACAAATGACGGAGGCGCTGAAAAGCCAGCCTCTGACCAAAGCGGCGGCCGAGCAGATCCCGGCGCAGAGGCAGACGGCTATCTACCCGGGCAGGGTGTGGAGGGACACGGACGGCAGGAGAATCCAGGCCCACGGAGGCGCTCTGTTCTATGAAGACGGCATCTATTACTGGTATGGGGAAAACAAGGACCGAACGGACGGCGTGTGCGGTATCTGGACCTGGGGAATCCGCGCCTACGCGTCGGAGGACTTGTATAACTGGGAGGACAAGGGGCTGATCATCGAGCCGGATCTGACAAATCCCCGGTCAAACCTTTATCCTTCTGCCTGTGTGGACCGTCCGCATATCCTGAAGTGTCCGAAGACGGGGAAATATGTCTGCTGGATAAAGCTTTCCGGCGAAAAGTCCTGTTTCGTCCTTCTGCAGGCGGAGAGATTCCTGGGTCCCTATGAGGTGGCGGTAGAAAATTACCGTCCTTTCGGGAAAGAGGTGGGCGATTTTGACCTCGTAAAAGAGGAGGAAAGCGGGAAGGCATATCTGTTCATGGACGCGGACCATGATGGGATTCTCGGCATGGAATTGTCGGATGATTTTCTGCGGGCGGAAAGGGAGGTTTCCGGACAGTATATGGGCCTGCACGCGCCCTTCTGCAGGGAGGCGGTGGCCCTCTTTGAGCGAAACGGCAGGAAATACATGCTGACCAGCGGAATGAGCGGATATATCCCGAATAAAAGCGACGCCGCCGTCTCGGGCAGCTGGCGGGACAGCTTTGTGAGCATCGGCAATCCGCATCCCCGGGACGAAACCAACTCTTCCTACAACAGCCAGATTTCCCAGGTATTCAAGGTACCGGGCAAAAAGGACTTGTATATTTCCATCGCGGACCGCTGGGTTCCGGGGTACCCGGTGGACGCAAAAAGAGCCGACATGATAGAGCGCTCCATTGCCTCCCACTTTGAGCCGGATCGATACAGGGTAAGTCCGGAGGAGAAAAAGGCATTGGCAGAGAGCCCCATGCTGGCCAGCGCGGATACTTCCATTGCCGATTATGTATGGCTGCCCCTGGAATTTGACGGCGAGAGGGTGTCCATCACATGGAAGGAGAGCTGGAGGCTGGAGGATTATGAGTAGGCTGATTTGCCTGTAGAGGCGCAGCAACCTGAAGGACAAGGAGAGGAACGCCATGAAAAAAATCGATTTCAACCATGACTGGATTTTTACACAGGAGGGGACGCGGCGCCGGGAGACTGTGACCCTTCCCCATGACGCCATGATCAATACGGACCGGAACCCCGGGATGCGCAATTACTTCCTGTTGGCGGGATTCGAAGGAGGAAAATACATTTACACGAAAACCTTCCATGCGCCGGAGGAATACCGCCATAAGACCCTGATCCTGGAATTCGAGGCGGTCTACTGCATGAGCAGGGTCTATATCAATGGGGAGCCGGTCTGTGAGAAGCCTTATGGATTCACCCCCTTTTGGGTTTCCCTGAACCCGTATCTGAGATTCGGCGGGGACAATGAGATCCGCGTGGAGGCCAATGTGCCGAAGGAGGGGCATGGCCGCTGGTATACGGGCGGAGGGATCTACCGCCCGGTGCATCTCTGCATAGGGGAGGAAAACCATATTGTGCTTTCCGGGGTGAAGGTGACCACCCTGGGAATCCATCCGGCCAGGATTCAGGTGGACGTGGAGATACAGGGGGCCGGTTTGGTATCCGTGGATATCAGGAAGGACGGGAAAACAGTGGCTTCCGGCAGCCGGGAGGTGAAACCGGAAGAAGGGGAAGCGGCCGACAGCGGCAGGGAAACGGAAGACAGCGGCAGAGCAGTGGAAAGCATCAAAAGGGAAGCGGGCGCAGGGAACGCAAGCGTAAGCCTGCAGCTGGAGGTTCCGGATGCGAAGCTCTGGAGCGCGGAGACCCCGGAGCTTTACCAGGCAGCGGTCACCCTGGCCCGGGGAGAGAAGGTATATGACGAAGTGACGGAAAGCTTCGGCATCCGCACCATTGAGGTGAATCCGGAAAAAGGGCTTTTGATCAACGGCGTTCCCACATTCCTGCGGGGAGGCTGCATCCATAACGACAACGGTGTCATAGGAGTCATCAATAATGATGCCACGGAACTGCACCGGGCCAGAATCCTGAAGAAATCCGGGTTCAACGCCCTCCGTTCCGCCCACCATCCCATGTCCAGGAGCCTGATGAAGGCCTGCGATGAGGTGGGGCTGTATGTCATGGACGAGGCCTTTGACTACTGGTACCGCCCCAAGGGAGGGAATCCCCACTGCGGCCTGTTCCTGGATACCTTCCGGGAAGACACAAGAGCCATGGTGCAGGATGCCTACAACCATCCCTGCGTGGTGATTTACTCCATCGGAAACGAGATTCCGGAGGCGGGCGGCGTGAAGGGAGTCCGGGTGGGAAAGGAGATCGTGGACATTATCCGCAGCATCGATGCCACAAGGCCCACCACCCTCTGCCCCAGCGTCCACTGGCTGCGGGAATATCTGGACGGCGTTCCGTACCTGACAAGGGACGAGGACGAATGGATGGCGGAGAGCCCTGAGAATAAGGAGAAGGACTGGAAGCATTACAGGAGGATTTTCCTGGGCGCGGCGGCCAACATTCCGGAAGACGAGAAAAATCTGCCCTATCCCCCCACTTTTGTCCGGATGGACGAGGAGGCGACGAAAAATCTCTACCCTTATCTGGACATTGCGGGATACAATTATTATGAGGACAAATACGACACCCTCCATGAGCTTCATCCGGAGCGGGTCCTGCTGGGCACGGAGACCAGAGGGGAGAGAATCGTGGACACCATGCGCTATGCCAGGGAGCATCCCTTTTTGATCGGGGATTTCATCTGGACCCTGCAGGAGCATCTGGGGGAGGTCAATTGCTGTAATATTTCCTATGGGGAAAATTCTCCTGGGAAAGATTCCCATGGGAAGGGGACGGAGGAAAAGGAAAAAGGGCACTTCTCCGGCAGAGCTTATCCCTGGCTGATCAATTACGGCGGCACCATCGACCTCATAGGCACCATACTGCCCTCTATCCATAAATATGAATTCGCCTGGGATGAGAAGAAGAAGGGGCTGTACCTGGCCGCCCAGCCCCCCGTCCATGAGGGGCTTGCGCCGGAGGTGAATGGATACCGCTGGACGGATGCGGTGGACGGCTGGACCTATGAGGGGTATGAGGGAAAGCCCACATGGGTGGACGCCTACACGGACGCGGCGGAGGTGGAAATCTTTATCAACGGCACAAGCGCGGGCAGGAGCCCGGTGAAGGACTATTATGCAAAGGTTCCCTGCTTCTATCAGCCAGGGGAATTGCTGGGCGTGGGATATGACGGAAACGGAAAAGAGCTTTACCGGAAGTCTGTGAGGACCGCGGGACAGGAGACCGAAATCTGCGCCGTACCGGATAAAACAATACTCCAGGCCGGAGAGGAAGATTTTTGCTTTATTGATATTTCCGTCACGGATTCCCAGGGAAGGCTAAAGCTTCTGCCGGAGCGGAAGGTGGAAATCAGGATAGAAGGCGCCGGCTCCATACAGGGCTTCGGAAGCGCCAACCACTTAAACGAGGAGAAATTCAACCAACCCTGTCACACCACCTACCTGGGCAGGCTGCAGGCAGTGATCCGCAGCGGGAAGAAGCCCGGGGAGATTAAAGTGACTTTTTCCGGCGAGGGCATGGAGGACGCGGTGGTGCGGCTGCGGGCAGAAGCGTAAAAGCGTTACTTTGCTTCTATTGTATGCCGATTTTGTTCTGCACTGTTGAAGGGCAGTTCGTTATACAATATTTTTATCATATTTTTTCGGTTGTGATTATCATTTTGACGTAAGGAGGGAAGGCCGGGACAAAGAGCTGGCCGAGAGAAGAGATGTATCATTCTATTTTACCGGGCAAAACATGGCTCGACACAGATGGCAAGAGGATTCAGGCCCACGGGGGCTCCGTGCTGTACCGCGACGGGATCTATTACTGGTATGGGGAAAACAAGGAGAAAACCACAGGGAAAAACGGAATCTGGCATTGGGGAGTAAGGTGCTACGCCTCCAGAGATTTGTACAACTGGGAGGATAAGGGGCTCATCATTCCCCCGGAGCCGGAAAATCCGGCTTCCTCCCTGCATCCCGCTTCCATGATGGACCGCCCCCATATTATCTATAATAAAGATACGAAGAAATACGTGTGCTGGCTCAAAATCATGAACCGGGACGGCTCCCAGACGGAGACAGTCCTGACGGCGGACCACATACTGGGGCCCTATACGAAGGTTCGGGAGGGCTTAAAGCCCCTGAACATGAGCGCCGGGGATTTCGACCTGGCGGTGGCGCCGGACGGGAAGGCCTATTATTATTTCGAGAGGGTGCACAGCGAGACCATATGCGCGGATCTGACGGCGGATTATACGGATGTGACAGGGTATTACAGTACCCATTTTCCTCATATTTCACCGCCCTATGTAAGGGAAGCCACCGCACATTTCATGCGCAGGGGCAAGCATTATCTGGTGACATCCGGGACCACGGGGTACCTTCCCAATCCTTCCGAGGTGGCAATGGCGGACACCTGGCACGGCCCTTATGCCGTCCTGGGGAATCCCCATCCGGGAGATGAAAGCCGTACCTCCTTCCACTCCCAGATTTCTTCCGTATTTCAGGTGGAGGGGAAGAAGGATTTGTATATCGCTGTGGCGGACCGCTGGGTGCCGGACCATATGGAACTGCGTTACGAGGAATACGCGGCGGAATTTGAGCGCATATTTGACCCGGATTATGACGGGGAGATAAAATTTGACGAAAAATTCGGCATGGACGGGGAGAGGGATACCTCCATCGCCGATTATGTATGGCTGCCCTTCCGGTTCGAGGGCGACAGGCCATATCTGGACTGGACGGACGAGTGGCGCATAGAAGATTTTGACTGAATGCGCAGCAGGAAACAAATAAGAGATAGAGGAGAATATAAAAATGGAAAAATACAGAGATTCATCGCTGTCGCCCAAAGAACGGGCGCAGGACCTGCTGGGCAGGATGAGCCTGGAGGAAAAGATGGGACAGGTCAACTGCCTGTTCCCTTACGGCGACAACTGGGATGCGGTGGAAAAGGATATGGAACACGGCATCGGCCAGGTGAGCACGCTGGATGTGCGGGTGATAAAGAGCCTTGAGGAGGCGGCCGCCTGGCAGCGCAGGATACAGGAAAAGGTGATGGAGAAAAGCGGGCATGGGATTCCCGCCGTCTTCCACATGGAAGGGCTCTGCGGCCCCTTCATTCAGGATTCCATGAGCTTTCCGTCAGGGATTGCCAGAGGCTCTTCCTGGGATCCTGAGCTGGAGGAAAAGGTGGGGGAGATCGTGGGGCGGCAGGAGCTTTCCTGCGGCATCACCCAGGTGCTGGCTCCGGTGCTGGATATTTCAAGAGATTCCAGAATGGGACGGCAGGGGGAGGCCTATGGGGAGGATCCCGCGCTGGCCGCGGCTATGGGAACCGCCTATGTAAAGGGCATCCAGAACCAGACCGTCGCCGGAAGAAGGGCGGAATCCGTGGCAAAGCATTTTCTGGGATTTCATAATTCCCAGGGAGGAATCCATGGGGCCAACTGCGACATACCGGACCGTCTGCTGGAGGAGGTATACGCAAAACCCTTTCAGGCGGCTGTCAGCGGCGCGGGGCTTAAGGGGGTCATGCCCTGCTACTGCGTCATAAACGGAGAGCCGGTCTCTGCCTCGGAAAAAATTCTGACGGAGCTTCTCCGGGAAAAAATGGGGTTCGAGGGCGTATGCGTATCCGACTATGGAGCGGTGGGGAATGTCCACAATACCCAGAAGGTATGCGAAACCGTTACGGAAGCAGGGCTGTTGTGCATGAGGGCGGGCATGGATGTGGAGGCCCAGAACTGCATGGGCTTCAACCAGGAGCTGGGGGAGTGGTTCCGCACTGGAAAAGCGGATATGGCAATCCTGGACAGGGCGGTGCTGCGCATCCTGGAGGCCAAATTCCGCATGGGCCTCTTTGAGCATCCCTATGCCCTGGAGGGGGAAGAATTGCGGGAGAAATTTACCGGCAGGGACGATGGGCGGGTTTCCCTACAGTCCGCGCTGGAATCCATGGTGCTGTTAAAGAACAACGGCGTGCTGCCTCTGAAGCCGGGCATCAGGAAAATCGCGGTCATCGGCTGCCATGCCGCCAATGCCAGAAGCCTGTTCGGCGGATATACCCATTTAAGCATGGCGGAGGCCGTCCATGCTGTCGCTAACTCCATCGCGGGCCTGGAATCAGGCAGCGTCCAGGGCAAGGAGCTGGTGACGGTGCCCGGGACCCAGATTCAGAGCGATGAGACGGAAGAGTTTGACGAGATCCTGCGCCATCAGAAACCGGGCTGCCCCAGCATTCTGGAGAAGCTCCGGGAGAAGCTCCGGGAGAAGCTTGGGGGTGTGGAGATAGGGTACGCCTATGGGTATGCCATCGCGGGAAACGATTTCTCCCATATGGAAGAGGCCCTGAGGCTGGCAGAAGAGGCGGATGTCATCCTGATGACCCTTGGGGGCAAGCACGGCTCCTGCTCTGTGGCATCCATGGGTGAGGGCGTGGACGCCACGGACATCAATCTGCCGGAGTGCCAGGAGGAGTTCATCAGGAGGGCGGCGCAGCTGGGAAAGCCTATGGTGGGAATTCATCTGAACGGCAGGCCCATATCAAGCGATGCGGCAGACCGATACCTGGATGCGATTCTGGAGGCGTGGAACCCTTCCGAAATGGGCGCGGAAGCAATCGCACAGGTGCTGACCGGGGAATACAATCCCGGAGGGAAGCTTCCCGTCAGCGTGGCAAGGAATGCGGGACAGATTCCCATTTATTACAACCATCCCAATGGCTCCGCATGGCACCAGGGGGAAAGCATCGGCTTTGCGGAGTATGTGGATATGCCCCACACCCCCAGATATTTCTTCGGCCACGGTCTGTCTTACACGGAGTTTGCGTACAGCGGCCTGCATGTCGCCCCGGAATCCGCAGATCCGGAGGGTACCGTGGAAATCACGGTGGAGATAGAGAATATGGGGAAAGTAAAAGGGGACGAGGTCGTCCAACTGTATCTGCGGGATGTATATGCCGAAATGACCCGTCCGGTAAAGGAGCTGGCAGGGTTTAAACGCGTTACCCTGGAGCCGGGGGAGAAAAGAAAAGTTGTCTTCCGTCTGCAGTGCAGCCAGACCGCGTTTTTGGATTCCCATATGCAGTGGAAGGTGGAAAAGGGAGAGTTTGAGGTTCAGATAGGGAGTTCTTCGGAGGATATCAGGCAACGGGGAAGCTTCCGCATTGTGGAGGATAAGATTGTAGAAGGGAAATCCAGAGGGATGTATGCGGAGGCAGAAGTAAGATAGAGATTTATACGAAATAATTCCTTTCCGGCAAAAGATGCTCTTTTTTGCCGGAATTTTTTTAGTAAAGTGTTTTTGCATTCAAATATGGATAGATTGGGGATGCAGAAGGCAGACAGGATATGGATGCTGACATGCTGGCCGTGCAGCGGAAGCCTGAATAGGACAAATAGCAGGCTGCATATGGTTTGATATGGGATAAAGGGGAAGCGCATGAGCTGCAAAAGTACATTATGTGATTGAAATCAAACTATCCTTATACAGGAAAGAGGTGGATGCAGATTGATGACAATAGAGGAGCTGCAGCGCATGAAGCAGGCCGACATCATGCAGGCGGACAGGGAGCAGCTGGCAGACATAGACAGCATTGAGATAGACAGAAGCAAGTCGGTGCCAGCTAGGATAAGAAGCTACCTGGAACAGGTGAAGAACCCATTCCTTGTGAAATCAGGCGAATACATACTGAAATTCAGCTATGCCGACTGCGACAAGGATATGGATGACCGGATGGTGGAATATGTATCAAGAATGTCGAAAATCCGCTGTTAAAGCTCTTTACAGAAAGCGGTTTTTTGGCAGCCTGGAGTCAGGACGAATCAGCGAAAATCCTGGCAAGGCGTCGGCAAGCCTTTTGTGGGAAGCCCCGGAAAAGGCTTTATGCCCCGTGGGACGGGCCCTGCTAACATTCTAATACTGGAGGAGCGCAGATGAAAGCAAAAGAATTTTATAGCGCAGGTCTCTATCTCCGTCTGTCACGGGACGACAGCGCAATGGACGCAGACAGCGGGAGGACGGAAAGCATCAGCATCGGCAGCCAGAGGGAGCTGCTCCGGTCATTCGTCCGCAGCCGCAGGGACATGGAGATTTATGATACCTATGTGGACGATGGGTATTCGGGAATTAATTTTGACCGCCCTGGTTTCAAGCGGATGATGGAAGATGTCCGGGCCGGGAAAGTT
>CAJUFI010000042.1 GCA_910585665.1 uncultured Acetatifactor sp. | reverse complement strand
TTCACAGAGGGGTAAAGCAAAAGGAAGAAACGCTATTTTCCAGGCATCCCAGCGCTCCCACAGCAACAACCTCTACAGCAACTGGCTCAATTACTACGTGTACCAGGTGACTCCTTATGAATTGCGGTAATGCCCGGAAATGCTAGAAAAATCAATGGTTTATCGGGAATTTGCAATTTTATAAAATTCATTAAAATTCTATGTATTTCAATGGGTCGGTGGTGTAGTGTGGTGTAGTAGCAAAAGAAATTGGTGTAGTTAAAATACAGACAAAAGAGCCTTGATATGAAATTGATTGGAATGTGATATTTTCACGTTCCTTTTTTATGTAAGGGATATGGCCAGGAAGCAGAACCTGGAAATAATCACTTTCAAGATGTTTGAGGACAGGGGAGATGTCGGGAGGCTGAATTCGGCAGGCATCCATTTCGGCAGAGGGAGGATAGGAGGCCGCGCTTCAGGCGGGTGGAGTATAATGGGAGTTACCTCGAACAACTCTTCTAAATGTGCAGTCCAGAATTTTCATCATACTGTCAATGACATCATAGCGACTCGAAGCCGAACCATATGGTACATCTCCCCTTGTATAATAAGCTTTCGCTAACTGATTAATGCATATATGCATTTTTGCATAACTTAATTATAGATAAAATGTTTTGTTTGCATATCATCTAAATAAGTGATATTTTTATTCATGATGGAAACTTTATCCGACGTGTGCCATTGATAGTATGCTATATGATATTGTAAAGGTATATAATCGTCAGGAAGAACAACGGGCACAAGCTGATGGAAAAGCTCCTGTGTTATTGCCTCATATCTCACTTCACACACTTCGGCATACTTTCTGCTCACGAATGGTGGAAATCGGTGTAGAGCCGAAAGTCCTCCAGGGCATTATGGGACATTCGAATATTAGCATAACAATGGACGTATATACGCATATTGACGAGACGCATGCTGCGGAGCAGATGAAGTTGGCAGAAGGGAAGCCGGCCTTTTCGATGTTGGTTCCATACCGAAAAAGTACAGAGAGCATGGGGCTATCAAAGATGCTGGGAGGGAAGCGTGGAGGGATGACCAGGGGGAAAGACAGGGGCACATAGGGCAGCCTGATATAGGACAGACAGGGCGGGGGCGTACCGGCACATGCCGGGCAGAGAACCGTAATCAGGGGAGCATGATTTGTATCGCGTCCTTTTCACAGGTCACGCAGATGTGGTCGCTTCTGCGCGCCACTTCCCCGTCCGTGTGCACCCAGAGCGGCAGCGTGGTCTCTATGGTGAGATGGCCGGATCTGTAAGGGGTGATGCCCCTGAACATATAGTGCTTTCCACGAAAGGCGGTGGGCAGGGCGAACAGTATCAGGAGCTTGGGGAGGTCCCCCACCGCGCACAGGTTCAGCAGGCCGTCCCTGGCGTCCGCGTCCGGGGCGAACATGAAGCCGCCGCCCTCGAACCGGTGCAGCATGCAGGCCGTGAACAGCATATTGCCGATGTCGACGGGAGCATTGTCCTCTAACGTGAGCTTGCCGGACACTGCCTTGGAGGCGAACAGCTGCCGCAGGGCTATCCCTAAGTAAGTGAGCTTTCCCAGCCCAAGCTTGTTCATGATGTCCTTGATTTTGGAGTGGAGGGCTTCCTCGCAGACGGCGGCGTCGAAGCCGATGCCGCAGCTGACGGCGAACCTGCGCTTCTCGCCGTCCGGATAGACCACCGTGCCCAGGTCCATAGGAGAGGGACGGCCGGAGCGCAGGATCACGTCCAGAGCCTCCAGGGGCTTCTTAGGTATCCCCAGATCCCGTGCCAGGTCATTGCTGGAGCCGGTGGGGATATAGCCCAGCGTCACCCGCCGGGAATCATCCATCCCCTGCAGCGCTTCGTTCACGGTGCCGTCGCCGCCCAGAACAATGACAAACATATCTTCCTTTTCCCGAAGGCACAGATCCCGCATGAAGCGAGTGGTGTCCCCGGCCTGCCCGGAGAGGTAGAACCGATAAGGGACGCCGGCTTTCCTCAGGGCCGGTTCCACTTCATTATTCCATATCCGAAGCCCCTTGCCGGAGCGGGAGGCGGGATTGATGATTACATGATACATGGAGAACCTCTTCTTTCCAGGACATTTTCCTTTGTCTTATTATACCGCATCTGTCCCGTCCATGTGGAGCAGACGCTGCTTTATGCCGCAGACTGCCGGAATTTACAGTAGGAAAATGGGCACAGATATCTTGCCGGCGGTCTGCAGCGGGGATTTGCGGCATCTTTATTCTATCAGTAAGAGACTATTTCGTAAACGGGTTTTGCAAATTTTTGTTTGCATTCTTTCTATTCTATGATATAATTCCCTTATTCGGGTTCAGAAAAGCCCGAATGGACGCAAAAATCCCCTGTTCATGCCGGGAAGAGGATGGTTCATGCCGGAAAAGGGATGATTGATATAAAAAATGAGGAGGGTCTTCAATGTATTCTTTAGAAGAAGTGAGGAACGTGGATCCTGAAATCGCCCAGGCTATCGTGGACGAGCAGGACAGGCAGAACAGCCATATTGAACTGATCGCATCTGAGAACTGGGTGAGCAAAGCTGTGATGGCAGCCATGGGCAGCCCGTTGACCAATAAATACGCGGAAGGGTATCCCGGAAAGAGATACTATGGCGGCTGTGACTGCGTGGACGTGGTGGAGCGGCTGGCCATCCAGCGGGCAAAGGAACTGTTCGGCTGCGAGTATGCCAATGTGCAGCCCCACTCCGGCGCCCAGGCCAATATGGCGGTGCAGTTCGCGGTCTGCAGCCCCGGGGACACCATCATGGGGATGAACCTGGACCACGGCGGGCACCTGACCCACGGAAGCCCGGTGAACATGTCCGGCAAATATTTCAACATCGTCCCTTATGGGGTGGACGACAATGGATTCCTAGATTATGACAGGCTGCGGGAGATTGCCCTGGAGGCGAAGCCGAAGATGATCATCGCCGGGGCGTCAGCTTATGCACGCACCATCGATTTCAAGAGATTCCGCGAAGTGGCGGACGAAGTGGGCGCGTTCCTCATGGTGGACATGGCGCACATCGCGGGACTGGTGGCCGCAGGGCTTCATCCCAGCCCCATTCCCTACGCGGACGTGACCACGACCACCACCCACAAGACCCTGCGCGGCCCCAGAGGCGGCCTGATTCTATCCAGCAATGGGGTGAACGAGAAGTACAATTTCAACAAGGCCATTTTCCCCGGCATCCAGGGCGGGCCCCTGATGCATGTCATCGCGGCGAAAGCGGTCTGCTTCCAGGAGGCGCTGACGGAGGACTTCAAGGTCTATCAGAAGAATATCGTGGACAACGCACAGGCGCTGTGCCGGGGGCTGATGGAGAGAGGCCTGAAGATTGTGTCCGGCGGCACGGACAACCATCTGATGCTGCTTGATTTGACGAATTTCGGCCTCACGGGCAAAGCGGTGGAGAAGATGCTGGATAAGGCACATATCACCTGCAATAAGAATACCATTCCAAACGACCCCCAGTCGCCTTTCGTGACCAGCGGCGTCCGTCTGGGCACGCCTGCCGTCACCTCCAGGGGCATGAACGCGGCAGACATGGACAGGATTGCTGAGGCAATCGCGCTTGTGGTGAAAGGCGGCGAGGAGAAGATTCCGGAGGCTCGTCAGATCGTGCAGGCTTTGACGGATAAATATCCTTTGGACTAAAGTTTGGATAGAGGAGAAGAACGATGATAAAAGTAGCAGTGCTGGGATACGGGACCGTGGGCAGCGGCGTTGTGGAGGTCATTGAGCGCAACAGGGCGGAAGTGGGCAGACGGGCCGGGGAGGAAATCTCCGTAAAGTATATTTTGGATCTTCGGGATTTCCCAGGGGACCCTTATGAGGACAGGGTGGTACATGATTTCAATGTCATTCTGGAAGACGCGGAGATCGGCATCGTGTGCGAGGTTATGGGAGGCGTGGGCCCAGCGTACCAGTTCACGAAGCAGGCGCTGGAAGCGGGGAAAAGCGTGTGCACCTCCAACAAGGAGCTGGTGGCGAAGCACGGTGCCGAGCTGCAGGCCATCGCGGCGAGGACGCACTGCAACTATATGTACGAGGCCAGCGTGGGAGGCGGGATTCCCATCATCCGCACTCTGAACAGCGCGCTGACGGCGGACAGGATAGAGGCGGTCACGGGAATCCTGAACGGCACCACCAACTATATCCTGACGAAAATGGAGCGGGAAGGGGCAGACTACGAAGATGTCTTAAAGCGGGCCCAGGAACTTGGCTATGCGGAGCGCAATCCCGAGGCGGATGTGGCAGGTCTGGACGCCGGGCGGAAGATTGCAATCCTGGCCTCGCTGCTGACGGGCCGGACAGTGGATTCGGACAAGCTTTCCATAGAGGGGATCACGGAGATCACAGGGGCGGATTTCGCGTATGCCAAGGCGGCGGACAGGACAATCAAGCTGCTGGCCGTCTGTAGGATACAGGAGGATAGGAGCGTGTTTGCCAGAGTGGCGCCTTTCATGCTGCCGAAGAGCCATCCGCTTGCGGGGGTGAACGATGTGTTCAACGGGATACAGGTTACGGGCAATATGCTGGGAGATGCTTTGCTCTGCGGCCAGGGGGCGGGCAAGCTCCCCACTGCCAGCGCAGTAGCGGCTGACGTGGTGGACTGTGCCAGGAACCAGGGCAGGACGGTCATGGGCAGCTGGGCCGCGGAGGCGGCGGATTTGATTCCTGCGGCAGAGTCCGAAGAGCGGTTCTTTGTCAGGGTCTCAGAGGCAGGCAGACAGGCGCTTCAGGAAGTCTTCCCGGGAAGCAGTCCCGTCACCGTGCCGGGCCGGGAGGAGGATTTCGGCTTTTTCACCGGGGCGATGAAGGAGAAGGAGTTCCTGGCCGGATGCGGACAGCTTGGGGACGCGGTTTTGAGCAGGGTACGCCTTGCGTAGAAATCAGGACAAAAAGATGGCGATGAGGAGTGGAAGAGATGGCTAAGGTGGTTAAATTTGGAGGAAGTTCTCTGGCAAGCGCGGAGCAGTTCAAGAAGGTAGGGGATATCATCCGCAGCGACGCGGAAAGGAGATATGTGGTGCCTTCCGCGCCGGGAAGGCGGTTCAAGAAGGACAGCAAGGTGACGGATATGCTGTATGCCTGTTATGACCTGGCGGAGGCGGGAAGGGAGTTCCGGGAGGAGCTTTCCGCCATTGAGGCGAGGTATCAGGAGATCATTGCCGGGTTGGAGCTCTCGCTGAGCCTGGACGAGGAGTTCGGGACCATTGAGCGGAATTTCCGGGAGAAGGCAGGCAGGGACTACGCAGCGTCCCGGGGAGAGTATCTGAACGGAATCATCATGGCCGCCTATCTGGGCTTTGAGTTCGTGGACGCCGCCGAAGCGGTGCTGTTCGATGAGGACGGCAGCTTTAACGGGGAGAGAACCAACAGAGCGCTCTCGGCCAGGCTCGCGGAATGCAGGTGCGCCGTGGTGCCGGGCTTTTACGGCGCGAAACCGGACGGGACGGTGAAGACCTTCTCCAGGGGCGGCTCGGACATCACCGGCTCCATCGTGGCGAAGGCGGTCCATGCGGATGTGTACGAGAACTGGACCGATGTGTCCGGCATTCTGGTGGCGGATCCGGGGATCATCGACAATCCCAAGGGAATCGACATCGTTACATACAGGGAGCTGAGGGAGCTGGCCTACATGGGATTCAACGTGATGCATGAGGACGCTATCTTCCCTGTCCGTCAGGAGGGAATCCCCATCAACATCCGCAACACTAATTCTCCCGAGGACAACGGCACCTGGATTGTGGCCAGCACCTGCCAGAAGTCGAAATACGTGATCACCGGCATTGCGGGAAAGAAGGGATTCTGCTGTGTGAACATCGAGAAGGACAAGATGAACTCTGAGGTCGGCTTTGGCCGGAAGGTCCTGCAGGCCTTTGAGGAGAGCGAGATTTCCTTTGAGCATGTCCCCTCCGGAATCGATACCATGACTGTCTTCGTGCACCAGGACGAGTTCATCCACAAGGAACAGAAGGTGGCGGCGAGCCTGTACCGGCTGGCGAAGCCCGACTCCATCGAAATCGAGTCCGATCTGGCGCTGATCGCGGTGGTGGGCCGCGGCATGAAGGCCACGAGAGGGACGGCGGGAAGGATTTTCTCCGCCCTGTCCCATGTCAACGTCAATGTCAAGATGATTGACCAGGGCTCTTCGGAGCTGAACATCATCATCGGCGTGACCAACGATGACTTTGAGACGGCGATCAAGGCGATTTATGATATTTTCGTGCTGACGAAACTGTGACAAGATTTGCCGTTATACATTTCCGTCGGCAAATGTCTTCCGCCGCGGGCAAATATTGTAGGATATGTAGAAATATCTGGAAATATGGTCTAAAGTGTTGACAGACGGAGGACAAGACAATATAATGTAAAAGTCATCCTTCCATTGATATACAGAAGAATTGAGACACAGACAGGATTTATATGCAAATGAACTGAAATACAGAGGATGAAGTGGAAGAAAGCTAAGGAAATGGGCGAAAGTCCATTTCCTTTCCTGATTCATGACAGTAGATATCCGCAGAGCCGCAAGGCGTTTTCGGGAGGCCGTTGCAGCAGAAGCAAATAGAACATATGCAAGAAGTAATCGCTACCTATATAGAATAACAGAATGCCTACAAGAGGATACCTATGGACGATAAGCGGCGGCAGGAAAAGCGTGAAGAGAGAAGAAGAAGGCGGGTCAGGAGCCAGGTGCTGGCATACTCTGCGTTGACGATAGTGATTTTGGCATTGGCAGCGGGGATTGCCTGCAGCGTGCTCCGATTGATGAAGGCCGGGCAGGGCGCGGGCCAAAAGGAGCAGGAGAATCAGGAACTGATAGACGAGATCCTGGCTTCCGAGACGGAGATTCCCTCATTGGAGCCTACCCCGGAGCCGGAACCGGAAGTGGTGGAGCCCACCTGGGAGGAAAAGCTGGATGCCTATGTGGACGCCATTATTCTGGAGATGCCGTTGGAGGACAAAGTGGCCGGGCTGTTCGTGGTGATACCGGAGGCCATCACGGGAGTGGGGGCGGCGGTACAGGCGGGTGACGGCACCAGGCAGGCGTTGGAGAGCAATCCGGTGGGCGGCATCATTTATTTTAAGCAGAACATAAAGTCGGAAGAGCAGCTGAAAGAAATGCTGGCGAATACGGCGCAGTACGCCAGGTACCCTCTTTTTCTGGCAGTGGACGAAGAGGGAGGCGTGGTGTCCAGGATAGGCTCTACCATTGGCACCAAGATGGACGGCGCGGGAGACATCGGTGCCACGGGAGATCCCGAGAACGCCTATCAGGCGGGGCTGACCATCGGCGCGTCCCTGGCAGGTTTGGGCTTCAACCTGGATTTTGCGCCGGTGGCGGATTTGGCGAACGTGGAGGGGAGCATCATGGCGGGGCGTGCTTACGGCGCTGACGCGGCTACGGCTTCCCCCTTTGTCACTTCCATGATGCGGGGGCTGGAGGAGCAGAACGTGACCGCCTGCCTGAAGCATTTCCCGGGAATCGGCAGCACTGCCCAGGATCCTCATGACGGCAGGGCCTTTTCGGAGAGGACGGAGGAACAGTTCTGGGCGGAGGAGCTGGCCGTGTTCCAGGCGGGAATCGACAGCGGGGCCAATATGATCATGGTCAGCCACATGGCGGCTCCGGCCCTGACAGGGGACAACGAGCCCAGCGTCTTTTCCAGGGTGTTGGTGACGGATATCCTGAGGAACCAGATGGGGTTCCAGGGAGTCGTCATTACGGACGCTCTGAGCATGTCGGCCATATCGGAGTACTACGGCGCGGAGGAGGCGGCAATCATGGCGGTCCTGGCGGGCTGCGACATGCTGCTGATGCCGGAGGACTACGGGAAGGCCTACCAGGGGGTGCTGGAGGCTGTCCGGAACGGCAATATCGACGAGGAGCGGATCAACGATTCCCTGAGGCGGATTTACCGGATAAAATATGCGGACATGGTCGAGTGATCCAATCGGGCAGGGAACGGCGGAATGGCCTTATGCCATGGGCGCGGCTGTGACCGTGGCGGAAGAATAACGGCGAGGAAGGGGCATCATGGCAGATGCCCTTTTTGGCGTAGAGGGCAGGGAGCCTGCCGATGGGAGCCTGGCCCGGACAGGCGGGGGAATTGCGGGAATCATTGCGGCAAATGGAAAATATTGACATATTTTTAACATTTTGCTATGATAGTTGTAACATCACGATGCTGTCATGCGGCCCTGACCGGATGAGGGCATGGTGAGGGCACATCTGTGCCAGGCTGGAGGTAAGGATCTTGGAAGAAAAGGAAATTTCGCAGGCCGTCATCGGGCGGCTGCCCAGGTATTTCCGCTATCTGGGAGAGCTGAAGGATGAGGGAGTGGAACGGATATCGTCTCAGGACTTAAGCGCGCTGATGAAGGTCACGGCTTCCCAGATCCGCCAGGATTTCAATAACTTCGGTGGATTTGGACAGCAGGGCTATGGGTACAATGTGGAATATCTGTACAATGAGATCGGCAAGATTCTGGGATTGGACAGACAGCATAATTATATCATAATCGGTGCCGGGAACCTGGGCCGCGCCCTGGGCAATTATCTCAATTTCGAGAAGCGGGGCTTCATCCTGCGGGGACTGTTCGACCAGAACCCGGCCCTGGTAGGCAGCATGGTGCGGGGGATCGAAGTGATGCCCATGGAGGAGATGGAACGTTTCATCCGGGAGAACGATATCGATATCGCGGTGCTGACCCTTCCCAAGACCAGCGCGGTTCCTGTGGCCGAGAGGCTTATGGGGACCCAAATCCGCGCGATTTGGAATTTTGCCCATGTGGATTTGGTCATGCCGGAGAGAATTCAGGTGGAGAATGTCCATCTTTCCGACAGTCTTATGAAATTGTCCTACAGTATCAGCAGATATGAAAAGGAACAGGAGAAAAGCTGACGGGGAGCCGCCAGGTTCTGACAGGAGGTGGATGGACTCATGAAAAAAGAGGTGGATGAAAGCAAAAGGGAGAGCTTTGTCCGGGCATTGGAGGGAAAGAAGATACCGATTCTCACGCTGGACAATAAATGGTACCAGCTTTTGGACAGCGAATCCAGAGCGCGGGTCCAGGAGCTTGAAACACAGCTGAATGCGCTGCTGAAGCGGCAGGGCAAGCTGAACAATGAGGTAAAGGACATCAAGAAGCTGAAGAAGCGGCTGATGGATGAAATCGTCTCCTCGATGGGAGAGGAAGAGCAAAACGATGACGGGGAAAACGGTCAGAAAGCGGAACAGAACAAACGTCTGGTGGAAGAGTGCAACGAGAAGCTGGAGAACTGCCAGGATGAGCTTCTGGATCTCCCCAGGGAGATTGAGCGGTCGAATTTCCAGCTGATGCTGGCCACCATGGACTGCTGTTACGGCATCATGGCGGAAAATGAAGATGCTATCCAGGAGATGGCCCAGTGGGTGGCGGAAGTCCGCGTGGAGCTGAAGAAGAAGCTGGTCAGAAAACAGGAGATGGAGCGCCATAATCATGCCATCTATTCCTATATGCATGATGTGTTCGGGGCGGAGGTGGTGGACATCTTCGATATGCATCACAATCTCGAACAGGAGTGAACGGAATGCAGCGCACACTGATGCCGCAGACGATGTAAGCGACGGATATTATAGTCTGAGAGAGGACTGGTTGCAGGTATGAGGCAACGGTCTGTTTTTGCTGAGGTTTTTTAAGGATTTGGTATGTGGCGTGGCGGAAATTGACATATACTGTTAGCAGGGGTTCAAGGAGGTCGGTGTGAGATATCTGGTTTCTGCGTCGGAGATGAGGCGCTATGACAGCAATACAATCGAGAAAATCGGGATACCGGCGTGTGTCCTGATGGAGAGGGCGGCCTTGGCCGTGGCGGAGGCTGTGGAAGAGCACTGCGCCGGGCAGAAGGGCAGAAGACATGTGCTGGTGCTGGCCGGGACGGGGAACAACGGCGGCGATGGGCTGGCGGCGGCCAGGCTTCTGTCGGAACGGGGCTATCAGGTGGAGGTCTGGTGCGTGGGGGACAGGGCGAAGGCTTCCAGGCAGTGGAAGCAGCAGAGGGAAATTCTGGCGCATTATCCGGTGGAACATACGGACAGACCCGGGCGGCAGGAGTATGCGGCGCTGGTGGACGCCCTGTTCGGCGTGGGCCTGTCCAGGAACGTGGAGGGCGCTTTCGCGGAGGCTGTCCAGGGCTTTCGGAGCCTGGAGGGGTGGAAGGTGGCGGTCGACATGCCCAGCGGAATCGGCACGGATACGGGGGAGGTTCTGGGCCATGCCGTGGAGGCGGACATGACGGTGACTTTCGGGTTCTGCAAGAGAGGGCTCGTGCTGTATCCCGGCTGCGGATATGCGGGGGAAGTCCGGGTGGCGGACATCGGCATCGGGGAGAGGAGCTTTTTCGGAGAGAGACCGGGGATGTTCGCCTATGACGAAGACATAGTCGAACTTTTGCCCCGGCGGGACAGAAGCGGAAATAAGGGGACTTTCGGGAAGGTGCTGCTGGTGGCGGGGAGCGTGAACATGGCGGGAGCCGCCGTGCTGTCGGCAAGGGCCGCCTGCCGGACGGGGGCGGGGATGGTGAAAGTGATCACGCCCGCAAAGAACAGAGTCATTCTGCAGCAGGCCGTGCCGGAGGCGCTGCTTGGGACCGCGGAGGAGCTGGGGCAGAGCATGGAGTGGGCGGATGTCATAGCCATCGGGCCGGGGCTGGGCAGGAACGGCAGGGCGCTCTCCTGTCTGGAACAGGTCATAGAGGAGGGCCGGAAGCCGCTGCTGATAGACGCTGACGGCCTGAACCTGCTTGCCCTGCATCCGCAGCTGCGGGACACTTTGGCAGGGCAGGGGATGGCAGGGCGGCCTGTGGTCCTGACGCCCCATGTGGGAGAGCTGGCCAGGCTTGTGGGCAGCACGGTCGATGACTGCAAGAGGGATCTGCCTGCAGCCGCCATGGGGTTGGCCAGGGAGCTTCACGGGACGGTGGCGGCAAAGGATGCCCGTTCCTTCATCTGCGGCCAGGGGCATGGCATCTGCGTGAACGTAAGCGGCAACAGCGGCATGGCCACCGCCGGAAGCGGGGATGTGCTGGCCGGAATCATCGCCGCTCTGCTGGCACAGGGGATGGAAGCGTTCCGGGCGGCCTCGGTAGGGGCTTATATCCATGGCAGGGCCGGCGAGGAGGTGACGGCGCGTATCGGCGAACATGCCTGTACAGCGGGCGATTTGGCGCAGCTTGGCGCTTTTTCCCGGGGCGGAACTTTTTTCGGAGATTCCTTCATATGATAGAGAGGGGGCTTTCGGCTCGGCATAGGGACGGGCCGGCGGGGTGAGGGAAGTTTTTCGGGCGATGTGGCAAGGACTGGCAGAAAATGAGAGTGCCGTGTGAATAGCCGGACGAAATCCGGCAATACTATCCTACAAATGCAAGAAACGCTGATTCCTGCTGGCCACGGACAGTCGGCGGAGGGTGGGAATGGATTTGGAGGAAGAATGAGAAGAGGAGACGTGTATTATGCAGACCTTAGGCCGGTGATCGGTTCGGAACAGGGAGGCATCAGGCCGGTGCTGATCATCCAGAATGATGTGGGGAACAAGCACAGCCCTACGGTCATCTGCGCTGCGATTACCTCTAAGATGAACAAGGCGAAGCTGCCTACGCACATCGAACTGAATGCCGCGCTTTATGACATGGATAAGGATTCCGTGGTTCTGCTGGAGCAGCTGAGGACCATTGACAAGAAGCGCCTGAAGGACAAAGTGTGCCATTTGGACGGAGAGATCATGAAACGAGTGAACAGGGCCCTGATGGTCAGCCTGGAGCTGGATACATAGAGAAGGGCGAACGCAACCTATTCTTGACGAATAGGTGGATAAATGGTATAGTACGTGTATTGCTGGGTATCTTGCAGCGAGAAAACTTTTTTGGAGGAAAGGATTGAAATGGACGATGATGGACCTACTGCCAGTATTATTTTTTATGTAGCAATGCTTCTGATCGACATGTTTTTCTATGGATTCGGAGCGGCTCTCGATTCGCTGAATGAAAAAGAAATCGAAAGGAGGGCCGAGGAGGACATAGAAGGACATTCCCGGGACAGAAAGTCGATCAGGCTGCGGGCCATCATAGGCAATCCCGCAGAGTATCTGAATACTGTGCAGCTGATCACCACACTGATCAACATTGTCATAGGGACGGTTCATTTGAGATTATTGCTGGGCGTGCTGTCGCAGGGGCTGCAGTTGGTGGCGGAGAACCAGTTTCAGATGGATAAGGACTCGGCGGGCATTGTGGTAGCGGTGTCTGCGGTTCTTGCCACGTTTCTGCTTCTGTACATAACACTTACGCTGGGCGTTCTGCTGCCGAAGAAGATCGGCGCCAGATTTCCGGAAAAATGGGCGTATGCCTGCATCACGCCGATATATTTCGTGACGAAGGTCCTGTCCCCCTTTACGGGGCTGGTGAATCTGACCGCGAACGGCATCCTGAGGATCTTCGGCCTGAGCGGGAATGCCTCCGAAGCGGACGTGACGGAGGAAGAAATCATCAATATGGTCAACGAAGGCCATGAGCAGGGACTGATTCAGGCCAGCGAGGCGGAGATGATCTCCAATATCTTTGAATTCGGGGACAAGGAAGCCCAGGACATCATGACCTACCGGAAGAACATCCTGGCGATCAACGAGGATACGCTGCTCCGGGACGCCATCACGTTCATGATGGAGGGGAAGAACAGCCGGTATCCTGTCTATGAGGAGAACATCGACCATATCATCGGAATCCTGCACCTGAAGGATGCCATGCGCTTCCACGCGGGGGAAGGGAATCTGGGCCGTCCGCTGAAAGAGCTGGAGAACCTGATGCGGGAGCCGGTCTTCGTCCATCGGACCAAGAATATCGACGAGCTGTTCCGCCAGATGCAGGCCAAAAAGCAGCAGATGGTCATCGTGGTGGATGAGTACGGGCAGACGGACGGGCTGGTGGCCATGGAGGACATCCTGGAAGAAATCGTCGGGAACATCCTGGACGAATATGACGAAATCACCGAACATATCGAGGAGAAGGGAGACGATGAATATGTCATCGAAGGGAAGACCCCGCTGGAGGAGCTGGAGGAGCGCTTCGGCATTTCTTTCGACGACGAGGAGTTCGAGACGCTGAACGGCTTCCTGATTTCCAGGCTGGATAAGATACCGGAGCCGGACGAGGAGTTCGACGTGGATTACGGAGGTTTCAATTTCCGGATTCTCAAGGTGGAGAACAAGATGATTCAAAGCGTGTTGGTGACGCGTCTGCCGGAGGCCGAACCGGCACTTGAAGACAGCGATGAAAAATGATATGATAGAAAACGGTCTGGCCCAGGGGCCGGATAGAAAATAAAAAGGAGAAAGTGTATGTCAGGACATTCAAAATTCGCGAACATAAAGCACAAGAAGGAAAAGAACGATGCGGCAAAGGGCAAGATTTTCACCATTATCGGGAGAGAGATCGCGGTGGCGGTGAAGGAGGGCGGCCCCGATCCCAGCAATAATTTCAAGCTGGCTACTGTCATCGCCAAGGCCAAGGCCAACAACATGCCCAACGACACCATTGAGCGCGGCATCAAGAAGGCGGCTGGCGACACCGGCAATGTGAACTACGAATATGTCACCTATGAAGGGTACGGTCCCAACGGAATCGCCATCATAGTGGACGCGCTCACGGACAACAAGAACCGCACGGCTGCCAATGTGAGGAGCGCCTTCACCAAGGGCCAGGGCAATATCGGCACGCCGGGCTGCGTCTCTTTCATGTTCGACAAGAGAGGACAGATCATCATCGACAGGGAGGAATGCGATTTAGAGGCGGACGATCTGATGATGACTGCTTTGGATGCCGGTGCGGAGGACTTCGGGGAGGAGGAGGACAGCTTCGAGATACTGACGAATCCGGACTCTTTCGAGGAAGTGCGCAAGGCTCTGGAGGATGCCGGGATTCCCATGATGAGCGCGGAAGTGACCATGATTCCCCAGAATTATGTGGCGCTGACCGATGAGAGCGCGGTCAAGAGTCTTCAGAAGATACTGGACATATTGGACGATGACGATGACGTACAGGCGGTGTACCATAATTGGGACGAGTAAGGTGCGGCTGCGCGGGAAACGCGCCAGAAAGGGATGCCTATGGAGAGGTTGGCGATAGTGGTTCCCTGCTATAATGAGGAGGCAGTCCTGAAGCTTGCCTCCGCGGCTCTGCGGGAGGTGCTGTCGGATTTGGTCCGGAAGGGAAAAATCGCGGCAGACAGCTTTGTTTTGTTCGTGAACGACGGCAGCGCGGACCGCACCTGGGAGCTGATAGAGGAAGAGCATGCCGCCTTTCCGGTGCAGGTGAGGGGCGTGAAGCTGGCGGGGAACGTGGGACATCAGTTCGCGCTGACGGCGGGCCTGCTGACGGCTAAGGACATCAGCGATGTGACAGTCTCTATCGATGCGGACCTACAGGACGACGTGTCTGTCATCGAGGAGATGGTGGACAAGTTCCACGGGGGCTGTGACATCGTATACGGTGTCCGGAAGGAGCGCAGGACGGACACCTTTTTCAAGCGGACCACAGCCCAGCTGTTCTATAAGCTGATGAGGCTGATGGGGGTCAGGACAGTGTACAACCACGCGGATTTCCGGCTGATGTCCAGGCGGGCCGTGGAGGAGTTCTCCAAATACAGGGAGACGAACCTCTTTCTGCGGGGCATGATGCCTTTGATCGGCTACCAGACGGACTGCGTGTATTATGACCGCAAGGAGCGGGCGGCGGGAGAGTCGAAATATCCTTTGAAGAAGATGCTGGGGCTGGCGTTTGACGGCATCTCCTCCTTCAGCATCAAGCCTATCAGCATGATACTGGGGATGGGGATTTTGATCATCATCGTATCGCTGCTGGCGCTGATTTATGCCTTGTGCTCCTATTTTACCGGGCATGTGGTGCAGGGATGGACTTCCCTGATCGTGTCCATTTGGTTTTTGGGGGGCCTGCAGCTGCTTGCCATCGGCCTGGTGGGGCAGTATATCGGAAAGATTTATATGGAAGTGAAGCAGAGGCCCCGCTATAATATCGAGAAGCTGCTGATAGAGGAAGCCATGTCCACTGCAGAGGAAGAACGGAAGAATCAGGAAGGCTGAAATGAGTTGGAAAAAGAATGCATTTAGTTATCTGATATGGTTCGTGTATACCGTCCTGATTGGCGTGGGCCTGATGGGCGTAGCGGATTTTCTCTGCACGGAGATGGGGCTGGCGTTTTACTGGGGAGCGGCGTTCGTCTTCCTGTACGGGCTGCTTGTGTGGGGGATGGTGCTGTTCCTGCGCCGTTTTGCCAGAGCGCATTTGGCGGATGCGGACAGGAAGCGGGAGCATCTTCTGGTGCTGGAGGGGCTGGCGCTGCTGCTTTTGCTGGGGGCTGGGATCGCGCTGCGGGCAGGCGGCGTGGAGGGCGCGGCACAATCCTCGGTGTATTATGAGATGGCCAGGGTGGCCGCCGGACAGAAGATTCCGCAGACAGTGCATGGCGCTGTTTATTTTTATGTCCAGATGCTGCATGCGGTCTTCGGGCTGCTGGGGAACCATTTCCAGGCAGGCCTCTGGTTCCAGATTGTGCTGCAGATCGGGGCCATGGCGGCGCTGTATTTTACCTTGAGAAGGCTGGCGGGGACGGTGGCCGCTTTGGTGACTTTCGGGTTCGGCATGTGCGCGCCTTATATGGTTCAGAGCGCGTTGGTCCTGTCGCCGGATATGCTGTATTTTCTTCTGCTGGCGGTGTCGGGGGCGGCTTTGGCTGCCCTGGGCGGGGAGAAAGAGACCGCCGGGGGAAGGTCGTTTGGGAGCGAGGCGTCCGGTGAGGGAAAGGGGCGCAGAAGGGCGGACAGGACTTCCGGAGGGCTGAGGCTGCCGGCATTTTTTCTGATGGGAATCGTGGCGGCGGTGTGCTGCTATATGGATATTATGGGGCTGGCGCTTTTGTTTGCGGCGCTGGCGATGGTTTTCTGCCGCAGAAAAGCGGTGCCCGGCCCAGGCAGAAAGGCTGCCGCAGCGGCGGTCTGTGTGCTGGGGGCGATTCTGGGGTTCGGGGCCTGTGTTCTGGCGGATGCTTTTTTGAGCGGGAAGACGGTGGCAGGCGTGGCGCAGGCGTGGCTTCGCCTGTATGAGCCGGGAGGGTTCCGGCTGCCTGTGGTCATGGAGGAGGCGGGGGCGGATGCTGCAGGAAGCGTGTTGCCCGCTGGAGGGACGTGGCCAGTCCTGAGTTCCGGTTTCGGGGCGGAGGGGGCCTTGCTTCTGGCGCTGATGGCGTTCGGGGTCTTCAGTTTCTGGTGCGACAGACGGAATGAACGGATTTCCGTATGCGTTTTGACGGCAGGCGGCATTGCTTTGGCCAGCTGTTACGGGATATTTACGGAGGAGATGCCGGGGTTTTTTGTGCTGTATCTGCTTTTTGCCCTGTTGGCGGGCCTGGGCCTGGGACAGTGCTTCCATGTGCCGTATGGCGCGGAGGCGGGGAAAGAGGCGGCTGCAGAAATCGATGACGAAGAGGAAGCGGACGGAGGCGCCACGGTACTGCCGGATGCGGAGGGCAGCGGAGACAGTTTGGGGCATAGGCGCCGTACAAGGCATCAGGAGGATGGCGCAGAAGATTCCCAAAGTCCACAGGGAGCCGCGGAAGAGGTCGGACAGAGGGAAGTCCGCTATCTGGAGAACCCCATGCCCCTGCCGAAGAAACATGTGAAACGTGTCCTGGACTACGGATTGAAGTCGACTGCGGAAGACGATGATTTTGATTTTTCTGTGGCGGAGGATGATGACTTCGACATTTGACAATGCGGCGAACGTGTGGAAACGGCGCTCACATACAATAGGACATGCAGGAAAGATATCAGTCCCATTTCCATGGAGACTGGTATTTTTTTGCCTGAAAAGGGAACGCTAGGAGGGTGTAAAACGAATTTATGGCGGCTGTGGAAGTAGGAGCGGCAGCAGATTTTTGACAGGAGAGAGACATGAGCGATCAAAAAGAGGACAAGAAGATAGAAAAAGAAGAGCACAGAGACGAGCGGATAGAGCAGACCGGACAGGCCACCCTGGACGAGAGCGGGAAGCTGGGGGACATCCATCTCATATCCATCATCGGAGAGATTGAGGGGCATGAAAACCTTTCCAACAATTCCAAGACCACGAAATATGAGCATATTCTGCCAAGCCTCGCGGCAATCGAGGACAGCAAGGACATACAGGGGGTTCTGGTGCTGCTGAACACCATGGGCGGGGACGTGGAGGCGGGCCTTGCCATCGCGGAGATGATTGCCTCTCTGAGCAAGCCCACTGTCTCCCTGGTGCTGGGAGGCAGCCATTCCATCGGCGTCCCAATCGCCGTGAGCACGGATTATTCCTTCATCGTGCCCACAGGGACCATGGTGATACACCCTGTCCGCATGAGCGGCATGGTGATCGGCGTGTCCCAGACCTTCGATTACTTCAAGCTCATACAGGACAGAATCACAGGGTTCGTTTGCAGTCATTGCCGGATCGACAAGGGCAAGCTGGAGCATCTGATGACGGAGACAGGCATCCTGACCAAGGACGTGGGTACCATACTGGTGGGCGAGGAGGCCGTGAAGCATGGCATCATCGATGAAGTGGGCGGCATCGACAAAGCCATAGGCAAGCTGCGGGCCATGATCGGGGAAAAGGGTGCCGTGTGACAGCCCCGGGCTTTTTGGGGAAAGCGGAGGCGCTCAGCGGTTCCGGGAGCGGTATTTCAGAGGGGACAGGCCTGTTTTTTTCCTGAAAATACGGCTGAAATAGTACTGGTCATGGTACCCTACATCGGCGGCGATGGCGCTGACGCTTCTGTCGGTCTGCGCCAGCAGCCTGCAGGCCGCGCTGATCCGCTGGCGTATGATGTACTCCACCGGGGAGACGCCGGTATGCTTTTTGAAGGCGCATCGGAAGGCGGTACAGCTCATGTTCTCCATCTGGGCCAGGCTGTCCACGTCAATCGTCTTCTGAAAGGAGCGGTGGATATGCTCTATGGCCAGGAGCGGTGGGTTTTCCCTGGGATGGGGCGTCGCATATCGGGCCGTGTAGAGCATGATCTCCTTCAGGAGGCAGACGCAGAGCTGGGCGGAGGGGCCGTCATTGATGATGAATTCGCGGAAAAGCCGCTGGAAACAGGAGACGATCGACCTGTGCACGCCGATATGCTGGCTGACATTCAGAGCAAGTCCGGCGGATTTGGTCAGGGAGCGGGCCTCGAAGCCGGTGTAATGCACCCAGAGATAGGTGGTCTCGCCTTCGCTGGTATATTGATAAGGGTGCTCCGGCTCGAAGACGATTACGTCTCCGGGAAGGAGGGCGCACGTTTCCAGAAACATCTTCCCCTTTATGACATAAATATAGTAGTAATCCCGACGCACTGCCCTGGAGGAAAAGGAGCTGTCCTCCGACACTGCGCCCACGCAGTTGACCTGGAGCGGCACCGAATCGTTCCGCCGGTTCGCCTCCCCCTGTAATTTTGTATGGTAATATGTCTGTGTGTGCATGAATTTCTTAGGCTTCTCCTGTTTCTGACTCCGCAGCTGTCTTATGTCCGGGACCTTCTGCTGAAAAGTCCATTTTTTAGATTTGTTTATCCATTGCGGGAATGCACTCTCTATTATAAACTATATGGAAAAGATATCAATCAATTTTTTGGAGGAGAGGATATGGAATTTCAAATTGTGCAGGTTTCGTCCCTGGAGAAGGTGCGGGCGGAAGACAGGTTGGATCACCATGAAATACATGCAAAGTCGGTTCTGGCAGGGGAGAGGCTGTCCTATCAGATCTGCGTGCGGACGGACTGTAGGATGGACGCTGCCGTGTCTGTGGAGTCGCCTTTCGGAAGCAGCGTCAGGCTGTACCTGGTGAAGGACGCCAATATGGACTATCCGGTCCGGGAGACGGGCAATGAGGGCGAGGATTATATCACACTGGAACCGGGGATGATGCCGGATATCCTGGTTCCCCTGGAGGAGACAGGGTTTCGGGTGACTCTTACGGACCGGGTGAGCACGCTTTGGGTGAGGGCGGACATTCCCGGGGACGCCGCGCCGGGAGACTATGAAATCAAAGTGAAGGTGGCGCCGGAGAGCGGCTGGAACATCTGCGAGCGGATGTACGTCCATGTGATCCCCGCAAAGATGCCGGAACAGAAGCTGATTTATACCAGATGGTTCTACGCGGACTGCATCGCGGTACAGCATCATGTGGAGATTTATTCCGAAGAGCACTGGGAGCTGATTGACAAGTACATTGCCGCCGCAGCGGACACAGGCATAAACATGATTCTGGTGCCCATACATACGCCGCCGCTGGATACCGAGGTCGGCACAGTGAGGCCCTGCGTGCAGCTTGTGGACATCGAAAAGCAGGGGGACCAGTATACCTTCTCCTTCCAGCGGTTCAGGCGTTTCATCGACATCTGCAAGAAAAACGGCATCCGGTATTTCGAGATGGCCCATATGTTCTCCCAGTGGGGAGCGAAGTGCGCGCCTAACATCATGGTGACTGAGAACGGCGTGAAAGGCTATCTGTTCGGCTGGCATGTGGCGGCGGACTCGGAGGAGTATGTGTCCTTCCTGAAGCAGTATATCGCGGCAATCTCAAAGGAACTGGAGGCGGAGGGCATCAGCGAGCAGACGTATTTCCACATCTCGGACGAGCCATCCCAGGATTCCATGGATACTTACAGGACCGCCTCCGACATCATGCGCCCGCTGATCGGGGACAGCAAGAATTTCGATGCGCTGTCCGACTACAGCTTTTATGAGAATGGGCTGGTATCCTGTCCTGTCACCAGTGTGATGCATGTGCATGAATTCCTGGAGCATGACATCCCGAACCAGTGGACCTATTACTGCTGCAACCCGGAAAAGGTCTTTACCAACAGCTTTATGGCCATGCCTTCCGCCAGGACGCGGGTTCTGGGATTTCTGCTTTACAAGTACGACATCAAGGGGTTCCTGCACTGGGGCTTCAATTTCTACAATTCCAGTGTGTCCCGTTACCCGGTCAATCCCTATCTGACCACCTCGGGGGACAGGTCGTATCCTTCCGGCGACCCTTTCATCGTATATCCCGGCAGGGACTGCGTCTATCTTTCCGTCAGGGGGGAGGTCATGTATGATGCCATCCAGGATATGGATATCTGTTTCGCGCTGGAGCGCCATATCGGCAGGGAGGCGGTAGTGGCCATGATCGACCGGGCCGCCGGGAGGAACCTGCGGTTCGATGATTATCCCAGGGGGAAGGAATTCCTGGAAGGCCTGAGGGCAGAGATGGTAGAAAAAATCAGAGAGTGCTGTGCCTGAATGAAAGCACAGGCAGCGAAAGATGGACCCAGGGAGGAAAGTCCGCTCCCAGGGAGGAAAGCCCGCTCCCAGGGAGGAAGGTCTGCTCCCAGGGAGGAAAGTCCGCTCCCAGGGAGGAAGGTCTGCTCCCAGAGAGAAAGCCCGCGCCGATGGGGTAATGCCCCGGCGCGGGCTTTCTTTTGGGTTTTAGAAATATTTAATGACAAGTGGACACAAAAATGATATAATTGAAAAATCGCTGGCAGGGTGTCCTTTTATGCCCTGCGGGATGGAAGAATCAGTGACAGAAGTGAGGTTGATCAGGATGGCGGCTTCCGGCGGAAGGAAAACATCTTCTTCCAGTAAAAAGACCACAAGTACCACTAAGGGCAGGAAAAGCAGCACTGCCCGGAAAAAGAAGACAAACACCCAGTCCATGCAGGACAGCGCCCTTTTCCATGAGATAGGGCTGATTGTGCTGTTCGTGGCCATGGTGTTTTTGTTCTGCTGCAATTTGGGCCTGATTGGGACTGGGGGCAACGCTGTCAGCGGTGTCCTGTTCGGACTGTTCGGGTGGAGCGCATATATTTTGCCGGTGCTGGTTTTCCTGGCAGCGGCCTTCTGGTTCGCCAATGAGGGGAGCCCCAATGCCGTCAGGAAGCTGGTGGCGGGCATCGTGCTGTTCGTGATGTTCTGCATCCTGTGCGATTTGCTGGCCAAGCAGGCGGGGAGCATGGAAAAGTATGACATCAAGCTTCTGTATGAAGGCTGCAGGGACAATAAGTCCGGCGGCGGCATCCTGGCTGGGAGCATCAGCTTTCTGCTGCAGCAGTATCTGGAGACCATCGGAACCGTGCTGGTGCTGTTGCTGTGCTCTGTGGTGAGCCTGATTCTTCTGACGGAGAAGTCACTGCTCAGCAGCGTTAAGAGGGGCGGCAGCCGTATGCGTGAATTGTCCAGGGAGGACTCCATCCGGCGCAGGGAGCAGAACGCGATTCGCCGCCAGGAGCAGGAGGAGAACACCCAGAGGCGCAGGGAGCAGAATGCAATCCGCCGTCAGGAGCAGGAGGAACAGCGGGCCCGGAAGGCGAGGGAACAGGAAGAGCAGCGCAGCAGGAAAGCCAAGGAGCGCAGGCTGAGGGCTGAGGAAAAGGAGAACGAGAAGATTCTGCGGATGGAGAAGAAAGTTTCCGGCGTCATGCTGGATACTGCCCTGACCAGGCCGGAGGACAAGAGCGGATACGGCGACGACATACATGAAATCATCCTGCCGGAGGAAGAGGCCGGAGAGGGAATGCCTTATGAGGAGACTTATTCGGCGGAACCGATGGAGGCATCGGTGGAGGAGCCGGTGGAGACAGTGACAGAGACCCAGGAGGAGGAGCCGGAGGAGGAATGGGCCGAAGAGCCGGTGAAAGAGACGAAATCCCGGAAACTGGAATTCGATTTTGAGAAGATTCCCATTCGGGGCATGCATCAGGTGATTCTGAATGACGAGGCGGAAGATCCCGGGGACTATGGAGAGGAGAGTTTTGGGATGCCGGATGCATGGGATGCGGAACAGAGTGCCAGCCGAATGGCGCAGGTCGGATGGGGTTCTGGACAGGGCGAAGGCCGGACGGCATCAGATGGCTGGGGCGCGGAGCCTGGAGAGAACCGGATGTCATCTGACGCGGGAAGTCCGGAAGAGAGCGCAGGCGGCATGGAGCCGGGCGCGGGCAGTCCCTATGAAGATTCCCGCAGAAGCGCTGCCTATGAAGATTCCTACAGAACCGCAGCCTATGAGGAGGCCGCAGATTCCTCCCGTCAGAAGGCAGCCTGGGAGGATACCGCAGATTCCTCCCGTCAGAAGGCAGCCTGGGAGGAGGCCGCAGATTCCTCCAGTCAGAAGGCAGCCTGGGAGGAGGCCGCAGATTCCTCCCGTCAGAAGGCAGCCTGGGAGGATACCGTCCCAGAGGAGGCACAGCCCTCTCCGTTTGGCAGAAATCAGGCGCCGCCTATGGGCACAGGTTTCGCCCCCAGGCCAGCACCGCCCTCCCAGGGCAGCTCCAGACCTGCAGGCGGGCCGACAGCATCCCTGAACACAGCAGGCGCTGCCGGAAGCCAAATGCAGGAAAACGGTTTCAACGGCCTGGAAAAAGAAATGTCCGAGGCCGAGAAGAGCGTGCCGAAAAAATACATGCTGCCGCCCCTGGACCTGCTGCAGAAAGGCCAGGAAGCCACGGGAGATTCAGCCAGAGAACTGCGTGAGACGGCCATGCGGCTCCAGCAGACCCTGGAGACCTTCGGTGTCAGGGTGACCATCACGGAGATCAGCCAGGGCCCCAGCGTGACCCGTTATGAGCTGCAGCCCGAACAGGGCGTGAAGGTCTCGAAAATCGTAGGGCTGTCAGATGATATCAAAATGCATCTGGCGGCCACGGACATCCGAATCGAAGCGCCTATCCCCGGGAAAGCGGCAATCGGCATAGAAGTGCCCAACAAGGAGACCATGGCCGTGGCGCTGCGCGATCTCCTGGAGAGCAGTGAATTCCAGGATTTTCCTTCCAATATCGCTTTTGCGGTGGGCAAGGACATTGCGGGGAAGGCCGTGGTGTCGGACATCGCCAAGATGCCCCACATGCTTATCGCCGGTGCCACGGGTTCCGGTAAGTCTGTCTGCATCAATACTTTGATCATGAGCATCTTGTATAAAGCGCATCCGGATGACGTGAAGCTGATCATGGTGGATCCGAAGGTGGTGGAGCTGAGCATCTATAACGGCATCCCCCACCTGCTGGTTCCTGTGGTGACGGATCCGAAAAAGGCCTCCGCGGCCCTGCACTGGGGCGTGGCCGAGATGGAGGACAGATATCGGAAGTTCGCGGAGTACAATGTAAGGGATCTGAAGGGATATAACAAAAAAGTGGAGGCCAAGCGGGAAAAGGGCGATCCTGACGCACCGGCGAAGCTGCCGCAGATCGTCATTATCGTGGACGAGCTGGCGGATCTGATGATGGTGTGCCCCGGAGAGGTGGAAGAGTCCATCTGTCGGCTGGCGCAGCTTGCCCGGGCCTGCGGCATCCATCTGATCATAGCGACCCAGCGACCCAGCGTGGATGTCATCACCGGCCTGATCAAAGCCAACATGCCCAGCCGGGTGGCGTTTTCCGTGTCCAGCGGTGTGGATTCCCGCACGATTCTGGACATGGTGGGGGCAGAGAAGCTTCTGGGGAAGGGGGACATGCTTTTCTATCCCCAGGGATATCCCAAGCCGGCCCGTGTCCAGGGAGCGTTCGTATCGGACCAGGAAGTCTCGGATGTGGTGGATTTCCTGAAGAACCAGGTGTTGGGCAATACATACGCGGTGGATGTGGAAGAGAAAATCATGAATATCGGAAGCACCGGCGGCAAGGGTTCCGGCGGAAGCGATGTGGATGAGCTGTTCGAGAAAGCAGGCCATCTGATCATCGATAAAGACAAAGCTTCCATCGGCATGCTGCAGCGGGCGCTGCAGATTGGCTTCAACAGGGCGGCCAGGATCATGGACCAGCTGTGCCAGTACGGCGTAGTGGGAGAAGAAGAGGGGACTAAGCCCAGAAAGATACTGATGAGCCCGGAGCAATTCGATCAGATGCTGGAAGAAGTAGGGTGAGAAGAGGAGGGTGAACCATGAAGACGGATTTGGAAATCGCACAGGAAGCAAAAATGGAACCGATTGGAAAGGTCGCGGAAAGCCTGGGAATCCGGGAGGACGACCTGGAGCTTTACGGCAAGTATAAAGCGAAGCTTTCCGATGCCTATCTGGCCAGTCTGGAGGGCAGACAGGACGGCAAGCTCATCCTGGTGACGGCCATCAATCCTACGCCCGCTGGGGAGGGCAAGACTACCACCAGCGTAGGATTAGGCCAGGCATTCGGGAAGCTTGGGAAAAAGGCTGTGGTGGCGCTGCGGGAGCCATCGCTGGGTCCCTGCTTCGGCATCAAAGGGGGAGCCGCCGGGGGCGGATATGCCCAGGTGGTGCCCATGGAGGAGCTGAACCTTCACTTCACAGGGGATTTCCACGCAATCACCTCCGCCAACAACCTGCTGGCGGCGCTTTTGGACAACCATATCCAGCAGGGGAACGAGCTGCGGATAGACAGCAGGCAGATTGTCTGGAAGCGCTGCATGGACATGAACGACAGAGTGCTCCGGAATATTGTGGTAGGGCTCGGCAGCAAGATGGACGGCTACGTGCGGGAAGACCACTTTGTCATCACCGTGGCCAGCGAAATCATGGCTATCCTCTGCCTGGCGGAGGATATGGGCGACCTGAAGAAACGTCTGTCCAGGATCATCGTGGCCTATAACGAGGAGGGGGATCCGGTGACGGCAGGGGATCTGCAGGCAGTGGGCGCCATGGCGGCCCTTCTGAAGGATGCCATGAAGCCGAACCTGGTCCAGACCCTGGAGCATACGCCGGTGCTGGTGCACGGGGGGCCCTTTGCCAATATCGCCCACGGATGCAACTCCGTCCGGGCGACCAGGGCGGCGCTGAAGATGGCGGACTACTGTATCACGGAGGCAGGCTTCGGCGCCGACCTGGGGGCGGAGAAGTTCTTTGACATCAAATGCAGGATTGCGGATTTGAAGCCGGACGCGGCAGTACTTGTTGCAACTATCCGCGCTTTGAAGTATAATGGTGGCATACCCAAAACAGATTTGGGCGTCGAGAACCTGGACGCGCTGGCGAAAGGCATCGCGAACCTGGAAAAGCATATAGAAAATCTACAGAAATACGACGTGCCCGTAGTCGTCACGCTGAACGCTTTCGTGACGGATTCCCAGGCCGAAATCGATTATGTGAGGAAGTTCTGCGAGAGCAGGCATTGTGAGTTCGCCGTATCGGAGGTGTGGGAGAAAGGCGGGGAGGGAGGCATTGCCCTGGCCGGGAAGGTGCTGGAGACTTTGGAGTCGAAGGAAAGCCGCTTCCACGTATTGTATGAGGACGATCTGGCGCTGGAGGAGAAGGTGCGCACCGTGGCCGCGGAAATCTACGGCGCTGGCAGCGTCAGCTTTTCCGCGGCGGCCAGGCGGCAGATACGGAAGCTGACGGAGCTGGGCTTTGGAAAGCTGCCTGTCTGCATGGCGAAGAACCAGTATTCCCTGTCGGACGACCCTAAGCTCCTGGGGCGGCCCCAGGGGTTCGAACTGACTGTGAGGGAAGTATATGTATCTGCAGGGGCCGGGTTCGTGGTGGCGCTGACAGGCGATGTAGTGACCATGCCCGGATTGTCTAAGAAGCCTTCAGCCTACGGGATTGATGTAAATGAAGATGGCGTGATTACAGGCTTGTTCTGAATTGAGGAAGGCAGATATGAATTATGAAATGTCCTAATTGCGGGGAGGAAATGGCTGAGAACAGCCTATACTGTGAGCATTGCGGGGAGGATATCCACATCGTACCTGATTTCGAGCCTGAGCTGGAACAGACCATTCACGACATCTTGGAAGAACTGCATGAGGACATGGGTGATGATCCAAAAGAGGATGAAGAAGAGGATACGGAGGAAGACGGGCAGAAGCCCGTACGGAGAAAGAGAATCTGGCCGAGGGTGCTGCTGACCATCATGGTGCTGGCGCTGGCGGCGGCCGGCTGCGTGATGTGGTACGCCTACGGCTATTATTCCGAGGAGTACCAGCTGAACAGGGCGGCCCAATATGTGGAGATGGGGAAATATGACGAAGCCATCGCCTGCTACAACCGGGCGCTGGAGCTTGACGGCTCCAATGTGGAACTGCTGTTCGAACTGGCAGATATCTATCTGAAGAAGAGCAACAAAGTGGAATATGAGTATCTTCTCAGGGAAATCGTGAAGAGCGGGAACGCTTCCTCAGAACAGCTGGACGGGGCCTACGGAAAGCTCATTGCCATATACCGTGACCGGAAGGACTACCAGACCATCAATGCCCTGCTTCTGGCCAGCGGCAATGAGGCCCTGATTGCCATGTATCCCAACTATATCGCGCAGATGCCGGAGTTCAGCGTCAACGAGGGATACTACACCAGCATCCAGGCATTGAAACTGACCGCGGCGGGCTCCGGCAGAATATATTACACCACGGACGGAAGCGAGCCCACGGAGGAAAGCACCCAGTACACGGCTCCCATCATACTGGAGAACGGAGATTATGTCATCAGCGCCTATTTCGTGAACGACAACGGAATCGTCAGCGATGTGGTGACAAAAGAGTACCACATCGAGAACAACGAAATCCTCCCGCCTGAGGTGAGCGTCATCAGCGGAGAATATTATTTTCCCATAGATATCGAAATCACCAGCGAGGATGAGGATGTCTATTATACCATGGACGGAAGCGACCCTACCTATTCTTCCTCGCCTTATACAGGGCCGATCCACATGCCTCTGGGCAAGTCGAAATTCAAATTTGCCCGAATCGTGGACGGCGTGACGGGGACCATTGCGGAGAGGAGCTATCAGCTGATCATGAATACAGAGATTACGCCGGAGATGGCGGTGAATTCCGTGGTGGAATACTGTCTGGCCAGCGGCAGAATCATTGACCTGGCGGGGCGCTTGGATGGAAGCGAGGACTGCTATCTGTATATCTATCAGTATGTGACCAATATCAATAAGGTGGACGATTTCTATGTGATAGCGGAGTATTACCAGACGGCGGACGGGAAGTCCACCAGGACGGGAACGGACTTCGCTGTGAATGCCTATACCGGTGAGAGGTTCAAGCTCCAGCGGGATGACCGCGGCAGACTGAGCCTGATAGAATTAGATGTGGACGAACAACAATATGCGGAGCATTGAGGCTAGGAAAGGAACGGAGAGGTGGATTATGTACAGGATTGTAAAGAAACAGGAGCTTACCACGAACATTTATCTCATGGATGTGGAGGCGAAGCGGGTGGCCAAGTCATGCCAGCCCGGACAGTTCGTCATCGTGCGTATGGACGCGGAGGGAGAGAGGATTCCGCTGACCATCTGCGACTATGACAGGGAGAAGGGGACAGTCACCATCGTGTTCCAGAGCGTAGGCGCTGAGACCCATCGGATGGTCAGCTTGGAGGAAGGCGACTCCTTCCATGATTTCGTGGGGCCGCTGGGATGTCCCTCAGAACTGGTGAAGGAGACGCCGGAGGAGCTGAGGAAGAAAAGAATCCTCTTCGTGGCCGGAGGCGTGGGCGCTGCGCCGGTATACCCCCAGGTGAAATGGCTCCATGAGCGGGGCGTGGCCGCGGACGTGATCGTGGGCAGCAAGACGAAGGATCTGCTGATTCTGGAGAAGGAGATGGAGGCAGTAGCGGGGAACCTGTACATAACCACGGACGACGGCTCCTATGGCCGCAGCGGCATGGTGACCCAGACCATCAAAGACCTGGTGGCAGAGGGGAAGGAATACGATGTGTGCATCGCCATCGGCCCCATGATCATGATGAAGTTCGTGTGCCTGCTGACGAAAGAACTGAATATCCCTACCGTGGTCAGCCTGAACCCCATCATGGTGGACGGCACGGGCATGTGCGGGGCCTGCCGTGTGACAGTAGACGGAAAAGTGAAGTTCGCCTGCGTGGACGGGCCGGAGTTCGATGGACATGGGGTGAATTTTGATGAGGCCATGAGGCGGCAGACCCTCTACAAGACCGAGGAGGGCAGAGCTATGCTGCAGCTCCAGGAGGGGGACACCCACCACGGCGGCTGCGGGAACTGCTAAAGGTGAAAAGAAAATCTAAGCTTTGCGTTGCAGGATTGGAGCGGGTTGGGAAACCTGGTTTCGATTCAGGAGAATAGATGAGAAAATGGATTGAGGAGGACTGGGAGTTTACCGTGACGGTGACGGAAGGGCGGGCTGAACAGTGCAGACTGGGGTTTGAGAGAAATGACCGCTTTCGCTGCGGATATGGGACACCCTCCGGGTTCTGCCCCAAGACAATGCCCGTCTTGTATACATTGTGTGAAATCATCCGGTGCGGCGGAAACTTTAAAGCCAGAGGCTCAGATAAGGATTACGAGATAGAGTTTGGATGTGCGGACGGCCCGGTGCGGTTTCGGCTGTCGGCCAGAAAGCGGGATACCTGAAGGAAATGCAGGATTTTGGATGCTTCCGACATGCAGGAGCATGGAAGGTAAGGACGCAGAGTATAAAAATATGGAGGAATGAGAATAAATGGACGTTTTGACGAAAATCCCGGTGAGGGAGCAGAACGCGAAGGAGCGTGCCGCCAATTTTGAAGAAGTATGTCTGGGATATAATAAGGAGGAAGCCCAGGCGGAGGCCGCCAGGTGCATCAACTGCAAGAATGCCCAGTGCGTCAAGGGATGCCCTGTGGCAATCGACATCCCCGGCTTCATCCAGAAGGTGAAGGAGGGGGACATAGCGGAGGCCTACCAGGTCATCAGCAAGGCCAGCGCCCTCCCGGCTGTCTGCGGCCGCGTATGCCCCCAGGAGACCCAGTGCGAGGGGAAATGCATCCGGGGCATCAAGGGGGACCCTATCTCCATCGGCAAGCTGGAGCGCTTCGTGGCCGACTGGGCCAGGGAGAACGGCATCAAGCCGGACGTGACGGCGGAGAAGAAGGGGAAGAGCGTGGCGGTCATCGGCTCCGGTCCTGCAGGCCTGACCTGCGCCGGGGACCTGGCGAAGATGGGCTATGACGTGACGATCTTCGAGGCGCTGCACGAGCCCGGCGGCGTATTGGTATACGGCATCCCGGAGTTCCGTCTGCCCAAGACAGCCGTAGTGGCGGAGGAGATCGAGAACGTGAAGGCCCTGGGCGTGAAGATAGAGACCAATGTGGTGGTGGGCAAGTCCGTCACCATCGACGAGCTGATTCAAGAGGAGGGCTTTGAAGCCGTATTCATCGGCTCCGGCGCGGGCCTGCCCAAGTTCATGGGCATCCCCGGGGAGAACTCCAACGGCGTGTTCTCCGCCAACGAGTACCTGACCAGGAGCAACCTGATGAAGGCCTTTGACAGGAATTCCGCCACTCCCATCATGCACAGCAAAAAGGTGGCCGTGGTAGGCGGAGGCAATGTGGCCATGGATGCGGCCAGGACGGCTCTGCGCCTGGGGGCGGAGGTGCATATCGTTTACCGCCGCAGCGAGGAGGAGCTCCCCGCCAGGGTGGAGGAAGTCCATCATGCCAAGGAGGAGGGCATCATCTTTGATTTGCTGACCAATCCCACGGAGATCCTTGCGGACGAGAAGGGCTGGGTCACGGGCATGAAATGCATCCGGATGGAGCTGGGCGAGCCGGACGCCTCCGGGCGCAGGCGCCCCGTGGAGATTCCGGATTCCGAGTTTACCATGGAACTGGATACCGTCATCATGTCCCTGGGGACTTCCCCGAATCCGCTGATTTCTTCTACAACGGAGGGACTGGAGACCAATAAGTGGAAGTGCATCGTGGCGGAGGAGTCCAACGGCCAGACTACCAAGGAAGGTGTCTACGCGGGCGGAGATGCCGTTACAGGCGCGGCTACGGTAATCCTGGCTATGGGTGCCGGTAAGGCGGCGGCTAAGGGGATAGACGAATACCTGAGCGGCAAGTGACTCCGGCACACATAGGCTGCTATGGTGCAATCCTCGGAACGAGGGTTTGGTAAGGCGGCTAAGGGGAGAGCAAAATGGTCATTCGAAAAATGGAGCGGGACGACATAGCCGCATGCGCAGATATTCTCTGCACTGTCTACAATAATGAAATGTGGCAGTGCCGTTGGACGGACAGAACGGCAACCGAATGTCTCACGGATTTTTTTGAGGGAAAGAAGTTCGTGGGATATGTGTTGGAGGATGGGAGCTAAAACATCGGGGGTGTATTTGCCCACGAAAAAGTATGGTGGAACAACAGCGAAATCTTTGTCGAGGAAATGTTCATAAAACCGGAACTGCAGCGCAGGGGATATGGTTCGATGCTGCTGGGGCAGATTGAGAAGTACGTGGATGAAAAAGGATATGCGGGGATAACGCTATCTACCAATAAATACGTGTCTGCGCCTGATTTTTGTCGAAAAAACGGATTCTTGGATTGCGGGCATGTTCTGTTCATGGCAAAGGAAATGGGTTGAATATAGTTTAACCGGGTGATATTGGTGACAGGAGGGCAGTGTATGGTCAGACATATCGTATTGTGGAATTTCGTGGAAGGGCTTTCCGATGCGGAGAAGGCGGAGGCGGGGGAGAAGATGAAGGCTCTATTGGAGCCGATTCAGGAGCTTATTCCCGGTGCGGTGGAAATCCAGGTGGTGCCGAACCAGTTGGCGTCCAGCAACCGTGACATCGCCCTGATTTCCACCTTTGAGACCGTGGAGGCGCTGTCCACATATCAGAACCATCCGGCCCATGTGGAGGCCGGAAAGTATGTGGGGAGCGTTACCTGTGACAGGACCTGCATGGATTATGAATTTTAAAATGAAATATCTTTGACACAATTTCAACTACAGCAAGTTATATTTCATGTTACATTGATTTCCGCATGCAGTGGGCGGGACGGATAATCTCGTCCCGACCACTGTATGTCGAATGCCGTGCGGAGCTTGCGTCCGGCGGCTGGCGATTCAGATGAGGAAAGAAGGTAGACAAATATGCCTTGGTGTCCGAAATGCAAGACCGAGTACAGGGAAGGGTTCCGCGTCTGCGCCGACTGCGGCGGCGAGCTTGTGGATGAGGAGCAGTTCCGGGAGATGGAAGAGAAGCAGCTTTCTGCCGGAGCGGCGCAAGCCTGCCTTGCTGAAGCTTTAGCGTATGCTGCAGAACTGGAAACACAGCCGGAGAATCTGGAAGAAGATACAGAACCTGAAGGGCATGAAGCGGAATGTGATTCGGAACAGGACGGGAACCTGGAACAGCAAAAAAAGCCTGAGAAATCCAGACAGTCCGGTTCCGGCGGCTCCTTATATCAGGACAGCCTGGAGCGAGCCAATGAAAACCGTTCCTCTGCCTGGGTGCTGCTTGCCATGGGTGGCATGGGTATCCTGGTCATAGTCTTTGGGATTCTGGGAATCATCCCTTTGCGTTTCAGCAATCCCTATCTGTTTTACGGCGTGATGGCGGCGGTGTTCCTTCTGTTCCTGGTGGCGGGCGCCGTATCCATGAAAAACGCCCGGTTTTTTGACAAAAAGGCGGAATCCGAGAATTCGCTCCGCAGTACCATGCTGGCGTGGTGCAGGGAGAATCTGCGCGCCCAGACCTTGAACGAAGAAATCGACATGGACGGCAGCGAATCGGAGGAAGCACTGTATTTTAGACGTTTCGAGTGCATCAAGGCAAAACTGAATTATCAATTCGTGAATCTGGATCAGGGCTTCCTGGAGAAATTCATTGATGATTGTGTATATGATATGGTGTTTGAGCAGAAAGAGGAGTCGCTGTGATTGTCAACGGGTGGCTTTCAGCTTCTGGCGGAAAGCGATGCTAACGGGCAGGGTATCTTGTTTGCGGTCTGCAGTCGGGATACGTGGTGCATCTTACTGGCGTGTGGCATAAATTGGGAATCGGATGGGAGATACTGTGAAAATCAGCATTGCATGTGTAGGAAAAATCAAGGAGAAGTTCTACAGAGACGCTATTTCGGAATATGAAAAACGGCTGAGCAGATACTGCAAGCTGGAATTCCTGGAAGTGGCAGATGAAAAGACTCCGGACGGCGCCAGCGCGTCCCTGGAGGAACAGATAAAGGAAAAAGAGGCAAGGCGGCTCCTGGAGCGAATCCGGGATGACGCCTTTGTCTGTACTTTGGAGATTTATGGGAAACAGCTCTCCTCGGAAGGCTTCGCCGGGTGGATGGAAGGGCTGACGGTGAAAGGAACCAGCCACATCGTCTTCGTGATAGGAGGCTCCCTGGGCCTGCATGAGTCCCTGGGCCGCCGGTCGGACTTCTCCTTAAGCTTTTCGGACATGACCTTTCCCCACCAGCTGATGCGGGTGATTCTCATGGAGCAGATTTACCGGGCTTTCCGCATCATACATGGAGAACCATATCACAAATAAATGCGAAAGTTGATGGTTTTTTAGAAATATAGAAAAAGGCAAGAAAGGGTATATAATGATTAAACCAAGGCATCTTGAAAAGATTTATTATCCGACCGATGATGAAGGAACTGAGGGTGAAATAGTCTGTGAGTGCGGGTGTAGAGCATTTAAAATCCGGTGCTTCGGCGAGTTTTATGATAAAAATAAAATGGCAATCAATGAATATGAGAACAAATATGGGCAGGCAGTAAGGGCAGTTTGCGCGGATTGTGGAACAGACTATCTGCTGTATGATTTTGCATTGCATGGTTATGATGGGTTAATATGCGAAGAAGGGATTGCTGTTTCCGATGAAGTGCTTGAGGACTTTATAACAGAGACAGATCATTTATTTGAGATAAAAATATTTCTCGAATATGATGATGAAAATCAATTTCTTGAAGAAGTTGTGAATGATGAATATCTACAAAAAGACTTTAATTTTACAATGGCTGATAGAGCAAGTATTTGGAGTTGGGTTGTTATTGAGCTTAAGGGCCTTCAATCGGGAATAGTTTACAAGGATTTTGTAAATCAAGAATTGGCGTAATAATTGTAAGGGTTGAAAGGAAGACGACAGATGGAAAGAATCAAATGTCTGAATTACTATCAAAAGGGTCTGCTGCTTCTCACGGCTGCCATGGTGCTTGTGTTCGCAGTGCTTTATCCTGTGACAATCTCACGAGTGGGATTTGAATATAAGGGCATGATTCTTGTCCCAAGTCAGGAAAATGGCAATACGGTGTACTCTGGTAAAATACAGGGGAAACAGGCAAATTTTACGGTGTCGGAGGATAAAAGCGTTGTATTTCAGTATGGCAATAAAATTTATGAGCCTTATACGATAAAAGAAGATGCTTCAGCCATTCCTAAGAAGGAAGAAATGGCAGAATATATGATGGGTGTGGAGCTTCGCCAGGGAGAGGATATTTTGTTCCGTGGGGGCGTTTTGGATACAGGGAATTTCTATTGTCTGTACAGTGAGGACGGAGCCTTAGATAATGTTGCAATCTCCTATGTGGGCAGTGATGGGATTGAGAGGGACGAAAACGGGAATATAATTGACCCCGTAGAGCCATCTGCTTCTACCATACTGGAACTGATGAATAATCCCGAACTGAAACATAAGGGTAAATGGTTTGTATGGTTTGTAGCAGTATTCATCTGTGTTCTCAATGCGGTTTCGATTTTGTTTGCAGATGAACTGTTCCGTTGGAATCTGGCATTTCAGATCCGCAATGTTGACCATGCAGAGCCGTCTGATTTGGAAATTGCGGGAAGGTATATTGGCTGGACTGTTATATCGATTATGGCATTGGTAATCTTTATTATGGGGCTTCAATAGTATAATACTGTAAACATAGAACCTTTTGATGAGGGTTGGACAGATGAGCAGTATTATACTACATAACGCCAGAATTTACCGTACTGCACTGGTTAAACATATATGGCTGGCGTTATGTAGTCGAGTTACTCGGAAATTTTAACTGTTAAGCAGTATAAATCACATGATATAACATTATGCGGCGGGAATGATGAGTACAAGGTTATGCTGTGTCCTCTTTCGGATGAACATTTGCCCTATTTATATAAATGGAATTCCGACTCGGAGGTGCTGTACTGGACAGAAGGAGAAGATATTGAAAGTTATCCGCCGGAGATAGTCCATCAGATTTACGGAGGAATATCGCAAAACAATCTTTGCTTTGCGCTGAAAGTGAATGACGAGATAATAGGCGAATGCTGGTTACAAAAAATGAATCTGCCTGATGTCAAAAAAATGTATGCTGACGATGCTGATGTCAGAAGAATAGATATGTCAATTGGCGAAAAATCTTATTGGGGTCATGGAATCGGGACTCTTTTCATTGGCATGCTGGTAAAGTACGCTTTTGAATGTGAGCATGTTGATGTTTTGCATTGTTTTTGTGAAGATTACAATATCCGTTCCAGGCGTGTATGGGAAAAGAATGGGTTTCAGCTGGTATTTGCAGAAGAAATCCCGCAGCCACATAAAGGCAAATTGCAGTATCATTGGCGTCTGACAAAAGATGAGTATCAGGAACGTAAGGTTGAAACACTCTGAGCGGAAATCTATGGTTTGGGCGCAGACGAGTCTGTTTGGTGTGCAATGGAATCAGTATCATGTGATCAATCTTGATATTACAGGGTTCATTTCAGATGTGGCAGAAATGGATTTACCGTTTTCAAAAGTGCCCAATATGATTGCCAACGCGGTTTATAAGGAACTGGCGGAAAGCTATCCGGAGCTGGAGGGGAAAAGCCTGAAAGATGCCATAATCGGCTATGTGGAAAAAACAGGGAGAAAGTTTGTATTTATTATTGATGAGTGGGACGCGATGATCCGTGAAGCGAAGCAGGATGCGGCTGTACAGAGGAAGTACCTGAATTTCCTCAGAGGGTGGTTCAAGAACAGCAGCTTCACGCCGAAAGCTGTGGCGGCTGCCTTGCTGACAGGGATTCTGCCAATCAAGAAGGACGGATCCCAATCGGCAATCTCAGATTTTATAGAATATCCGATTCTTGACCCGGACGGGTTCGCCGCGTTTACCGGTTTTACAGAAGCCGAAGTAAAGAGGTTGTGTGAAGAGCACGGAGTGAGCTTTGAAGATGCACGTAGATGGTATGACGGATATGATTTTCCGGATATTGGTGCAATTTACAATCCCTACTCCGTCATGCTGGCCATAAGGAAGAGGAAGTTCGATTCTTACTGGCAGAAGACTTCAACGGCGGAGTCCTTGATGACATATATCAACATGGATTTTGAAGGGATGCAGGAAATCATCTCCCGGCTGATTTCCGGGGAAGAGATAGAGGTTGACACGGAGTGCTTTGAGAATGACTTTGAATCATTCAAAAGCCGTGACGATGTGCTGACGCTGCTGATACACTTGGGATATCTTACCTGGAATGGGGAAGAGCGGACGGCACGTATCCCCAATGAGGAAGTGAGGGCTGAGTTCAGGAAAATCATTAAAGGCAGGAATGTGAACCGAAAATGGATGGAACTGATTGGCCGCTCTCAGAAGCTTTTGGAGGATACCATCGCTGGCAATGGGACTGCGGTGGCAAATGCAATAGAAGAGATACGTGACACACAGTATGCGCCGACTTATTATAATGATGAGCAGGCGCTGCGGTACGTAAGGAATTGTCTACAAATAACTGATGCGAGTTGATAGCCGTTTTCCTTGTATTTCCGGGCTTTCTTCTAAACAAGTTGCATCAGTTATTTTCCGACAATTCCTAATCAAGTTTGCGTATATTGCAGCAGTGGACCAGTATCTGAAAGTGGAGGAGCTTCCGTCAGGCAGGGGGATTGCGGATGTTGTGTATCTTCCGAAACGGAAATCAATGCTTCCGGCTTTGGTCGTAGAGCTGAAATGGAATAAGACTTCTGAGGGAGCGAATAATTGCTCCGCAATCAGGCAGATTAAGGAAAGGCATTATCCCGCAGTTTTGAGGGACTACGACGGCGAGGTAATAATAGTCGGAATCAGCTATGATGCGAAAAAGAAAGAACATAGCTGTGTGATTGAGAGAGTATAATCAGAGCTTTCGCAAGATTTGCCAATCATCCATATCACGATAAGGGCAATCCAGCATTGTATGGAGAGCCATGTCACAAGTAAGTGCTGATTTTTCAGAGGTTTAGGAAGTGTCTGACAGCTAAAATTTTGGTGTGAAAAGAGTTTTAGAAAAGAGGATCACATATGAAAAAGCCGGAAATGATTATTTTTGATTATGGGCGTACATTAATCTGCCAGCCGAATTATAATACTTCTAATGGAAATAAAGCGATTTATCCATATATAAACAGGAATCCACGCAATATTTCTTTTGAAGAATATGACAGGATTAATTTGGAGCTGTTTGCGAAAATCAAGGCAGAAAGAGGAAAGTATCTTGAAATCCATGAGCATAACTTTTTAAGGCTGTTTTTGGATTCTATGGATATTTCCCTGTCTATATCATTGGAAGAGGCCGAGATAATCATTATGAATGGAATCTCTCAGGGTGCAGTTATGCCCTATGCGGATATTATGCTCGACTACCTTAATGCAAAAGGAATAAGGACAGGAGTGATAAGCAACAATTGTTTCTCCGGTGCTGCTCTAAAGGAGCAGTTTGACCGTCTGCTCCCGGGAAACAGATTTGAATTTGTGCTGGCATCAAGTGATTACATATTCAGAAAGCCACACAGCATCATGTACGAAATAGCGCTGCAGAAATCGGGATTAACGGCAGATAAGGTGTGGTACTGCGGCGACAGTATGGAAGACGACATTTACGGAGCAAATAGTGTTGGAATGTTTCCTGTTTTATATGAAGGCAGGACAAAATATGAAACTCATTTTCTGTCTGATCAAAATGACAGGGATAATCCCGATTTTGAATATCTGCGTATTCATGATTGGCGGGAGCTGATGGATATTTTGGCATGATAAATCTGTAAATGGAGTTTCAAGTATGAAAATGGCAGGTTTAAAGATTATGGAACAATTTGAAATATCAGAGGAGCAATCGGGATTTGTAGAATGGGGAGATTTCTATGGAAAGAATCAAATGTCTGAATTACTATCAAAAGGGTCTGCTGCTTCTCATGACTGCAATGATGCTTGTGTTCGCAGTGCTTTATCCTGTGACAATCTCACGAGTGGGATTTCAATATAAGGGCACGATTCTTGTCCCAAGTCAGGAAAATGGCAATACGGTGTATTCTGGTAAAATACAAGGGAAACAGGCACATTTTACGGTGTCGGAGGATAAAAGCGTTGTATTTCAGTATGGCAAAAAAATTTATGAGCCTTACACGATAAAAGAAGATGCTACAGCTATTCCTAAGAATGAAGAAATGGCAGAATATATGATGGGTGTGGAGCTTCGTCAGGGAGAGGATATTTTGTTCCGTGGGGGCGTTTTGGATACAGGGAATTTCTATTGGCTGTACAGTGAGGATGGAACCTTAGATAATGTTGCAATCTCCTATGTAGGCAGTGATGGAATTGAGAGGGACAAAAACGGGAATATAATTGATCCCGTAGAGCCATCTGCTTCTACCATACTGGAACTTATGAATAATCCCGAACTGAAACATAAGGGTAAATGTTTGTAGCGGTATTCATCTGTGTTCTCAATGCAGTCTCGATTTTGTTTGCAGATGAGCTGTTTCGTTGGAATCTGGCATTTCAGATTCGCAATGTAGACCATGCAGAGCCGTCTGATTTGGAAATTGCGGGAAGGTATATTGGCTGGACTGTTATATCGATTATGGCATTGGTAATCTTTATTATGGGGCTTCAATAGTATAATACTCGGGAGTGGTAGGAGGTATATTATGGCATTGGAAAAAGTTTATGATTATTTCCATAATTATGATAAGCAGGCTTATCAGGTTGTAGCTTGTATGGGAAATGAGCCATCGGAACAGGATATAAAGAATTTTGAAAATCAGTATGGGATAAATCTTCCTGCTGATTTTAGAGAGTTTACTATGTCCCCATTAGGTGGGCTTTATATGGAGGTTCAGGAAGAAATATGGCCGCGAGCGAAACAGTATGACATAGGCCCATTTTGGTCGTTCTGTCGTGGAATTATAGTATATGGGATTGCCAATGGAATACCTGATTTTTTGGATATCCGGGAAAAAACAAAAGAACTGCACAATGATGGCTTTACTGATTTTATTCCATTCTTGTCCATTGTAGGGAATGGTGATGAAATATTTTGTTTTGACAAGGATAATAACATAGTCCTTCTTGACTGCTATACAACAGGAGAAGCTACACCGATTGAAGGGACTTTTTCAGATTGTTTGATGAACCAAATTGCGGAGTTAGAAGAACGGAAGAACAGGAAAATCCGGGGAGAGGATAAATGTGGCGGATATGCTGAAACATGAATATTTAGAGAATCCATGCCGCGCGGCATCCATCCCCTATTGGAAAACAGCCTGTATCGCCATACCGGATAACATGAATATCATGACGATTATGCGGCCCAGATGCTTTATGGGGGAGCGGAACGAATGGGG
>CAJUFI010000041.1:26146-38728 GCA_910585665.1 uncultured Acetatifactor sp. | reverse complement strand
CGGGTATTTCTTTCGGGTAGTGTTGTACTAACTTTACACTACCCGTGGGCTCGTCTGCCAGGATGATGGCGGGCTGGGACACCAGGGCCCGGGCGATGGCTACCCTTTGCTGCTGTCCGCCGGAGAGATGGCTGGGGTAGTCGGAAATCTTTTTGTCAAGCTCCAGGAACTGCAGGATTTCGTTCAGGAAATCCCTGTCCTCCGTCCTGCCGTCCAGGCGCACGGGCAGCACGATGTTCTCGTAGACGGTAAGGTAGGGAATCAGGTTATAGTTTTGGAAGATAAAGCCGATTCTTTTTCTGCGGAATACCGTCAACTGCTCTTCCGTCAGCTTCTCGATCTGCTTATCCTCCACCTGGACGCTGCCGGAAGTGGGGCTGTCCAGGCCGCCCAGCAGATTCAGCAAAGTGGACTTTCCGCTGCCGGATGTGCCGATGATCGCGGCGAACTGCCCTTCCTCCACGGATACGCTCACATCGTCCAGGGCCTTCACCAGGCTTTCGTCTTTGCCGTAATATTTTTTCAAGTGGGATGTATTCAATATGCTCATTTTGCTGCCTCCTGGTAAGTTCGGCATCTCCTCCCCCGGCACCCGGACCTGGGCAGAGCAATTTCGGCCGCATCAGGAATACGTCCGTAAATTCCTCTGGGGCGCTGTGGGGAGCAGATGCTGTTTTAAATTAGCGATTGACTTTTCTGTAATAATATCTTATCCCGTATGCAAAAATACGCAATAGAGGGCGCAAAAACTAATATCCAGAAGGTAAAATCTAATATGGCTGGCGTACCGGGCCGCCGGTTCCGCTGCCGCCATGACGGGCAAGCTGTAGACCGGCAAGCTGTAGACCGGCAAGCTGCAGACCGGCAAGCTGCAGACCGGCAAGCCGCAGACTGGCAAGCCGCAGACTGGCAAGCCGCAGACCAACAAGCCGCGAAAGGGCAGCCGGGAAAGCCCGCCGGAAAAGTCGTCAGGAAAAGAAAATTATGGTAGAAAAATGGAGAGCAATGGTTTATTATGGATAAGATAATAAGGAATTGTCTACAAATAACTGATGCGAGTTTATAGCCGTTTTCGTTGTATTTCTGGGCTTTCTCCTAAACAAGTTGCATCAGTTATTTTCCGACAATTCCTAAAAGGAGCCGGTTCCTCCGCGCGGAGGAAACGGCAGACTTTATCGGGAAGGAATGGCAAGAAGAAAATGACATCAAGACCAATTCGCATTATCATCGTAGGCATGGGCGTCAGGTCCATGGTTTATGCCCGTGAGGCATTGGAGCATCCGGATCTGTTCCAGATCGTGGGCGTGGTGGATATCAATCCCGAGCGGATACGGACGGCCCGTGAGACCTTCGGAATCCCGGAGGAGCACTGCTTCTCCTCCGTGGAGGAGCTGGTGGCAGTGCCGAAGTTCGCGGACGGCGTCATCAACGGCACCATGGACCAGCAGCATGTGCCCACGTCCCTGCCGCTGCTGCGGCACGGCTATGACATCCTGCTGGAAAAGCCCTTTGCGGTGAACATGCATGAAGCGGAGCGGCTGCTCACCTGCGAGCATGTGACGGACCGGCATATCATGGTCTGCCATGTGCTGCGCTACGCCCCCTTTTATCGGAAAATCAAAGAAATCCTCACGGCGGGAGGAATCGGCAAAGTGGTGGACATCCGGATGGCGGAGCAGGTGAGTTACTTCCATGAATCCGTGTCCTACGTGAGGGGAAAGTACGCCTCCCCGGAGATATGCGGCTCCGGCATGCTGCTGTCCAAATCCTGCCATGACATCGATATCATGACCTGGCTCATGCGTGGGAACGACCCCGTGAGCGTGTCCAGCGTGGGGAACATATTCCAGTTCAAGCCAGAGATGGCGCCCGAGGGCGCGGGGAACCATTGCCTGATCGACTGCCCCATAGAGGGGACATGCCCCTATTCGGCCAGAGGACTCTATATAGAGCATCCCCAGCGCTGGACAGGCAATATCTGGCATGACATCGGCTACGAGAAGATATCCGAGGAGGAGAAGACGGCTGTGCTCAGCGACCCGGAGAATCCCTTCAGCCGCTGCGTATACCGCTGCAATCTCCAGATTGTGGACCACCAGTCCATGCTGGTAAGCTTCGCGGACGGCGCTACGGGGACATTTTCCATGAACGGCGGCGCTTCCGCCTCGGGACGGCACATCCACATCACGGGCACCAAGGGGGAAATCCTGGGGCTCTTCGAGGAAGAGCGGTTCACCGTGCACCGTATCGCCCCGGACGCGCCCGGGGGAAGGATCACCGAGGTGGTGGACGTCTCCCGGGATCAGCACGGGAATGCCCACGGCGGCGGGGATCAGGCCATCATCCACGATTTCGTCACATTGCTCCGGGGCGGGGAGCCCTCGCCCTGCTGTACCACTCTGGACGATTCCATGACCGGCCACAGGCTGGTGTTCCTGGCGGAGGAGTCCCGGAAGAGGAACGGGGCGGCGGTTTCGGTCTGAGACCGGGGGGTTTCGTCATTTTGCAGCTATCCGCTTTCCGGAAAGACGATTCCGGCGGTCTCTGTCCACGCGGACAGATTCGTGCCGGAAAAGTCAGGACGAAAGCGGCCGACAGATGTTATCATAATCCCATCAGAGGACAGGGAACAGTGACAGTTCCCGGGAGGAACTAAGATGGACTGGTTGGAGAGCATACGGAAATCCATAGACTACATGGAGACGAATCTGCTGACTTTGCAGGGGGCGGAAGAGGTGGCCGGGGCGGTGTACCTCTCGCAGTTCTATCTGCAGAAGGGCTTCAAGGTCATGACCGGGTATTCCTGCGCAGAGTATATCCGGAACAGAAGGCTTTATCTGGCAGCGCTGGACATCATCGCCGACAAGGAGAGACTGATCGACCTGGCGTTCAAGTATGGCTATGAGACGCCGGAGAGCTTCTCCAGGGCGTTTTCCAGGTTCCATGGGGCCACGCCCGTGCAGGTGAGGGCGAATCCGGCCGGCATCAGGGTATTCCTGCCTCTGAAAATACAAGTGGACATCAAAGGAGGAAATGAGATGGACTATCGTGTGGAGGAGAAGATTGCGTTCCAGGTAATCGGTTATGAGAGGCAGTTCGGCTTTGAGGATGCGCACCGGGAGATTCCCAGCTTCTGGAATGAGGTGCGCGCCGGGAAGATGGCTGGCCTGTGCGCCGGGAAAGAGCCCCGGAATGAGGAGGAAGAAGTGATTCGCAGCTGCGGCATCGGGATGTACGGCGTCTGCATCGAAGACGTGGGGAGTGGGAAATTCCGCTATATGATAGCGGGCGATTACCATGGAGGAAAGGTGCCCCAGGGGATGACGGTGTTTCGGTTCCCGGAGCTGACCTGGGCCAAGTTCCGCTGCACAGGCCCCATGCCGGAGGCCATACAGGCGGTGAACACGAAGATCTTCAGCCAGTGGCTGCCGGGCAACCCGGAGTATGAAATCGCTTTTCCGGGCAATGTGGAATGGTACAGCGGAAGCGGGAATACCCAGGCGGCGGATTACGAGAGCGAGATATGGATTCCGGTCAAGAGGAAGTAAACTCGTATCCGCGGGAAGGCCATATTGGATTGCCGCGGCGGAGGGAAGCGTCCGGAGAAAGCCGTGACCGCCACGGCAGCGATCCATGGCAACAGATGAGGGCTGACAGGATTTTTGTCAGCCCTTTATTTTTGTTTTCCGCCCGGGTGTTTCCGGCAAAGACACAAAATATGGGAAATGGATTATCATTTCAACCAAGATCAGAAAGAACCAAAATATCGTTGACAAAATTGTACCATAGGGAGTATACTATATATAGTTAGCGACTACTAACAATGGGTAGTCGCCTTTATTTGAATCAAAGTTAGATGAATCTAATTAATATTAGCCTAGGAGGATGTGCCATGATGATCAATAAAAGGCTGATAGGCACAGTCAGCGAAAGCAAGAAATACATAGCCGGGAACGTGGCGCTGCAGTGGTGTTCCCTTGCCGCCAATATCGTCATGATGACAGCCATCACCAGGCTGCTGGCCGGACTGTTCCGGGGCACGGCGGGCAGCAGCGATATCCTGGCGACGGCCATCCTGGCGGCCCTTGCCGTCATTGTCCGCTACGTCTGCACCACAGGCTCCAGCGCCATGAGCTATCTGTCCTCCAAGGCGGTGAAGAAGACCCTCCGGGAGAAAATCTACAGGAAGCTGCTGAAGCTGGGGACTTCCTACCGGGAACAGGTGAAGACCTCGGAGATCGTCCAGGTGGCGGTGGAGGGCGTGGATCAGCTGGAGACCTACTTCGGCGCGTATCTGCCCCAGTTCTTTTATGCCATGCTGGCGCCCCTGACCCTGTTCGGGTACCTCTGCTTTGTGAACGTCCCCTCCGCCGTGGTGCTGCTGATCTGCGTCCCGCTGATTCCCGTGGCCATAGCGGCAGTCCAGACCTGGGCGAAGAAACTGCTGTCCAGATACTGGGGCCAGTACACGGCGCTGGGGGATACCTTTCTGGAGAACCTCCAGGGCCTGACCACCCTGAAAATCTACCAGGCGGACGGCTTCAAGAATCAGGAAATGAACGAGGAATCGGAGAAATTCCGCAAAATCACCATGAAAGTGCTGACCATGCAGCTGAACTCCATCACCGTCATGGACCTGATTGCCTACGGCGGCGCGGCGCTGGGAATCATCATGGCGGTGACCCAGTTTGGGGCTGGGAAAGTGTCCCTGGCGGGATGCCTTCTGATCATTTGGCTGGCGGCGGACTTCTTCATCCCCATGCGGCAGCTGGGAAGCTTTTTCCACATCGCCATGAACGGCATGGCCGCCAGCGACAAAATTTTCCGGCTGCTGGATCTGCCGGAGCCGGCGGCGAAGACGGTCCCGGTTCCGGAGGACTGCTCCATTGTGTGCCAGGGGCTGCGTTTTTCTTATGAAGAGGGCAGGGAAATCCTCCAAGGCATCCAAATGGAATTCCCCAAAGGCAGCTTTACCTCCATCGTGGGCGAGAGCGGCTGCGGGAAATCCACAGTGGCCGCAATCCTCATGGGACGGAACCGGGGCTATAGCGGCTGGGTGAAAATCGGCGGCCAGGAGCTGTCGGAGCTTTCCGAGGAAAGCCTGATGAAGAACCTGACCTACATCAGCCACCAGAGCTACCTGTTCAAAGGCTCCGTGCGGGAAAACCTGACCGCGGCCAGGCCCGGCGCTTCCGACAGCGAGCTGTGGGCCGTGCTGGAGCGGGTAAAGCTGGCGGACTTCCTGAAAGGCGAGAACGGACTGGACACGGCCCTGGCGGAGAAGGCCTCCAACCTTTCCGGCGGCCAATGCCAGAGACTGGCGCTGGCCAGGGCCCTGCTCCACGACAGCCCGGTCTATATTTTCGATGAAGCCACCTCCAATATCGATGTGGAGAGTGAGAACGACATCATGGGGGAGATTCATCGGCTGGCGGGGAAGAAGACCGTCATCCTGATTTCCCACCGCCTGGCCAATGTGACGGTTTCCGACCGTATCTACGTGATGGAGCATGGAAACGTGGCGGAAAGCGGCAGCCATGAGACGCTGTTGGCAAAGGGAAACGTGTACGCCAAGCTGTGGAACGCCCAGCAGAGCCTGGAGAATTTCGGGCATACCCGGCAGGAGGCGGCGGATTCAAAAAGCGATGAAAACAGAAAGGAGACGGCGGAGAGATGAAGAGACGAAGCGGATTCGCGGTGATGGCAAGGCTGATCGGCCTTGTGAAGCCGCTGACAGGCTATATGATTCTGGCGGTGCTCATGGGATTCATCGGACACCTCTGCGCCGCCTTTATCACCATCCTGGGCGGCTTTGCGGTGCTTGACGTGCTGGGGTATGAAACGGCAATAGGCGCGAAGACAGTGTTCATCTGCGTTCTGCTGTTTGCCCTGCTGCGGGCGGTGCTGCGCTATGCGGAACAGGGATGCAACCACTATATCGCTTTCAAGCTGCTGGCGCTGATTCGGGATAAGGTGTTCCAGGCGTTGCGGAAGCTCTGTCCGGCCAAACTGGAGGGCCGGGACAAAGGGGATTTGATTTCGGTGATTACTTCGGACATCGAGCTGCTGGAAGTCTTCTATGCCCACACCATCTCTCCGGTGGCGATAGCGTTTCTTTTCACCGTGGTCATGAGCCTTTTCATCGGTGCCTTCCACCCGGCGCTGGGACTTTTGGCGCTTGTGGCGTACCTTGTGGTCGGAGTTGTAATTCCGTTGGTGACATCAAGGTTAAGCAACAGTGGAGCGCGGACAAGGCGAAGTGGCTTTGGTAGAGAAAGCATAGTAAAAGTTGTTGCGGACAGAGAATGTTCTGAATCCACAGGCCTGGCTGGGACAGACCCGGCCAGAACAGGACTTAACAATGCCGGAATCCCCGGAGGAAAATCACCCAGGAGAAACGCCGCCATGGAATTCCGCTCCAAATCCGGGGAACTGAGCAGCTTCGTCCTCGACAGCCTACGTGGGCTTCCCGAGACGCTTCAGTACGGACAGGGGGAAGCGCGCCTGGCGGAAATGAACGCCAGGACAGACGGGCTCTCCGGCGACGAGAGACGCATGAAGCGCATCTCCGGAAGGAACATGGCCGCCGCGAACACGGTGATTCTGCTCTTTGACCTGTGCATGCTGTTCGCCAGTGCCATGCTCTGTCAGGCCGGAAAAGTGGATTTCTCCGGCGTGCTGATTCCCACGGCGGCCCTGTTCGCTTCCTTCGGCCCGGCCATCGCCCTGGCCAATCTGGGAAGCACCCTCCAGAGCACCTTCGCCGCCGGGAACAGAGTGCTGGACATCCTGGACGAGGAGCCTGTGGCGGAGGAAATCACCGGTGGCGCTGCTCTCGACAGAATGGCCTTCGGCGGCGCGAAGGCAGAGAAAGTCAGCTTCTCCTACGGGAACGAAAGGATTCTGGAGGATCTGAGCCTTGTGTGCGAGCCGGGCCGGATCACGGGCATCACCGGCAAAAGCGGCTCCGGGAAATCCACGCTGCTGAAACTGCTCATGCGCTTCTGGAAGACGGACAGCGGGGATATCCGCATATCCGGCGTTTCGCTCCACAGCATCAACACAGCATCCCTGAGGGACTGCGAAAGCTTCGTCACCCAGGAGACCCATCTGTTCCACGACAGCATCCGGAACAATCTGAGAATCGCAAAACTGGATGCCACGGAGGAAGAGATAGAAGCCGCCTGTAGAAAGGCATCCGTCCATGACTTCATCATGACCTTGCCGAATGGGTACGACACGCCTGTAGGCGAACTGGGCGACACCCTGTCGGGCGGAGAGCGCCAGCGGCTGGGACTGGCCAGGGCTTTCCTCCACGATGCGCCTTTCCTGCTCCTGGATGAGCCCACCAGCAACTTGGACAGCCTGAACGAAGCGGTCATCCTGAAATCCCTCTGCGAGGAAGGGGAGGGTAGAACAGTGGCGCTGGTATCCCACCGCCAGTCCACTATGCGGATTGCCGATACCGTATACACGGTGGAAAGTAAAACCGGGCGGAAGAGTTAGCCGGAAAGGTGAATCATGGCTTCCTTTCCGCTGAATCAGCTACTATTTTATGGTCTCTGAACTTATTGGAGAGTTGCTGAGGTGGCCGAATGCGGGCCACAAGGATGATGCCCCCGTAAGGGCAGCGGGGTGGGAAAAGACAGGAGTAGGACAATGAAAAAAGATATCCAGACAAAACGGGAGCGGGAAAAGGCCATGGTATCAGAGATGATTGCCCTGTACTGCAGAAAACGGCATGGCAGAAAAGCCAGCGGCGGTCTCTGCCCGGAATGCGCCGCTCTCGACACCTACGCAAGGCAGCGCAGCGACACATGTCCCTTCATGGAGACGAAGACATTCTGCTCCAACTGCAAGGTACATTGCTACAAACCGGAAATGCGGGAAAGAATCCGCGCAGTCATGCGCTTTTCCGGCCCCAGGATGCTGTTCCACCATCCCGTAGCCGCCCTGCGCCATGTAGTGGCAACGAAAAAAGAGAAGAAAAGATTGGAGAAAGTGTCATGAAACTGAAAAAGCTATTCTATGTCGTAATAGGTTGTATCGCGGTAGGGCTTGGGGCTTTGGGCGCAGTGCTTCCGTTGCTTCCCGCCTTCCCCTTTTTGCTGCTGGCCGCCTACTGCTTTGCCAAAAGCTCAGAGCGGCTGCATAAGTGGTTTACCAATACCCGGCTGTACAAGAACAACCTGGAAAGCTATGTCCAGGGGAGGGGCATGACCCGGAAGACCAAGATACGCATCATGGTCACGGTGACCCTGCTGATGTCCGTGGGATTCCTCATGATGGATCAGGTTCCCGTAGGCCGCATCGTGCTGGGATGCGTGTGGTTGTTCCATATTCTGTACTTCTGCTTCAGGGTCAAGACCATCAAAGCGGATTGTCCGGAGACTTATACTGCAGACCGCCGGAATCTCCAGTAGGAAAGTAAGGTCTGTGTGTATTGCCGAATGCCCTCATAGTGCCTTTTCGCGTCCGCATAGTAATCCGCATATCCGGGCAGCGCAAGCTGATTGCGGATTTCGGCGCCGTATAACAGCTGCCCGTTCTGCAGCAGTTCCGTCATGCAGAAGCTGTCAAAAGAATAAGCGTCCGTAATCCGCTAAGCCCTCCCATGTAGATTCCTACATAGGAACTGTCGGAAAATAACTGATGCAGCTTGTTTAGGAGAAAGCCCGGAAATACAAGGAAAACGGCTATAAACTCGCATCAGTTATTTGTAGACAATTCCATATGATTGCTGAAATTTTGCTTCCCTGGCAATTCTTTGAGCTGGATTTTATGCTTCGCAATCACGAAAACTTACCGTGCAATCCGACTCATTTGACTCACAAGCGAAAGATTCCGGGTACATATCGGCAGATTTCATCGCTGGTATGCATCATTATGCAAGAAAATATAATATCTTTCGTACAATTTTCCGCCGATATCATCATCCCGAAATACTTTCGAATAGAAAAAATGGTTATTTATTTGTAACTATCAATTATACAGATTGGATTAAGCCGTTCATTTCTTTAATATATAAGCCGACATTTTGTGGCGAGTGGGCATCTGACGCTGTCAGAATTGGCACATTACACTTTACCATACACCCCAACATCTCCGCATTCATTCCCAACTGTTTATCGCCATAATTAATCGTCAACCCGCTGCTTTCTTCAATATACATATCATTTGAACTAAGGGCCTGTGCAAGCTGTAAATAAATAGGGCTATAATCCTTTTGCGGGTATGCTCCAAAACATTGTAATGACTGCGGGTGTGCCAAGCCTGAAAATAAGCCGCTGTTGATTAATGATAACATAAGTGCATAATACTTTTCATACAATTCAACTATATCATAATCATTCTTGTCCCAACGCTGTTTCAAATGACTGAATGCCCATCCGTCAATAAAATGGACTGATCCTACTAAAAAGTCAAAGGAATACATTTGTTTCATTTGGGCAATGTCAATTTCATGCCCGGGAGAATAACATACTTCCAGACCAAATTTTAAATGTATTGGGAAATCTATCTGTTTTATTTTTTCTATGTAATCAATATAATCCTTTATCGGACGTGCCTGTTCCCATTTTTTCTGATACCAATTCTTCTGATATTCATTATATACAGACATCTCATTATATAGATTACGGCATTCCTGGAAGATATGGGTATGTTCCAAGAAGTAAATTTCGTCTATATTTCTTTTTACAGCATACTTAATAAACTGTTCTATCCATTCTACGGAATAATCGCCTTTTTCCAAATGAACATGCGCATCAATCATGCGGAATCTCCTCCTTCCATGCCGCAATCTGTGAAAATAATTCTTCCATATTTATTTTTGATAAGTCTGTTGTGTCAACTTTGATTTGTCTGCCATCAACCAGGAAGGCATCAAATCCCCTTTGTTCTATTCCGCAGACAAAGTTTTCATAAGAAATAGTTTTTGTTTTTGGAGTTTTCGGATGATTCTCTTTCTTTTCTGGATAACAGTCATTCACTACATGTCCCCTGTGCCTGTCAGGACTGCTTTCCCGTTTCAGAAAACGCTGGTAGATAACTTTGTAATCACCTGTCAAGGTAATGGTCAATGCGGAATATTGATATTTTTCCAAAAGATTTTTTATCCCATGTTCTGATGAATGTTCAAAATTATTCTCCAGGATAAAAGGTTGTCCCGCTTTCATAAGTTGACCTGCGACATAATACATGATTTCCATACTGGCAATTCCAAGATTTACTTTTTCTGCTCTCGACTGAAAACCAACATTGTCAAACAGCAGTTCTTTTATGGTATCCTTTGAAATAACAGGCAATTTCAACCTTTCTGAGATGGCTTCTGCCATAGTGCTTTTTCCTGCTGCCGGAATACCGGTCACTAATATACAATACATTTTTCATGCTCCCTTCAAATTAACTGTTTCTATAGCCACTCCGAGTTCCCTTGCCTGTATCAGGAAATCCTCAGATACATCATCATCCGTAATCAGTAAATCATAATCTTTTACCTCACATACAGAATGGATAGAATTTTTTCCTATCTTTTTAGACGGATATAGCCCGATATTCATTCCGCTGTTCTGCATAACAGCTTTTCCAAATTCCACATCAGCGGGATTGTGAATCGAGGCTCCAAAATCCAAAGACAATGCTGCGTGCGATAAAAACGCTTTATCCATGCGGATATTTTTTACCATTTGAATGGTATAAAAATCATGGCAGTGACCACGATGAGACATTTCTCCGCCCAATAATATAACGGATATATTTATTTTTTTCGCAATACTTCTGCAATGGTAACGGAATTGGTCAATACTGTAATGGTTACATCTCCCGGTAAGTTTTCAGCCATATAATATCCGACTAAAGACGTGGTAATATAAATGACCTCCTTGTTTTGAATATATTCGATTGCTTTTTTGGCAACTGCCAGATAATCAGTCTGTATTTCTTTTATGTCTATTGGATTATATGTCGGCGTGGGGTATATTTCTTTTGGATGAACTGCAATGGCGCCGCCATGTGTTCTTTGCAACAATCCTCTGCTTTCCAATACTTTTAAGTCCCGCCTTGCACAATCCGCCGAAATTTGATAACATTCCTGAATCTCTGATACCAGGATTCGCCCTGTTTGGTTTAGGAATTGTCGGAAAATAACCGCTACAATTTGTTTAGGAAAAAGCCCGGAAATACAACAAAAATTGCTGCAAACTTGTAGCGGTTATTTGTAGACACTTCCTTACTTTGCGAAGAATATCCTTCTGCCGTTCTTCCATAAACATAATAAATACCTCGATTTCGTATTTGTAATTGATAGAGTTTGTTTGTATTTGATTATACTTGTTTTATCTTGAATATGCAAGTCTTATTGACAGAACTGTGTCAAATTAATGCCGTTTTGGCGGTTCGGTTCCTTATTGCTCTTTAGCGGTTTTAAATATGAAGCGGCTTCCGCGGACATAACAGGTTTTTGACGACTGCTGTCAAACGGTGCGGCACCACCTAACCAAAACCCTATTTTAACATAAAAAAATTAACGATTATCATAAAATAAATATTGACTTTCATCTATATTGCTCATATAATCAATATCAGGTTTATTATCACAAGGAGGGAAACAGATGAAACCAAGTCAACAGAAAGTCAAAGAACTGAGCCGAAAAATAAGCATTATCCTCAAACTGGGGCTTATCGTTTCCGTTGTCATCATGGCGCTGGCACTGATGGCAATCGGTATCCTGCTGTTTTCGGGAGAAGAGCTAAAGTCCTCTTTTCTCGCCGCCTTTGAAGTCACGGCCAACAACGGGACTACAATCGGCATTGGGCCGCGGCCCCTTTTGACCATGTTCGCATTCATGCTGGTAGATACGGCATTGATATCACTGGCCATCTTTTTTGTCCACGCCATCTTCGAGGAAATGAAGAAGGGCTGCACGCCATTTTCCCGCCGGAACACCGTCCGAATCCGGAAAATCGCATTGGTTACTGCCGTTCTGGGCATAGTGGGAAGCTATTCCGATGCTTTGGTGGACTATTACACCATCGGGGAATTGACCTGGCGGGTCAATGCAATCGGATTGATGATCGCGGCCATCATTTACAGCATTTCCCTGATATTCAGCTACGGCTGCGACCTGCAGCAGGAATCGGACGAAACTTTGTGAGGTGAAGCAAATGCCAATCATCATGAGATTAGACAGGGTCATGGCAGACCGGAAGATGTCCCTGAAAGAGCTGTCGGAAAAGGTGGGCGTGGCCAATGTGAATCTGTCCAAAATGAAGACAGGTAAAATCAGCGCCATCCGTTTTTCCACGTTGGAAGCCATCTGCGATGTGCTGGACTGCCAGCCGGGAGATATTTTAGAATATAAGAGAAACGAGGGGGATTGAGATGAAAATCTTTGGATGTATTCTGGTAGTGCTCTATGTGGCGCTGATGTTGTTCGCATTATATATGGAAAAAAAGCATTCCAGAAAGGGTGCACATCCCACGGAAGAGACGCATCCCATGGAAGAGAAACATTCCATGGAAGAGAAACATTCCATGGAAGAGGAACACATGGAAGGGGGACGTCCCATGGAAGAGAAGCA
>CAJUFI010000041.1:0-26046 GCA_910585665.1 uncultured Acetatifactor sp. | reverse complement strand
TTCCATGGAAGAGAAGCATTCCATGGAAGAGAAGCATTCCATGGAAGAGAAGCATTCCATGGAAGAGAAGCATCCCACGGGAAGGATGCTTCCCGCGGAAGAAGCACATTCCGCCGAAAAAACGAAAAGCGCATCCTCCGCATTCATAACAGCGGGATGCCTGTTGAATCTGGGATACACTGTATGCAACGTGTTCTGGAACAGAAACTTTATCCTCATTTTAATCTTCGGAATGATATGCATTTCCATCGGTGCGTTGATGAACGGCTTTCGGCAAAAGAAAGTCCATGTCCATCACCACATCATCCGCCTGATTCTGGAGACAATCATTACTGTGTTCTGTTGGATCGGCGGGTGAAGATATAGGGCAAAAAGGAAAAGGGCTGACAACACGGAATCTCCGGAAGCGGAATCCGGGCATGGATTGAAAAAGTCTCAACCCATTGAAATGAATCAGGCGCTGTTCCCTTGTTTTTCCGCAATACGCTTTTGGCTCTGCCCCGGCAGCTGCACCAGAATGATGGCAAGGAAAGTCAGCGCACATCCGGCCAGTTCCCTGGGACTTAAAATCTGGTCCAGGAGCAGCCATCCGGCCAGGGCAGAGATCACGGATTCCAGGCTCATGATGAGGGAGGCGATGGCGGGATTCAGATTCTTTTGCCCGATGATCTGGAAAGTGTAGCCGATTCCGCTGGAGAGCGCCCCCGCGTATACAATCGGCATCCAGGCCGCAAGGATGCTGCCGAAATCCGGGCGCTCGAACAAAAGCATACAGATGGCGCCCAGGACAGCGTTGGTCAGGGTCTGCATACAGGAGAGCTTCACGCCGTCCATCATGGGAGAGAAGTGGTCTACGGACAGAATCTGGAGGGAAAAGACAATGGCACAGGCAAAGAGGTACAGGTCGCCTTTCTGCAGATGAAAGTCCCCCTTTGTCATGCAGAGCAGATACATGCCAAAAGCCGCCAGCCCTACGGCGGCCCAGATGCGCAGTCCAATCTTTTTCCCCAGGAAAATCCCCAGCAGCGGCACCAGCACCATATACAGCGCGCTGATGAAGCCCGCTTTGCCCACAGTGGTATCCCTCACGCCGAACTGCTGCAAAGTGCTTCCCAAAAACAGGCAGATGCCGCAGCAGACGCCGCCGAAAAGGAGCAGCCGGTTGTTCTTTTTCCGGTCAGTCTGCCGGGGCTGCTTTTTGCCGTGCCTGTCCATGATGGCCGCCATGGGCAGCAGCACCATCAGGGCGACGATATTCCGCATCGCGATAAAAGTGAAAGGGCCCACATAGTCCATGCCCACGCTTTGGGCCACAAAAGTAAAGCCCCATATCAGGGCGGCTGTGAACAGGATCAGGGATTGCCGCAATATGGTTTTGTTTCTCATGACTTTTAGGAATTGTCGGAAAATAACTGATGCAACTTGTTTAGGAGAAAGCCCAGAAATACAACGAAAACGGCTATAAACTTGCATCAGTTATTTGTAGACAATTCCTTATCCTCTCTGCGTGTTAGGCGCGTTCTGCATAGCCTTTGCCATGCAAATGCTATCATAATCCTATGGAAAATTCAAGACGTTTCCGTTTTTCGCCGGAATTTCATTGGCGTTTTAAAATCAGGTCATAGGCGCGTCCCGCCTGACATAGGACAAACGGATTTCCGCATATGTTTTGCTGAAAGGAGGTGCATGCAGACATATGACGATGGAGGAGCTGCAGCGCATGCGGGAAGCGGACATCATGCTGGCTGACCGGGCGCAATTGACGGATATCAGTACGCTGGAGATAGATAGGCACAGGCCGGTGAAGGACAGGATACAGTCCTATCTGGAACAGGTGGGCAATCCCTTTCTGGTAAAAGTCGGGGATTATGTGCTGAAGCTGAACTATGCGGAGGACGGCAAGGACATGGAGGACAGGATGCTGGAGTATGTGTCGGGAATGACGAAAGTCCGCTGTCAGGACATTCCGGAAAAGAATGGCAGCGGGAGCCATGCATGAGGAAAGGGGCACATATGGAGAATAGAAAGACAGGAAAACGATACCGGGCAGGGGTATATCTCCGCCTGTCCCGGGAGGATATGGCGGATGCCGGAGAAGGCGCTGCAAGCAGCGCTTATAACAGGGCAGAAAGCAACAGCATCCATTCCCAGAGGGAGCTTGCGAGGTCTTTCATACAGAGCAGAGAGGATCTGGAGCTTTATGATTTCTACGTGGACGACGGTTATTCGGGAGCGAATTTCCGAAGGCCCGGGTTCCGGCGTCTGATGGAGGATGTGCAGGCGGGCAAGGTGGACTGTGTGGTGGTAAAAGACCTGTCCAGGTTCGGGAGGGATTACATAGAAGCCGGACGGTTGATCCAGAAGACATTTCCGGCGCTCCATGTGCGGTTCATTGCCATAACGGATCGCTTCGACTCCCTGACGGCAGATGAGAATGAGACGTCCCTGGTGCTGCCGGTCAGGAACTTCGTAAACGACAGCTATTGCCGGGACATCTCCGGGAAAGTCAGGAGCCACCAGCGGGTGAAGCGTGAAAAGGGGGAATTCATAGGAGCCTTTGCCGTCTACGGCTACTGCAAGGACGGGCAGGACAGGAATAAGCTGGTGCCGGACGCGTATGCGGCCCGGATCGTGCGGGATATCTTTGCCTGGAGGATGGAGGGGCAGAGCTGCAGCGGGATTGCGGACAGGCTGAACGGGATGGGGGTGCTGTCGCCTCTGGAATACAAGAAATCGAAGGGCGAGAAATTCACCACAGGGTTCGCGGCAGACGTGAAAGCGGGCTGGTCGGCCATAGCGGTGAAGCGCATTCTGACCAATGAAATCTACACCGGCACCATGGTGCAGGGCAGACGGGAGAAAATCAACTACAAACTGGACAAGTGCCGGGAGAAGCCGAAGGAGGAGTGGATCCGGGTGGAGGGCACCCATGAACCGGTGATCCCAAAGGAGGACTTTGACCGGGTACAGAGGCTCCTGTCCGTAGGCGGCAAAGCGCATCTGTTTTCGGGGCTGCTGTTCTGCGGGGACTGCAGGGAGCCCCTGATACGCAGGGTGAACCGATACCGAGGCGCCGAAAAGGTTTTTTTCATCTGTCCAACCAGGAACCGGGGCAGAGGGTGCACCAGGCACAGCATCCCCGAGGAGGAATTGCGGCAGACCATTCTGGAGGCCCTGCGGTTCCAGGCGGCGCTTCTGCTGGAGGAGCGCAGGGTGCTGGCCCGCATGGAAGGGATGGAAGTGGATTTCGGGGAACTGACGTGGTTCTGGCAGGAGATTGAGCGGCTGCAGGGGGAGCAGGTGAAATATCTGTCGCTGCGGCGGGGGTTAGAGGAGGATATGGGAGAGGGCATTATCGGCAGGGAAGATTTTGACGCTTTCCGGAGCATTTACGAAGAGCGCGCTGCCAGGATCCAGGGGGCGATCCGCAGGCAGAAGGAGATGGTGCGTTCTTTTTTCCAATCCGGCCTGACATCCGGAGGACGGCTGGAGCGGTTCCGGGAAAAGCCCCGATTGGAGCGGCTGGACAGGGACGGGCTGCTCGTTTTCATAGACAGGATATTGGTATATGAGGACAGGCGCATCGGTGTGGAGCTTCGGTACGGGGAGCCCTTTGGCGGCGCTGTGACGGCCGAGGCAGCCGCGCCGCAGAACGGCGGGAGGGCCTGCGGAGGCTCAGAGGCCGTCCGGGGAGGAGGGAAGCATGAAGGCAAGGGATACAGCCATGGATAGCTGGCGGAACGGGACGGGAGGCGCATCCGCGGGCAGTCCGGCGGCAGGCGGGGCGGGGAGGGTATACTCGGCGGGCATCTATGCCAGGCTGTCCGTGGAAGGTTCCGAGGAAAAGAACGGCTCCATAGAGAATCAGATAGCCATCGCCAAGGCCTATCTGGAGCGGCAGCCAGATATGGTCCTGTATGGCTGCTACACTGATCTGGGGAAGACAGGGACCAATTTCCGGAGGGAGGGCTTCCAGGGCCTGATGGCTGATGTGCGCATGCGGAGAGTGGACTGTGTCATCGTCAAGGATTTTTCCAGATTCGGGCGGAATTATATAGAGACGGGAAATTATATCCAGAAGATCTTTCCGTTCTTAGGCGTGCGGTTCATTTCCGTGACGGACGGTTTTGACAGCAGGGACGAGGATACGGATGACTGGAGCATGAACCTGAAGAACCTGGCGAACGAGCTCTATGCCAGGGACATCGCGGTGAAGGTGAAGAGCGCCAGAAAGGCCCAGTGGGAGAGCGGCAGCTATACCGGCGGGATTCCGCCCTATGGGTACCGGGCCGAATGGCGCTGCGGGATAAAGCGCCTGGTGACAGAAGAAGGGACCTCGGACCTGGTAAAAGAGATGTACCGGCGCTATGGCGAGGGCAGCAGCCTGAAAGAAATCGCGGCCTGGCTCTACGGGGAAACTGTCCACAGGCCTACGGAATACCGCCGCTTCGGCCATATGCGCCGAGAGGAGGGCGAGGAGCTCCGGGCCTGGACGGAAGGGACCATACGGCTGATTTTGACCAACCCCGTATATATAGGCTGTCTGGTCCAGGGCAGGACCTGCGGAAAAGCGTATGAGAAGGGAAAGCGCCATGCCGTCCCAACCGAAGACTGGACGGTCAGGGAGGGTACCCATGAGGCGATCGTCCCGAAAGAACTGTTCTTTCTGGTGGCGGACCGGTTTGAGGGACAGGCGAAATACGGCAGTCAATCCGGGAGATCCGGGCGGATGCCCCAGGAGGCCGATCTCTTCCGGGGCATCCTGTTCTGCGGCCAATGCGGCAGGGGGATGGCTAGGCGCAGCCATGGAAAAGAACTGGGATCCGGCCACAAAGTGAGGCTGTATGGCTATTACTGCAGGCAGGCCTCAGGCATCGGCGTCCCATGCTGCGAAAGCATATCCATCAGCTGCCGAAAATTGACCAGTTTGGTCAAAACTGCCCTTCGCCAGGAGTATGCCATCAGCGGCGTGAAGGCAGAGGATTTGGAAAAATGCTTCGAGAAGGCGGCGGCAGAGCGCAGGCGCGGGCTGGAACAGGAGCGGAGGGCCGCGGAGAAAGCCATGGAGGATGGAAGGCGCAGGGGGAGCGACCTATACCTGAGATACCGGAACGGGGAGATCGGCAGAGAGGCCTTTCAGGAATGGCGGGAAAAGGAGGAGCGGCAGAACGGGAAGAGGAAAGCCGGACAGGAAGAGATAGACCGTAAGATGAAAGAGACGGATGCCGAGGCCGTCAGGCAGAAGCGCCTTCTGCGGGCCATGCTGGCGTTCGGCGAGGCATCGCCGCTGAGCCGGGATCTGCTGGCTGCCCTGGTGGAAAAGATAGTGGTCTGGCCGGACAGGCGGATGCAGGTCTTTTTCCGTTTTCGGAGCCTCGTGGGGGCTTCTGCCGTCTCAGGGGACTTTTGCAATGGCTTTACAGGAAAGCGGGGTTTTGGTGGCAGCGGGGAGACACAAGGCGGCGGGAAAGCCTGATTTTTTCGGTTAGGAATTGTCGGAAAATAACTGATGCAACTTGTTTAGGAGAAAGCCCAGAAATACAACGAAAACGGCTATAAACTCGCATCAGTTATTTGTAGACAATTCCTTATTATAGGGGGATGGATCCGTGCATCCGCCTGACGCCAGAGGGAATCGACTATACCGACGCGGCGTTCCGGGACAGCCAGGGCAACAGCCGCATCCTGGCAATCTGGGACCAGACCATCCAGAGCGGCACGCCGCCCCAGGGCTTCCTGTACGGCACGGAATACACCAGGGAGGATATCGACCGCGCCCTGCAGTCAGAGGATCCCTATGCCATCGTGCCCAGCCGGGACGAGGAAGGACATGGCAGCGCTATGGCGGGGGTGGCGGCGGGCAGCAGGCTGGACAATGGCATAGGCTATATCGGAGCCGCACCGGATGCCGACATCGTTGTAGTGAAGCTGAAGCAGGCCAAACAATACCTGAGGGACTTCTACATGATTCCCTCCGGAGTCCCCGCCTACCAGGAGACGGATATCATGCTGGGGGTGCGCTATGCGGATCAGTTCACGGAAATTTTCCGCCGCCCGGTAGTGATATGCCTTGGGCTGGGGACCAGCTACGGAGACCATGCTGGAAGCAACCCGCTGCCCAGTTACCTGAACGCCGTCGCGGGAAAGCGCAGCCGCGCCGTGGTGGTATGCGGCGGCAACGAGGGCAACGCAGGCCATCATTTCCAGGGGAACCTGGAATCCCCCAGCCGGGCCGGGGACTCCAATACCCTGCCTGTGGAAGTCCGCGTGTCGGACGGGGTGGAGGGGTTCCTGCTGGAACTGTGGGGGAATGTGCCGGACGTGTTCACGGTGTCCGTGCGCTCCCCGGGCGGAGAGACCATCCCGCCCATACGGCTGGGCATACAGGACAGCATCACCTACGGCTTCATCTATGAAAGAACCCGGATCACCATAGCAGGGACATTGGTGGAACCGGCTTCCGGGGAGGAGGTGGTAGTGCTGCGGGTGGCTCTGCCCACGCCCGGCATATGGACTTTTCAGGTGGAAGCAGTGGGGGATATCTACAACGGTACGTTCCACATGTGGCTGCCCATCACCCAATTCATGAGCGCTCCTGCGTACTTTCTGGAGGCCTCGCCCTATATCACCCTCACGGAGCCTGCCATGGCGAAAGACGTGATCAGCGTGTCCACTTATAATGCCGCCAACAACAGTTTCTACATCGACTCCGGGAGGGGATACAGCAGAATCGGCCTGGTGACCCCAGATTTCGCGGCCCCGGGGGTGAATATGTCCACGATCCGCGGCAAGGAGACAGGGAGCTCCCTGGCCGCCGCCATCACCGCCGGAGCCGTGGCGCAGTTCATGCAGTGGGCAGTGGTGGATGGGAACAATCGAATCGTGGCCAACCGGGAAATCAAGAACTACTTCATCAGAGGCGCTTCCAGGAGCGCGGATCTGACTTACCCGAACCGGGAGTGGGGGTACGGGCGGCTGAACGTGGTGGGGACGTTTGACGCGTTGATTGGGGTGTAAAGATAATTCGTATTCTATAAAAAGTTTCATATCTAAAATTATAAAAAGTATTGTTAATCAATATTTTTTATAGTTTAGATATGGACTTTTTTTGATGTTATGCTATAATTTGTATTGTCAAATAAAAATATCCAATCTACTCATAAAGGAGACGGCATGACAATCAGGGAAATCAATGTGAAAAACTTCAAGTCCTTGTACGATGTAAGCTTCCAGCCGGGAAAAGTGAATGTATTTATCGGAGCCAACGGATCCGGTAAATCTACGATATTGGAAGCAATCGGGATACTGAGCGGTGCCATGACGGACAGGGTAAATAACAGCGTCCTGCAGAGAAAAGGGATACGCCTGAGCGCCTCGGCTTTATATAAGTCAAAATTCAAGACAATGAAAAGGGAGGGGCTAACAGTAGATTTGGGCATCCAATGGGAAGACGGCGCTGAATATGACTACTCTGTCCATATGACGACACCTACAGATGACGATACATGGAAGTACCATTCTGAAAGCGTTAACCAGGATGGGAACCTATTGTGGGGGAGGAGCAATCGGTCTGCCATCCAGCTGAATAACGGCATCGGCTATTTTATGGTCACGGAGACGCTGAATGGGCACGGATGCAGGAGAATGGGGAAGTATATCGAAAAATATGGAATCTACCAGCCGGATACGCCTACCCTCAGAGGGACAGTCACGGACAACACCCAGATTGCGCCTATCGGATTGAACGGCGGGCGGATGGCGGATGCGCTTCAGGACATCCTGAAAAGCGTAGATGGGGACATGCGGCTTGGCGCGCTTTATATAGAAGATGTACTTGATTTGATTGATTGGGCGTCTGGCTTCGATATAGCGGTTCCTAAAAGGGCGAACTTAAATCCGGGAGTTCCGTCTACCCGGCAAGTGATTGAATTCAAGGATAGGTTCCTGAAGGCGAATGCCGCATTTACGGGTTACGATGCCAGCGAGGGAGCTTTATATGTACTGTTCATGCTGTGCATGGCCATGCATCCCGATTCGCCGTCCATGTTTGCCATCGACAGCTTTGACCATGCCCTGAACCCCAGGCTGGCTAAAAGGCTGACGGAGATTTTTTCACAGCTGATATTGGAATCACAGAGAACTGTGTTCATGACGACGCATAATCCACTGGTACTGGACGGCCTGGATTTATGCAATGATGACATCCGTCTTTTTGCTGTCAGTAGGAACAGGGATGGGCATGCGGTGATTGACCGGATACAGGTCTCGCAGGAACTCCTGGAATCGGGGCAGCCCTTGTCCAGGTTGTGGATCAATGGGAGATTAGGGGGTGTTCCGGAATTGATATGAGAAAAGTAATCGGTATCGTAGGGGAAGGGCCTACTGATTACATGGTCATAAAAGAAGTCATCGATCATATAACCGGGGAGGTCAACGAATACAGAAGGCTGCAGCCGGAGCCTGATATGGCGGGACGGTTCGGAAATGGATGGAAAGGGGTGTGGAGATGGTGCGAGACGAATTCCGATATATTGGATAAAGTCTTTCATGAGGTCACACCGCAGCTGGATTTGCTTGTCGTCCAAATGGATGCAGATGTATCCAGAAAAGAAAGGGAGGTTCACTGTCTCTGCGGATTGGCGGAGTGCGGGGACAGGCCAAAGAATCACCCGCTAAAATGCGTAAAAGCAATAGATGGGCGCTGTCCGGTCATGCTGCCTTGTGGAAAGCATGTACAAAATTCCAGAGGATATGAAGAGCATCTGGAGAAGCTGATAAGGAAGTGGCTGGGAGAACATGCAGATAAGGAAGATATCCTGATTACGGTTCCCTGTGACAGCACGGATGCATGGATAGTGGCGGCCTACCAGGACTATGATGATGTAGAGAAAATCGAAAATCCATGGGAGAGTGTCATTGCCAGGAAGAAAGATTACCATGGCATCAGGATTCCTGGAAAAAAGAAAAGGGCTTCAATATACAGCCAGTTGCTGCCCAGGCTTTGCGGGCAGTGGGAAAGTGTGGTGGAACAGTGCTATAGCGCGAGGAGTTTTGATGATAAAGTAAAGCGTATGTTGGGGGCGGCAGATTTGAATCATTGAGGGTACATTCCCCGATGCTTGCATCGCGCAAACTAGCACCGAGCGTAGCGAGGTTGGGGCGAATACCCCGCTCCTGCGAAGCAGGAGGCAAACACCCCTGTGGTGTTTGAGTGCTTGCACCGGGGAAGTTTATTTTGAAAGGCTGAATTGTACCCCGGTTATGGACGGGCGGCTGAATGTGGTGGGGACGTTTGACGCGTTGATTGGGGTGTGAAAATGAGGTCAGACGGCATAATATTTTAAAGGCGCCCCTATCTGATTCTATACGGGTCTGGGGTGGACAAGGACAAGACAGTCGTTTTATCAGCCATGAAATGAGTGATTTTTATATCGGAATGCTGATTGTTATTGTAATGTCAACCGCAATCAGCTATACTGGAAACAGATGGATTGATATATTCGGTTCAAAAGCAGAGAGGTGTCAAATGGCAAGAACAGTAGGGATAGGAATACAAGATTTTGGCAAAATCATCCGAAACAACTGCTTTTATGTGGATAAGACTGCGTTCATCAGGGAATGGTGGGAAAACCAGGACGATGTAACCTTGATTACCCGCCCCAGGCGCTTCGGCAAGACACTGGCCATGAGCATGCTGGAGCATTTTTTCTGTGGAACATGCAGATAAAGGTGCCTTATTTGAAGGACTCGACATATGGAAAGAAGAGAAGTACCACAGCCTCCAGGGCAGCTATCCGGTAATCTTCTTAAGCTTTGCGGATGTGAAGGAAACATCCTTTGGAAGTGCAAGGGAGAAAATCTGCCGCATCATCAAAAGTGCATATGACAGATATTCAGCCTTGCAGAGAAAGGAACCGAAGCAGAAAAAGCTTCCGGATATTTTCCATAAAATATCCCCTACAATGGGCGATTCTGTAGCCTCTTATTCCTTGAAAGCCTTATCGGAATTCCTTGCGGATTATTACGGGAAAAGAGTCATCATATTTAGGATAGAAGGCAGGGCAGAAGAGATTATTGAGACAGGCCATGAGTTTGGCCTGTCCGATGATGATATTCTGGGGAGGCTCCAGAGGAAGCTGGACATTTCTCTGGAGAAGGCACAGAGATATCTGAAAGAGCTTGATAAACGGACTGTGTAAATATCCTACGGGAATTCAATTGTTCGGAGGTCCTGTAGGGCAAGAGATTGTCTATCCTGAACTTATCTATCTGCATTATATTGGATTTCGGTTGCTGCTTTCGGAAGCAGGAGTTTGTGTTCTCGTTGTACCATGATGTTCGGTATGCGAAATATGGAAGCAAAAATCACTCATTTTAATGATTATAAGATGGGTGATTTTGTATAGGAATGGCGATTGTCATTGTAATGCCAACCGCAATCAGCTATACTAAGAGCAGACGGATTGATTGCAGGAAAGGCAGGGAATATCCAGAAAGGGGAGCAGACATGCCAAGGACAGTGAGCATCGGATGTCAGGATTTTGAGACAATCAGAAGGGAAAACTATTTTTACATCGACAAATCATGCTTCATAAAGGAATGGTGGGAAAGGGGGGACAGCGTGACATTGATTACCCGTCCCAGGCGTTTCGGGAAGACGCTGACCATGAGCATGGTCGAGAAGTTCTTCTCTGTGGAACATGCAGATAAAGGTGCCTTATTTGAATGGCTCGACATATGGAAAGAAGAGAAATACCGCATGCTGCAGGGGACATACCCAGTGCTCATGCTGAGTTTTGCAGATATCAAGGAGACATCTTTTGCGCAGGCAAGGAAAGCGATATGCCGTGTAATCAAGGCGCTTTATGACAGATTCAGCTTCCTGCTGGAGGATGGCCTGCTGAGCGAAAGCGAGAAGAGGGACTTTAGGGAGATATCGGCAGATATGGAGGATAGCGCGGCGTCTTTCTCACTGAAGACGCTGTCCCGCTATCTGTCCCGTTACTATGGGAAAAAGGTGATTATCCTGTTAGATGAATATGATACACCCATGCAGGAGGCTTATGTGAACGGATTCTGGAAAGAGATGGTCGCCTTTACCAGAAGCCTTTTCAATGCCACCTTTAAGACAAATCCATATATGGAACGAGCCATCATGACAGGGATTACCAGAGTAAGCAGAGAGTCTATGTTTTCGGATTTGAACAACTTAAAGGTGGTAACGGTGACCTCGGAGGAATATGGGGACTGCTTTGGCTTCACGGAAGAGGAAGTGTTTGCCTCCATGGATGAATTTGGGCTGGAAGAAAAAGAAAAAGTACGTGCGTGGTACGATGGCTTTACATTTGGAGGTGCACGGAACATATACAATCCCTGGTCTATCATCAATTACCTGGACAGACGGCAGTTCGAGCCTTACTGGGCGAACACCAGCTCCAACAGCATGGTAGGAAAGCTGATTCAAGAGGGCATACCGGATTTAAAAATCATCATGGAAGATTTGCTGCAGGGAAAATCTTTCCATACGACAATCGATGAACAAATCATATTCAATCAGCTTGACCATAACATAAAGGCCATCTGGAGCCTGCTGCTGGCCAGCGGCTATCTCAAAGTGGAGCATGTTGCGTATGATGAACGCGGAAAAGCGGATTATGAGCTAAGGCTGACGAACTGGGAAGTGCGGATGATGTTCGAACGTATGATTGACGGGTGGTTTGCCGAATACACCCCTGACTATAATGCCTTTGTCAAGGCCTTGCTGCTGGGCGACAAGAAGGCGATGAACATCTATATGAACAGGACAGCCCTTGCTACTTTTAGCTGCTTTGACTCGGGAAACAGGCCTTCGGAGACTTCGGAGCCTGAGAGGTTCTACCATGGCTTTGTTCTGGGGCTGGTGGTTGACCTGTCAGACAGATACAGCATCACATCGAACAGAGAAAGCGGATTCGGGCGGTATGATGTCATGCTGGAGCCAAGAAACAAGGCTGATGATGCTTTCGTAAATAATCGCAATAGAGATGCGATTATTATGGAGTTCAAGGTGCATGACCCGGAGGAGGAGCGCAGCCTGGAGGACACTGTGGCTGCCGCCTTGAAGCAGATTGAGGAAAAGCGTTACGCCTATGTGTTGGAAGAGAAAGGGATTCCGGTAGACAAAATCCGGAAATATGGCTTTGCTTTTGAAGGGAAGAAAGTGCTGATTGGCTAAGCCACGGAGGGCTGCAGTAGTAGGTGTGGCATGTAAATCGGAACAAAGAATATCCTTTTATCTGTCGGGGAGCTGGTTTTTGCTACAAAGCTATACAAAAACAGAGGAATGGGAATACTGTATTGAAAAGCTTTAAAAGTTTCCTGAAAAAGAAAGGAGATTTCTGATGGAGAGAACATATGCGCTGGAAGATTTAGGAATTGTCGGAAAATAACTGCTGCAATTGCTTCAGGCAAAAGCCCGGAAATACAATAAAAATTGCCATAAACTTGCAGCAGTTATTTGTAGACACTTCCTTATGATACGGAATTGACAGCGCGTGGAATTTCCAGAGAGCGGATTCGGCATTATGGGTTTGCTTTTGAGGGGAAGAACGTGCTGATAGGATGATGCTGGTATCCTTGGTGAGATAATATTGGTGGTAGAAAAGAACCGTATGTGCCAAATATGATAATAGAGTAGAGCGCAGTGTGAAAAACAAAGGCAGACAATTCCTTGCTATGTGAGGGCAGTGGCATTGGATTTGTGCTTTCATGAACGGACCTCCTGTATGCGTCCAGCGGGCAAATCTCCGGAAGATTGTCCGGAATATTCTTTTCTATCATTTGTCAAATGGCTGGCGCTATGGTATAATGTCTCCAGAAATTTTCACAGAACAGGGATAAAAAACAGGAGGTTGCCATATGCCACAGAGAACAGACATCAGAAAAGTACTGATCATAGGCTCCGGCCCCATCATCATAGGCCAGGCCTGCGAATTTGACTATTCGGGGACCCAGGCCTGCAAGGCGCTGAAAAAGCTGGGATACGAGATTGTGCTGGTGAATTCCAACCCGGCCACGATCATGACGGATCCGGAGATGGCGGATGTCACCTACATCGAGCCGCTGAACAAGGAGCGCCTGGAGCAGATCATCGCCAAGGAGCGCCCGGACGCGCTGCTGCCCAACCTGGGCGGGCAGTCGGGGCTGAACCTGTGCGCGGAGCTTGCCAATGCCGGAATCCTGGAGAAGTACCAGGTGAAGGTGATCGGCGTGCAGGTGGATGCCATCGAGCGCGGCGAGGACCGCATCGAGTTCAAGAACGCCATGAACGCTCTGGGGATAGAGATGGCCCGCAGCGAGGTGGCCTACACCGTGGAAGAGGCGCTGGCAATCGCCGACAGGCTGGGATACCCGGTGGTCCTGCGCCCGGCCTACACCATGGGCGGCGCAGGCGGCGGCCTGGTCTATAACAAAGACGAGCTGCGCACGGTCTGCGCCAGAGGATTGCAGGCTTCCCTGGTGGGACAGGTCCTGGTGGAGGAGTCCATTCTGGGATGGGAAGAGCTGGAACTGGAGGTAGTCCGGGACGCGGACGGCAACATGATCACAGTCTGCTTTATCGAGAACATCGATCCCATGGGCGTGCATACAGGAGATTCCTTCTGCGCGGCCCCCATGCTCACCATTTCAGAAGAGCTGCAGAAGCGCCTCCAGCGACAGGCATACGCAATCGTAGAGTCCGTACAGGTCATCGGCGGCACCAATGTGCAGTTCGCCCATGACCCTGTCAGCGACCGCATCATTGTCATAGAAATCAACCCCCGGACCTCCCGTTCCTCCGCGCTGGCTTCCAAGGCCACGGGCTTCCCCATCGCTTTGGTCAGCGCCATGCTGGCGGCGGGGCTGACCCTGAAGGACATTCCCTGTGGAAAATACGGCACATTGGATAAATATATACCAGACGGCGATTATGTGGTGATCAAGTTCGCCCGCTGGGCCTTCGAGAAGTTCAAAGGGGTGGAGGACAAGCTGGGCACCCAGATGCGGGCCGTGGGCGAAGTCATGAGCATCGGCAAGAACTATAAGGAAGCCTTCCAGAAGGCGATCCGTTCTCTGGAGACCGGCAGATACGGCCTGGGACAGATTCCTAAGCTGGAAGAGAAGACGAAGGAACAGCTTTGCAGAATGCTGGCTACCCCTTCCAGCGAACGGCATTTTGCCATGTATGAAGCCCTGAAGAAGGGCGCCAGCCCGGAGGAAATCCATGAAATCACCCATGTGAAGCTCTGGTTCATAGAGCAGATGAAAGAGCTGGCAGAGGAAGAGCTGGCGCTGCTGGCCTGCAAAGGCGCCCTCCCCGGCGACGGACAGCTGATTCAGGCCAAAAAAGACGGTTTTTCCGACAAATATCTCAGCATCCTGCTGGATGTCCCGGAGCAGGAAGTCCGGGAGCGGCGGATTGCCCTGGGAATGGAAGAAGCCTGGGAAGGCGTCCATGTAAGCGGCACTCCGGACAGCGCCTATTACTATTCCACCTACAATGCCCCGGATAAGAACCATGTCCGCAGCGACCGTCCCAAGGTCATGATATTGGGCGGCGGCCCCAACCGCATCGGTCAGGGCATCGAGTTCGACTATTGCTGCGTGCACGCGTCTATGGCGCTGAAGAAGCTGGGCTTCGAGACCATCATCGTCAACTGCAACCCGGAGACGGTGTCCACGGATTACGACACCTCGGACAAGCTGTACTTCGAGCCCCTGACCCTGGAGGACGTGCTGAGCATTTACAAAAAGGAGCGGCCTGTGGGCGTCATCGCCCAGTTCGGCGGACAGACCCCGTTGAACCTGGCGGCGGATCTGGAGAAAAACGGCGTGCGCATCCTGGGCACTGCCCCATCGGTCATCGACCTGGCGGAGGACAGAGACCTTTTCCGGGCCATGATGGACAAGCTGCAGATTCCCATGCCGGAGTCAGGCATGGCCACCACGGTGGAGGAGGCGCTGGAAATCGCCCACCGCATCGGTTATCCTGTGATGGTGCGCCCCTCCTATGTGCTGGGAGGCCGGGGCATGGAGGTGGTGTACCATGACGAGAGCCTGACCGATTATATGAGAGCGGCAGTGGGCGTGACCCCTGACCGGCCGATTCTGATTGACCGTTTCCTGAACCACGCCACCGAGTGCGAGGCGGACGCCATCAGCGACGGCACCCACGCCTTTGTGCCTGCGGTCATGGAGCACATCGAGCTGGCCGGCATCCACTCCGGAGACTCTGCCTGCATCATCCCTTCCAGGCACATCTCCAGGGAAAATGTGGAGACGATCAAAGAATACACCAGAAAGATAGCCGAGGAGATGCATGTCCAGGGCCTGATGAACATGCAGTACGCCATCGAGAACGGCAAGGTGTACGTGCTGGAAGCCAATCCCAGGGCGTCCCGCACGGTGCCCCTGGTGTCGAAGGTCTGCGACATCCGCATGGTGCCGCTGGCCACGGAGATCATCACCGGCCATATCACTGGCAGACCTTCTCCCGTGCCCGGCTTACAGGAGCGGGACATCCCCTATTACGGGGTGAAGGAGGCTGTGTTCCCCTTCAACATGTTCCCGGAGGTGGATCCCCTTCTGGGGCCGGAGATGCGCTCCACCGGCGAGGTGCTGGGGCTTGCGCCCTCTGTGGGAGAAGCTTTCTTCAAGGCCCAGGAGGCTACCCAGACCAGGCTGCCCCTAAGCGGCACGGTATTGATCAGCGTGAACCGCAGGGACAAAGCGGAAGTGGCCGAAGTGGGCAAGGCCTTCCAGGAGGCAGGCTTCCGCATTCTTGCCACGGGCAGCACCTGCGCTTTGCTCCAGGAGGTGGGCGTCCCTGCCAAACTGGTGAAGAAGTTCTACGAGGGCAGGCCCAATGTGCTGGATCTGATCACCAACGGGGATGTGGATTTGATCATCAATTCTCCTGTGGGGGATGACAGCGAGTATGATGACAGCTATCTGAGGAAAGCCGCCATCAAGGCCAAGATTCCCTATATGACCACCATCGCCGCCGCCAGGGCCACGGTGGAGGGCATCCTTCAGGTGCAGAAAGCGGGCAATGGGGAAGTGCATTCCCTCCAGGGGCTTCATGGACAGATTCAGGACAGGTGAATTTAGGGCGAAGCGGCTCAGGGCAGAAGAGCTTAGAGATAGAAAGCCGCAGGAAAGAAATCGAGCGACATGGGTCAGCGCAGAGGGCTGAACTGAAAGGGACTGCCGGGAAAGTTAAGGAATGCATACATTTCCCGACAGTCTTTTTCTGACCGTTTTTCAGCATTTAAATCAACTGTTTTGCGCATAGTCCTTCCATAACTGGTCAAGCGTGCAGCCAGTGTTGGTCTCCCAGATGGAAGCGTCATATCCGCCTTTCTTGAACATCCCGTTGATGAGATGCGGCAGATCCTCGCAATAATGTTCCGTCACATATTTCAAAAACGCCGCCGTCACCGTATAGCTGTTCGTGTATTTTTGGCTGGCATTATAGGAAGGCAGCTTCCAGCCGCAGTCTTCATTGTGCCGGCCGAACAGATAGCGCCCATAATCCGTGAGCCCCTCCATCAGCCAGGTATCATTCCCCACATCCCCGTAATTCTGGGCGCAGTGAATCAGCTCGTGGGTAAGGCAGTCCACATCTTTCGGGTTTGACAGCATGTAGGAGGAGGCAAGATAGATATCCTGGCTGTCGGAATAGGCCGGTGAATAATCATTTACCGTAAAATACAGCGTGACAGGCTCATACTCGCCATCGTTAAAATAGTCGAACACATCCTTATAGACGGAATAAATCAAATCATAAGAACGCTTTGCGATATCCACTGTCACATAAGACGTATTCGCCAGAGACAGATACTGCCGGATTCCCTCCGGATCCTCCGGCTGGTATACCTCCACTTCGAAAGAGGTCTGCAGTCCGTTTGCCGTATCCTCCACCGTAATCGTCGTCTGGCCGGCCGCTTTGGCTTCTGCGACACCCTCCGGGCTGACCGCGGCGACCGAATCATCCGCTGAGGTCCATTTATATGCAGCCGTCTTGTCCGCGAACTCTGTGATGGCCGTAAAGGTATACTGTTTCTCCGTCAACAGCAGAATCTCCGGATTGTTCAGGAGGATCTGCGGACGATCCACCTCGATTGTAATCTCTGTCTCCTCGCCAGTGTCATTCTTCACTGCCGTAATCTTGCTTCGTCCTGCCTTCAGAGCCGTTATCGTCCCCTCGGAATCCACGGCGGCGACACTCTCGTCCGAACTGTGATAGGACACGGCGGCATTTTCCGGATTATAGACCTGAAGGCTGTAGGCCGTCTCTACTGCCAGCTTCGTTTTGGGATTCATGATGTGGAAACCGGTCAGGGCCTCTGCCAGCCGGTACGCCACCTCGTCGCCGGAGGTGTACATCTTTCCCGCCAGTGAGACATTCTCTGAGGAAAGATCCAACAGCGCGGCCGTATCCGCATTCCCGTCCTTTATCTTCCAGTCACATAATGCCACCTCATAGGCCCCGGAAGGGTCGGTGCAATGGGATTTCACATAGATTTGCAGATCCGTCCCGTTCTTTACCAGGGAACTGTCATAGGAGACCCGCAGCGGGATTTCGTAGTAGCCGTCCTCCTCGGACAGGGGCTTTCCGTCCGCACAGACCTTGCCGTCCGTATAGGAGACCTCCACAGTGCTTCCGCTCTGGTAATGGCCGAAATTGTCTGCCTCATGCACTACAAGCTCGTAATAATCTGTCCGTTCCACGCCCTGCAGCACCGGAACATTGAGCTTCACGGACACTGCGCCGTCCGTCAGCCCTGTCTCTGAAGAATAAGTACATATGATATTGACTTCTGATTCCTGCCATGCCTTTGTCCAGCCAGTTTTCGATTCCGGCAGACGATAGATAAGGCAGTGCTGCCCCTTCCGGACGGAATCCCCCGATTCGCCACCGGAAGCACCAGCATCGATTCCTTCAAGTTCCTTCGCGTCGTTTGTCTGATTCAGCATAGTTCCCTCCTTGTTTTCGTCCATATCCACAATATCCTCTGCCCCCGCACAAGCGGCTGTCAGGCAAAATCCCAGAAAAGCGATGATGGCAACCCCCAATTTTCCCATGCTCCCCCGGATGTTTCCGGCCCTTTGTCTTCGTGTTGCTTCCTCCATATCTTTCTCCTTCCCCTGTGGCAATGATTGGGCTTGTATTGTATAACGCCCTTCTTTATTGTATAATTCAGCTATGGATTTGCAAAGACAGGATATTGCTTAGGTATAAAATAATCTTGCTTTTTTAAGGAGAGCTTCCTGAGGAGAGTCACATGGCTGACAATACGCTATTTGAACATCAAAGATTCGAACAACCGAATTTTCCTATTACATTGCACCCATGGACATTGCCGCAAAACTATTATGTCCTGCCCCATTGGCATGAAAGCCTGGAGCTGCTTCTTTTCACATCAGGCCAGTGCACGGTGGAAATCGACGGCGTAATGACAGACGCCCCCGCGGGGACCCTGATCATCATCGACGCACTCAGGATTCATAGAATCAACGCCATCCAATCCAGCGAATATTATTGCCTGACCATCGATAAAAATTACTGTAAGAAATTCGACTATCCCATCGGGAAAATTTCGCTCCGGAACAAGACCGGCGATAAGTGCGCGCTCGCTCATTATGAGGCCATTATCCGGGAAATGGAAGCCGGAAAACCGTACTACAAGTCCATGGTACAGGCGGAAGTTCTTGCGCTCGTAGGCCTGCTGTGCCGTGAGAGTTCCGTACCGGGCGCTGGCGCTGATTTCGAGCAATCCAGGCGGCAGCTTGAAATGGTGCGGAAAAGCCTGATTTTCCTGAGCCAGCATTACCCGGAACCATTGACTATTGACAAAATCTGCCAGGAGATCGGATTCAGCAAATTTTATCTCTGCCATGAATTCAAGAGCGCAACCGGAAAAACGATTGTGGATTATCTGAACTTTCTCCGCTGCGAAAATGCCCGGTACCTGCTTTGGACAGGGGAGCACAATGTCCGTGAATGCGCGGAACGGTGCGGCTTCAACAGCGACTCCTATTTTTCGAAGACATACAAGCGATGGATGGGGGAGCTTCCCTCGGAGACCCTGTCGAAAGGGCAAAAAGCGCGGGGCCGTTCGTAACAGCCATCCGTAAGAGCTCTTTTCGGCTTGCAAAAGTCTGACAGGTATGCTATAGTGGTAATAAGAAGGTTACTTTCGAAGAAGTCGCCTTCGGAGAAAAATCTGCCATGGGGCGGATGGAGGGAAGAGGATGCAGTATTCGATAACGGAATCCGAGCAGCTGATTCTGCAGCAGCTGTGGAACAATGGAAGCATGACGGTGATGCAGCTGGTGGAGGGGCTCTCCGAAAGCACCCACTGGTCCAAGCATGCCATCATCTCTTTCCTGAAAAGGATGGAAGAGAAGCACACTGTCACTTATGAGGTACAGGGGCGCACCAAGCACTATTCCGCGGTGCCCAGGGAGTCTGAGGTCGTGGTGGACTCGGCCAGGAGTGTGCTGAACCGCTTTTTCGGGGGGAAAATCGACAAAATGGTCCTGTATATGGCAGAGGCGAAGCAATTGACGGACCAGGATGTGGATGATCTCTATGCCCTTGTGGACAAACTGAAGGAAGAGGGCCGGAAATAGGAAAGCTTCCTATAATCGAATCGGCGCAAAGGACGCGCCTTTTGTCGGAAGCCAAGAGCAGGTTTCTGATAAGCTATAGTATATGCCGCGGTTTGCGGGCGGCGGAATGGAGTGTCGGATGAAGTTGAAGGATTGGGATGAGAAAGAGCAGCGCCAGGGAAATAACGAGGGAAAGCGCCCGGACAGGAAAACAGGGGCGGACGCTGCTTCAGATGAGGCATGGGAGGGAGCCGGTTCGTTTCCGGATGAGGGATATGAAGGAAGGGAATCGGAAGCGGATTTAGAAGCGGAGGAATGGGAGGCGCTTCCCGCGGACATGGACGAGGAGGCTCCCTGGGAGGGGACAATGCCGGAGGAGGAGCCGGAGGACGGCCGATGGGATAGGAGGATGCCGGAACAGGACTTGGAGGAGGACGAGCGCTGGGAAGAGTCGGAGCTGGACTCCAAGCCGGGGGTGTCCTATCGGTGGAAGAAGTTCAATCTGGATTCGGAGCCTGATGGCGGCCGATGGAAAGGCGCGGCGGAAGAACCGGATTCGGACGGGAGGACGGAACGGCAGAAGCAGAAGGGCGCATCTGCCGATCGCCGCGGGAAAGAAGCCGCCAGGGCTTCCCACAGGGGACAGAAAACGGCGGAAAAAGGGAAAGAGGAAAGCTGGGAGGAAGAGCTGCCGCCGATGAAGCCCTGGACAAAGGCGCTGGTCTTCATAGTCCTTGCGGTGATTGCGGCAATCATCTGCGCGATTCTGTGGTACTTCGCGCACCCGGAAAAGCCGGATGGCGGTGACGGCCAGGATGTTTCCTCCCAGGCCACGGAATCACCGGATGAATCCGGAGAACAGGCTCCTAAGCTGGATTTGGAGGAGCCGGGAGACGATGAAGGGCAGTCGGGAGAATCCCTGTCCGGACTTGCGCCGGAGGGCACAGGCCCCGGCAGCGGCACTTCGGACGGGACAGGCGCGGATTCTGGCCTTGCGTCAGGGACAGATGCGGAATCGGACAATGGAGGGACAGGGACGGAAACAGGAGACGGCAGTGGAACTACAGAGCCAGGAATCGGAGACGGCGGTGGAGGGACAGGCACAGAGCCGGGCGCCGGAACCGGCGGGGAATCCGCATCACCCGAGCCGGAGGAGCGGGAGCCGGTGTCCGGAACGGAAGACATGACGTTCCAGGCTGTGCAGGAGTCCGTGACGCCGAAGGACGTGGTCAACCTGCGCCTGGTCCCTACCACTGCGGATGCGGCCAATATAGTGACTCAGGCCCATAACGGCGAGACGCTTGTGCGCATCGGCATCAACCCGGACACGGGCTGGTCCAAGATTGACTACAATGGTCAGACCCTTTACGCAGTGAGCCAATACCTGACCGCGGATTTAAGCTATCGGCCCGCGGTGCAGCCCGCCGACCCCAACCGGGTCAGTACCGTCAGCGGCAGGATCATCATCTTCCAGAACTGCGACGACTGGATTTCGCCCAAGGAGTACGTGAACCTGAGGACGGAGCCCAGCACCACCGAGGGGGACGCCACGGTCAGCTGCCAGCTGAACTATGGCGAGAAAGTCCACCGCACAGGCTACAGCAGGGACTCCGGCTGGTCCAGGGTGGAGTACAATGGCCAGGTGTTGTATGTGGTCACCAGCCTGATGTACGAAGCGGCCGCGGAATAGACAGGGCCCGCAGGCTCCGGCGGCAGATTGCGGGCGGTGAACGCGCTGCTCGGGCAGGGCGTGGGCCAGGGTGACCATAGAACAGAGAAAGAATCCGGCCAGGGGCATCTGCCCGAAACCGGATTCTTTTTCTGTGCGAAAGGCAGCGGATAAGTCATCAAAACTGACATTTCGTCAAAACAGAGTCAACTCCCCGTTGAATATTTTGTCCGTCACCACAGCGATGGAGCCGATCAACGGTGCCTGGCCCCCGAAGGACGACTTCACGATTTCCACGGCATGCCTTGTGTTGGGCATCAGGCCGCTGTTGAGCTTGGTGGCGAGGGTATCTTCCACCACGGTGGACTCTACAGGGGAATCATAGCCCACGATGATATGGCAGATGTCCAGCAGATGGATGGCATTGCGCACGCCGTAAGCCAGATAGCCGCAGAACTCGTCCAACGCCGCCATGGCCAGGAAGTCCATGGCAGAGGCCGCCGCGATGATGTCGCCCCAGCTGTAGGAGTCCTGGTTCGGGGCCAGCAGCGTAGGGCCCTTATAGATATTGCGCAGCTCCCGGATGTGGCGGTTCATGTTCTCCACATTGGCATACAAATCCAGGCATCCGCGGTTGCCGCAGCTGCAGGGCGGGCCCGCGAAGTTGATGGAGGTGTGCCCCAGCTCTCCGGTCTGCCCGAAATCTCCGTCATAGATATTTCCCTGAAAGATATATCCGGCCCCGATGCCGTTCATGATATGTAGATAGAACAGATTGTTCGAGCGGGTCTGGGAGCCGTATATCTTTTCGGCCAGCGCGCCTGCGCTGCTGTCGTGGATGATATAAGCAGGCAGGCCGGTGCGCTGGCTCAGGATCTCCGGCACCGCCAGGTCGCAGATGCCCCAGAAGTTCGCCGGTATGGTGAGCTTCTGGGTCTTGGTGTCCACAGGCCCAACGGAGGAGATGCCGATCGCGGCCACCCGCCTGCTCTGCCCTTTGCGCAGCTTATCCAGAAGCTTCAGAAGGGTCTCGATCAGGGTGTCCGTGTCCAGCGAGTCGTACCTGTAGTCCTCCTGGGTGATGATGCGCCCCTTCAGGTCTGCCAGGATCACGCTGAGCAGGCCGCGCTTGATCAGCATCCCCGCGATAAGCGGCGAATTGGGGGACAGGTCGAGGATGATGGGTTTTCTGCCCAGGGAGGAATCCGCTTCCGAGGAGGAATGGGTATACTCCCTGATGATGTCGTTGGCAATCAGGTCGGAAACGATGTTGCCAAGAGTGGTTTTCGTCAGATGCATGCTTCTGGCCAGATTTGCCCTGGATACGGATTGTCCCGTACTGATAAGACGCAGGGCGAGTGCGCGATTTCTCTCTTTTACGTTTGTCAGGTTGGTTCCGTGCAGTGTCAACATTGGTCTTCGTCCTTTCTCTGGCGGAGGGATTTTGGGTTCGTCCCTCTTTTCTTATTCTTTATTATACATGAATTATACGAAAAATCAATAATGAAGACGGAAGAAAGTAAAAAAATATTACTAAAATTCGGGATTATGATAAGATGCAATCCATATTAGAAAATTCGGGTACCTGGGCGAAATGCCCGGCAAAACCGTGCGATGATTTGGTAAAAAAAGTTGACTTGAAGGGGAGGGCAGGGGCGATTTGTGCGGATAGGACGGTTTTTTGCGGGGACAAAGCCGGGAGGTGATTGGGTTAAGCCCTCTTTACATATATTGTAGAGACATTGGAAATCGGCCATGCGTCATCCCGGGGCTGGGATTTCCTATGGCTGACTGTGAAATGGAGAGAGGGAAATGAAGACGATTTATGTGAAGGACGTGGTACAAAAGCTGTTGCAGACCCAAAGGATAAACTGGAAAAAGGCCCTGCCCACCCTGGCCCTTTTCTGCGGCATGTTCTTCCTGGGCAGAGAGGCGGCGGAAATCCGGGCGGAGACGCAGCAGACCTCCGGCGGGCTGCTGCAGGAAAGCGAGAACTGGGGGCTGGGATTCGGGCAGCCGGGCCAGAAGCCCGCCGGGAACGCATCCATGGCGGAGCTTGCCCAGTACGATGCGTACTACTGCGGGGAAGGGGAGGAGAAGGTGATCTATCTGACTTTTGACTGCGGCTACGAGAACGGCAACACGGAACCTATCCTGGACGCGCTGAAAAAACACAATGCCCCGTCCACCTTCTTCGTGGTGGGGCATTTTCTGGAGTCTGCGCCGGACATCGCCAGGCGCATGGTGGAGGACGGCCATACGGTGGGCAATCATACATATCATCATCCGGATATGTCCAAGATTTCGGATAAGGCGTCTTTCCAGAAAGAAATGGACGATGTGGCGTCTCTGTTCCGGGAGGTGACAGGGGCGGAACTGTCGATGTACTATCGGCCGCCCCAGGGGAAATACAGCACGACGAATCTGCAGATGGCGAAAGACCTGGGGTACTCCACATTCTTCTGGAGCCTGGCCTATGTGGACTGGAACCAGGACAGCCAGCCCAGCCATGAGGAGGCCTTTGAAAAGCTGACCGGCCGTATCCATCCGGGGGCTATCGTGCTGCTGCACAGCACCTCCAGGACGAATGGGGAGATCATGGATGAGCTGCTGACGAAGTGGGAAGAGATGGGGTATAGCTTTCGGCCCCTGGCGGATCTCGTGGGTGGCAGCACGGGAAGCACACAGGGAAGCGGGAACAGTGGAGCCGGGAATGGCGGCATCAGGAACGGCAGCGCCGGGAACAGCGCGGCGGCCGGAGGCGCGGAATCCGGCGATGGCGCGGGAAGGATTCTACAGGACGAGAACCCGCAGCCAGCGGAGCCGGACAGTGACGGAAATTGACCTGACAGTACGCTGAAGACCGCGCTTTCCCCCGAATCCGATAGGCGAGGAACCTTTCGCAGGCCTCCTTCGCCGCAGGCTTCTCTTGACTTTTCTCTTGACTTTTTTGCTTGCCGCCTTGGATGGGGCTTGACTTGCTTCTTTCCCTATTTTATAATGTAAACCAAATTCCTGATGGAAATCGCAAACAGAGACAACGATTAAAAGAAGCGGGAATGCGGGAAGGGGAGGAAGCATGGAGAAAGAGTTGGTGATTGTTATTGACTTTGGCGGTCAATACAACCAATTGGTGGCAAGACGGGTCAGAGAGTGCAATGTATACTGCGAAATCTATTCATACAAGACGGATCTGGCGAAGATCATGGAGAAAAAGCCCAGGGGCATCATTTTGACAGGAGGCCCCAGCAGCTGCTACGAAGAAGGCGCCGCGACCTGCTCCCCGGAACTGTTTGGGCTGGGCGTGCCCGTGCTTGGGCTGTGCTACGGGGCGCAGCTGATGATGCACGTATTGGGCGGAAAAGTAGCCCGCGCCGCAGTGCGGGAGTACGGCAAGACAGAAGTGGACATAGATACGGAATCAAAGCTTTTTGCAGACGCAAAACCGCGCACGGTCTGCTGGATGAGCCATTTTGACTACATAGCCCAGATGGCAGAAGGCTTCCGTGTGACAGCGTCCACCGCGGACTGCCCTGTGGCGGCGGCAGAGTGCGAGGAGAGAAAACTATATGCCATTCAGTTTCACCCGGAAGTGATGCACACAGAGGGCGGCTCGAAAATGCTGTTCAACTTCGTGAGGAACATCTGCGGCTGCAGCGGCGACTGGAGGATGGATTCCTTCGTGGAGGAGAGCATCCGTGCCATCCGGGCGAAAGTGGGGCAGGGCAGAGTGCTCTGCGCCCTTTCAGGCGGTGTGGACTCCTCCGTGGCCGCCGTGCTCCTGTCCAAAGCCGTGGGCGGGCAGCTGACCTGCGTATTCGTGGACCATGGGCTGCTGCGCAAGGACGAAGGGGACGAGGTGGAGGCGGTCTTCGGCCCGAAAGGAAATTACGAGTTGAACTTCATCCGGGTCAACGCCCGGGAGCGCTTCTACGGGAAACTGGCCGGAGTGACGGAGCCGGAGGAGAAGCGGAAAATCATCGGTGAGGAATTCATCCGGGTATTCGAGGAGGAGGCAAAGAAGATAGGGAGAGTGGACTTCCTGGTGCAGGGGACCATTTACCCTGACGTGGTGGAGAGCGGCCTGGGCGGCGAGTCCGCGGTGATCAAATCCCACCATAACGTGGGCGGCCTGCCGGACTATGTGGATTTCCGGGAGATTATCGAGCCTTTAAGGAACCTGTTCAAGGATGAAGTCCGGAAAGTGGGCCTGGAACTGGGGATTCCGGAGCGCCTGGTCTTCCGCCAGCCCTTCCCGGGGCCGGGCTTAGGCGTGCGCATCCTGGGGGAGGTCACCGCCGAGAAAGTGAAGATGGTGCAGGATGCAGATGCTATTTTCCGGGAGGAAATCTCCCGTGCCGGACTGGATCGGGAGCTGAACCAATATTTTGCCGCGCTGACCAATATGCGCTCCGTGGGGGTCATGGGGGACGAGCGGACCTATGACTATGCCATAGCCCTGCGGGCAGTGAACACAGTGGACTTCATGACCGCCGAGGCCGCGGAGATTCCCTGGGAGGTGCTGAAGCGGGTGATGAGCAGGGTCATCAATGAAGTGAAAGGGGTCAACCGATTGCTCTACGACATCAGTTCCAAGCCGCCTGGGACTATAGAGTTCGAGTAACGGATAAAATCCCGGAAATGCTGATAAAATGGGCGTTTCCGGGATTGCTTTATGCCTGTTGGCTCGTAACTATTCAGCAGCCCCTTAAAATTACATGAAATCAAGAAAAAGTACTGGA
>CAJUFI010000040.1 GCA_910585665.1 uncultured Acetatifactor sp. | reverse complement strand
TTTGTCAAGGTGCTCTGCCGTTTTCTTCATCAGCGGCAACTTTGATAGGATATCACATGTCATCGCTTTTGTCAACAGCTTTTTTGGAATTTTTTTAATTTGTTTCTTTTTCCAAAAAGCTTCATTTTTCGCGGCGATTTGTATGTTAACATATTTGCTTTCATTTGTCAACATCTTATCTGCGATTTTTTTCAACTTTTTTCGCGGCGCCGGCCGCTGAAAAGAAAAACAGAAGCATTGAATGAGCAACACTTCCGTTTTTATTGGCAATGACACGGAGAAAGAGGGATTTGAACCCTCGCGCCGGTTGCCCGACCTACACCCTTAGCAGGGGCGCCTCTTCGGCCTCTTGAGTATTTCTCCTTAATCCGAACTTATACTTGCCAATATGCTTTTTGTCACTCTGCGTGACACAAGTATCATTATACATATGGCAAACGCTTTTGTCAATCACTTTTTTCACGTTTTTCATATTTCTGCGAATTCCCGTCGGTATGGCAGCGAAGCTGTCTCATACAAGTCATTTCCCATGGTATCCATCACCACAATAACGGGGAAATCTTTCACCTGTAGCTTGCGGATTGCTTCCGTCCCTAAATCATCATATGCTATCACTTCCGATGAAACGATGGCTCGGGACAGCAGTGCTCCCGCACCTCCTATGGCCGCAAAGTATACCGCTTTGTTGCGCACGATAGCTTCTTTCACCGTTTGGCGGCGGCGTCCCTTTCCAATCATCCCCCGCAGTCCCTTATCCAGCAGAACGGGCGCGTATTTGTCCATGCGGCTTGCCGTGGTAGGCCCTGCGGAACCTATGGCCCTTCCCTCCCTTGCCGGGGAAGGCCCCATATAATAAATCACATTGTCTTTTAGTTCCAGGGGAAGCTGTTCCCCTTTCTCAAGCGCTTCGTACATCCTTTTGTGGGCGGCATCCCTGGCCGTATAAATAGTCCCCGTCAGATATACATAATCCCCCGCATGAAGTGTTTCCGCCTCCTCACTGGTCAACGGTACAGCAATATGTCTTTCCATCCTCTCAGCCTCCACATTTTCACAACCGCCCGAAACAGCCCGCGTCCGAATATTTCCCTGCCCCCGCCAAGACTCCCGATAGGGCGCCTGCAACCTGCGGGCAAAACATCGAGATTCGGCGGCCTTCCGGAACCTTACACGCATCTCACCACATGCCGATTCACATGGCAGCAGATATTCACGGCCACCGGAAGTCCTGCGATATGGGTAGGATATGTATTGATATTGACAGCCAGCGCAGTGGTCGTCCCGCCCAGTCCTCCCGGGCCGATGCCGGAACAATTGATTCTCTCCAGAAGTTCATTTTCCAGTTCACATATATAAGGTATCGGCGAACGCTCGTTTACAGGCCGCGTCAATGCCTGCTTCGCCATCAAGGCGCACTTTTCAAAGGTACCTCCGATGCCCACTCCAACGACCATGGGCGGACAGGCATTCGGACCGGCATCTTCTATCGCTGTCAACACCGCCTCCCTCACCCCTTCCACGCCGTCCGCGGGCTTCAACATGAATATGCGGCTCATGTTCTCGCTGCCGAATCCCTTTGGCGCCACTGTGATTTTCACCTGTTCTCCGGGCACTATGGAATAATGGATGACTGCAGGTGTGTTATCTTTTGTATTTTCCCTGACAAGAGGATCTTTCACCACCGACTTGCGCAGAAATCCTTCCGCGTATCCCTGCCTGACACCCTCATTGACAGCGTCTTCCAGTATGCCGCCCTCAAAGTGCACCTCCTGCCCAATCTCCATAAATATGACTGCCATGCCTGTGTCCTGGCAGATGGGAATCATGTCCGCCCCGGCTATCCTCATATTCTCCCCAAGCTGATCCAATATCTGCTTTCCAAGGGGAGACTCTTCCTTCTCCGCTGCCGTCCGCAGGGCACATTCCATATCTTCCGAAAGAAAATGGTTTGCTTCTATGCACATTTCCTTCACCGTTTCCGTCACCTTAGAAAGGTTCAGTATCCTCATATCCACTCCTCTATTCCACAATCTGCCGCCTTATCTCCTCCAACGCCTCCTGAGTCGGCTTTCCCGGTGTCCAATTGATGCTCTGGCCGTCATCCCGGTACCTCGGAATCATGTGCAGATGAAAATGTGTCACGGTCTGCCCGGCTGCCTCACCGTTATTCTGTACCAGATTGAGTCCATCGCAGTGAAGCTTCTCCATCATGGTCGATGCCATCTCCTGGGCCAGCACAAGTACCTTTGATGCTGTCTCCCTGGGCAAATCGCACAGATTGTCCGCATGTTCCTTTGGCAAAATCAGCGCATGCCCTTTCGTGGCAGGTCCCAGGTCAAGAATCACCCGGAACTCCCCATCCTCATACAAAGTCTTCGACGGAATCTCTCCGTTCGCAATCTTACAGAAAATACAATTGTCCTTTTTCATATTCAGCGCTCCTATCCTGTGTTTTCTTAGGAACTGTCGGAAAATAACTGATGCAACTTGTTTAGGAGAAATCCTGGAAATACAAGGAAAACGGCCATAAATTCGCATCAGTTATTTGTAGGCAATTCCTTATGCACCGGCCATCACTTCTCCTCGAAATCAAATAACTGGTCAAGCATCCTTAAAGTCTTGAAATCGCCCTTTGCCTTCATTGAACCGGACATAAAGGCCCTTTGAAAGGTCATCCTGCCGTTCACAATGTCTTCCATGGCCGCCCTCCCCAGCTGCATCTCTATGTCCGGCTTCTCCGAGACGCCATAGCCGCACTCCAGGGAAGGCCCCTGCACCGAAACAATCAGCTTCTTCTTTTTCTCTTCTATATCAAAGGAATAATCGGCGCTGAAATCTGCCTGTGACCTGAATGCCCTGCGAAAAGCCGCCAGATATTCCTCCTCATTGTCCATCTCCTCTTCGCTGAGCATATCCCGGAACAAACTGGTCAGTTCCCGGATATCCTGCTTCTGGCGCTGCACATAGCTGTCGTCGGACACATATTCCGACAGCTGTTCTGTCTCCTGGGGCGTCAGGTTGTTGCTCTTGGGAACCGCGATTTTTTGCTTTACCGCCTGGTTGCTGGCTGGGAAGCAGGCTATGTGCTGATTGATCGAGCGGTACATGTTCTCCGCTTTCTTCTCGATAATGCCGATGTACTGCTCATTCATCTCCAGCGTGACAGTATTCTCTATATAGCCGCAGATTCCGCTGCACGGCAGCCCGCCCAGAATCTCCCACGCCGTGGATAGGTTCAGCTTCGCTTCCCGCTCTCCGTAAGTGGTGGACATGACTACCGGGCACATGTAGATTTCCGCTATTTTTTCCTTGTCGCCAAAGAGCCAGCAGGCGTCAAGGAACTGATACATATAGCCTCCGATACCGTACCATTCCACCGTAGTGGCCAAAATCACGCCGTCAGCATTCTTCAGAGTCTGCGGCAGCATGGATATGGTATTCTTGCACTCATACAAATTATAGCGGGTGACATTGACCCTCAGCTCCTCCAAAATCTCCTGCATTTTATTGATGACGAATAAAGTCGGATCGTCAATGATTCCTCTGCCGCCATAGTAAATATTAATGTTCAAAACCGCACCTCACATTCCACTTTCTAATATACTGCTCCCCTTTCCGCAGGGCCAGGCCAAATCAATCCCCTCTCCTCCCACGCAGACGCCGGAAAAGGCATATGGCGCTGGCCGCCAGGAAACCTGTGAGCAGTCCGCCTACATGAGCCACATTGTCGATATTCTGTCCTGTAAAACCGCTGTACAGGGAATACGCTATCATCAACAGCACTCTGGCCGGCGTCACGTTCTCCATCTCTCTGCCAGAAAACAGCACCATGGCCAGCAAGACCCCGTCCAGTCCGAACACCGCACCGCTGGCCCCCAGGGAAGCCGTCGGATCGCCCTGCAGCGCTCTCGACAAAAGAGACAGGATATTCCCGCCGATGCCCGAGAGAAAATACGCCGCCGCATAAAAGACATGCCCCACCTCTTTTTCAATCATGGATCCCAAAAAGAACAGTATCATCATATTATTGAAAAGATGGCTCAGCCCGCTGTGAAGGAACATGGACCATAAAATCCGGCCGTACTCTTTCTGCGCCAGCACACTGTACACATCCAGCACGCCCGCCTCATATAATTCATCCGTGAAATGGCACAGAACAAACACAACTGCATTAACAGTCACCAGCATCGTGCTCACAATAGGTTGGAACTTCAATGACCGCAAGAATCTCTTTCCTCCTAACCATCGCTTTCCCGCTACATTGATTCTAGCATAGTTCCATCCGCTTTTCAATCAGTATTGCCCTATCGAAAAATAAAAACCACTTTTCCGAACTTTATTTCATCTCCTTCTTCCAGTTTTCTTTTTTCATATGGCTGCATCCGCAGGCCGTTCTGGAAGGTTCCGTTTGTGGAGTTCAGGTCTTCCAGGTACGCATTTCCTTCTTCCGTGATGATGCGGGCATGAATTCTGCTGACAGAGGCATCCTTCAGCACCAGGTCCACCTCTTCTTTTTTCTTTCCTATGGACAGGCTTGGCTGGTCCAGGCTTACAAGCAATTTCCCCTCCGGCGTGAGCAGCCTGTGGGGCTGCTGCGGCAGTTCCGGCTTGTCTTCGATGTATACCGTCTGCCCGTAGGGTTCTTCGTAAGGGGCTTTTTCCGCAACCGCATAGCCTGTCATGGTCCGCTGCATTGACTGCCTGTAATCCTCTCTCGCCTTCTGCCCCCGGCTCCTCTTCCCCTCCAGTATCCCCCGGATTCCCCTTTTGCCGGTTTTGGCCGGTTTTTCCTCTATCTGCGGCTTATCCGTCCCGGTTTCCGCGACCGGCACAGCTACGGATATGTCTTCCTTGACATCTTCCACCACCGTCTCCTCCAGAACGGTACACACCAGCTCCGGCATCTTTGTCTTTTCCAGGCATTCCGCATCCTCGAAAATCTGTGCGTGCAGATAAATCTCCCCGTTGCGCTCCAGGCGCTCATACATGCGATAGACACAGTCCACAAGCCCCTCGTCATTGTAGTCAATATGTTCCACCCAGAACTCCATCAGCTTCATGAACCCGCTTTCCCCATTGTAATAGGGAACATAAAGAAAAGAGAACACATTCTTCTCCAGTTCCTGGAAAATATGCTCCGGATACCAGAGCACATTGCCCATGTCCAAAAGAAATCTCCCAAGCTCCTGCTGGACGCGCTTCATGCTCCACATGAAATCTTTGACCCACTCCCTGGTAATGCAGCGGTTCCCATACAAAAGCGCCATATTCTGCCTGGATGAAATGTCGTAATAGAGATAAGCGCGCCCATCAATATAGCGAAGGCTGCACGGAAGCAAACCTCGAATCTGGCATCTGCCAAGAATGCTATATTGATATCTGTTCTCCTCCGGCATATGGTCCAACAGAATCCTTTCATAATTGCAATTCAGGCTTCTCACATATTCTATATTCAACACGATACTTCTACCTCCCCGCATATTCCTCGAACTTGTGGCACAGCCGGATAAAATCCACCGGCGACATTCGGTTATAGCTGTAATCCGCTTCCGTCCCCCACACATTCTCCGCGCTCCAGATATTCCATTCCGGCACCGGAAATGTAAGCTGGCCTGCGCCCTTCACGCGAAACTTATTTCCGTCTAATATTGCCTCTAACTGCGTGATTTTCCAGGCCACATATTTCTCTCTATATAATTCCCCCAATCTCCCCTGCGTCTTCCGCTCCATATCCTCCGCATCGGAAGCGTCCACCAGAGCCCCCCACAGGGCAATTGCGCCCATGTCCTGCTCCAACAGGCACCTGTCATATTGGAACAGCATCATATAGATGACAAAAAGCAGCGCCGCTATCACTATCGGAAGCACTAACGCCGCTTCCACCGTAAAATACGCGTTCTTTTTTTCCATATCCTCTCCCGCTCTTCGAAAGAGACTACAAACCCGCTTCCTTGTCATATGTCAACCTCCCTAAAGCTTTAAAACGACAATCCACGCCACCGTCAAAAAAGGCAGAAAAGGAATCCCCGTATTTCTCCCGGCTTTCCGCAGGGCAAGCAGCACCAGGGAGCAAAAGGCCGCCAAAAACAATCCCAGCCCAAAAAGCAGCAGCCCCTTCTCTCTTCCCAGGACCATTCCCAGAAAAGCAAGCACGATACCGTCTCCGTAGCCTGCCTTTTTCGTAGCAAAAGCTATCACCAGAAGCATAAGCCCAGGCATCGCTCCCCGCAAGATTTCAACATACCCGCTTTCCTGGCAGAGAACAGACGCCACGGACAAGCCGCCTCCCAGCGCAAGCATCCAAATCGGCAGCCTGCGCGACCTGATATCCATCACGCTGGACACCACCAGCCAGCCAGTCATACCTACCAAAATCCACATAGTCTCCCTCCAAATGCTTCCCGGCATATTCCGCCGTTCCTTTGCGCCGCCGGTTCCTATCATCTCCCACAGCGGCTGCAGGGGCGGTATCCTGCGTCCAAAGCCTGTTCCAGCGTCATGGAAGATGTCGTTCTTTTCAGCCCTGAACAATCTGCACTGTAATGGTAACGATCCCCTTCCTCTGTGATGTAGAAGACATTCGGCACAAGGGCTCCGCCGGCGCATTTACCGCAGGGATAGTATCGGCCTCCCCCCTGATTGCGCCAATTATCGATGTCAAACGCCAGAACGCTCCGCACTGAAAGATTCAGGTGCGTGCATTCCGTGCTTATGTGGTACACTGTCCCGGTCTCCGTGACATAGACCGTCTGCACGTTTTCCTCTGTGTCTCCGGAATCGGACAGGCCATATCCGTTCCAGATATGCCCGTAATATCGGTTCGCCATCCGAAAGGCCGAAAAACCCACCAGCCGCGCCCAGGGAGATACGGAATAAGTGACGATGATATCCATCTCATCGTCCGGGCCAAATATATCGCTTTCCCACAGCTGCAGGCTGCCTGTCCCATCTGTCAGGGGCGAGGCATTCAGATAATCCGCTCCCGCGGCATCCACGATTTGCCCTTTCACATAAGTGGCGGAAATCACCGCCCCCGCCAGATCCTTCCACCAACCTTCACTGCTCTCCGGCGCCTCTCCGCTGTCCATCACATAACCGTATACGGCCATTTTGCTTCCCACCTGCCACAGCGCAAGCTGTAGATTGCCCTGTAAGCGGATCATCTCTATGGCGCATCCCAAATGGAAGAAAAAGAACAGGAATAGCGGAAGGGCAACGGACGCCTCCACTGTCATTCCGGCCTTCACCCCTCGGGAAAGAGAGGCGAACAGTGATGTCCTCTCTATGAAACGGCGTATGACGGACAGCCTGCCTGTGCAGACATCCCGGGAAGCTTCCGGACTCTGGGCAGATTCCGGAAAATATTTATGATGTGTCGGAGAAGGTTTTCTTTTCTTGGTTGACAGTTTCATTTTATTTTTTCCGCTCCATAAAGAGGACATCACCATTCACCTCACTTTCTACTCAGCGGTAGCTTTTTTGCCTGGTTATCTCATACTGAAAGCCATAGGCGCTGCCGATACGGATATATGCCTCCACAGCCCCATAGCAGCCATCCAGCCGAAACGCTGCGTTGCCCGGCGTCTTTCGGATATCCGCCTCCACCATGTTCATGGCCCTGGCCGTGATTGTATCCTGATCCGTAAGCATCATGAAAATCCTCAAATAATCCTGATAGCACAGCCCATCCCCTTCCGTGGCCTGATCCCGCAGGCCGCCTTCCAATGCGGCCGTAAGGCTGTAATGCCAACTGCCGCTGTCTTTCAAAAGTGGAATCCTGCCTCCGGACAGAAGCGATTTTACATCATATATGCTCTCCGCATAGGCCCAGGCCAGCAGAATCGCTCCCTCCATAAGAGGTGCCAGCCCCGGCTGCAGAATCAGCGCACATAATGCGGCTGCGGCAATCCGAATTTCATTTTTCTTTGTCTCATCCGACATCAGGTACATGGCGTTGGCGGCCTCCCTGAGCACGCACAGCCGATTGGCGACGCTCCTCAGATTCTCCACATCGCTGTCCTTTCCCGCTATCAGGTATTCTATCTGATAGCGCAGCGCGTCCTCCTCATGCTCCATCCCATACCGCCCCATATATCGCAGCAGATATTCCTGGAACAGAAATCTCTCTGTCAGCTCCTGGGCCTGGGTCCCTTCCTCCCGTTCCATATTGCCGCGGTTTACCTGTCCTTTCTGCATTCTATCCATAATGAGATTTTCCGTGTTCAGCGTATTGGGCGACAAGTCCGTCTCGCTGCCTATGACCAGGCGCAGAATGCCCTTGCTCTTCTGTGACTCCAGTTCATCCGTGGGATTTTCGATTTCTACCGTCTCCCACCTGCCCTCCTCCACCTCCACCTGCGTCCCGTCATATGCCTCCACCCATTCTTCGATTTCTTTGTCAAGCTCCTCTTTTTTGGTCTCCTCCTTGCCCTCCTCCAGGCCGTTCACCTCCACTTTCTGCATCCAGTCCTGTAAGGACTGCAGCAAATCCAACCCTATGTCATCTTTTACGGCGTCCACTGCGCTGTCCCGGAACACGGCCCCCTGATAATCCGTCAATATGGATCCTTTTGTCAGCTCCGCCCGTTCTACCGTCAAGGCAAAAAAGTCGCGATACAGATAGTCGGAGAGGAAAATGTCGTCATAGCTTACGTTCCTGGACAGATATTTCAGCAGATGTGCTTCCGTGTTGGATTTGCCGCATGCGGCAGTCCCATAGGAGGAGTCGATGGCGAACAGGTTGTACTGCTTCATCAGTTCCCGGTGATACTCCGCCAGGATACTCTGAAGCCCAATGTCCGTCACACATTCCGCTTCCAGTCTCGCGCCGTTTCTTCGCACGCCGTCCAGCAGGGTCAGGAACAGGGACAATATGACCGAAAGGCACAAAGCCAGGTATACTGTCAGATATGCGTTCTGTCGTTGTCCCGCAGCCTCACGGCCATAATTTTCATGGCTTTCGCGTCCCCTGTCTCTCATGCTCCCACCTTTCCCTTTACACAGTGCCTGTCTGGGATGTTATCTTCTGGAACAGGGAATTGATGATCTGCGTAATCTGACTCTTAAAAATAATCACCAGCCCCACAAGCACTACGATGATCAGGATAATCTCCACGGTGCCCATGCCTTCCTCTTCCCTCAAAAGCTCTTTGATACCTTTCAGCTGCTTCATGCCTTCCTCACTTTCTGCCGCGCCGCGGCCTGAAACAATTTCCATCTTCCTTACATATTTGAAAAAGCAGGCACCATGATAATGGCCATCACCACAGCCAGCATCAGCACCATCGGCACCAATAATTTCGTCCCTGCCTCTTCTCCCAGTTTCTTGCTTTGCTGCAATCTCTCTTCCGCGGACTTATCCGCTTCTTCGCGGAGCCTTTCCAGCAGCATGCTGTTCCCTCTTTTCAGGTTTTGCGTCAGCAATGCGCTCAATCGGATATACTCCTGCAGCCCTGTCCGTTTTCCGAAATGCTCATAGGACAATCCTTCCGAGATTCCGGAACGCAGCTCTCTGCAGGTATAGACCATTTCCTCATATGCCGGCGAGCGCCTGCCGCCGGATTGGAGTTTTCTCTCGTAATCCCCGGCTGTTTTCTGAAAGGCGCCCCGGACGGTCATGCCTGCCCCCACGAACAACGCCAGCTTATGTACAATCTGGGAATACTCTCCCCGCAGGCTTTTCTTCCGCCTTTCCAGCTGTTCGTGCAAATCTTTGTCCAAAAATACGAATACCAGAACCGCCGTCACCATGGCTGCCGCCCACAAAAGCAGACTGTTATCCTCCACCACCTGCCTCCAGACCATGCCCTCCCCCTGCCATTCTGAGGGCAGAATCCATTCGTCCTGTTCCAGGCTTTCACTCTGTGATTGCTGCAGCAGCCCTTCCAGCTCCATATACAGCTGCTCCTCAGGATTCAGTGCAGGCGGCGCCACCTGCACTTCCAGCCGCTCCTCCCTCTCAAGGCCTCCGTATGTCAGATATACGGAAAGCGTCACCGTTTCCGCCGCCTCTACGGGAAACAGCTGGCCTCCATCGTTCAAAACCCCCGGCCTGCTGCTCTCCCACCGGACAGTCATCGGGAACTCTCCGTATCGTTCCTTTAACGCCAGATCAGATGTGACATTTTTCAGGCTATCGTTCTTCCCCAGGATATATTCCGGCAGTTTCTCCCACAGCTCCGCGAAAAGCTTTTCCGCCTCCTCTTCGGACAGCAGTTTCGGTTCCACTTCAATTTCAAAGTCCATCTTCTGCTGCCCGTATTCCGTCTCGACGCTGATCACTTTCTCCCCGTCCAGATAACTGCCCCTGGCAATTGTCCCATCCTCTTTCAGAAGCACCTTGCCTTCCATGCTGAACCTGGCCGCGACGCCAAATAACGTCCCCAACAATATGACGGCCAGGCAGACGGCGGCTTTCTTCACATAGTATTCCGTTTTCAGGCATTCCCTGGATTCCCCGGGATGGAGCTGCATCAAGTCTTTTTCCACTCTGAGGGAGGAAAACAGTCTCGGAACACGTCGGCAGCTTTTTTTATAAATATACATCGCCATCCGGTAAAAGGGCTTCAGAAGAGACGAGGGGGCCTGTGCCGCGTCCTCTTTCCTTGCCAGGCACAGCAGCGCCAGAAATCCCGCCAATATGATTGCCGCAACCCAATACACAGTACCACCTCCTACGCCATCTCGGCCATAATTGATTTCATGATGTGCTCCCCCAGCAGATAGGCTCCCAGATATGCGGCAAGACAGCCTGTCATAATGAGGATGCCCGGCAGATTATGGTACAATGGGTCGAAATAACCCGGATTCCCCATATCAATGTAAAGCAGGATGCCGAACGGCATCACTTTCATGACTGTAAGCTCCATTTTCTTGCCCCCCAGCAGCATTTGAATCTCCTGCCGCAGTTCAATCTGCCGTCCTATCTGGCTGGCGGAGTTTCTGATGATTTCCGCCATATTCCCGCCGCCCCGCTTCGCCAGGGCGAATATCTGGGCGAACTGCGCAATGTCATCGCAGGCGCTCCGTTCAGCCATATCCGTCAAAAGCTCCTCCAGGGAAATATTGATATTCAGGCCTCTCTTGATGAATTTCAGTTCCTGGCAGATGGGAGCGTCCTCTCCATACATCAATGCCATGTCCTGCCTGCACTCTAAAAACGCGTTTTCCACGGAGTAGCCTGCCTGTAGGAAAGTCGTCACCGCCAGGATGCACTCCCGAAACTGTACTGCCAGGTCCTCCCTGGCCTTCTCCGACTTCTGTCTGCTGATCAGGCAGAAAGCACACACGCCGACAGCGGAAAGCGGAACCATCGCAACGAAACTGCGGTAGAAAAAATACGCAAAGACCCCCGTCACTCCGATGCAAAGGCAGACTGCCTTCGCCCTTTCCCCCTTTTTCCAGCAATATTTATGATAGTCCTGCCGCTTTAAGCTTGTCTCCATGAAGCAGTTCCCCCTTCTGCTGCAGTTTTCCGATTACGTTCCCCGTTTTGCCCTCCCCTGTCTCTTCAAACAAAAACAGAGGATTCCTCTTGATTTCATTGCCCTCGCAGCCTGTCAGTTCCGTTATCTCCAGGACTTTTCTGGACTTATCCCGCAGCCTCCCCAAATGGACGATGATGTCCACCCCGGACGCTATCTGCTGCCGGATGGCGGCCAACGGCAGTTCCATCCCCATCAGCACCATGTTCTCCAGCCTGGCCAGCATGTCCCTGGCGCTGTTAGCGTGGCCGGTGGACATGCTCCCGTCATGGCCGGTGTTCAGGCACTGCAGCATGTCGATGGCCTCCGCCCCTCTCACCTCGCCTACGATGATTCTGTCCGGCCGCATGCGCAGGGATGACTTGATCAGATCGCGGATGGTAATCTCGCTGCAACCCTCCACATTGCTGTTGCGGGTCTCGAGGCGGACCAGATTGGGAAGCCCCTGCAGCTGCAGTTCCGCGCTGTCTTCGATGGTGATGACTCTCTCTTCCGATGGGATATATTGTGACAGGACATTCAGGAATGTGGTCTTTCCGCTTCCTGTGCCGCCGCTGATGAAAATATTATATTTGGCCCTGACCAGCTTTTCCAGGAAAGCTGCGGCCTCTCGGGAAATAGACTCTATCTGGAGCAGACGCTCCATGGTGATCGGTTTTTCGGGAAAACGCCTTATGGTGACGATAGGGCCGTTGAGGGCTATGGGGTTCATGACGATATTGACCCTGGCTCCGTCAGGAAGCCTGGCGTCCACGATGGGCGAAGCCTCATTCACTACCCGGTTGCATCCAGCCACAATCTGCTGTATCACATCCTGCAGCTTCTCCGTGGATTCAAACCCGATATCCAGCTCTCTGAGCCTCCCGTCCTGCTCCACGAAAATATGGTCTTTTCCGTTGATCATAATTTCCGTGACGGAGCTGTCCTCCACAAATATCTGCAGAATATCCAGCCTGCGCAGTGAATCGAACAGTTCCTGCTTCAGCCGCCTGCGCGTTTCCACCGGATAGGCCAGCAATTTCTGCTCCAGCAGGATCTCGTCTATCGTGTCCTCCACCTCGGCATCCGTGAAGTCCTTGAGGAAATCCATCCTCTCCTGGACCTTGCCGCGCAGTTCTCTCTTCAGTTCTGCATATTCCATTCTCCCTCCTCCTCTTCCTCCAGACTCGCAAGGATTCCCTTGACCAAATCCGCCATATCTCCTTTTGTCAGTTGTTCCAGCTCCTCCGGAAGCTTCTGGATGTGGGACAGCGACAGGCGCTTTGTCTTGCCCAGCACATCCCCATATTCGTACAGGGCCAGGACATGCTCATATTGGAGGAGTTTGCTCCGGGCAATCCTGTCCTCACGGGTCAATGTATAAACCTGGGTGCACATCCGAAGAATCTCAAAAAGCCCCTGCATGCTCTCCCCCAAGTCTAGGACTACATACTCGTATTCTTCCAGTTCCTCGATTTTCTGCAGCAGCCCAAGCCACTCCTCCGCCGTGACACCAAGCAGATTCTGCCCGGATTTCATGGGCGGGATGTAGGCCAGCCTGCCCTTGTGCTTCAGAATCGTCTGCATCCTGAGCCGGAACTTGTCCTTCTGGGCATTGAGAAAATAGAGAAGATCCGCCATGTCCAGGGTCTGCATATCCGGCAGAAGTTCCGCGATTCCCGCGTAATGCTCGAAATTCAGATACAATGTGGGATGGCTTTCGGCCAGCATCAGGCTCATGGTAATCGCGAAGGAAGTCTGCATGCATCTGTGCACCGGAGAATAATTGCCGATGAATATGGTCTTGCGGTTGGTGCGGAACACGGGCAGCTGTACATCGCTTATCTCCATATAGATTCCCAGAAGCTGCTTGAGCACCTCCTCCGCCTCCTGATATTTGTTCACATAGGAGACGCCCTCCCATCGCATGACGCCGCTCTCATTGAGCACGATCACGCACCGGGGACAGATCTCCTGCAGCTTCCGGCAAAAGGTCGATTCGGCCACCACCAGCATGTCGATTCCCTGGGCCCCCGCTTCCAGCAGGGTCTCCACATTCGTATAGGTGTGCAGCTCCCAGGGCAGGTTTTTATGTTTCTTCATGAATTCTGTCATCAGCTGCGCATATTCTTCCTCCATATCGCACAGCGCCATGACCTTATGGATTTTTTCTCTCAATAGACACCTCCCAGATACAGCAGCACGCTGGCCAGTGCGGGACCCGACAGGCAGATTCCGATACGCTCCCGCTCTTCCCTCTCTTCCATATAAAGCTGCCAGCTGCCGCTTTTAGCCACTGCGGCAAGGTACCCTGCCAGATACCGCATGCGCTCGCAGAAATCCTCTCTCCTACACATTTTCACCAATGAAATCACCGCTGCGATCAGCAAAGAACACATCAAGAAAGCCAGAATCTTGCCGACGGGCAGATAGCCCGCCGTGGCCCCATAGAGCTTCACGTCCCCCGCCCCCAGGCACCCGATTTTGAAGAACGGATATAGAAATGCCACAATCAGCGCCGCTTGTCCCAGATAGGACAATGCTCCCGGCACTCCCTGGTTCCGGAACCGCCATCCCACGCCCAGAATCGCCATCCATATCAATAAATGATTCGGAATTCTCTTGTCCCTGTAATCATAACCGCAGGCCGCCGTCAAAAAAACACACAGCGCCGCCAAATACATCATCTCCTTCTCTCCTGATATCGTACCTGGTTACCGAGGCGAATCATGCCTCCGGATTATCGAATCGTTGAATAAATTGAACTGGTTGATTTGTTATCGTAGTTGCATTATAGCCAATCCTCTGCCCGATTGCAAGAGGTATTGCGAAAAAAGTCAAACTTTGTAGAAAACTTACAAAATTCTGTAGAGGCCGATTCCGTAAATCGCCAGGAGCCCCGGAAATCCAAGGATTCCGGATGTCAATACGGTGGCCGCGTTAATGCCCACGCCAAGAGATATCCCCATCCCCTCCAACACAGAATTGATGAAATACATCGCTATGGTGCCCAAAATCCCCCTCATGACAAAGTTCAGGATCTTCTCCATGTATGCCCTCACAGATGACATTCTTTGAACTATAGATATGTCCCTTTTCCGGAAATATGCGGAATTGAAAAAATTTCCCATATTTGGAATAAATTACCTGTCCATGCCCTATACTTTTATCGTAACCATTCATTCTGGCCCTTTTAGACATTTTTCGAAGATTCAGCGGAAAGGAGAAGCTGCCATGAAAATGTATTTCAGCCAAAGAAGCGGAACCGGCAGTATGACCGAAGAAGATTACTCGCCTGTCACGCTAAGGGATTCCATAGAGAAAACCCGCCAGGCCCTTGACAACGCCTATGCAGGTTTTGACAATGCTGTAGACAACGACTTGATCGACAGCTATATTTACGAAATCAATTCTCTCCAGAAAAGATACAAGCACCTGACGGATCTGGCCGCCCTGGAAGCCGTGCCCGAAGAGGAGACCTTATACAAGCATTCCCCGGTTCGCGCCCTGATCGGCCATGTTCTCAGTTAAGGTATTCCTTCCATAGGTCAGACCGGCATAGACCGTCTGGGAATTGCGCATCACCGGCCCGGCGCTGTTCTGAGCCGCCAGCTGCCTATAGGCGTCGCGCAAAGGCTCCACCACGCGCCTTATCTCCTCCAGAGGCCCCATGTGGCGGCGCTGTTCGCCCATCGCCAACCGCCTGATGCAGTACATGTACAGCTGCATCAGCGCCGGCGCCGGCTCATATTCCATATGCAGAGAGCTGACCAGCTCATTCAGGCAGCCGCGGGCCTTTCGGAGGGCTTCGCGGAATTCATCCTGCCCGCAGGGAGCGTCCTCCCCAGGCTGCAGCGCTTCCCTGGCGTCCTCCAGGTAGCAGAGCAGCATCTCATACAGAATCACCACCAGTTCCGTAGAATTCGCCTGGGTTATCCGTAGGGTGAACTGTTGTTTATCCTCTTTCTTCATAACATACCTGCCTTGTCTTACTGCAGCAGCTGCAGCACCTGGGAAGGCCTCTCGTTAGCCTGGGCCAGCATGGAGGTGGCCGCCTGGGTCATGACCTGATAGGTGGTGTAGTTCGTCATCTCCTCCGCCATGTCCACGTCCATGATGCGGGAATAGGCCGCCGTCATGTTCTCGGATGTGATGTCCAGGCTGTTGATGGTGGACTCCAGCCGGTTCTGGTAAGCGCCCAGCTGGCCGCGGACACCTGAAATGAACTGGATGGCTCCAGCGACGCGGTCAATCGCTTCCGTGGCCGCCTCTTCCGTACTGACATCCAGCGTCCAGACTTCCTGGCCGTTCTTATCCGTCACTTTTATTGTCTCCAGCCCCATCTCCCGCAGGGAAATCTTAGGGATGTTGATTTCCAGAACCTGCCCCTCGTTGGCACCGATCTGTAGCCTCATGGCACCGAGTCCCTCGGCGTTGATGGTGAGATTATTGAGCGCAAAAGGTAGATTATTATTCCCTAAATCACATCTTGTCAGATCCAGCGTCATCTCAAATCCGTTAGGGGCTTTAATCGTCAGAAGGTCATCCTTTATGCTGGCAGTGGCTCCCTTAGGAAAACCTCCATCTTCCAGAACCGCTTCCACGGTGGTCAAAGTCCCGGGAGCAGCGGCGCTCACTCCGACCTTATATTCCCCAGTCAGCGCATCCTTGTCTATCTCCAGACCATTTATTTTGTAAGGCTTCACAGCCACATCCGAAGAATAAGATGCCACTTTGATTTTGAGATGATTCGTATTCGACGACTCAACATACCCCTTATAAGAGAACTCCCCGTTCAGCAGCCTCTGCCCGTTGAACTCCGTAGCCTCCGCCACCCGGTCAATCTCCTGCGTCAGCTGTTTCACTTCCTCCTGTATGATTTCTCTGTCCTTGTCGGACTCCACGCCGTTGGCCGCCTTCATGGTCAGCTCGTTCATGCGCTGCAGCATCTCGCTGATCTCCGACATGGCGCCGTCCGCGGTCTCGATGATGGAGACGCCGTCGCTGGCATTCTGGTTCGCCTTGGAAAGCCCTTCCAGCTGGGCATTCATCCGCTTCGCCATGGCAAGCCCCGCGGGATTGTCCTTTGCGCTGTTGATCTTCAGGCCTGAGGACAGCCGCTCCAGAGACTTGGCCAGCGCGCTGTCGTTGTTGGCCAGATTGTTGTTCGTGATCATTGCGGATACATTATAATTGATTCTCATCTCTTAAACCATGCCTTTCCTGTCGCCTGCGGATCTCCATGCGCATCTCCGATGCTGCGCAGGCGCAATTATTGTAAGACGCATCCCTTCGTCCTATATGTCGTCATGTGTCATCACGGAGTCTGCACTACGGCATGCAGAAACACCTTCGCCACCCGGTAAAGCTCGGCGCTGTCCGTGGGAGTATGCTCGCCCGACTTGATCAGCTCCGGCATCCTGGTCTCCGAGGTAATGGTGGTAAGGTTCCCCACCGCCCAGCTTGCCTGCGCTTCCTCTTTAAAGGTATCGGCAATCTGGCGCAATTTCATTAGTTCGACTTTTCCCTCGCCGAAAATCATGCCGTGGACCATGCCGTTCTCCAGATAGAGACGGGCCTGCAGATGCGCTTCCTCGGAAAGGGTCACGCCCACGGTGACAGTGCCCTTCTCCTGCTTTCCCTTGTCCAGCGTCAGGTGGACCCTGGTCAGGGTATCGCCCACATAGACGGGCAAGTAATACTCTTCCCGCTTGGCCAGGGCCGCCGCCACGGTCAGCTGCTTGTGGTTCAGCTGCATGTTCCGCACGTCCACGCTGCTGTCCGCCTCCGCGAAGGTGGCCTCCTCCACGGATTCCAGGGCCGCCGTGGTGGTCTGGCTGTAATCCTCCACGAATTGCTCCATGTTGTCCAGTTTCTGCCACAATCCGGCAGATCCGGTCTCTTCGGCGGCCGGAGCCGGTTCGGGCTTGTTTTTTTCGGCGCCGGACTTGCTCGCCAGCATGGCCATCAGGTCGTTCATGGAATACTGTTCTTTCTTCTTCGCGGGCTTTCTGTCCGTAATCTCGAAGAGATTGTCCACGCCGCGGTTCAGGGCCTGGGCCGCCATCAGATTGTCCGCGTTGGAGGGCAGCGCGCCCCTCTGCAGCATGGCGACGCTCTCCTTGTCCGCGGAGCTCACCGCCTGGCGCTGCTCTTCCAGCTGGGTCTTGTTGTATTCTTGGGTGGCCTCCGCATTGGAAGACGCCTCTGTCAGCACATCGTTGGCCGCCTTGACCAAAGCTTCGGAGACCTTCTCCGCCCTGGCGCTGTCCGGCGTCTGGGCCGCTTGGGGAGCCGCCTCCGGCACCTCTGCCCGGCTGCCTGCCGCCATCTGGGCTCCCGCCATCTGGGCCGCCGCCATGGTTGCCTGGGCATCCGCCGATGCCCTGGTATTCCTGGATTCGAAAGATGCCGCGGGAGCCGCGGTACCGGCAGAAGGCATGGCTCCTGTGGCGGCCATGGTTTCCGCGGACGCCATCGCCGCCGACCGGGCCTCCCTGTCTGCAGCGGAAGCCCCGGCACCCGGCGCGGGCTGCTCCTCCTTGGCTCCGGCATCCTTTCTCGCCTTCAGCTCCGCCTCGAACCTGGCCTCCTCTATGCTGGCCGCTGCCGCGTTGGCCTCCCGAATCTCCCGCACGGTCTTGTTGAAGGCTCTGGAAATCTGGGACGATATGCTCTCGCCCTTGCGCGTGACTCCCAGTTTGGATCCTGTCTCGTCCGACACCAGCATATCCAGCGGCCTGCTTCTGCTGCTCTGCAGGGCGGACAGGAGATTGGAGAAATGAATCTCCGTCTGGGCGTTTACCAGAGCGCCCACCGCGGCGCCCTCCGCCTTCTCCAGCTGGCGCACCAAACGGTAGATGCCGATGTAGCTCTCCCGCTCCTCCGGCGTAATCTCATTGTTCCGCTCCAGGCCGTACAGGAACCGGCTGTAGCTGTCCGCCTCCTTCTTGTACTCCGGGGGCAGGGTCTTGAAGTACTGCTCCAGTTCCCCGAAGCTCTTCTCCAGAGGATTGAAGCCGTCCCGGATCATCTTCAGCGTGGCCGCAGGAGTCAGCTTCTCCAGAACGCCCTGGACCTGCCTGTCGGCATCCCTCACAGCCTCCAGATTGGACAGATTCATCTCCATCTGGTTATAGCCCAGGATTCTCACGGCCCTGCGGTTCTCGTCCGTCAGCTCCGCGCCCAGATCCTTCAGGATATGTTCCACGCTGGCGAAGGCCTTGTCGATGCTGTCGCCCAGATCGCTCCTGGGTCCTGTCATCAGCTTCTCGTAGCTGGCCTGGGCTTTCTCGTAGCTGGCCTGCAGCGCCTTGCCTTCGTTGTAGATCGTCTCCAGGGAAGCCGCGCCCTCTCCCTTGGCGAACATGCCCAGCACGTCCGCGGGGAGTCCCGGCAGCTGGCCTGCCACATTGCTGGCCTTCTGGTAATTCTGGTACTTCTCCACGGCCATGTTGTCCCTGGGGAAGTATTGGTTGGCCAGCTGGTACTCCGCCCGCTTCAGGGCCTCTATCAGCTCCACCATGGGCTCTGTGTCAATGGAAAAGCCGCTCCGCAGCAGCCGCACGTTCACCTCCGCCGACATCCGCAGACGGACTTCCTCCAGCTGCCTCCTGGCGGTGATGTCTCCCACCGTGGCCTCCCAGAGTTCGCTGCTGTGGTAGAACTCCGAGATGGCGGCCGCTCTTTCGTATAGATTTCCACCGTTTTCCGTAAAAGAGGCATGGACGGGGTCTCTGCCCTCCGCCACTGCCGCGGCGGCCGCTTTCGCGAACCGCTCCTCCGTCATGGGCAGTTGGATGTCCTGCAGCGCCTCCAGCCTTTTCAGGTTCTCCGCTGTCAGGGGCAGTCCCTTGTCCAGCAGCCATGCCGCGTTCATGCGGCTCTTCTCGTTCACCTGGCCGCCCGCCTGCTCTATAATCCGGTCAATCTGGCCCTGGAGCTGGGTGTTGTCCGCCCTGCCTGCGCTCTGGGTATAGTATCCCTGCACGTCCTCCGCGTAGAACTTGGGGGCGCTGGTCCCCTGTCCCGCGCCGCTGCTCTGGGCCAGATAGAGGTTCCAGATCTCCGCCTCCATATCATTGTCTATCAGATAGTCGTAAGAGCCCTCCGCCAGAGGCGAAAGCTCCAGGTTCATATTCCAGGCCCGGGACACCGCCGAGAGATTTTCCTTCGTCAGGGGCACATCCGCCTCCCGGAAGCTGTCCACCACGGACCTGGCCAGAACCTCGCTGCCCAGCGCCGCCGTGAGCTTGCCGATGTCCATGTCGTCCGTGTAGCCCACGATGTTCTTGCCCGCCCGGACCAGCTCCGCCTTGATCTTATCTACGATGGTCACGGCCTCCTCCGGATCCATGCTGCCGAAGTCGAAGCCCTCCTCCTGCATCTTTGCATAGTCTTCCTCGGACATGGTATGTGACACGACTGTCATATAATCCCGCTGGATGCCCACGTCCACATTGCCTGCCTCCTCCTGGAGCTCAATCAGGCTCTTGCCCTTCTCCCCCGCCTCCAGGATGCCGTCCTGCTGCCTGCCGAACATGTCGGCAAAAGCCGTCTGCCCCACCGAAGTGGCAGATGTCTGCTGCGCCTCGCGGTTCTTCTCCGCCTGTTTGCGCTGTGCCTCTTTGATTGCCTGTTCGTTGAATGTTATCTTCAAAATCGTTTCTCCTATTTCTTCCGGTTCCGCCTGCTTCCCCCGCCCGCCGCCTTCCGGTGCCGAAACGGGGCATGGGCCCAGTCCGGACCGCTGCTGCTCTCCCGTCTGTCCATTGTGCTCTGTGTATCAGAAAAGGGCAGCCACATACTTCGTGTCTACCCTTTATTTCGGTAAAATCCCGGTAAACCTTTACCCTGGGCCAAATCTAAATCCTTCCGGGGGACGCACAGAGGCGGCGTCTCTCCGAACCGGCGCCAATCCGCAGGCCGGCCCGCGGCCCTTCCTCCCCTTTCTGCCCGCCGCGGGGCAGGCTGCGGGAAGCGGAATCCTGAATCAAAATACGAACACCGCCGCGCCGTAAGGCGGCAAATCCATGCAGATGGAGTACTCCTTGTTCTTGCAGGGGACTTTTTCCACAGTGATTTCCCCGGCGATTTCATTGCCCCAGCCGCCGAACCGCTCCTCGTCGCTGTTCAGCAGCAATTTGTACTTCTTCTTCACAGACACGGACGGCACCGGCACCCGGTACCCCTCCCGCTTTACGGGCGTCATGTTCAGCACGAACAACAGGTTCTGGATGCCTTTGGAGGATTTCCGCACGAAGGCGTAGACGCTGTTCTCCGCGTCGTCCGCGTTCATCCACTCGAAGCCGTCCCAGCTGTCATCTATCTCGTAAAGCGCCGGATACTTGCGGTACAGCTTCAGAAGCTCCTTCACATAGTTCTGCAGGCCCAGATTGCTCTTCTCCTGAAGCAGGAACCAGTCCAGCTCCCGCTCCTCGCTCCACTCCCGCTCCTGTCCGAAGTCCTGTCCCATGAACAGCAGCTTCTTGCCGCAGTGCCCGAACATATAGGTATACCCCACCCGCAGATTGGCATACTTATCCATCTGGAATCCGGGCATCTTGTTCACCATGGAGCATTTCAGGTGCACCACCTCGTCGTGGGACAGGGGCAGGATGTACTTCTCGTACTCGTTGTAGCTCATGGCGAAGGTCATGGCATAATGGTTCCCCTTGCGGTACAGAGGGTCAAGCTTCATGTATTCGCAGAAATCATGCATCCATCCCATGTTCCACTTAAAGGTGAAGCCAAGGGCGTCGCCTCCGATATCCCCGGTGACGTTGGGCCATGCCGTGGACTCTTCGGCAATGGTCAGGAAACCGGGGTAGGTCCCCCGCACCACGGAGTTCAGATGCTTGAAGAATTCTATGGCCTCCAGGTTCTGATTGCCGCCGAACTTGTTCGGCACCCACTGGCCGTCCTTCTTGCCGTAATCCAGATAAAGCATGGACGCTACAGCGTCAACCCGGATGCCGTCTATATGGAACTCCCGCAGCCAGAACAGCACATTGGCAATCAGGAAATTCTTCACCTCAGGCTTGCCGTAATTGAATATCTTGGTGCCCCAGTCCGGGTGGGAGCCCAGGCGGGGATCCGGATGCTCGAAGATGCACTTTCCATCGAATTCCGCCAGCCCGTGGGCATCTGTGGCAAAATGGGCCGGCACCCAGTCCAGGATCACGCCCACGCCCATCCGGTGCAATTTGTCCACCAGGTACATGAAGTCCTTCGGCGTCCCATAGCGGGAAGTGGGGGCATAGTAGCCGGTCACCTGGTACCCCCAGGAGCCGTCGTAAGGGTGCTCCAGCACGCCCATCAGCTCCACATGGGTATATTTCATTTCTTTCAGATAATCCGCAATCTTGTCAGCGAACTCACGATAGGTATAGAAGCCTTCCCCGTCGCCCGGATGCTTCATAAAAGAGCCGATATGGCATTCATAGATGGCCATGGGCTGCTTCTGCACTTCTTTTCCGTCCCGGGCCTCCATCCACTTCTCGTCCTTCCACGGAAACCCCCGCAGATCCGTGATGACGGATGCCGTGCCGGGCCTGTACTCCGCGCTGTTGGCAAAAGGATCTGCCTTATAGAGCTTCCTGCCGTCCGGGGTGGTGATCAGGAACTTGTACATCTCCCCCGGCTGCACTCCCGGGATGAACAGTCCCCAGATTCCCACGGGCCCCAGCTTCTTCATCTCATGGGCATCCTCCTCCCAGCCGTTGAAGCTGCCGATGACATGCACCCGGCTGGCATTGGGTGCCCAGACGCCGAAATAGACCCCCTTCTTCTTCCTCTCCTCGGACACATGGGCCCCCAGCTTTTTGTAGATGTCATAATGCGTCGCCTGGGAAAAAAGGTATTGGTCGGCTTCCGATATGAATACCTTCTCGATTTTCTCCCCACCGGACCTCGTCCCATTCCCCTTTGCCTGCTCTGCTGCCTTTTTTGCCATATCTCCCCCACCTTTCATGCAACAAAATCTTTTTCCGTCAAAATTATCATATCTTCGTCGTCATATCTCCTGGCCAGGAGCACGTCGAAGAAATGCCCCAAAGTCTTCCTGGACGCGTGATGAATCGCCTCGTCCACAATCTGTTTCACCTCGGCCACGGTCACCACATGGTCGATGGTCTGCAGCTCCTCGATTCTGGTATGGAGCGCCAATATGCCTAAGTCGTCGATGGAATACTCCATCTCCCGGGCATATTGCCTGCCGAAAGACACCAGCGTGTCGTTGCTGAGGGCTTCCAGGTCGATGCGGGCTGAGAAATCCCCGTACAGATCCGGCGTGCCCAACAGCAGCTTCTTCATGGCTTTCTTCGTATCTTCCATGATCACGATGATGCCCAGGCGCTCCTGCTGCAGGGATCTGTGCAGCCGCGCCGCGGTCTCCGGGCTCATGCCGGAAGCCGCCTCTATGATCAGCGCGCCGTTGTTCAGGCGCTCCAGGGTCTCCTCAACGTTTCTGTCGTTCAGGCCCTGGCCTGTTATCTTCGCCACTTTCCCCGAAAAGTTCCTGTCCGTCACCTGCACGTCCCTGACAATGTTCTTCGCCAGGGTCAGCATGTCGATTCCCTCCTCGCCTGTGACGATAAGGTTGCCGGTATAGGCGGCCATGCTGAGGCTGTCGATGGCTTTTATGAGCTGTTCCTTGGAGCGGCGGCTCTGGATGAAGGAAGCGAACAGTTCCCTCTCCTCACGGCTCAGGCTGCGTATCTTCTCCTGGTCGCGCTCTATGGGCTGTTCTTCTTCGGTTCCGGAAGGCTTTTCCGCCTTCTCCTTTTGCCGCTTCAGTTTCGCGGGCTTCGGGCGTTTGTCCGCCTTTATGGCCTGCTTCTGCCGCCCCTCTATCTCTTCAATGATGTCGGCTTCCTGCATGCCCTCCTCGTCCTGCAAGTCCCGGGCAGTCTCTTCCGCCATATCCGTGTAACCGGCTTCGTCCTCCTCGTCTGCAATGCCTCCATAAGCGGCCTGTTCCACTACATTGTTATAGTCATCTTCTTCGTCCGCCATGTCGCCGTAGACAGCTTCTTCCTCGTCCGCCATGTCTGCATAGGCTGCCTCTTCCTCGTCCGCCAGGTCTGCATAGGCTGCCTCTTCCTCATCCGCCAGGTCTGCATAGGCTGCCTCTTCCTCGTCCGCCAGGTCTGCATAGGCTGCCTCTTCCTCGTCCGCCGTGTCAGCATAGGCTGCCTCTTCCTCGTCCGCCGTGTCAGCATAGGCTGCCTCTTCCTCGTCCGCCAGGTCGCCGTAATAGGTTTCCTCATCTACGGAATCTGCTGTCACCCTCTCTTCCGACTGTCCATAGTACGCCGCCTCTTCAGAATCGAGTCCTTCCAGATACCCCAATTCCTCTTCATCCACTGCTTTCCTGGCGGCGGATTCTTCAATGTAGTCGGCTCCAGCTCCAAAACCGCGCCCTATTCCATCGCCGGTCTCGTCCTCATAGCCCTCCTCTTTCCAGAAGTCATAATCGTCTTCATTTTCTGTCCCGCCCGTATCCTCCAGCTGATTCCCAAAGCCCGGATTCTCCTCATCGCCGAATCCAGCTTCGTAGCCGGAACCCTTTTCATAGCCGACTTCCTTCCCGGCTCCAATCTCTTCCTGCGCCTCCATGGAACGGGTATGCTCCCCATTGCTGACCGCTTTCTGCAAATCGGCTTTTCCATACATCCCTTTTCCTGAAAAGTCCTGGCCCTCCAGGTATTCCGGGCCGTCCTCTGCGCCGGGGGCAGCCGGGTACTCCGCACTGTCCCCGAGACCTGCTCCCGACTCTTCCGGCATCTGGGCGGAATTGCCGTTTTCCGTCACATGCCGAACATCCCGGTCTATGTATTCCAGGCTGTCTTCAACGGGGTTCCCCGCAGTCGCTCCGGCCGCTTCCTCTCCGGCCATGCTCTGGGCCGGTTTCTTCCCTTCTTCCCCCATGGCCTGCCGGGCTTCTGCGCGGTCCTCCTTGTCGGCGGCCCCCTTTTCCAGCTGTTCCAGCAATCCGTCCCTGATGGCAGCCTCGAATTCCGTGAACATGGGGCCGGTCTGGTGCAGGATGTGCATGCGCACCTCTTCCTTGCGCTTCTCCTCGTTCTCTTTCTTCATCCGCTCCCATTCCATCAGGATATCGTCTATCTTCATCTGGCCGGTAATCTGCTTCTCAATCGCGGCAGACTCCGGCAACACCAGGCTAATCTGGCCGTTGGCCTCCTGGGAGAGCACTTCCTCCAGTTCCCTGGGCACCTGTCCGCCCTCCACGCTTTCCGAGCGCATCTCTTCCATGACCTGCCTGGCGGTCTCGTCCACAGGCAAGTCCTCCTGCCGCTCTTTCCGGGCAGACGGGCCTGCGCCATCCGGCTGCTGTCCATGTACCGTCCCCGCCGCTTCCGGCTGCGGTGCCGCTGGCTGCCCAACGGCTTCTTCCACTGCGCTCGGCTGCTGTACCGGCAGCTGTCCGGCCGCTTCCTCCGCACCCGGCTGCCATGCCGATGACTGCTGCGCGGCTGCTCCCGCCGCGCCTGCCTGCCGTCCCCGCCGCTCTGCCGTACCTGACTGCGCTGCACCCGGCTGCCATGTCGGCGACAGCTGTGCGGTTGCTCCCGCTGCGCCTGTCTGCTGTACCGTCTGCTGCCGCACGGCTTCTCCCGCTGCGCCTGCCCGCTGTACCGCCTGCTGCCGCACGGCTTCTCCCGCTGCCCCTGCCTGTCGTACCGCCTGCTGCCGTTCTGCCGCCATTTGCCTCTCTGCAAAATCGATCACATCCCGCCGCGGCTCTTTCCTCTGCCCGGCGGTCTCTGCCGCAGCCGACATCTGTCCTACATTCTGCGCCGCAGCCGCCTGTCCCTCTGCGAAGTCCGTCCCGTCAGGCTGCTGCCAAGCTGTCTGCCACAGCTGATTCCGTCCCTCTCTCTCCGGCTCCAATCCGGCCAGCGCCGCCTCTTCCTGCCCCGGCCCAATCGGGCCAGCTTCCGCCATTCCGCCGCCCGGCACCGTCTCAGGATCCATGGCCGCTTCCTCGCCCGGCGTCCCGGCATCCCACGCCATATCCTCTATCTCACCGGTGGCCCCGAAGAACACCTCGGATTCTTCCATCTCCTCCGATGCGAAATCCTCATATCCTTCCTGCCCCCAGGCACTCTCCACCTCCGGCTGCCCCGGGGATTCCCGCCCGGCATCAGCCATGCCCTCAGCGCCCAGCACCTCCTGGAGCCCCGCCGCCAGCTCAGCCTGCAGATTCATGGTATTGTACTGTCCCACATCCATGGTCTTGACATGAATGTCTATGTCATCCATATCCGCAGACGATTCCCCGTCCATATCCGCGGCCGCCATTCCCTCCATGTCCCCATATGATTCCCCGTACATATCAGGCGAGCCGTCCTCCGTGTACTGCCCGTCCTCCGTGTACTGCCCGTCCTCCGGGGCCCAGCCGTAGCCTTCCTGATCCGCATCCGGCTGCTGCCCATAGACAGACTCGTCCTCATAGAATTCCTCGGCCTCCTGTCCGCCCTCCTGCGGAGCCTCTTCAAAACGACGGTCATAGATATCCTGCTGGGCAGGGGTCAGCGGCTGATGGAGCATCTTCAGCTCCATGGCCTTCACCACATATTTCCCGTCCCCGAACCACAGAATCAGCTCATCGCATTCCTCCACGCAGCGTGTGGCCAGCCCCATCCTGTGATAGAGATAGGCCAGCTCATAGGCCCACTTCTCCCTGTAGTCCCGCCGCTTCAGCTCCTCCAGCACGCCGATGCGCTCCTCAATGCTCACTTCCTGCGCCTCATAAATCTTATACTGCAGAATATAGCGGCCCGTGTCCCTGGGAGCCACCTGGACGAATTCCTTGTAGTACTTCAGTGCCTGCACCAAATCCTCCGTCTTGATGCAGAGCTCACAGAGCGAATAACAGATTGTTCTGCCCCCCGGCCTTCTCTCATATGCCAAAAGCAGCATATTCTTCGCGTCTTCATAGCGCCTGTTGATTTTATATAAGTCGCTGATCGTACAGAGCATCATGACGCTCTTCACCCTGCGCCAGTCGATTGTGTCCGCGATTTCAGCAGCCTGTGCATAATCCCCCTTCGCTATCAGGGACTTTATTTCATCCGATCTTATTTTATACTCGTATTTATCCAAAGTAGTTCGCTCCCTATCTCAAGTACCAGCAAAAGCCCGTCAGCCATTATCCCTTAGTGTAACACAGTCACCGCACATCTGTCAAAAATAAAACCATAAAAATAAAAACAAATCAAACGAAACCCCGCCCCGGTCACAGCAGATTGCCAAGGGCCGCGAACTGCTCCAGCGTCAGCGCCTCTCCCCGGATCGTCGCGGACAGCCCCAGCTCCTCCAAAGCCCCCGTCACCTGCTCCCTGGAGACCTTCAGCCCCGCCGCGTTGCCCAGGCTGTTGGCCAGGGTCTTTCTGCGCTGGTTGAAGGAGGCCCGGATCAGGGCGAACAGCTTCTTTTCATCAGCCACCTGCACCGGCGGCTCCTCGTATCTGGTCAGCCGTATGACGGCGCTTCCCACATTGGGCCTGGGGAGGAAACAGTTTGGCGGCACGTTGGCCACGATCTCCGGCCTGGCGTAATACTGCACCGCCAGCGAAAGCGCCCCATAGTCCTTGGTGCCCGGCCCCGCCTGCATACGGTCCGCCACCTCCCGCTGTACCATGACCGTGATGCTGTGCAGCAGGGCCTCCCCCTCCAGCAGCCCCATGACGATCGGCGTGGTGATGTAATAGGGCAGATTGGCCACCACCTTCATGGGCCGGCCCTCCCACATCTCCTCCGCCAACTGTCTCAAGTCCAGCTTCAGGATGTCCTCGTTTATGATCGTCACATTGGGATAGGGCGCAAGCGTCTCCTCCAGAATAGGAATCAGGTTCCTGTCTATCTCCACCGCCGCCACCTTCCCTGCCCGCTCCGCAAGCCGCTGGGTCATGGTGCCGATGCCGGGGCCGATCTCCAGCACGCAGTCCTCTGCCGTGATATCTGCCGCCCTTACCACCCTGTCCAACACATTGGGGTCAATCAGGAAATTCTGTCCGTATTTTTTCTGAAAAGTAAAATGATGCCGCTGCAGCACCTCAATGGTGTTGCGGGGGATTCCCAGATCCGCCATCTATCGTTTCTCCTTATTCCAGTTCCGCGCCTCCCCCGCCCAACGCCTACTCATAGGCAGAGAATTTTCTATATCTATTCTATTGATATTTCTTAGTCGGGTTTCTTCTGCAGCAGATATGCCATCACCTCAGTCATATCCTTCAGAATCACACGGCTCAGCCGCCGCATTTCCTCGTCGGGAGCTATCATGTCCGGCACCATGATCGTCCACATGCCGGCGGCATGGGCGGACCGGACGCCGTTGGGAGAGTCCTCGATGGCGTAGGCCTGCTCGGGCTCCACCCCAAGCCTGCTGCAGGCCAGCAGATAGATGTCAGGCCTGGGCTTGGAATGCTCTATCATGTCGCCTGTTACGACTACGGAGAAATAGTCTTCCATCTCCGCCTGCTTCAAATGACTCAGCACGGATTCGCTGCGGGTGGAGGAAGCCAGCCCCACCTTGTACCCGGAGCCCTTGAGCCACTCCAGAATCTCCGGCACCCCAGGCTTGACAGGCAGGCCGTTCTCCCTGATATCTTTCTGGAAAAATTCCGCCGCCTCCTGGCGGAATCCCGGATAGTCGAAATCCTCGCCGTAGGCTTTCAGCACAATCAGCCTGCTGTCGTTGGCGTTCAGGCCGATGACCTGGTTGAATATTTCCTCCATCCCGGACAGGCCCCTTCTCTCCGCCACCGCCATCCAGGCCTTCATGCACACTATCTCGGTGTCGAACAGCACACCGTCCATATCGAATACGACCGCTTTCATCCGTAAACTCCTCCCTTATGTCCGAGCGGGCTCCCAAAAGCCCCGCCTCCCCTATTCCACATACGCGAAATCCTCCAGGAAATGGATGCAATTGTACAATACCAGCACATCCATGCCCTCCTCCGGCTCATAGCCCTCCATGAACCGGAACAGCCTTCCGTTGAAATACCGCAGGTCAATGACATAGACCTTCTCATAATGGGGCAGCAGCAGCGGAAGGAAGCAGTTGGCATAGGAATCCTTGATGACGAACAGCGTCCGCCCGTTGCGGTAGCCCGTGGCGATCTCCACGAAGCCATGGTTGTCGTCCAGGAAGAACCCGTACTTGTTCTTGGTCTCCAGATAAGATTCCTCGTAGCAGTTGTACCTGGTGTCCTTCAGGTCATAGGTCACTTTCATAGGCCGCCGGTCCGTGTCGGGGAAATAATAAATGGCTTCCCCCGGCATGTCCAGGTTCACTTTCGAATGGAGGGTTCCCAGGAAATCTTCCGTCACCGCCTCCATGTCTTCTTTTTTATAATCAATCGCCTCGCCGAACCTTCCCTCCGCCCAGGCCCGGTAAGCGTAGGCGGCCCCCAGGGTGGTCCAATGATGGTCCGTTCGGTAATAGATCTCCTCGTGGGCATGTTCCTGCAATACGGAATACACATCCACATAATGCTCAGGCCCCACCTGGCTCTTCACCTGGCGCAGCAGCCTGGTCTGGTCATAGTAGGGCGCATAGGCAGGCAGCTTGTCCGTGAGGATATTGTCCGCCGTGGGGACCAGCATCACCATAGCGTCCCACTCCCACACCAGCCGCTCCAGTAAGGCGATTTTCTTGGCCTCCTGGATCGCGGAATACGCCTCCGGCAGATGCTGCTCTATCAAGTATCCGTCCGCCCCCAGATAGACTCCCCGGATTTCCTTTTTCTGCAGCGCGATGTCCATATTGGTCTTGATGGCGATCCACTTGTCCCTGCTGACGAACTGATCCGTCAGATAGGCCTCATACGCCTCCGCATAATCGCCCCGCAGCAGCCCTTCCCAGGAAAACCCGGGCCTGGCGGCCAGCACCCTGTTCTCCGTCTGGGAAAAAAGCCTGTCCTCCTGAATCAGGTCCGCAACGGCGAACACCCCGATGATCGCCCCGATCACCACAATCGTAAAAAAAGCGCTCCTCTTGTCACCCATCTGCCTCTGCCCCTTTCTGCCCTGCCTGCTGCCTCAAAAACGGAAATACAAAAAGGGATTGTATGTGGCATCCACGATTCCCGCTATGGACAGCAGCAGAATGGCCGCCGGGATGAACTTCTCCCCAAAATGATACGCCGCTATCCCGAAACCCGTCCGGGACTCCCGCGCCCTGTTCGCCAGGCTGCGGACAAAGGGCAGAGACGCCGCCACCGCCATCAGGAACAGGAGACCGTACTGCCTGCCCAGATACATGGCCTGCCTGTCCACCAGGCCTCCCGCCATCCCCGCCATGGCCCTCAGATAGCCCCATATCCCGGCTGGCGTGTCCAGGGCGAACAACACCCATCCCACCAGCACCACCAGCGCCGTATAGCAGATGCCGATGCCCCTGGGCAGCCATGACAGAAGCTTTTTCAGGAACAGCTTCTCCAGCATCAGCGCCACGGCAAACCAAAGCCCCCAGAGGAGGAAATTCCACCCGGCCCCATGCCAGATGCCGGTCAGCACCCACACAATCAGGATATTCAGAAGCTGCCTGGGCAGGCCCTTCCGATTGCCCCCCAGGGGAAAGTACACATATTCCCGGAACCAGCTTCCCAGGGAGACATGCCATCTGCGCCAGAATTCCGTCACCGAGGCCGAGATATAGGGATAGTCGAAATTCTCCGGGAACCGGAACCCCAACATCTTCCCCAGCCCGATGGCCATGTCCGAATAGCCCGAAAAATCAAAATATATCTGGAACGCGTATGCCAAAATCCCAAGCCAGGCGGTGAGCATGCTCACATTGCGGGCATCCATCCCGGAGACCAGGACCCACAGCGCCCCCAGCTGATTGGCCAGCAGGACCTTCTTGCCAAGGCCCAGGCAGAACCGCTTCAGCCCGTCGCTGACGCTGCACAGGTCCACGCTCCGGCGGTGGAGGGACTTCTCCACGTCCCGGTACTTTACGATAGGCCCGGCGATCAGCTGGGGGAACATGGCCACGTACACGCCGAAGTCCAGCAGGTTCTTCTGGGCCTTCGCCTGCCCCCGGTATACATCTATGGTGTATGACATGGTCTGGAAAGTGTAGAAAGAGATGCCGATGGGCAGCGGCAGCCCCGGATGCGGAAGGTCTGCGCCGAACAGCGCATTCACCGTCTCCATCAGGAAATCCGCGTATTTGAAGAAGCACAGCACGCCCAGGTTGATGACCACCGAAGACAGCAGCACATACCTGGCCCCCCGCTTCCCCCGCAGGCGCCCCAGCAGCCTTCCGTGCACATAGTCCGCCGCCGTGGAGAACAGCATCAGCAGCACATAGACCGGCTCTCCCCAGGCATAGAAAACAAGGCTCCCCAAAAAGAGGATGAGATTCTTCACCCTCTCAGGCGCCAGATAATACAGAATAAAGAACAATGGCAAAAACCGGAACAGAAACACTATACTGCTGAAAACCATTTCCAGACTCTCCTATCGTCCAGTCCGCAGCGCCAGGCCCCAACCACCTGCCCGCTTCCTTTCCGCCTCCCGGCGGCGGGCCCTCTGCCCTGACCGCGGCAGGGGCCCGCTGAGCCGGTCACCGGACGGCTTACTCCAGGCGGCCCCGCAGGGTTTCAATCACCTGGTCATTGACCTCCTGGCACTGTGCGACTACAGCCTCGTCTCCCTCTTCGAGGGCATCCTGGACGTCACCGCCCAGCTGCACGAAGATCACATAGCTGCCGATGGTCTCTATGCGGGAGGCCTGCACCTTGCCCACATTCATGGGGTACTGCATGGAATTATTGACCTGGACGTCCCTGTAAGCCTCCACAGCCTCACGGACTGCATCCACTTTACCATCTTTTGCCCTGACAATCAATAGGGTATCCACGTTCGCGCTGATCATAGGCATCTCCGCCATATAATCGTCATACATGTCGGAAGCGATCCCGAAGGACATCTCCAGCATGTCCGGCAGCAGCTGCATATCCGGCCAGTAGCCATCGCCCAGCTGCTCAACCACCGCGGCCTTCAGGCCCTCCATCTCTTCGCTCCAGCCTTCCTCGTAATTGATGCCGGAATCGCCTCCTTCAGCCGTTCCGCTGTCCTGGCCCTCCTGGGTGCTCTCCTGGGCGTCGTCCCCGCCGCTGTCCGCTCCGGCGTCCTCCCGGCTGTCCTGGACCGTGCTGCTCTCCTTCTGCCCGGTGCCCTGGCTGCCCTCATCCTGCCCGGCGTCATTCCCGCAGGCAGCGAAGCTCAGCGCCAGCATGCCCACGCACAACAGAACCAATCTCTTTTTCATAATCATGTCCTCCTGATACATTTTTAAAAAAGCACGGAAACGTACTGCCATGAGTCTATCCCGTTTTCGCTTTCTTACACGCATTGTAGCATAAATTTCCAAAAATGAAAAGCCGTAGTTGGATAAGGCGGCAAATCCGGCAAAACGCACGATATCCGACCCTAATGTGCGGGGATTCCTGTTGCTTTTTCCATCTATATCGAGTATCATGGAAAGAACATCGAAACCCAGATTCACAACAGGACAGGAGGAAGATATATGAACGGTGATTCTTTTCGCAACAGACGGAACGGCTTCCAGACCATGGACGGAGGCCAGGGCGGTCAGGACATGCCGCCCAAAAGCAAAAGTCCAACGGGCAAGATCCTGGGCATCGGAATCGCGGTCATCGCGCTGGCCATTCTGATCCTGAACTCCACCTACGAAATCAAGGAACAGGAGCAGGCGGTGCTGATCACTTTAGGCCAGGCCCAGGCGGTGGCCGATCCGGGACTGCATTTCAAGATTCCTTTCATCCAGCAGGTGAGAAAGGTGAACACCACCATCCAGGGCTTCTCCATCGGCTATAGCACGGACAACAATGAGGTGGACGAGGACGAGTCCCTGATGATCACATCGGATTTCAATTTCATCGATGTGGACTTCTATGTGGAGTACCGCTTCAGCGACCCGGTGAAGGCCCTGTACGCCTCCAAGGCTCCCCTGGAAATCCTGCGCAACATCAGCCAGAGCTGCATCCGCACCGTGATCGGCAGCTACCCTGTGGACGATGTGCTGACCACCGGGAAGAATGAGATACAGGCCTCCATCAAGGAGATGATCCTGCAGCGGCTGGAGGATCAGGACATCGGCATCCAGCTGGTGAACATCACCATCCAGGACTCCGAGCCGCCCACCACAGAGGTCATGGAAGCCTTCAAGGCGGTGGAGACCGCCAAGCAGGGCAAGGAGACGGCCCTGAACAATGCCAACAAATACCGCAATGAGCAGCTCCCCTCCGCCCAGGCCAGGGCCGACGGCATCATCAAGGACGCGGAGGCCCAGAAGACGGAGCGCATCAACGAGGCCACGGCACAGGTATCCCGGTTCAACTCCATGTACCAGGAGTACATCAAGAACCCCGCCGTCACCAGACAGCGTATGTTCTATGAAGCCATGGAGAATGTGCTGCCGGGCCTGAAGGTCATCATCGAAAGCCCGAACGGGAATACCCAGACCATCTATCCGCTGGAATCCTTCACCGGGAACCAGGACGATGGCCAGGAGGAAGACTCCCGGCAGAACCCGTCAGGAAGCTCCGGAACCAGCCAGACGGATTCTCATCAGGACGAATCTGAGGAGTATTGATTCGGATGCCTGATTGGCCATACCGTGAATTGCACCGCTGCCGGGCGGGCGGATGCCCCATCGCTCCCTCTCAAGGGCACTGCGGCACCGCCGGGGCAGACAGTAAATATAGTCCGCTAAGAAATGTCAACAGCTAATTTAAAACAGCGTCTGCTCCGCATGTCACCAGCCTATGTCTGGATGATGAGCAGGGCAGATGCCAAACTTAATAAGGAGAATCCCATATGAAGATAGCAAAAAGAATCGTTCTGGTCATCGTATTGCTCGTCCTTTTGGTCACCGGTGCCTCCAGCATCGTCATCACAAGGGAAAATGAATACAGCCTGGTGCGCCAGTTCGGCAAAATCGACCATGTGGTGTCGAAAGCGGGCGTCAGCTTCAAGATTCCTTTCATCCAGAGCGTGGATACGCTGCCCAAACAGATCCTGCTCTACGACCTGCCCTCTTCGGATGTCATCACCAGCGACAAGAAGACTATGATCTGCGACAGCTACATCCTGTGGTACATCGCAGACCCTCAGAAGTTCGCCCAGACCCTGAACTCTTCTATCACCAACGCGGAAGGGCGGCTGGATGCCATCGTGTACAACTCTACGAAGAACGTCATCAGCAGCACCACCCAGGATGACGTGATCTCCGGCCGGGACGGCGAACTGTCGGAAGCCATCATGGCCAACATCGGCAACTCTCTGGATCAGTACGGCATCCAGCTGCTGTCTTTTGAGACCAAGAAGCTGGATCTCCCCGGCGACAACAAGGCGGCGGTCTATGAGCGGATGATTTCCGAGCGGGACAACATCGCGGCCACCTACACGGCGGAGGGTAGCTCCGAGGCCCAGATCATCCGCAACACCACGGACAAGGAAGTGACGGTGCTGCTGTCGGAGGCGGAGAAGGAAGCCGCCATCCTGATTGCCGAGGGGGAGGCGGAATATATGAGGATACTGTCCGAGGCTTACAACGATGAGTCCAAACAGGAGTTCTACTCCTTCGTCAGGAGCCTGGACGCCCTGAAGGCCTCCCTGAAGGGCAACAACAAGACCGTCATCCTCTCCCCGGACTCGCCCATTGCGCAGATATTCTATACCAGATGACCCGGCCATCATTTTCCTGATTGCGCTGTGCTTCATCATAAATAGGCTGTGAATAGGCCGTGAAGAACGGCCATAGGAAGCCTATCGGGATATAGGCACCAAGGAGCAGCAATCTTTCCAAGCCTGCGGGCCGCCCCATTTACCGGGCGGCCCGCCTTGTCTTGTGCTTGTATCCCCTAATTGATACTCACGGCCGAAAACATTGCCGGTTCGGCAAGAATACTTAGGAATTGTCGGAAAATAACTGATGCAACTTGTTTAGGAGAAAGCCCAGAAATACAACGAAAACGGCTATAAACTCGCATCAGTTATTTGTAGACAATTCCTTATTCCGGGATACGGAGATAAATTTTGTCCTGTCATTCCACATCCTGCAGGGCGGCAAAGTCCTCCTCGCCCGTGCGGATCTTGATGACCCGGTCCACGTTGTAGACGAATATCTTGCCGTCTCCGATATGTCCGGTGTAGAGGGCCTTCTTCGCGGCCTCCACCACGGTCTCCACGGGAATCTTGCTGACCACGACCTCCACCTTTACCTTGGGCAGGAGGGTAGCGTCCATCTCCACGCCGCGGTACCTCTCGCCCGCGCCCTTCTGGATGCCGCAGCCCATGACCTGGGTCACGGTCATGCCGGTGACGCCTAGATCGTTCATGGCCTTCTTCAGTTTGTCATACCGTGACAGCTTGGCGATGATGGCCACCTTATACATGCCCGTGGCGGATACAGAAGGCTCTGCTGTCACCTGCACCGCGGCTGCACGCTTGGCTTCCGAGGCCTCCTCGTACACGCTTGCGCCAAGGTCTGTATTCTCGTTCACGGCCATTCCATAATTTGCCACGTCCATGATGGAGAAGCCGGAATATGCGGAGGCAAGGCCGTGCTCCTGGGCATCCAATCCTACGATTTCCTCTTCCTCCGTGACCCTCAGCCCCACCGTAGCCTTGATTATCAGGAAAGCGATGGTAATCGTCACCGCGGCCCATGCCGCCACGCTGGCCACGCCGATCAGCTGGATGCCCAGCAGCTTGAATCCGCCGCCGTAGAACAGGCCGTTCAGCTCACTGCCCGGCGCGCTCGTGGTGGCGAACAGGCCTGTGGCGATGGTGCCCCAGATGCCGTTCATGCAGTGCACCGCCACCGCGCCCACAGGATCATCTATGTGCAGCTTGCAATCCAGGAGCCAGACGCCGAACACCACCAGGAAGCCGGACACGATGCCAATCAGGACAGCCCCAAAGGCATCCGTCACGTCACAGGGCGCGGTGATCGCCACCAGCCCGGCCAGAGAAGCGTTCAGACACATGGACACATCCGGTTTACCGTATTTCAGCCAGGTAAAAATCATGCACACTACGGTGGCCACTGCAGGCGCCACTGTGGTGGTCAGGAAGATGGAGCCCAGCTGCTCCACGCTGGTAGCCGCCGCGCCGTTGAAGCCGTACCAGCCCAGCCACAGGATGAACACGCCCAGGGCTCCCAGAGGGATGCTGTGGCCGGGGAAAGCGTTCACTTTAGTCACCTTGCCGTCCTTGTCCGTGACGAACTTGCCGATGCGGGGTCCTAAAATCTTCGCGCCGATCAGTGCACAGACACCTCCTACCATATGTATGGCGCAGGAACCGGCAAAGTCATGGAAGCCTATCCGGGAAAGCCATCCGCCGCCCCAGATCCAGTGGGCCTCTATGGGGTAGATCAGGGCGGAGATCACTGCGGAATAGATGCAATAGGAAAGGAACTTGGTCCGCTCCGCCATGGCACCAGACACGATGGTGGCCGTGGTGGCGCAGAACACCAGGTTGAACACGAAATTGGACCAGTCGAAGCTTTCGTAGGCTGTGAAGATGTCGAAGCCCGGCTTTCCGATCAGCCCTGCCACATCCTCCCCCAGCAGCAGGCTGAAACCAATCAGGATGAACACCACTGTGCCGATGCAGAAGTCCATCAGGTTCTTCATGATGATGTTGCCCGCGTTCTTGGCCCTGGTGAAGCCGGTCTCCACCATGGCGAAGCCCGCCTGCATCCAGAACACCAGCGCCGCCCCTATCAGGAACCAGACGCCGAAAAGCAGGCTGTTCATGGATTCAAAAATCTCTTCTGTCATAATCTCTCTCCTCCTCTTTGGGGCGGAATCCCGCAGATTTCCCTCTCCATTGCCATAATCAAAAACAGCGATGCAAAACAGGCTCACGAAGCCCCTTTGCATCGCTGTATAGAATGGCACCCATCTGCCTGAACCTTTTCACGCTTAGTGCCAGACAATGGAAAATCGTCCTTCGATATTCCGTCCTGTTATAAGCGGCAATCCGCCTTTCCGGCAATCACATCCGGCAGGTGCAGTTCCGGACTGCCATGACAAAAGGCGCTACGGTTTTCTCCATAGCGCCTTTGCTTTACAAGTGTGAGTATAGCATCCCGGCCTTTGTCTGTCAACAGATTCTTCCAGCCGCCAAATCAGAGGCTTTCTACAGTATGCACAAAAAATCGTACAAATGGCCTCTGAAAAGGCCTTATTTCTGTCAGTTTTATACAAAATCCATAAGGGTGGGGACAGATGTCGGGAGCCGCCCTTCCTTTTTGGGCTTATTTTCCGCTGGGCGGGCTGTAGATTTCGTGACTTTTTTCAATGAGGAGACGGTAATACTCTCTGTCTCCCAGAGTCAGGCGGGCGTCCCGGCGGAAGCCCAGCTTTTCACAGAGCCTCAGGGAGGGCGTGTTCTCTACCTCCACCAGCGCCTGTATGCGCTGGAATTCCAGGGCGCTCCAGCCGTAGGCGAGGACGGCTCTGCAGACTTCCTCCGCGTATCCCCTTCGCTGCCAGGGCACGCCGATGATGAAGCCCAGCTCCGGCTCTTCGAAGCCCTCCCGGTAGGAGAGCCCGGCTCTGCCGATGACTGCGCCGGTGGCCTGTTCCACCACTGTCCAGACGCCGAAGCCAAAGAATGTGTAGACTTTTTCCATGTATTCCCTGACGTACTGCTTCTCCTCTTCCACGTCCGGGTACAGGCCCTCCATGTATTCCGTGATGGACGGATGGCTGTAGATTTGGTAGAAGGCATCCACGTCATCCGGCACGGTCTCCCGTATCAGGCACCGCTTCGTCCACAGAATGTTCCAGGGCAGCCCTTTCAGCCGCCGGTAGACCCGCTCTATATACTCCGGCTCCAGCTCCTCCGGATCCTCCACCGCGAACAGGAATCCCGAAAAATCCTGTTCCCTGTTTCCCGGGTGCAGACAGACGAGCACTGCTTCCCCCGTCTCTTTCAGTTCCCTGGCTTTCCGCTCGTCATCTGTCAGATGAAGGATGCCCTGCGTCTCTTCCGTCCTTACCTCTATCTCTCTATAGTAAATCAAATCTTCACACTTCCCGTCATATCTCATATCCGGCACAACCGGCATATGCTCAAGCCCGACAGAATTTACAAATCTGTTCCGAGTGAACATATGTGGCTGGCAGCCTTAAAGCCACTGTAATGGTAGCAGCTTGCCGCTGTAGCGATCGTGGTTTTGTTGTAGGCTGCTGCAAATTTCATTAGCGTGCAGTATAAATACTCATGAATCGCCGCACTTCTCACACTTTGTCCTTTACGACAGCGCATTTTTAGGTTACAATTACTTATTATAGAATTTTGATAATAGAATCAGCTCTTTGATTCTATTATATACTATTTCAATCAGAAAGGATATCTTATTATGGCAAAAAATCCCATTGTAACCATCACCATGGAAGACGGCGGTGTCATCCGTCTGGAACTGTATCCCGAGACCGCCCCGGTCTCCGTGAACAATTTCATCAGCCTGGTCAACAGGAAATTCTATGACGGCCTGATTTTCCACCGGGTCATCAGGGGCTTCATGATCCAGGGCGGCTGCCCGGACGGCACCGGCATGGGCGGCCCCGGCTACAGCATCAAGGGGGAGTTCGCCCAGAACGGCGTCACAAACGATTTGAAGCACACTGAGGGCGTGCTGTCCATGGCAAGGTCCATGCATCCGGACTCCGCCGGGAGCCAGTTCTTCATCATGCACAAGAACGCGCCCCACCTGGACGGCGGCTACGCAGCGTTCGGGAAAGTGATCGAGGGGATGGACGTGGTGAACCGCATCGCTGAGACCGCCACCGACCGCTCTGACAGGCCCCTGGAAAAACAGGTGATGCAGAGCGTCACGGTAGATACCTTCGGAGTGGAGTATCCGGAACCGGAAAAACTCTCAGAATAAAATAAAATCAAATCCGCGCCGCCACAGGACAGAATCTCTGCCCCATGACGGCGCGGTTCTGTGCCTTAGTTCACATGGAACCAGCAGTTGGCACAGCGCTTTTTGTTCCAGCATTATCCTAAGGAATTTTCTACAAATAACTGATGCGAGTTGATAGCCGTTTTCCTTGTATTTCCGGGCTTTCTTCTAAACAAGTTGCATCAGTTATTTTCCGACAATTCCTAAGGAATTTTCTACAAATAACCGCTACAAGTTTGCAGCAATTTTTATTGTGGCGGTTATTTCCCGACAGTTCCTAAGGAATTGTCTACAAATAACTGATGCGAGTTTATAGCCTTTTTCGTTGTATTTCTGGGCTTTCTCCTAAACAAGTTGCATCAGTTAT
>CAJUFI010000039.1 GCA_910585665.1 uncultured Acetatifactor sp. | reverse complement strand
GCGACATGATTTTTTTAGCCACAAATGTTACAAAAAAGCTTGACCACTACAATCCTAATTGTAATAGAAGCTCCCACACCTTTCAACGATGTGTCCAATGGGAGCACATTTTATGTATCCTTAAAACTTTTGGTGCTTCCATGCCATTAGAAATCAATCTTGAAACGCAAAAAAGGTGCAATGTCGCAGCTCATGCACCAAAAACAAAATATTCCCGGGGGAAGCATATTGCAAACATATTCCGCATATGCTATAATGCCAGTAGGCAAAAGGACAACAGCATCCATAGATGCACAGAAGGACAAACCCCCGGAAGCATTGCGAGTACTTCCGGGGGTTCTCCTTCTTTTACGGAGAAGTCAACCGTTCGGGCCTGGTTACCGTCTATTCATCCCCGATTAAACCGCTACGGCGTTTTAATAAAGTCAAGGGAAAGTGAGGGATTACTATTGACAATTACCATATCTTGTGTTTCTACACTGGATATACACAAGTTATCCACTGTTTTATCCACATTTTTTCAAAAAACGGTTGACTTTTGAGAGTTTTGGGGTATACTAAAAGTAACAGAAGCTCCCACACCTCTCAACGATGTGTCCAATGGGAGCACTTTTTATTTTGCGGGAGAAAAAATGGAGTTAAAGAAACCTACAACCTTCGAGGAACAGGCCGAACTGCTAAAAAAGAAGAACATAATCATTACCGACAAGGCCTCGTGCATGGATTTTCTGTCAAAGACAAATTACTATCGTCTATCAGGTTATTATCTTCCTTTCATACGAAAAGAAGAAGAAAAGTGCTTTATTGCAATTGAATTTGAGCGCATTCAAAATATATACATGTTCGATGCCGAGTTAAGAAACCTGATTTCTTTCGCGATAGAAAAGATTGAAATACATGTCCGGACACAACTTGCTTATTTCCATGCGCACGCCTATGGCGCTGAGGGATATATGGATTCCTCCTCATTTAACAAGAAGCATAAACATTCTTCTTACATGAGTCATGTCAATATGTGCATTGCGGAAAATGCAAATACGCTTGTCATAAAGCATCATAAGGAAAAATACGATGGACATATTCCTATCTGGGCCATCATTGATTTCTTTTCCATTGGGATGCTTTCCTATTTCTATCGTGGAATGAAGAATAATGACAAAGCAAAAATAGCCGAAACCACTTATGGGGTCAATTACCAAACATTGGAAAGTTGGCTGCGTTGCCTTACGGACTTGCGCAATAGGTGTGCACACTATTCCAGACTGTATTACTGGATATTCCCCGCCACTCCTAAGATGCCTGCTAAAGAAAAGTATATTCCCACGCGTCGGATATTTGCCCAACTCTATATGCTCAAGCTTATGTATCCGGATAAAGAGAAATGGAATGACGAGTTTATAAAGCCACTAACAAAACTAATAAAGAAATATAAGAACGATATATCTTTAAAACACCTGGACTTTCCATACCGTTGGCAATCAATGTTGAAACAATGAAAAACAGTTGCAAAATTTGAAAAACCGCCCGGTGTTGGCGCACCGAACGGCTTTAGATATATCCCTGAGGGATACCACAATGCAGATTCATTGTATCACCTCAAGGGACAGCTTGCAAGCGTTTTTTCGCTGCATGTCATTTCTATATGCAAAAACAGCATATCATTAGAAAAGGAGGCGATGCAATGCCAAGAATACGATGCGCCATCTACGACCGCGTCAGCACGGAGCTGCAGGCAAAGGAAGGGCTGTCCCTGGACGCGCAGAAGGAAGCCCTCACCGACTATGCAGTCTCCCATGGCTACGAAATCGTGGATTACTATGCAGACGAGGGCCTGACCGCCCGCAAGAAGATGCAGAACCGCAAGGACCTGATGCGCCTGCTCCGGGACGTGGAAGCGGACAAGGTAGACCTGATCCTGGTCACCAAACTTGACCGATGGTTCCGCAACATCAAGGACTACCACAACACCCAGGCCATCCTGGAAGCCCACAACTGCAACTGGAAGACCATCTTCGAGGAGTACGACACCTCCACGGCCAACGGGCGCTTCGCCATCAACATCATGCTCTCTGTCAACGAGAACGAATGCGACCGGACCTCCGACCGAATCAATTCCATCTTCCAGTACAAGAAAGGCCGCAAGGAGCACCTGAACGGCAGACCGGCCTATGGCTATGCTGCAGACAAGGACAAGAAGCTAATCAAGGATCCTGCCACGGAGCACATCGTCAATGACATCTTTGAGCAGTATTTCACTACATACTCCAAGAAGGCCACTGTCCACTACATCCTCTCCAAATATGCCGGCTCCCCTGTCTGCCCCACCATGTACCAGGTGAACCGCATCCTGAAATGCTCCACCTATGCCGGCCAGATGTACGGCATCGAGGATTACTGCCCGGCCTACATCACCATGGACCAGTACCGGAAGATCCAGTCCGTCAGTGATGCCAAGATCATCCCGCACCAGACTGAGCCTTTCCTCTTCTCCTCCATGGTGAAGTGCCCTGTCTGCGAGAAGAACATGAACGGCTTCGTAAAGCGCCAGCGCCTGAAGTCCGGAGAGATATCCGAGTACAAGCGGTACCGCTGCGGCGCCAAGTTCACCGAATACCACAATGGGGCCTGCCTGTCCGAATCCGTCATAGAGGAGTACCTCCTGACCCATGTGGACGAGAAAATCAATACGGACATCCTGGATCTGTCCAGGAAGAAGAAGCAGCTGATGGAGAAGCCGGACATGTCCGCGGGCATCCGTGCCGAGATGGACCGCCTGAATATCATGTACCAAAAAGGGAGAATCAAAGAATCCTATTACGATGAGCAGTATGCCCGCCTGGCCGAAAAGCTGGAAAGCTGTGACAGCTCCGTAGAGCAGATATCGGCTTCCCTGGAAGCCTACAAGGCCCTTTCCCGGAACTTCTCAAAGGAATGGCAGCAGATGTACAAGAACCTCGACATCCAGCATAAAAAGGCCTTCTGGAAAGAGACCATCAAAGAGATAGAGGTGAATCCGCAGACCCACAGGATATGCGGATTCAGCTTCCGGGTCTAGTGGTGTAGTAACACATCTCTTACTACCGTGAAATCCCCCTGCCCCCCAGAAAACGCCGCCGCAGTGGAGCCGAAATCGATGCTCTGGTCTATGGACACATCCGTCGCAGGATCGATCCCGTTCTTCTCCAGGATATACTCGAAGACCATCTCCGGCATGCCGCCTGCCCGGCCGCCCAGCACATCCCTCCCCTTGACCATATCCCAGGTGAAATCTTCAATCGGCTCCCTGGACACCAGAAAATTCCCCGCCCTCTGGGTCAGCTGAGCGAAATTCACCACATAGTCCTCGGTGCCGCCCGCGTAAGTATATATCGTGCTCTCGCTGCCCATGAAGCCGATGTCCGCCTCGCCGGTGAGCACCGCGGTCATGGTCTTGTCGGCCCCGAATCCGGTCACCAGCGTCAGCTCGATTCCCGCCTCCGCGAAATACCCTTCCTCGATGGCCACATACATAGGCGCATAAAAAATGGAATGCGCCACTTCATTGAGCACCATCTCCGTCTTGCCGTCCTTTGAGGCTTCCCCGCTATCCCCGCATCCCGTCAGGACAGCCAGCGCCGTCAGGGCAGCCAGGCATGCCGCCCCCGCCTTTCTTATTGATAACTTCCTCATAGCTACCTCCATATGGTTTATAAGGTATCTTATGAAGAAGCCCTTGTCCCTGTTCCATCTCTCCGGTCTATTCTTCCGGCTTTTCGCCTTTGTTCGCCTTTCTGCCCTCCTGCCCCTTTCCGGGAAGGGACAGCTCGTCTATCATCTTCTCGATCATCAGCTTTTTCAGGTACACATCATAGCCCAGCAGGCAGATGAAAGCGAACTTATGCAGGAACTCCGCATCCTCTTTCGGCGCGCCCGGGAAAGCACCCTGAGCTGCTCTGAACTTCTCCACCACATCCTCCTTCATGGCCTGCAGCTGCTTTTCCTCCATGTCAAAAGCCTCTCTGTAGATGTCCTCCAGATTGTACTCCTGTCCATTCTGGAAATAACGCTCCGCAATGGGCTCCAAAAGCTTCTGGATGTCATTGATGGACAGAAAGCCCTTGTAATAATAGATGAAGACCAGAAGCATCACATGCTCCCTGGAATACTTCTTCCTCACCGGAGGCGGTATCAGATCGTTCTTTGCATAATTGTTGATCATAGTCTTGGTCAGTATCTTGTCCTGGCCAGGATATCTGGCGGCGGACTGGAGATGGCTGTCCATGAAAGTAGTGACCTGGTCCATATACAAATCTATGTTCGGAATGTCATCAGGATTGATATGCTCTACCCTGTCCAGGCTCGCCAATATGCTGTTCAATAAATCATCGTTGTCAATGGTCATAGCGCTTCTCCCTTCTTCACCACATAGAATCGAATCCGCTATCTATGATTATATAGTATTCATTACTACATGACAACATTTTCTTTCAAAAACCAAAAAAAGATTGCGCCTTTACTTTAAAACTTTAGTATGGTAAAATGAGAAAGCAATAATCAAGCGAGGTATCCATCATGAACAAAAAAGTAAAAAGCGAAGCCGTCGATTTCCTGTTCGACGCCATCCTCTGTCTGGAAAACCGGGAGGAATGTTACAGTTTCTTTGAGGATTTATGTACCGTCAATGAACTGCTCTCCATCTCCCAGCGCTTCGAGGTGGCCGCCATGCTGCGGAACCACAGCACCTACCTGGAAATCGCCGAGAAGACCGGCGCTTCCACCGCCACCATCAGCCGCGTCAACAGGTCGCTGAACTACGGGAATGACGGGTATGAGACCGTGTTCGGGCGCATGCGCGGGAAAGAGGACTCTGACACGCCCTGACCTATCCCCCGGCTGCGGACCGGACAGATGCCGCCGCTATCATGCCGTTGTCCCAAAAGCCAGCAAAGACCGTTCACGGCTTGACTGCCGCCATAGGAAAACAGCTGCCATATCCGGCATATCGTCTGTAGGAAAACGCAAAACCGTTCCACGTTTTCCCTCCGACAATGTTCCGTATGGCAGCTGTCTTTATCTTTCTATATTAAGGAAGTGTCTGCGGATTTCTAAAGAAGTTGTATCCGTTTTTTCCGACAATTCCTAATATCTGTTTTGTCTTTTCAGCCTTCGGTGCCGGTGCTTTCCCCAGAGGAAGAATCCGTTCCCTTCAGCGCGTTGTTGATGTCCGTCAGGGCTTCCTTCTTCATGGCCTTCAATGCCTTGTTGTTCGGCTTGGGCCGCTTGCTGGCATCCTGGTTCATGTTGCAGCTTCCCTGGAAGATAGCCTTTTCGTCAATCACAAGACCCCCTGTGGTGATGTCGCCGATGACACGGGCCGTGGAGGTCAGCTCCACTTTCTCCGGCACGTTCAGGTTGCCGTACACTTCCCCGCCAATGATGACCCGGCTGGAATTGATGTCGCCGTTGACGCATCCGGATGCCCCTACTATCACGCAGTCCGTCACCATCACATTGCCGTTCACCGTGCCGTCGATCCGAATGGAGCCGTCCGCTTTGAAATCCCCCTCGCATTCCGCAGTCATTCCGATAATAGTTGAAATCTGTGTCTCTTTCTTTCTCATTTCTAGTTCCTCCGCCTTTCGTCAGCCGCTAATGGCCAGCACTTCCATTGGATCGACATATCCGCCGTCCCGCATCATCTGGTATCCCAGCTTGCTGCTTTCCTCCGTAATCACAAACAATGTCGCGCCCTGTGTGACTGTCTCGCCCTGTCTCACCTTGACCTCTCCCGCGCATCTGTAGATGGTGGTGTAGCCGTTGCCGTGGTCGACCCAGATATTGTTCCCATATTCCGGATCCTCGTTGACCACAATGACAGAGCCATTGGCCGTGGCCACTACCATCGAGCCCTTGGCTGCCGTGAATACGCAGATAGGAGCTCCGTCTGCCCCTGTCCCCTCCTCCATGGTGGTCTTTCCCGTCAACGGAAATTCCGTGGGGACGGTCTGTTTCTCCAGCTGCTCGCTGAGCTCGCTCTCGGTCTGGGCCTTCTGCGTCACTGTCTCGCTCAGTATCCTCACCTTCTCGTTCAGCCCGTCTATCTCGGCATTCAGTCCACCTATCTCGGCATTCAATCCGGCTACCTGGCTTTCCAGCTCGGCGTTCTCCTCTTCCAGGGCGGTGATCGTTCCGTTCTCCGTATCCGTGCGCTGCTGCTGGCCCTCCCAGGCCTCCCTCTCATAGAGGACGAACCCAATCAACGCACCGATGACGATACACTGAAAGATGATGATGACCTGCAGAATCCACGGACGGATACGAAACTGTCTCATCCTTACATCCGTAGCATCGGATGTGACGATTACCACATGGTTATTCTTGCGCTTATGTCCGTTACGTCCCATAGTAGGCACCTCCGATAACCTTTTACTATTTTACCATAAACCAAGTTCTACTTCAACGATAACAGCAGCTTTTTGTTATGTTTTCACAAATAAAAAAGCTTTTTTTATGCTTATGGACATAAAAGAAAGCTTCTTCAATCGGTATATTCAACAATTTTTTCATCCGTTTCTGCACATGTCCAGCACTTTTTCCCAGGACATCGGACCGCCGAACAAATCCAGCGCACTCCCGATTGTGACGTTCACACGGTTCCCGCCAAGCTTCCGGAGCAGCTCCAGGTCCCCGTAACTGTGCACGCCCCCCGCGTAAGTGACAGGCGTCCTGTCCCATTTTCCCAACAGGGCGGCCAGCTCTGCCTCAATGCCTCCCGACTTCCCCTCCACGTCCACGGCATGGACCAGGAACTCGTCACAATAACGGCACAGGCGCTCCAGCAGCGGCTCCTCCACCTTCTCCCGGGTGAGATTCTGCCATCTGTCCGTGACGATATTGTATCCCTCCGCCGTCTTTCTGCAGCTCAAATCCAGCACCAGCCTGTCCTTTCCCACCGCGCTCCGCATCTGCTCCAGCCTGTCGAACCGTATCCTACCCCCCTGGAACACATAGGAAGTCACAATGACATGGGACGCCCCGGCATCCAGGAACTCCTCGGCATTGTCCGGACCAATCCCGCCTCCTGCCTGCAGGCCGCCCGGATAAGCCCTCAACGCCTCCAGCGCCTGCCTTTTGGTGGCCCCATAATGCTCGCTGTCCCTGGAATTCAACAAAATCACATGTCCTCCCCGGATTCCGGCCTCCCGGTAAAGCCCCGCATAAAAAGCAGCCGGCTTCCCCGCCACAAAATTCTCCTCCGCCGCGTCCCCCGCGTCCCGAAGGCTGCCCCCCACAATCTGCTTCACTTCGCCATTATGGATATCGATACATGGCCTGAATTCCATCCCGCGCCCTTCCTTTCCACACCAAAATCTCTTCCGGAATTTTTACCAGATTTTCCCAGTCATCCCATTCCCGCATAAAACAATCCACAGTCCGCATACTATTGGCAAGTCAGCCATTCTGCGCAAAAACAACCTATGCGCCATGGCCTGATTTCTCCCCGCAACCGACCGTGGGGAAACGTCCGCAAACAGCAGACAATTTTTCGGAATCCGAAGATTCCAAGGATTAGATTTAGCCCGCGAAAGCAGGCAAGGAGGTATAATATGAAAAAAGCTAAAAAGTACGCAGGATCCAAGAAACTGTTGGCCCTGGGTCTGGTGATTGCCTACGTATGCATGGCCACCGCCTGCACCAACAATGACAAAAAGGACAACAACTCCGACAGCATGGCCGGAACCACCACTCAGGATTCCGGCTCCGGTTCCGCCGGAACCAACGACAACAACAATACCAACAATAGCAACTCCAGCAGCTCGTCCGACGCCAACGACACCGATGGCAGCGTAACCGGAACCGGCGGAGCCACCCAAGGAGACGATGATTCCCTGCTCGACGATGCCGGAGACGTCATCGACAACGCAGTAGACGACGTCACCGACGGCATCGACAATATAACCGATGACCTCACCGGCAACGACGAGACGAGCGCCAACGGCGGCACCGTCTCCGGCGGCACCGACACCACAGGCTCCGAAACCAACAACTCCACCCCCGCCGGCAACGCCCGCAGCAACATGTACGGCAACACCACAAGATAAAAAGCCCCAACCCATAAACCAAACCACGCCCCGGTGGATGTCTGGAAGAATACCCATGCACAAGGCGAAAAAGATTCGCCCGGGCATTCTGGCCTGTGAGACGCCCGCAAGCGAATTTATTCGCTCAAGCGAACCTGGAAGTTCTAAGCCTGCGTACTTTGCAGGCTTAGAACTTCTTCTCACATTTCTTCCATGATAGTCCCATCCCGATAAGCCTCCAGCAATTCCTCCAAATAATAAATCCGCTCCCGAATTTCCTCCCCCACATCCGTATCTGCCACCAGCTTTCTGCGGGGATAGGACTCCACATCGATGGAGTGCGAGAACAGATCGGATTCGTTCACGATAGCGGCACGGGAAGACTCAAAAGGCTCATGCGCCACCAGGCGCATCCCCCAGGAATTGCAGACAAGGGTATATCCTGCGATGCCCGTCTTCGCCTGATAGGCCTTGGAAAACCCGCCATCGATGATCAGCAGCCTGCCGCCGCATTTAATCGGGGACTCCCCATGGATCTGCTCCACAGGCACATGTCCGTTCACGATATGGGACTCCCTGCCACACAGCCCGAACTCCTCAAGAATACGGTCTACCGTCTCTTCTTTCTCCAATAAACGATAATAGCTGTTCTTTTTCTCCGCATGGGTCTCTTTTTCTTCTATGAAATAACGCTCGAAAGTGGCCATTTTGTCCTTGCCGAACACAGGCGAGCCTTTCCCGGACCAGATATACCACATCATGTCCTGTCCGTAGAGCCGCTCCGCCTCATCCTTGGCATAATAGCCCCGCCTGGCATGGTGCTCCAGGATATCGTACAAAGCCTTGCCGCCATACTGCTTTCCGCCGATTTCCACCTGGGCGAAGCTCCCGTCCTCGTTCATGGGCATGCAGCCGTGGTAGAGCAGATTGCCGTTGTATATCTTGTAAAGGCCGCCCTTGGCATACAGAAAACGCACATGGCGCTGAAGCTTCTCGCATTTCATAAAAGCCTGCTGCAACCCCTTCATGACCTTTTCCTCCTCCTCGGTCAGTGCCAGAGGATTGGCGGGGTCTATCGTAGGGAAGTCCATGTCCCGCATGACATAGTCCCTTGGCTCCCCCGTGGCGGGATCGACCATGCAAATCGTCCCTGTCCCGTAATCAATCCGGTTCAGCAGCACCCTGTCCTCCATGTGGAATTCCGGATGGCGCATGATCAGCTGCCCTTCCAGCTTGAACTGCAGTATGGCCAGGGCCTTGTGCATCTTGATGTCCAGATCCAGAGCCTTGCCGCCCCGGTTCTGGTTGGTCCGAATGGCGAAGGCACTGCAGTCCACGCCCTCATAGGCTTCCATGGCAAAGGTGGCAAGGGGCAGAAGATTGATTCCGTATCCGTCCTCCAGGGCATCCAGATTCCCGTATCTGGCAGCTATCCGAATCACGCTGGCGATGCAGGCCATATGCCCGCTGGCCGCCCCCATCCAGGCCACGTCATGATTCCCCCACTGTACGTCCACTGAATGATAGGCGCACAGCGTGTCCATGATCACATGAGGGCCCGGGCCTCTGTCATAGATGTCCCCTACGATGTGGAGATGGTCGATGACCAGGCGCTGTATCAGCTGGCTTAAGGCGATAATGAACTGAGGGGCGCGCCCGATCCTGATGATGGTACGGATGATTTCGTTATAGTATGCTTCCTTATCAAGGATTTCCGCCTTTTCCGTGATCAGCTCCTCGATGACATAGGCGAAGTCTTTGGGCAGGGCCCTGCGCACTTTGGAGCGGGTATATTTAGAGGACACCCGCTTGATGACCTGCACCAGCCTGTGGAGGGCAATCTTGTACCAGTCCTCCAGATTGTCCTCCTCCTTCTCCACAAGCTCCAGCTTCTCCGCCGGGTAATAGATCAGTGTCGCCAGGCTCTTCTTGTCCCTGCTGCTGATCGAATTGCCGAACTCCTCATCGATTTTCTTGCGGACAGACCCGGAGCCGTTCTTCAGCACATGGTTGAACTGTTCGTATTCACCATGGATGTCCGTCAGGAAATGCTCCGTGCCTTTCGGCAGATTCATGATCGACTGCAGATTGATGATTTCCGTAGAAGCAGCCGCTACGTTTTTATACTGCCTTGCCAATACCCTTAAGACCTGACTGTCCTTCTCCTTCATGCCCTTTCCCCTGTTCCCGCCTTTCCGAAAGCCGATGGCTGCGCACCTTTTCGCGCCTCCAGGCGTTTATTCTGCCGCATCGATCACATCGCCCATGTCGTACTTCCCCGCCGGTCTCCCCGCCAGGAACTTCGCGGCCTGGATTGCCCCCTTGCCGAAGACAGCCTTGGAATACGCCCTGTGAGAAAAAGTGATGACCTCGTCCGGACCGGCAAAAATCACGTCATGGTCCCCCACGATAGTGCCGCCCCTGACAGCGCTGATGCCGATTTCCTTTTCCGGCCTCTTCTCCCGCCTCGCGCTCCGGTCGTAGACATAGGTATAGGCATGGCCGAACTCCTCATTGATAGAATCCGCCAGCGCCAAAGCAGTGCCGCTGGGGGCGTCCGTCTTCAGGTTGTGGTGCTTCTCCAGAATCTCCATGTCGAACCCGGCGGGGGCCAGCACCCCTGCGGCGTTCTTCAGAAGCTTCAGGAGCAGGTTGATGCCCAGGGACATGTTGGCAGAGCGCAGCAGGGCAATGCTCTCCGCGGCCTTCTCTGTCTTCTGCAGCAGCTCCTGGCTAAGCCCCGTGGTGCAGAGCACGCAGGGCAGTTTCTTCTCCACGCAGTAATCCAGCATCCTGTCCACTGCCGCGGCTGTGGAAAAATCCACCACGCAGTCCGCCTCCACATCGCAGTCCCAGATATCCTGATAGACCGGATAGCTATTGTGTCCGTCATCGAACACATCTACCCCCGCCACCAGCCGGGCCTCCTTATCCTCCTGCAGCAGGCCGCCGATGACCTGTCCCATTTTTCCGTTGCATCCGTGCATGATAATCCTGACCATATGCTCCGCTCCTCCTTTACTTGTGAATCCCCTCACCGGCCGCCCATGATTCCAAAGCCGCCCCAGGGCGTCCTTCCTTCCATCCCGGGAACGGCAGACAGCCTGCCGAGACGTATCCTTTCCGAACCCTACTCAAATATGCGCACCGGGAACTGCCCGGCTCGCCCACGCTTTTGTCAAATATGGCCCTCGAGGAAGCCGACGCCCTTTCCAGGGGACATGGCTCCTCGCGGGCCCGGAGTCAACCCAGGATGACCAACTTTGTCATCCTATCTCTTTTAATCCGTCATTCCATCTATGTATCTACAGGATTCCGTATGCCTTCATGGCCTTTTCCAGCCGCTGCACATTGGCGGGCTCCATCTCGCTCAGAGGCATCCGCAGCGCTCCCCCTCCCATGCCCATCAGCGCCAGGGCTTTCTTCACGGGAATGGGATTGACCTCGCAGAACAGCGCATTGCACAGTTCCATGGCTTCCAGCTGCAGCCTGCGGCTTTCCACCACATCGCCGTCCAGGTACTTCCGGCAGATTTCATGGGTCTGAACAGGCGCCACATTGGCCAGCACGGAAATCACGCCGATGCCGCCCAGGGACATGATGGGCACGATCTGGTCATCGTTGCCGGAATAGATGTCCACCTTGCCGTTGGCTATGGCCGCCAGATGGGCGATCTGGCCGATATTGCCGCTGGCCTCCTTTACGCCCACGATGTTCTCCACATCGCTGCAGAGGCGCACAATGGTCTCCGGCAGAATGTTGCAGCTGGTCCTGCTGGGCACGTTATACAGCAGAATGGGCAGCTTCACGGAATCCGCCACTGTCTTGAAATGGGCATACAGGCCGTTCTGGGTGGCCTTATTGTAATAAGGGCTCACCAACAGCAGTCCGTCCGCTCCCGATTTCTCCGCCTCCTGCGACAGATAGACAGCCGTCTCCGTGCAATTGGAGCCGGTGCCTGCCACCACCGGAATCCGGCCTGCCACCACCTCCACACAGTACCGAATCACCTCCAGATGCTCCTCGTGGGACAGCGTAGATGACTCGCCCGTGGTGCCACAGACAATGATGGCATCCGTCTTGTTGGCGATCTGGAATTCCAGAAGCTTCGCGAACTGCTCATAATCCACTTCCCCTGTGCTTTTCATAGGCGTAACAACGGCCACACCCGAACCCTTGAAAATTGACATCTCTTCTCCTCCATATGCTTTGTTTCGCTTGTTCTCAAGAAACAAACGCCGACACATGAAGCGCCGGCGAATGAATCCTATAGGATATATACCGATAGCGCACCATCTCGAAAACGGATGACAGTCATACAATTCTTCACTGTATGCCCAAGACGCGGCCTGCAGACAGCAGCTCTTTCGGCGTGTTCCCCTTTCCCCCTCCCTCACCTGCGCCTGCCGCATCAGAAAAAGTACTTATGAAAAACGCAACCTCTATCTTCTTGCTTATTTTCTGTCTAAATCATAACATCATCTATGGAAGCTGTCAATGGATTTCTTTCCGAAACGTCTCTATCCTGGAAATCTCATCCGCCAGGCCGCAGATGTCGTCCCCCGCCTTGGCGCCCGTCAGGATGATGTCCGTATCCCCCCTGCATTCCAGCAGCGCCTTCAGATCCTCCACGGACACGATTTCCTTCTCCACCAGCCGCAGCACTTCATCCAGTATCAGCAGGTCGCACTCCCTGGTGGCCAGAACCTTCTTGGCAAAGTTAATCTCGTTTTTGATATTGACGATCTCTTCCTGCTTCTTCTCCTCGGAAAGCGCCTCATAGCTTTCATCAGATTTCTCAAAAGAGAACAGCTTTATCTCCGGCTCCATCCTGCGCAGAAAATCTGCCTCCTTGGAACCGTTCCCTTTCAGGAACCGAATAATCACCGCGCTCTTGCCCTCTATGGCTGCCTGTAAGGCCCTGCCAAGGGCCGCGGAAGACTTTCCTTTCCCGTCGCCGGTGTATATATAGACCAATCCTTTTGCCATATCGCACCTCATTTCACTTCCAATGCAGGCTTTTATTGCTTTCCCGGCACAGGGCACTCGTCCCGGATCCGCGCCTGTCAGAAATTACTCCTTTAGGATACCATACTTTCCCGGATTTGGCAAACGCTTTGCAAAACAAGCAAAAAACAGGCCTGGATTCAGATTTCGCCTTCCTCGATCAGTTCCAGCTTGCTGACGGACACTTCGAAGGCCACCCTTCTCTCCACATTCTCGTCATCCAGCTTCTTCATATATTCCCTGCTCTGTATCCGCCCCCACACGGCACAGCGCTCCCCCACCTTGAAATTGTTGGCGTAGCGCGCGTTCCTTCCCCAGCAGATGCAGGGTATGTAGTCGGATTTCCCGTAGGGCCGGTTCACGGCCAGCAGCAGATCCGCGATTTCCCTTCCCAGAGGGGTCTTCCTGTAGATGGGCTCCTTGCAGATATAGCCGTCCAGGAAAATCTGGTTCGTCTTGGAGCTCTCCTCCATTTCATCCACAAAGCTGACTTCTCTGGCGAACACCGAAAGCACGAGCCGGTTCTTGCGCTCCTCATGGCGGTTGTAGGACCGGAACTGCCCGTTCACGCATATCAATTCTCCCGTATAGTCCGCAGTCACGTCCATCAGCCGCTCAGATACCATGACGGGAATCATGTCGTAGCTCTCGCTGAGCCGCTTGCAGCGCACGTCCATCATGTAGAAGCCCTCTCCGAAAATCTCATGGCTATAGGTAAAACCGCTTGCTATCTCCCCCATAACCGTCACCTGGTTGTTTTCAATTACCTTATCTGTCATTTTCGTTCTCCCTTCTTGTTTTAAGACTTTTTCCGGTAACACCTCCGCCAGAATCCGAATCCTGACAGTTGGATATTACTATTTATACAATAGAAATCACTATTTTAGTACAGTTTCTCACCGCACTATTCCCCAATTTTTGCGATTTATTCTTTTTTTCATACAAAACAACGTTTAAAATCGATATCCGGAAAATCCTCACATCCAATAAACCTTGCGTCTCCGGGGAAATGGTGCTATACTGTAACAGTTTGAAAATGTGATGAAATAATTCATCGGCGAAGACAGACGAATATCGACACTCCCCCGCGCCACCGGATCGCGGGCTGACGCTGTGCGTATTCGCATATCACAGCCATAGAAACGAGGTTAAATCATGAATCAAAAAAGAGAAGATGTAAGGAATGTTGCCATCATAGCCCATGTAGACCATGGCAAGACCACTCTTGTGGACGAGCTGCTGAAGCAGAGCGGCGTGTTCCGCGAGGGGCAGGATGTAGCGGAGCGGATCATGGATTCCAACGACATCGAGCGGGAACGGGGCATCACCATCCTTTCCAAGAACACCGCCGTCATGTACAAGGGCACCAAAATCAATATCGTGGACACCCCCGGCCACGCCGACTTCGGCGGGGAGGTGGAGCGGGTGCTGAAGATGGTGAACGGCGTCATTTTGGTGGTGGACGCTTTCGAGGGCCCCATGCCCCAGACGAAATTCGTGCTCCGCAAGGCCCTGGAGCTGAAGCTCCCCGTCATCGTCTGCATCAACAAGATAGACCGCCCCGAGGCCAGGCCCGACGAGGTGGTGGACGAGGTGCTGGAGCTGTTCCTGGAGCTGGACGCGGACGACGCCCAGCTGGACTGCCCCTTCGTCTACGCCTCCGCCAAGACCGGCATCGCCTCCATGGAGGCGGACGGAACCGGTTCCAGCATGGAGCCATTGTTCGAGACCATCGTCAACTACATCCCCGCGCCGGAAGGAGACCCTGAGGCCGGCACCCAGGTCCTTATCAGCACCATTGACTACAACGAGTACGTCGGCCGCATCGGCATCGGGAAAGTGGACAACGGTGTCATCCGGGTGAACCAGGAAGTCGTCATCTGCAACCATCACGACCCGGAGAAGCAGTCCAAGGTAAAGGTGAGCAAGCTCTATGAATTCAACGGCCTGAGCAAGGTGGACGTAAGGGAGGCGGGGATTGGCTCCATCGTGGCCATCTCGGGCATCACGGACATCCGCATCGGCGACACCCTCTGCTCCCCGGACGCGATTGTCCCCATCCCCTTCCAGAAGATCAGCGAGCCCACCATCGCCATGCAATTCATGGTGAACGACTCCCCCCTGGCGGGCCTGGAGGGAAAATATGTCACCAGCCGCCATATCCGCGACAGGCTGTTCCGGGAGCTGAACACGGACGTGTCCCTGCGGGTGGAGGAGACGGACACCACCGAGTGCTTCAAAGTATCGGGCCGGGGCGAGCTGCACCTGTCCGTCCTGATCGAGAACATGCGCCGGGAGGGTTATGAGTTCGCCGTCAGCAAAGCGGAAGTCCTCTACCACACGGACCAGGACGGCAAGCGCACGGAGCCCATGGAGCTGGCCTATATCGACGTGCCCAACGAATTCGCTGGGGCCGTCATCGAGAAGCTGGGACAGCGCAAAGGGGAGCTCCGCAACATGGGCAGCATCTCCGGCGGCACTTACACCCGGCTGGAGTTCTCCATCCCCGCCAGAGGCCTGATCGGCTACCGTGGGGAATTCCTCACGGACACCAAGGGGAACGGCATCCTGAATACCGTCTTCGACGGGTATGCCCCTTATAAGGGGGACATCCAGTACAGACGGCAGGGATCCCTGATCGCCTTCGAAGCCGGCGAGGCCATCACCTACGGCCTGTTCAACGCGCAGGAGCGCGGCACCCTGTTCATCAGCCCCGGCGAGAAAGTCTACGCCGGAATGGTGGTGGGGCAGACCGGCCGGAGCGAAGACATCGAGGTGAACGTGTGCAAGAGAAAGCAGCTGACCAACACCCGCTCTTCCGGGTCGGACGAAGCCCTTCGGCTGGTGCCGCCCAGGATTCTGTCCATGGAGCAGTGCCTGGATTTCATCGACACGGACGAGCTGCTGGAAGTCACGCCCAACAATCTGCGGATCCGGAAGAAAATCCTGGATCCCACACTGCGCAAGCGGGCTGCGCTGAAGAAATGAGCGGATTTCTCCCTCATATGGCATCCGCGGCATAGGCTCCGCAGACGGGCGGCCTGGCTGTGTCAAATCTCTTTTCCTATTTCGGGGAGAATCTTCTCCCCGATTTTTTATAATCTGCGCACTGTTCCGCTTCTGTGCCCAGATTCTCTTTGGTTTCGGCTTTTTCAATGAACACAAAAACAGCACCTTTCTTTGATTATTCTTCCAGGATAATCTTCGACAACGAACGGACGATGACACTGCTTCAGATTCCATGACTCAGATTCTACGACTTCCAGATAACCGCTGCTTGCACGGCTGCATCTACTTTATCAAATATTGTCGATAAAGTCAAGGGTTTCTGAAAAGTTTTCGGAGACGAAAAGATGGCACAGCGAAACATTATCCCAGGAAAAAGCAAGGAACGCCGCGGCGAAGATGCCGCCATTTCGTCCCTTGCTACATTATTCCGTTGCTATCTTATTGTTATTCCGTTTCCATTCCGTCTCAATGTTCCAGCATATTCTCAATAAAGATCCCATACCCCTTCCTGGAATCCTGCACCAGCACATGGGTCACGGCCCCGATGAACTTCCCGTTCTGGAGGATGGGGCTGCCGCTCATGCCCTGGACGATCCCCCCGGTGACGGACAGAAGGGAGGGATCCGTCACTGTCAGCTCGATGCCCCGGTTCACATTGTCATGGTCTAAATGCACCGCCGTGATCTCCACATCGTAATATCTGGTGTCCCCCTCCACAGTGCAGAGAATCTGAGCCGGACCTACCTGGATTTCCTGCTTCAGCCCGATGGGCAGAGGCTCTCTGCATCCCATGACCAGCGCACGGTCGTTACAGACGCCGAATATGCCGCGCTCGCTGTTGTCCGTGATTTCCCCAAGGGTGCGTTCATCGGAATAGATGATCATGCCTGTCATCTCCCCCGGATTGCCGGAGGAGCCTTTCTGAATGTCCACGATGTCCGTCTGGTACAGCGTGCCGCCCTCCATGTGCATCAGCGTGCTGGTGTCCACGTCCGTGATGCCGTGCCCTAAAGCGCCGAAGTTCCCCTGGCTGTCAATGTAGGTCATGGTGCCTACGCCCTGGGCGTTGTCCCGCACCCAGACTCCTATCTTGTATTCGCCCGCCGTGTCCTGCATGGGGGTGATTTCCACGTCCATGAACTCCCCGTCCCGCTCCACCGTCAGCACCACCTCCTTGCCGCCGTTTTTTCTGATAGCCTCTATGAAAGCGTCCTTCTGCGTCACATCTTCGCCGTTCACCTTGCGGATATAGTCGCCTGATTTGAGAATGTACTTGCCGGGCGAGCGGGTGACTCCGTCCGGTCCCTGGAACTCTCCCGTGCCCACTACCAGCACGCCGTTGGTCTTCACATAGATGCCCACCGGCGCCCCCACGGGAATCAATTCCTGATCCTCAATCACCCGGATATTGACATTTTTTAAGGTGAGGAAACCGAACAATTTGACCTGCATCTGATAGCCAGATCCCAGGGAGGTCTTTAAAGTGACAGTCTTGCTCAAGTCTATGTCCACCGCCCCCTGGGGGATATTGCTGGTTCCCTGGTCGCTGACGCTGATGATCTCCCCTCTGGCCGGAATGCCCAGCCGAAAGGATTCCTCCTCTCCCGCGCGCACGTTGATGACGGAAGGGACGCTGCTGTCCACCTGATAATAGAGCATGCCCGTCAGCGCCACGAAGCTGGCGGCCAGCCCCAGGCACAGCAGAGAGCGGTAGATCCTGTAGCGTCTCAGCTTCCTTTTCCAGTTCTGCAGCAGTACCACCATCTCTTCGCCGGCCCGCTGTTTGATGGCATCGTTCCGGACGGAAGCGTCTTTCCTGTCCCCGATAGCCCTTTTATCATAAATGTCAGAGATATCCATGATATCTCCGGCTTCCTTTGGATGATTGCCTTTGTCTTTCCGATGTCCCATCTCCACATACTCCTATCTTCATCCTCCACGGCTGCGCCCTGGGGCCAGCCATGCGCAAAATGCGTCTGCCCACAAAAAAAGACCCTCAGAGAGTCTTTTTTCGTGTATAGTATGTGGAATTTTATCTGCTTTCATTCCCCTGGCGCTGGAAAGATTTCACATTTTTTTCGGTAAAATTTTCAGGTTTTTTTGTGGGCCGCCGCCTGGAGGCGCATCTCCCTGGCGTTGGACAGGGCGGCCTCGGTCAGGGAATCGCTGCCCAGCAGCCTGGCCAGTTCCCCAAGGCTCTCCTCCTCTGCCAGCATGCGGATATCCGTGATGGTATTCTCCCCGGTGCTGCTTTTCTCAATGACGAAATGCCTGTCCGCCATAGCCGCTATCTGGGGCAGATGCGTGATGCACAGCACCTGATGGGCATGAGCAACCGTATCCAGCTGCTCCGACACCCGCCAGGCCGTCCTGCCGCTGATTCCTGTATCGATTTCGTCGAAAATCAAGGTATCGATATCGTCCTTGCCCGCCAGCACGGTCTTGATGGCCAGCATGACACGGGAAAGCTCGCCGCCGCTGGCCACCTGGCCCAAAGGCTTCAGCCCCTCCCCTGGATTGGTGGAAATCAGGAATTCCACATCGTCATAGCCCTTTGCGGTGATGGATTTGGCCCGGTTCAGCGCGATTTCAAACTCTACGGCGGCAAAATTCAGATGCACCAGCGCGTCCTTCAGCTGCTTCGTCAGCACGGCAGCGTTCTTCTTCCGGATGGCGGAGAGCTTTTCGCAGGCTTTTTCCAGCTTTTCATTGGCTGCTGCCAACTGCTCCTCCATCTGCCGCATATAGGCGTCATAGTCATTGAGCTTGTCCAGCAGCTTCTGCCGATCCTGGCCGTAGGCGATCACATCCTCTATGGTGTTTCCGTACTTTTCCTTTAAATGGTTCAGGAGATTCAGCCGCTCCTCCACCTCCGCGTACTCTTCATCGTCGAATTCGCAGTCGGCCATATACTCCGCCAGATCCCGATTGTAATCGGCCAGCAGATTGTCAATCTCCGACAGCTGCCCCTCCAGCTCCCCCAGCCGGGCATCCAGCCCCGATACCGTGCGCAGCGCCCGCAAAGCCCTGCTCAGTGCCGCCCCGGCGGCGCCCTCGAAGTCGCTGCCGGTATATTGATAGCTTTCAGACAGATTTTCGGTTATCCTCTTGCTGTTCACCATCAGCTTGTAGCGCTGTTCCAGCTCCTGGTCCTCCCCGGGCACAAGCTTGGCCTGCTCAATCTCCTGCAGCTCGAACTCCGCCAGGGCCTGCTCCTTTGCCTTGGCTTCCTCGTCCAACGCCTCTTCCTCCAGGGCCTTCTGCAGTTCCCGGCATTCCCGGTAGGCTGTCTCCACCGCCTCCGCCGTCTTCTGGAACTTCTCGCCGCAGTAGGCGTCCAGAATCTCCATATGTTTCTTCTTGTTCAGAAGGGACTGGTGCTCATGCTGGCCATGGATGTCAATCAACAGCTCCGCCAGCTCCTTCACCTGTTTCGCCGTGACCGTCTCCCCGTTCACACGGTAGACATTCTTCCCCACCTGCATCTTCCGGCTTATGACCACAGAGCCATCTTCCTCCGGTTCCAGCTCCAGCTCCTCCAGTTTTTCCCGCACCCGCTTGTCGCCGCTTGCGAATACCAGCTCCACCAAGGCGCTCTCCGCCCCTTTTCGCAGCATTTCACGGTCGAATTTCCCTCCCAGGGCCAGGTTCACGCTTCCAATCAGCAGGGACTTGCCCGCGCCGGTCTCTCCGGTCAGGATATTCAGGCCTCTTCCGAACTCCACCTCGGTCTCTTCCATCAGAGCCAGATTCTTCACATGTAAGCTTTGCAGCATTTCCTTTCTCCTTTCAGGCTTTTCACTTCAGGCTGTCTGCCGCGGCCTTCCCGGAACCGCCAGACCTGCCCTCCGCAAGACTCACCTTCTCCGACATCATGCCCACCATGCCGCTTCCCGTCCCTGCATCCCGGGAAATCTCTTTCGTGAAGGCTTCCCGCTGCCCGGCGGGGAGCCGGTCCCGGGATTGCCCCAGGGGATCATGCCGTGATGGACCTGATCTTGTCCATCAGCATATGCGCCTCCTCCACGCTGCGGGATGCCACGAAAATCGTGTCGTCCCCGGCGATACAGCCCATCACTTCCGGAAATTCCAGGGCGTCCAGCGCGGTGGCAGCCGCCATGGCCATGCCGGACACTGTCTTGACCACCAGAAGGTTCTGGGCGGCTTCCACGGAAGAGAACGCGTCATGCAGAACCCGTATGAACCGGTCTCCCTGATGCTCCTCGTCCTGCTCCAGCACCACGTACTTCTGTCCCCCGTCCAGCCTGGGCACCTTGGAAAGCTTCATCTCCCTGATATCCCTGGACACCGTGGCCTGGGTCACGGAAAAACCCGCTTCCCTGAGCTTCTCCGCCAGCTCCTCCTGTGTCCCGATATCATACCTCTGAATGAGCTCCACCATAGTTCTCTGCCTGTTTTCCTTCATGTCCCTTTCCTTCCTGTCCATCGTCCTTTTCCCCCTGCACTGTCCGCAGCGCTCTCCATACATCCTACCAGAGTGAACATCCTCCGATCCCTGCCGCAGCCAATTCCCCGCCCGCCGCTTCCCCTCCGGAACGCGCTCACCCGGGAATCTTTCCGAAATCGGCCTAAAACGGCCCAGGCAGGGCTTCAGGAAGGCGTCCGCATCTTCTTGTGCAGCACCTCCAGGAAGCTCACCTGATTCAGCTTCAGGAACTCCGTGGTCTCCTCCGAGCGGACAATCCTCAGCCTGTCCCCTGTCCGCAGCGGCATCCCATGGCTTCCGTCAAAGCTCGCCTCCACCATCTGAATCCTGCCCTCCCGGCACCTGGGTATCTCAATCTCGATTACGTCCTCAGAGGAAAGTATGATGCTCCGCTGGTTCAGGGAATGGGGACAGATAGGGGTCAGCATGATCAGCTTCGCGCCCGGCTCCACCAAAGGGCCCCCCGCGGAGAGATTATAGCCGGTGGATCCCGTGGGCGTGGTCACGATCACCCCGTCCGCGCTGTATTCATTCAGAAACTGTCCGTTTACGAAAATGTTGAACTTGATGATCTGCAGCGGACCGCATCTGGCAATGACGATATCGTTCAGCGCCCAGTCCTCCCTGACCGTTCCGTCCGGAGGGATGATCCTGCCGTTCAGCATCATCCGGCTTTCCTGGATATAGTCTCCGGAAATCAGCCTTTCCAGGGATTCCTCCAGAACGGATGTCTCAATCTCTGTCATATATCCCAAGGTCCCCAGGTTCACGCCGATGATTGGGATATGCTGCTTCTTCGTCAGCCTGGCGGCCTGCAGCACCGTGCCGTCCCCGCCCAGCACAATCATGCAGTCCGCCTCCGTCAGCGCCTCCCCGGAAACCCCCCGGCCGCTGCCGGGTTCAGGGCCAGCGCTCTCGCCCTCCCCCTCCGCCATGACCGTGACGCGCCTGCCCTTCAGCCGGAGGAAATCGGCGACGCGCTTCGTGGTGGCCAGGTTCTGATCCTTATGTCTGTTCGTATATATCAGAAAATTCTTGAAAAAAGCTTCCCTCATCCCCCTGCACTGCCCTTTCCGGAACCCGTTTCACAGATAATGACAAATACTCGCATCGGAACATGCCCGGACACCTCACTGCAGGCGCTCATGGGACGCGCTCACCGTCTCGGCGACCAGACCCTCCCACCGGGGCGCTCTGGACAATCCCTCACCGCTCTCCGTCAGTCCCTTCAGCCGCTCCTCAGCCTCCCGCTCAGACAGCGCCCCAATGGCCTGCGGCACCTCCTGCTCCTTCTTCAGATGCACCAGATACTCAATGTTCCCCTCCGGCCCTCTGACAGGCGAATAGTCCAGATCCAGCGGGACGAACCCAATCATATCCGCATAATCCACGATTTTCCTGATCACCTCTTCGTGGATTTCCGGCTCCCTGACCACGCCCTTCTTCCCCACCTTGCCTTTGCCGGCCTCGAACTGGGGCTTGATCAGGCAGACCATCTCTCCCCCTGGCCGCAGCAGATTCCTGGCCGGAATCAATATCTTCGTCAAAGAGATGAAGGACACGTCCACGCTGGCGAAATCCAGGTCATCCTGGATATCTTCCCTGACCATATATCGGAAATTCGTCTGTTCCATGCAGACCACTCTCTCGTCCCCGCGCAGCTTCCAGGCCAGCTGCCCGCGCCCTACGTCCACCGCGTACACCCTGGCCGCCCCGTTCTGCAGCATGCAGTCCGTAAAGCCGCCTGTGGAGGCCCCGATGTCCATGCAGATTCTGCCGTCCAGCTTCAGGTTCCACCGCTCCATGGCCTTCTCCAGCTTCAGGCCGCCCCTGCTCACATAGCGCAGGGCGCTCTCCCTGACTTCCAGCGAAATCTTCGCCTCATCGAAGAAAGTGCCCGCCTTGTCCTCTTTCTGGCCGTTCACATAGACATTGCCCGCCATGATGACGGCCCTTGCCTTCTCCCTGGAGGACGCATGTCCCTGCCTGACCAATATGACATCCAAACGCTCTTTCATCTATCCCACCAATGCCTCACTGATCCGCCTCACGATGCTCTCCGCGTCAAGGCCGATTTCCTTCTTCAGCAGCTCCACATTCCCGTGCTCCACATAAGCATCGGGGATGCTGATGTTCAGGAAGCGGTTCCCGAGGCCCTTTTTGTTCATACAGTCCAGCACCTTCTCGCCGTAGCCGCCGCAGGATACGTTCTCCTCCATACTGACTATCAGCTCGTGGTCTTCGCAGGCGCTGTATACCGCCTCCTGGTCGATGGGCTTCACGAACCGGGCATTGACCAGGCTCACCGAATGCCCCTGGGCCTTCAGCATCTCCCGCACCGTCTCCCCGGTCTTCACCATGCTGCCCACAGCCAGCAGCGCGATCTCCTTCTCCCGGTATATCCATTCCGCCCTGCCCAGCTCCACAGGCGCGCGGTGGTCCTTCAGCCCCGCATAGGCCGTCCCTCTGGGATAGCGCACCGCTATAGGCGCGCCCAGGGCCACGGCGAACTTCAGCATATCGGACAGCTCCCATTTATTCTTCGGCGCACAGATATGCATATTGGGAATGCCGGACAGGTATGTAAAATCAAAAATGCCCTGATGGGTCTCCCCGTCGCTGCCCACCAGCCCAGCCCTGTCTATGGCGAACACCACCGGCAGGTTCTGGATGCACACATCGTGCAGGATCTGGTCATAGGCCCTCTGCAGAAAGGAGGAATACACCGCCACGATGGGCTTCATGCCGCCCAGAGCCAGCCCTGCCGCAAAGGTCACCGCATGCTCCTCCGCTATCCCCACGTCAAAGAAACGGTCCGGGTACATATTGTGGAAGCGCTTCAGTCCCGTCCCGTCCGGCATGGCCGCGGTGATCGCCACGATTTTTTCATCCCTCTGCCCCAGCTTGCACATCACCGTGGAGAAGATATCCGTGTAATTGGCCACCGTCCTGGGGTGGGAGGGAATGCCCGTCTCGATGTCGAAAGGCTCCGTGCCGTGGAATCTGGCCGGATGGCGCTCCGCGGGCCTGTAGCCTTTCCCTTTCTGGGTCAGGGCATGGATCAGCACCGGCCCCTCCACCCGCCTGGCCGCCTGGATGGTGGCCACCAGGGCCGTGATGTCATGTCCGTCCACAGGCCCCAGGTAAGTGATTCCCATGTCCTCGAACAGCATGCCGGGAATCACCAGCTGCTTGAAGCTGCTCTTGGCCCTGCGGATCCTGCTGATGGTGTTGTCGCCTCTCTTGGTGCCCTGAAGCGCGTTGTAGATTCCCTTTTTCAGGTCCAGATAGCCTGTGGCTGTACGGATGTTGTTCAGATATTTGGACACGCCACCCACATTCTCGGAGATGGACATATTGTTGTCATTCAAGATGATGATGAAGTTCGTCTCCAGTTTGGCGGCATTGTTCAGGGCTTCGTAAGCCATGCCCCCGGTGAGGGACCCGTCGCCGATGACAGACACGATAGTATGCTTCCCGCCGGTGATTTCCCTGGCTTTCACAAGCCCCACACCCGCCGAGAGGGAAGTGGAGCTGTGCCCTGTGTCGAAGACATCGCATTCGCTTTCCTTCCGCTTGGGGAAACCGCTCAAGCCCCCGAACTGGCGCAGGGAATCGAAGGCGTCCTTCCGCCCGGTGAGGATCTTGTGGGTGTAGGACTGGTGCCCTACGTCCCAGATGATTTTGTCCTCCGGCAGGTTCAGGACAAGGTGCAGCGCCATGGTCAGCTCCACGACCCCCAGGTTGGAGCCCAGATGCCCTCCTGTCACGCTGATCGTCCGAATCAGGAATTCCCTGATCTCCTGGGCCAGCACGCCCAGGTCCTCTTTCCTTATCTTTTTGATGTCGTTCGCCTGTCTTATGTCCTCCAGCAACATAACCGTACCTTGCCTTTCCCGCTTCCTGACATGCCGCCCTGCGCGGCATGTCATTTTCTTCGGTGGATCAATGTCAGAATCAACTGCTCCAGAAATGCATGCTCGCCCCCAAAGCCGTCCAATATGGACACTGCTTCCCGGGACAGCGATTCCACGTCCGCTCTGGACTGTTCCAGGCCCTTCCAGGTGACATAGGTCTGTTTCCGGTTCTGGGCATCGCTGCCCACCGGCTTGCCCAGCTCCTGGCTGTCCCCCACCACGTCCAGGATGTCGTCCTGTATCTGGAAAGCGATACCCAGGTTGTAAGCGCATTTTTCGATGTCCTTCACCTGCTGCCCGGACGCGCCCGCAAGAATCGCTCCTACCATCATAGAAGCCTCTATCAGGGCCGCCGTCTTGTGGGCATGGATAAAGAGCAGCCTGCTCCCGGCATCCATGGAATCCGGCCCTGCAGAATCCGCAGCCCCGGCACTGCCCTCCGCCAAATCCGCAGCCGCCCAGGCAGCCCCTTCGCCGTTAGCCTTCCGGCCAATCGGCTCCAATCCCTTTTCCTCCATGACGTCCACCGCCTGGCCGCCGATCATGCCATAGATTCCCGCTTTCCCGGACAGCACCGCAAGCGCCCGCGCAGCCCGCTCCATCCCCGCCAGGCGCTCCGCGTTGGAAAGCTTCCCCTGGGAATCCGCCCCGGAAAGCCCCGTACCACAGGCAGCATAGTCCTGCACAGCCCGGGCAGCCGTCTCGAACGCATAGTTCAGCAGCCCGTCCCCGGCCAGGATGCCCATGGCCTCTCCGTAGACGTACCATGTGGTCTCCCGCCCCCTGCGGTAACTGTCGTTGTCCATGGCCGGAAGGTCGTCATGAACCAGGGAATAGGTGTGAATCATCTCAATGGCAGCCATGAAATGCCCAATGGCCTCCCCGGGCTCCCCGCCGCACATCCGATAAGTCTCCCACATCAGGATAGGCCGCAGCCGCTTGCCTCCGGCCATCAGGCTGTAGTTCATGGCCTCCATGATCATCTTCTGAGGGCCCTCCTCCTCGGGGAGATGCTCCCTCAGCACCTTCTCCGCAAAGTCGGTCTTCTTCTGCAGTTCTTTTTCAAATGCTGATGCTTCCATTCCCAAATTCCTCCAACTGCCCCTCCTCGGTGAGCTTAAGCACCTGCTTCTCCACTTTGTCAATCTGGTCGTTGCACTGCTTTACAAGCGCCATGCCCGCGCTGTAGGCCTGGAACGCCTCCTCCAGAGGGATGTCATCCCTGTCCAGCTGTCCAATCAGTTCATCCAGCCTGGCAAAATTCTCTTCCAGGCCCGGCCGTCTCGTCTCTTCCGCCATATGCTGTCCCTTTCCTTGTCCTGATATCTCTTCCGTTTTCCCTGATCCTTTTCAGTCACCGAAACCGTCTCCGGCCTGTCTCGCCGCCTTCTGTCCATTCCCGCGAACCCCACGGCAAGACACAGGCCTGGCCCACGCCGGATGCTTCCATGGGCAGGGGTTTCAGCACAGTTCCCCCGGCCTTCCCGGAAGCGGCAGTATCCCGGTGGTCCTGGCCTGGATCCGGCCGTCCTTCACCCGGATGGTGATATCCTGCCCTTCCCGCACCTGCCTGACGGAACGGACATTCCGCCCCGCCTGATCCTCCACATAGGAATATCCGCTGCTGAGCTTCTCCAGCGGGGAGAGCCCTTTCATCCGTTCAATGTAGATGGCCAGCTCATGGCGGCGCCTGTCCAGGATCCGCCGCATCCGTTCCTGCAGCCGCTCCTCCGCCGAGAGCGCCGCCATCTTCCTCTCCCGGATCCTACTGGCAGGACTGGCCGCTTTCAGCTTCAGCTCCATCTGCCGGGCTTTCATGCGCTTTTCCTGGATTCTCCGCTGCATCAGCCGGGCCAGGGCATCCTTTCTGCCCTCCAGCTCCCCCAGGACCTCCCGGATATCCGTCACTGCCAGCTCCGCGGCGGCAGAGGGCGTGGGCGCACGCAGATCCGACACGAAATCGATGATCGTGGTGTCCGTCTCATGGCCCACCGCCGAGATGACGGGCACGGAGCAGTCGAACACCGCCTGGGCCACTTCCCTCTCATTGAAGGCCCACAGATCCTCTATGGAACCGCCTCCGCGCCCTACGATCATCACGTCCACGCCCAATGCCTCCAGCGCCCGTATGCCCCTCACGATGCTGCCCACCGCGGCCTCTCCCTGTACAATGGCCGGATACAGGATGATCTGCACATATGGGTTCCTTCTGCCCGCCACCTGGATGATGTCCCGGACGGCCGCCCCCGTATCCGCGGTCACCACCCCCAAAGTTCTGATGAACCTGGGAATGGGCTGCTTATACTCCCGGGCGAACATGCCGGATTCCTCCAGCTCTCGCTTCAGCATCTCGAACCGCTCATACAGCTGCCCGCTTCCGTCCAGCATAATCTGCTTCGCGTACAGCTGATACTTCCCGTCCCTCTCATACACGTCCACGGTGCCGCCCACGATGACCTGCTGGCCTTCGGACATACGAAAAGAGAGGCCCGAACGGCTGCCCGCGAACATCACGCAGCTTATGGTCCCCCTGGAATCCTTCAACGTAAAATAAATATGTCCCGAGGAATGGTATTTACAGTTGCTGACCTCGCCTTTTACGAAGATCCGCTGCAGCAGATAGTCCTGCGTGAACATATTTTTGATATAGGAATTCAATTGTCCTACCGTTACAACATTCCGAATCTCCATCACCCGTCTTCCAGCTTCACAGCTTTGCGATTTTGGCCAGGATGGCGTTCACGAAGCCCCCCGCGTTATCCTGGCCGTACTGTTTCGCCAGTTCTACCGCCTCATCGATGGCCACGCCTGCCGGAATATCCTCGTCAAAGCGCAGCTCGTACACTGCCAGGCGGAGCACTGCCAGTTCCACCTTGCCCATCCGGTTGGTGTCCCATCCCACTGTATTCTGGTCTATCAGCTTGTCTATCTCGGGAAGCTCCCGGCAGACCGCCTGACAGCGCGCCTCGATATAATCGGCATCCCGTATGGAAGCAATCGCTTCATTGTCTTCCACAAACAGCCGCATCTGCCTCGGCATGTCTTCCGCCGGATGGAACTCTACCTGAAACAACAGCCTGAAAACCTGCTCCCTCTGTTCATGCCTCCCCATTTTGCCTAACCTCTCACTCTCACGCCGGCAATCCGGATATTCACGTCGGTACAGCTCAGGCCCGTCATGTTCTCGATGGCCGCTTTCACTTTCGCCTGAACCTGATGACAGGTGGCAGGGATATTATACCCGTATTCCATCGTGACGGCCAGATCCACTCTCACGCTGCGGCCCGTCACCACCACCCGCACGCCTTTGCTCAGCTTCTTCATGCCCACTTTGCTCATGAGCTCATTGGTGATGTTACCGGCCATGGCGCTGACGCCGTCCACCTCCGTAGCCGCCAGGGATGCGATCATCGCCACCACGTCGTCGGCGATCTGCACCACCCCTACGTTCTCCTCGGCCTTCAATACAACTGTACTCTTGTCCGTTTCTTTCTCCATGAAAGATGCCCTCCTGAAAAAGTGATTTCACTATATTAAGCTACATTATAGCATGATTCCTACTCATTTGTCACCCAAAATGTCAGCGACAGCTGCTTTTCGTTTTGCGCGTAGGCGACCCCGCCGTCCCGGTCCGTCAGATAGTTGAAGATTTCCTGGCCGTCTATGAGGGAGGTGATGATTTCGCTGTAGCAGGCGGCGTCCGCGCATTTGATCGTCACATCGCGCTGCCCGTTTTCTATGGCCTTCTGGAACAATGCCGCCATCTGCTCCCTGTCATAGGAGAGAAACAGGGAACCCTCCCTCACATAATAGTTCGCCGCCGTGGCCGTACAAACCGGCATAGGCACCTCGCCGCCAATGATGTGGGTGCGCAGAAGCTCCTCGGACGTCACGTTCAGATAATCATAATTGATCTCCGGCATGACCATCTGGGCGCTTTCCTGGGAATCTGATTCCTCCGTCTGATAGGAGACATCCCCCCAGGTAGTGTCCACATAGTAATAATCCCCGTCCACGTTCACCAGGTTCCAGGCATGCCCCTCTCCCGTCTCCACGGTCCCCAGCACCAGCGTGCACTCCACCCCCAGCTTGTTCAGCAGGTACTGGGTGGCCTTGGCATAGCCCTGACAGACGGACAGATGGTGGACGAACACGGAATAAATGTTCTGGTTATCCTCCGCGTTCAGGTCATAATCCGTGCTGCGGATCAAGGTCTCATATACATACTTTACTTTGTCATAATCGGAAGCGCCGCTGTCTATCCCGGCCAAAATGGCATCCGCGGCAGCCTGAATCTCCTTCTGCCGCTTCTGGGCCGTCTCCAGATCCACGCTGTAGGTGCCGGAGAACTCCACGGAGGCCAGCACGTTCCCCCTTGTGTACTTCGTATAGGAGTAGCCCTCCACATAGAACAATTCCGGATGATCGTTCAAGACGCACTGGAAGACCTTGTCGATATTCCTCTCGTCCAGCCCGGCCCTGAGGCCCTCGGAGCTCAGCACCCCGCTTTCGCCGAAGCTTCCCAGGATTTCTTCTATATCATGGTACCAGATCCGCTCCGCCTCGCTGAGGCTGTCGTAGGCAAAGGAGAAGGCCTCCTCCATCCGGAAATCCACGGATGGCGCTTCATCCAGCGGAATTATGCTCACCACGAGCGCTCCGCTCTCAGATTCCCCCTCTCCCTCCGCATCCTCTCCCTCCGACTCAGGAACGCTTTCGGACACCTTGTCCGACAGGGCATAGTCCCTGGGAATCTCGTCCAGGATATCCTTTCCGGCACAGCCTGTGCAGAGCATGCCCATAAGCAGCAGCCATGTCATAAGCGATGCGATACGCGCTTTCTTACTTACCATCTTCCCGATCTCCTTCTACCTCCGGTATCAGTTTCTGCTGAACTCCGCCAGCACCAGACCCTTGTTCCGGTCAAGGGTCATGCCGATGCTCCAGGAGTTCACGAACAGGAGCAGCGGATTGCCCTTCATGTCCTTCACCTTCTTCATATCGGAAGTCCCCGTCAGCTTCTCGATGTCCACCTCATCCTTATTCTCAATCCAGCGGATGTGCTCATAGGGCAGGCTCTCCAGCCGGATCTCCACATTGTACTCATTCTCCAGACGGTATTTCAGCACGTCGAACTGCAGCACGCCCACCACGCCCACGATGATTTCCTCCAGGCCTGTATTGAACTCCTGGAAAATCTGGATAGCGCCCTCCTGGGCAATCTGCTCGATGCCCTTGACGAACTGCTTGCGCTTCATGGTGTCTATCTGACGCACCCTGGCAAAATGCTCCGGGGCGAAGGTGGGGATGCCCTCATATTGGAACTTCTCCTTCGGCATGCACAGGGTATCCCCGATGGAGAAGATGCCCGGGTCAAAAACGCCGATGATGTCCCCCGCATAGGCCTCGCTTAAGATTTTCCTGTCATCCGCCATGATCTGCTGGGGCTGGGAAAGGCGCATGACCTTGCCGCCCTGCACATGGCGCACCTCCATCTGGGCATCGAACTTGCCGGAGCAGATGCGCATGAAGGCGATGCGGTCCCTGTGGGCCTTGTTCATGTTCGCCTGGATTTTGAACACGAAAGCGCTGAACTCGTGCTCCGCAGGGTCTATGAGCCCCAGATCCGATTTCCTGGGCAGCGGGGTGGTGGCCATCTTCAGGAAATGCTGCAGAAAGATTTCCACGCCGAAATTGGTCAGCGCAGAACCGAAGCACACCGGCGTAAGATTCCCTGCCCGCACCGTGTCCAGGTCGAACTCTGCCCCGGCGCCGTCCAGAAGGTCGATTTCCTCCAGAAGCTTGTCCGCCGCGGAATCCCCGATCAGCTCCCGCAGACGCGCCTCCTCCCGAACAGGCACTTCCGTAGCCGTTCCTTCCTTCGTGCCCTTCTCCGTGTCGGAGTAGGATATCACGCACTGTTTCTCCCTGTCGTAGACGCCTTTGAATTCCTTTCCGGAACCGATGGGCCAGTTCACCGGGCAGGTAGCTATGCCTAACTCCTTCTCGATATCGTCTAGCAGATCAAAGGTGTCGTTGGCGTCCCGGTCCATCTTGTTGATGAAGGTGAAAATGGGAATCTTGCGCATGACGCAGACTTTGAACAGCTTCCTGGTCTGGGCCTCCACGCCTTTGGAGGCATCTATCACCATCACGGCGGAATCCGCAGCCATCAGGGTGCGGTAGGTGTCCTCCGAGAAATCCTGGTGCCCCGGCGTGTCCAGTATATTGATGCAATAGCCGTCGTATTCGAACTGCAGCACAGAGGAGGTGACCGAGATTCCTCTCTCCTTCTCTATCTGCATCCAGTCGGAGACGGCATGTCTGGCCGTGGCCTTTCCCTTGACGCTTCCGGCCAGGTTGATGGCGCCGCCGTACAGCAGGAACTTCTCTGTAAGCGTAGTCTTTCCTGCGTCCGGGTGGGAAATGATCGCAAAGGTGCGGCGGCGGCTGATTTCTTCTGTATAATGATTCATTTGTCTGTAAACCTCCGTTTTTCATGCGGCGCTTGGGATACAGGGGTTCCTGTCCTCAGGCCGGGAATAGATGGCATTCAGTGACATGTCCTCCGCATGGATGCCTATGGCGGAGTCATGAAACGGGAGGCGGCTGCTTTTCTGTCCATAGATGTAGTTTCTCCTATTTATAGTTCCGCTTTATTGTTCCGCTTTATTGTTCCGCTTTATTGTTCCGCTTTATTGTTCCGCTTCCGCTCCGTCCAGTACCCAGCTATAGGTCACAGACGGAGCTGATGCTGTTTTATATTAGCTATCTTTTGTGTCCCTCGGGCCGGTTCCTGTGGCCCCGCTGAAAGGTATATCACCGGCAGGTGTGGGCTTTGCCTGTCAAATGGGCAAAGAAACAGCCGTCCCAATCGGTTCCGTCTCTGTTTCTTCACCCACCTGGCCTGCCCTCTGCGGCCATTCAGCCCATGGTTTCCTGCCGCGAATAAGGACATTATATCACAATCATTATGTAAAACAAACTGTTTTTTGATTCTTCTTGTACCTCATTATATTTTTCCTTGATTTTACTGGACTACGGTGCTGATGATGATGTTCTCGGCGGAGACTTCCGTCTTGCGCTTCACGATGTCCTCAATCTGGGCCCGCATGACGTCATCCAGGGCTGCCGCATTGACTACCACGTCCACCGCGTCTCCGTTGATGCTGACTACCACATCCTTGAAGCCTTTCGCCTCCAGAAGGATTTCCGCCGCGGCTTCCTTCTCCGCGATGGCGGTCATCTCCACCATGCTGTCCACCGCCGCCTGCTTCTGCTCATCCGTAATCCCTTCGCTGTTGATGATCTCCATCAGCGTCTCCTTGTTCCTGGCCCTGGTCTGCTCCTTCAGCAGCTTCGCGTCGGAAAGTATCGCTGCACCCGATGTGGAGGTGAACACTGCCTCCCCCGGGATATCTCCGTCCTCCGGCGTATTTCCTGCCACTTCTCCTTCCGCGGCCCCTGACGCGTCCACCACTTCCATGCCCGTGTCCAGATAATCGTCCACGATCACTCCGCCATCGGTGTCAAGGCTCTCGATATCCGTACTTTCCGCCATTAAATCTTCCTCCGACAGATCCAGCAGACCATCCAGCGTATAGTTCTCGGTTATGACGCCCTCCGAGTCCACAGGGCTGGCGCTCCCTGTGCCCACATCGCTGTCTTCCGCTGTCAGAGTTTCCTCCAATCCGTTCCCCGCGAACTGCAGATATCCTGCAATTGCAATCATGATTGCCAGGGCTGTTATCATCAGCTGGTTTTTTTTGATTAGGTTTTTCACATTCATTCCCCTCTTCGTGTTTTAATACTTCATTGTATGAGCCTGCCGGACAATATATGCACCTGTCTGAAAAACTTCTCAGGACATGGCCGCGCCCTTTATCCGCCCGGTTCGATCACCATTTTCACCACCTTCACCTTGTGGGCCTCTATGCCGAAGAGGGCCTGGGCAATCTCCACGATTGTCCGGCTGACCGTGCCGTTCCCGGCCCCTTCCGCCACCACCAGCACGCCCTCTATCTGCGGGGCCAGGGTCTTGACCACATAGGGCTCGCTCAGGCTCCCGTCCGTGCGGTACACCGTATTTTCGTCCGAATCCAGTTCACTGACTGTCCGGCTCCCTCCCATGGAATCGGTCTCGCTGGTGGAGCTGCGGGTGACAGGCTGCTCTTTCTCCACCACGAGCTCGCTGGAAGACTTCAACGTAATCATCACCTTGACCTTGCCTACATCCGCCATCTGGGACAGGCTTTCCGTCAGGCGCTCTTCCAGACAGGCCGCATAGGCTTCATCCGTATCCGCCCACCGGCTCTCCTCCTGGGCCGCCTCTTCCGTGCCCTGGCCTGTGTCCCGCTGGATACCTGCTCCGATGCCAGGCGTTTCCGTCTCCGTACCGGGCAGGGCGTCTCCCCCGCCGCCCTTCTCCGTGGGCAGGGCTATGATGACCAACAATATCCCTGTCAGGACAAGAATCACGAAATTGTCCTTTCGAAACCATTTCTGCATCCCTTTGTCTGCCGCCCACTTTTTCCAGTCCCTGCCCATGGCCACCACACCTTTCGCATCCTAATCCTCCGGTTCCTGTCCCGGAATCGTCACTTCTATGACAATCGGTTCCACCTCGTCTATCTCGCTTTCCTGGGCGCCCTCCTCCTGGGCGCCCTCCCCTTCCGAATCCCCGCCTCCATCCGCGTCCCGGGAATCCTCCGGCAAATCCCCCGCCTGGCTCTCCTGGGACTCCAGGAGGCCGCGCACCTCCTCCAGGGTCATCTTCTCCAGAAGGGCGTCCGCAGCGGCCGCGCTGGCTTCCGCCTCCGCCATGCTCCGCTCCAGGTCCTGCCGGAACTGTTCCAGTGCCTGGGCCGCGTCCTCCCCGCCTTTTCCCATCAGGAAATTCCCTATGGGCAGAAAAAGCTGCGTCAGAACCATGACGCTGACCAGCAGCTTCAGATATTTCTCATAAGTCCCCTTGGGCCTGAAATGTATCACGGCCTGGGCGCATATCATAAAAATCCCCATCCGGCAGATTGCCTGAAAAAATGAATTCTGCATACCCTCCTCCTTTCCGGCTGCCTATGCCAAAACGCCGAAACCACTGCCGCATGCCGGGCCATGCTACGCAGCCACCGCCACCGCCACCACGAACAGGAGCATGGCTGTTCCGGTCAGGCGGAACAACAGCAGGCAGGCATCGCCGATCCGGTTCGCGCAGGCAGTGATCCTCCTGTCGCTGACAATCCCCATAAAAGCCGCCGCGCACTTCAGCAGGCCGGCCACCACCGCGATTTTCAGCAGGGGCACCGCGCACAGCAGCAGCAGAAGCAAAAGCAGCACCACGCCGATGCTGTTGCGGATGACCATGGCAGATCCCACCACCAGCTCCGCCACGCCCCCCGCCGCGGTCCCGATTCCCGGTATGGCGGAAATCAGCTTGTTCAGGGCCGAATTCCGGGCGGAGTCCACCACCGGGCCAATCAGCTTCTGGAAGACCCCGATTCCCGTCATCGCGCCCAGAGCGCCCTTCAGCACCCATCCCGTAGCCTTTCCCACCAAATCGATCAAAAAGGTGAGTTTCTCCTCGGCCCAGATGCCATTCACCACCGACAGCATGCTGAAGCTGCAGACCAGGGGCAAAAGGCCTTCCGCCAGGATATACTCCACCCCGTACACGGCGAACAGCATCATCTGATAGGAAGCCCCCGCAGTAACCGCGCCCGTGGAGACGCCCACCGCAAGCAGATAAGTGGGCACCAGCAGCTTCACGAACAGGATGATGTTCTCCACGGCATGTCCCGCTATCTCCGCCGCCTGGAAAAAGCATTTCAGCAGCACCGCGGTGAACAGAAGGTACATGAAATAGAACCCCATGTCCGCCACCTGATGCCTGTCGAAAATTTCCACGAAATGGGTCATCAGCGAGGACACGATGCCCAGCACCAGCAGCCAGATGAAAATATTCTTCATGCCCGCCACCTGGGCGAGGAAGTCGGTTATCCCCCCTTTGAACAGCGCCGCCAGCGCCCCGAAGATGTCCCCTTTCACCACCTGCCCCAGAAGCTCCTCCAGGTTCAGCTGCCTCTCCGGGAAGAGCCGCGCGATTCCTTCCTGCAGCTTATCCAATCCGTAATCCTGCCAAATCAGGTTCCACTCCACCTCTGCTCCCCCTCTCCGTCCGGCCCCGTATCCTGGCCCTCACAGGAAACTCTGTATCTGCTCTATCACGGCAAACAGGATAGGCAGCCCCGCGAACATCACCGTCAGCTTCCCCAGCACCTCAATCTGCCCCGCAACGGCCTGGTACCCGGCATCCCTACAGATATCGGAGCTAAATTCACATATATACGTGATTCCGATTACTTTCAGCAAAATGGCCAGATATCCCTCCGTGCCGTTCAGATACGTTTTTATCTTCGCGAACTGTCCTATGATGATTTCCACCTGTCTCAGGGAAAAGCAGAAGATGATGATGCTGACAGCCAGTCCGATGTAAGTGGCATACTCCGGCTTGCTCCCCCGAAACTGTATCGCCAGCAATACGCCCGCAATCCCCAGAAACCCCACCTTGATAAGTTCCGACATGCTCCCTCCCCGTTGCCGACGCAACTCCACAGCCCTCCCGCCGCATCACAGCGAGAACAACGTCTGAATCGTCTGGAACAATTCATATATGTAGGGAACGATCCATGTGAGCACCAGTATCAGCCCGGCAAGGCTGATCAAAAACGCATGCTCCTCCCTGCCGCTATGCTTCAAAATCTGACTCAAAATGGTCACCAATATTCCCACCGCCGCTATCTTAAATATCAGACTGACTCCCATAGCTCCTCACATTCCGCAGACCGTTTCCCAAATCTGCCGCCCAAAACCCCGTCCGGCCCAACCTGCCCACCGCCCCCAAAACCCGCCCTTACATACAACCTCCGAAAATACGAAAATATCCGCCCAAAAGGAAACCGCTCTCCTCACACCAGCAGAAGAATCAAAAACAGCCCGCCCATGGCCCCCAGCCCCACTGCCATCCTGCCCTTCTCCGCGCTTTCCCGCTCCAGCCGCTCCCTGGTGCCCTTCAGCAGCTCTGCGCTCTGCTCTATGGCACGCAGCTGCATCTGGGCGTCCGCATAGCCAGTCTGCAAGGCAAACCGCAGAAAGTCTTCCCTGTCCGTCTCCCGCAGGGGCAGGCTCCCCAAGGCCTCCCCCACCACCTCCCGAAAGACCTCCCCGAAGGTAAGGCCTGTATTCTCCTCCATCCTGCGCCCAATCTCCAGAAAGGCCTCCCCGAAAGGCGCCTGCAGCCCCCGGGCGATATGGCTGAAGCATTCCGGCAGCGCCGCCCTGCCGTACCGCACTTCGCTGGCCAGGAGCTCCAGGATGTGCTCCAGGCCCAGGAGCGCCCTGATTCTTCCCGTCATCTGGGACCGGTACCACAGCCCCAGCCCCAGACATCCAGCAAATATCATGCACCCGCCCAATATCCTGACCATGGCTCACTCCTTTCCCCGGACCTGCCGCACCACATATCTCCCCCGCTCCCTCCCAAGCACCAGGAACCGATCGAAAAGCCTCTCCCACAGATCCGCCGCCATGCCGAACCTATATTCCACGTCCTGCCTGTCCTCCCCGTGGACAGTGGCCAGGACCTTACAGCCGCAGACCGCAGCCTGCCTCAGCGCCGCCAGTTCCCCGTCCCCTCCCAGCTCGTCGATGGCGATGACCTGGGGCGACATGGACCGCAGGAGCAGCAACATCCCCAGCTCCTTCGGACACCCGTCTAGAACATCCGTTCGAATCCCCATGTCATTCTGGGCCTTTCCCAAAAAAGAGCCAGCCAGCTCCGACCGCTCATCCACCACGCCCACCGTCATCCCGGGCCCGTAGACATTGCCGTCCGAAATCTGCCGCACAAGATCCCGCAGCAGCGTGGTCTTGCCGCAGCCCGGCGGAGAGATGATCAGGGCGCTCTTCAAAGAACCGCCGCCGTACATGTCCGGCAGGACGCCGTCCGCAGCCCCCTTTACCTCATGGGACACCCTGACATTGAGATAAGAGATATTCTTGAAAGTCCGAATCCTTCCATCTGGCTCCAGCACGGCTTGTCCCGCTACCCCCACCCGGTGCCCGCCCGCCACCGTCACAAATCCCCGGCGCAGTTCCTCCTCGAATGCATAGGGGGAATAATGGCAGATGTGCTCCAATATCTCCTCCAGCTCCCGCTCCGCGGCACAGTAGGCCTGGGACAGGGAACCGGTAGGCTCCCCCTGCGCCGTGAGGAAATGCTCTCTTCCGCCGCTGTGTAATATCACAGGCCTCCCGGCCCGCAGCCTAATCTCCTGAAGCGTTTTCTGCTCCCCGGCCGTCCGCTGCCAGAAGGCCCGGTACCGCGCGGGAAACAGATGCAAGATTGAATTCTCCATCTACATGTCCTCCTTTCTCAAATATATGTGCAAAAGAACGGGATATTCCTGGCAACGGAAAAAAGACCCGGCTGAATCCAAGATGCCGCATACGAAAAAAGCCTTTCCTCTCCACGGACTTTGCAATCCGTAGAAAGGAAAGGCTGAAACATTAATAAGTATCAATCAGTGTAAATATTATGGCAAAGCCGATAATAGCCTCCGCCCAGATCCTCCACCTGCAGCTGAATCACGAAATTAACTATCCCCAGTTCTTCCATGATTGGCTCCACATACTGCTTCCAGTAATCGCCGCTGCTGTAAGCCCGCTCAACGGAGCTCCAAAGGGACTCCGGAATCACGTTGACAAACTGTCGGTCTCCCGCTCCCGCTTCCCTTAACAGCCGCTGGCAGTCCTCATAATATTCCTGCATGGTATCGCGGACCTGTTCTTCCGTGATGCCCGCCTTGTTCATGTTCTCCTGCCGCAGCTGCTCCGCCGTCGGCTCCGGATTCTCCTCCACGGGCTCCACGCTCACCTTGCTGTGCCATGTCAGCGGCTCCACAGGATTCGGATTGATCAAATCCGACAGATCCAGGCTTACCTCACCGGGCCCGGCGGTCCCGGTGGCTGCCCCGTCCCCGGAACCACCGCTACCGCTTCCCTGTCCGGGCGCGGCCGCAGTCCCGGGATTCGCGCTGTCCACACAGGCGGGCAGATAGACCGAAAGCCCCGTGCGCACATGGGTCGTCCCGAACTCTCTGTCCGACTTGTTGAAATAGTCATGCGTGGGCGTGTCCGTGTCGTCCCACGTGACATCCACATTGTAGAAGGCGCCGTCTATCTTCACGATGTTCCAGGCATGATCCTCCCCCGCGAAGCCAGTACAGTAATAGCAAGGGATGTCCAGCAGCTGCATCATATACTGGAACGCCCTGGCATAACCGGCACAGACGCTCCTTCCGCCCACCAGCGCACTGTACGCGCTTTGGTTCATGGGGGCGCTCATATCATATTCCACCAGCTGCATCAGCGCGTCATGGACATATCTCTCCTTCTCTACATCGCTCCCAAGGCCCTGGGCCTGGGACACGATGGTTCCGGCAGCCCCTTCAAAGGCCTGCCTTGCCTCCTCCAGCGCGTCCGCGGTGCGGTTGTATTTCAGGGCAACCTCCACACAGCTGCCGCTGCGCAGATATTTACAGGAATATCCCGTCTCCAGCCAGAACAGCTCCGGATGGTCGTTGTACACTGCCTCGAACACGGTCTTCAGCTGACTAACGGACACAGTCGTCACCGGCGCGAATGCCGGGGACAGCTCCAGCGCATTGGCGTATATCTGGCCGTATATCTGCTGCATGTCAGGTTCCAGCATGGCATAATAGGGATACTCCTCCTCGTCAAAGGCAAGGCCGCTGCCGGTCTCTCCGGAAACGGCGCCATCTGAAAGGTCTTCCGCCTCCTCCTCGCCTATCTGCCGGGCCTCCTCCTGTACAGGCTCATAGCCCATCCTGCCGCTTACGGAATCGGGCGGCTCCACCGGCTGGCTCTCCGGCGGCTCATAGTCCACCCTCTCCAGCCACCCAGCATCAATCCCCGGCTGATTGCCCACAAGGATACCCTGTCGGCCATCCCCAGATCCAGCGTCCCCTTCCTGCCCGCTTCCGCCCGGGAGCAGGCCTCCGATACCGCCTGACAGCGCAGGCTCTGCTGCCTGGCTCTGATACATGCCCTCCATCCGTCTCGCCAGCATAGCCGTCAGGGAGGGATTCAGCGCACATATCAGGACTCCCGCACAGGCCGCCATAATCAGGCCCATCACAAAGAAGAAAATACCTCTTAATACTTTCATACCATCACGCATTCTGCCGCCTGGCGGCTAAATTCTATCCTGAGGCCCGGCCATTGGACCGCTTTCCGGACATATGGCATTCATTCTGCACACCGATCAAATCTACAGCGGATAGTTTATCGTGAAGTCTGATGGACCGCCCAGGATAAAATGATTATAACACAAAACCGCCCCAGCCACAACAGCCGAAATTACCTAATCATCCTGTATCCGTAAGAATCAGCTAACCATGATAGAAATGCTCAGCAGTATATAATTTCTCGACTTTAATTTTGCCATGCCTTTGCCTTAATTTAAGTCACTCAAAGTTCCTTGTATATGTCTATGGTGTTAGTCAATAAATATGTTGGCATTGCTTCACAGCACTACTAAGTTGTAGT
>CAJUFI010000038.1 GCA_910585665.1 uncultured Acetatifactor sp. | reverse complement strand
GTAAACAATTCCATTCTACCTGAAAACCATGGGAAATGCAATTCCATTTTTATCGGAAACGAGGACGATGTGACCCTGCTGACCCGCCCCCGGCGCTTCGGCAAGACCCTGACCATGAGCATGGCGGAGAAGTTCTTCTCCATAGAGCATGCGGACAAGGGGCCTGTTCAACGCATCCTTTCAGACGAATCCATACCTGGAGCGGGCAATCACCGCGGGCAATCATGAGCTGCCATACTGGATTTCATCTTGACAGAAGCTTTGCCTGATAGTATGATTGAAAAAGAGTCCGTTTTCTTTATATTAAGGTCAGTATATCAGGATTTGCAATGCAGGAATAGCGCACCGGAACGGAATGGAGGACGCCATGGCAAAGGAACAGGAAGAACGAATCAGAATCGTGCAGGAGACCGTAGCCGGCAAAGAAATCACGTTCGCGCATGTGATGGGCGGTCCGGCTCCGGTCATATACCAGAAGCTGGGCTTGAACCCCCAGGTGGACTACCAGTCCTCCGCCATCGGCATCATGAACATGACACCGCCGGAATCGGCTGTCATCGCGTCCGATATCGCGGTCAAGAGCGGCGACGTCTATCTGGGCTTCGCGGATCGGTTCACGGGAACGCTGATCATCACCGGCGAGATTTCAGATGTCATGTCTGCCATGACGGAAATCGTGAATTATTTCCGGGACGAACTGGGATATGTCGTCTGCAAGATCACAAAGAGATAGGAAGTGCAGCCATGGTCAGAATCACCAAGGAAGAACTGTTGGAAAAGCTGTTCCATGAAGATTACGAACAGCTGAAAGGGAAGAAGCTGCGCATTACCCGGCTGCGGATTCCCGGAAAAGAAGTCTGCCTGGCCCATGTGATCAGCGCCCCGCAGCCCCCCGTCTATCAGAACCTGGGGCTACATATCGGTGTCCATGAGGGCGAAGACCATTCGGGCGAATCCATCGGCCTGATTCGCTTTACCCCCTGGGAGGCGGTGGTAGCGGCGGCGGATGTGGCAATGAAGAGCGCGGATGTGCAGATCGGCTTCATGGACCGCTTCTGCGGTTCCCTGATCATCACCGGCGGCCTGTCGGAAGTGGAGACCGCAGTGGAAGAGGTGGTCCGGTTCTTCCGGGAGACATTGCGCTTCCACACCTGTGAAATCCATAAAAACTGAGCCAAAGCCGATGCATCCATGGGAATTCCCCAACCACTATTTCGTATGAGAATCCTGAATACGATAGTCTCATGGAACCTTCCCAGCCGAAGTCTAAAAAATTTCCCTACAGCAGAGCTGCGAGGTATCAGGCCCATGAACGTATGCACCAAAGGAAATCCAGGCAGCAGAACAGGACAGATTATGAAAAAACTATTTTTGATGGGCAGAAGCGAAGCCGGAAAGACTTCCCTCACCCAGGCGCTGCGGGGCGAAGAGCTCCATTATAGGAAGACCCAGTACACCAGTTCCGATGAAGACACCATCGACTCCCCGGGGGAATACGCGGAATCCAAATGCTTCAGCGTGGGGCTTGCATGCTTCTCTTTTGAAGCGGATGCGGTGGCGGTGGTCCAGGCGGCTGACGAACCCTACAATCTGTTCAGCCCCAGCCTTCGTTCCTTTGTCCTTCGTCCTCTTATCGGCATCATCACCAAGATTGATTCCCCCTATGCGAACATCCCCATGGTCCGGCAGTGGCTGACGGACGCGGGCTGCGAGCGCGTTTTCCTGATAAACAATGTCACCAGGGAGGGCATCGATGAGCTGATGGACTATCTGAAGGAGGATTTGCCCCGGCTGACCTTTGAACAGGCGAAGCAAAGACAGCGCCTTGGCTTAAGCGAGTGGATTCCTTTACCGGATGTCCTTCCCGCAATATCCAGGGGATTGACGGGATGAGTTGAGAGGAACGACAAATTATGGATTTGTACCACTATTATGATAAGACAATAGGGCCATTCCGAAATTTATCAGACCTGCCTGTGGAAGAGGCAAAAAAGATTTTGGAGACAATCAAAGACACAAAACCAAATTCACAAAGCGCACAAAGGCATAATCGATATATCGAATACCGCCGGAATTGCGAAAGAATCCTCCAGTCCGAGTTCGCTAAAAAAGGAGGAAACATCTCAAGGGCAGCTCCGCATTATATGGTAGTCGAACATAGCCCATGGCTTCACTCCTGGTTTGAAAATTGTGATTATATCAAAATACCCATTGAAGAATTTGATATAAACACCTTGTCTTTTACCTATGGGGATTCTATGCCTACCTTTAGCCCTACTATAAAAGACGGAAAAGAATATCGCCATAAACTTTATACATATCACGAATTTTTAGAGATTATTGGCAAGTACGGATTTCCTCAGGACTGGAATGATAACGGGAAATATGGGCCGGAAAGATATATTGAGGTCCATGTGTGGAGCGATGAGACCATTGACAGATATAGATGAATGGCAAGACAAAAACAACCAGAGAGCCACAAACCAAAGAAAGGAGTCTCTATGGAAATCAGGATAGGAAACGATATTGACAAAGAACGCATTTTGGGCATCCGCCCTATTGCCGCACCTTATTTCACGAATGACTATTTCCTTGTAGCACAGGATGGAGAGGGGGATATCCTGGGATTTGCCACAGTCTCCCTCCGGGAGATTCCCGCGCCTGTACCGGGTCGGGAAGCATTCATCCTTCTGATTGAAATTCTGGAAGAGGAAAATTACAGAAAGGGCATCGCTTCCCTACTGGTGCAGAAAATCATCGAGCTTGAGAAAGAGAAGGACACTTATCAGGTAAGGGCCTACTGTGATATCTGGAACGAAGGATCCCACCGGCTGTGGTGGAAAAATGGGTTCGGGATATCCCCTGTCAAGAATCAGGATGGCAGTATTTTGGGTTCTTTTGTCACATATGCCCTTTGAATTCGGCATACCGGGACTGGAAAGGAGCCAACATGGAACAGCTCTCCCTCTTCGACCTCCAAGCAGAAGATAATCCTTCCCCCTCTGCCCCTCTGGCGGACCGGATGCGGCCCAGGAGCCTGGAGGACTACATCGGACAGGAGCATCTACTGGGCCAGGGCAAGGTTCTTCGGCAGATGCTGGAGAAGGATTTGATTCCCTCCATGATATTCTGGGGGCCTCCCGGCGTGGGCAAGACCACCCTGGCGCGAATCATCGCGAACCGCACACAATCCGGCTTCGTGAATTTCAGCGCCGTCACCAGCGGCATCAAGGAAATCAAGGAAATCATGAAACAGGCGGAAGAAGCCAAAGTCTACGGCACCCGCACCCTCTGCTTCGTGGACGAAATCCACCGGTTCAACAAGGCCCAGCAGGACGCCTTCCTCCCCTATGTGGAGAAGGGCAGCATCATCCTCATCGGGGCCACCACGGAGAACCCTTCCTTCGAAATCAATGCCGCGCTGTTGTCCCGCTGCAAGGTCTTCGTGCTGAAGGAGCTCACCGTGGCCCATCTGCGGGACATGCTCTCCCATGCGCTGGAGGACTCCCGGGGATTCGGCCGCACCACAGTCCATATGGAAGAGAGCCTGCTCTCCTCCATCGCAGGCTTCGCCAACGGAGATGCCCGCACTGCGCTGAACACCCTGGAGATGGCCGTGCTGAACGGTGAGATTTCCCCGGACGGCTCCATCACTGTCACAAAGGAACTTCTGGAGCAGTGCCTGGGAAAGAAGACATTATTGTATGACAAGAACGGCGAGGAGCATTACAACCTGATATCCGCCCTCCACAAGTCTATGCGCAATTCCGACCCGGACGCCGCCGTCTACTGGCTGGCCAGGATGCTGGAGGCCGGGGAGGATCCCCTGTTCATCGCCCGCAGGCTCATCCGCTTTGCCAGCGAGGACATCGGGCTGGCGGACAACCAGGCCCTGCTGACAGCCGTGGCCGCTTACCAGGCCTGCCATTTCAACGGCATGCCCGAGTGCAATCTCAACCTGACCCAGGCCGTGGTCTATCTGTCCCTGGCCCCTCGCTCCAATGCCCTCTACAGGGCGTATGAGACCGCAAAAGCGGACGCCCGCCGCCAGCTGGCGGAACCGGTTCCCCTGAACATCCGCAACGCTCCTACCCAGCTGATGGAAGAGCTGCATTACGGGAAAGGGTACACTTATGCACATGATACCGATGAGAAAATCGCCCGGATGACCTGTCTGCCGGAAAGCCTGAAGGACAGGCGCTATTATCTGCCCACGGAGGCGGGCTCCGAAAAGACCTGGAAAGAGCGGCTGGAACGGAGCCGGGACTTCCGGCTGGGGCCGGAGGCAGAACACGAACCCTCCCCATCCTGCTTCCTGTCCCCGGCGGAAGCTACGGACGCGCCGCGGGAGAACTGCTCTGAATAACCAGACCTCTCTCCCCAGCACCGGCGCTGCTCCTCTGTCGAAGGGACATAGAGGTACCCGCCCTGGACGTAGTGCTGCAGTTCCTCCAGCAGCTCCAATTCTCGCTCTGGACAAAGGGCAGATTCAATCGCTCGTGAGCATTGATGCGTCCTGGAAAGTCTTGTACAGGGTATCCAGCAGGACTCTGGTACCGTCGCATTTATGCTCCCAGTAGAAGATTCCGCCATAGCCCTTCTCCTTGACATACTCGGCCTTGGCCTTCAGGGAACGAGGGTCGTCAAAGGAAAGGAAGGTGGAGCCGTTAAAGAGATACGGCGCCTGTGCCTCATCGTCCCAGTAATAGGTGTAACCGTTCTTGTCAATGTAGTCCTTTACCAGTATCTCATAGTCAGGGCCGTATCCGCCGGACTTGGCACAGATTTCCAGCAGGCCGTGGTTCTCGTTGTCCTTCAGGTTCTCCCACTTTCTGGAATAGAACGCCGCTCCCATCAGAAGCCTGTCAGGGCTTGCGCCGTACTGCACGAACAGTTCCAGGGCCTGGGCACAGCTGTTCATGAATACGTCCGCATTCTTGGAGAATAGCTGGGTGTGATGGCCGGCCAGGGCGTGGAAGCCGCACTTTAAGTCGTAGGTCATGATGTTAATGTAGTCCAGATACTTCATCAGCTCCGGCACCTCTACGCTGTTCACATAGTACAGGTCAGCTCCGGCAGCGATGGTGAGATAATACTTTTTGCCGCCGATGGCATCCAGGTGCTTACGGATTGCCGCGCAGAACAATGTGAAATTGTGTTTGTCATCAGGGGAAACCGCGCTGCCGTTAGAGGGAACGCAGGGATACTCCCAATCCAGGTCGATTCCGTCCAAGTCATATTTCACGGCAGCCTCTGCCAGATTCGCAGCCGCCCGCTCCCGCAGCCCCTCATCGGCGCAGCAGCGGGTGAAAGCGTCCCGCTCCGCCTGTACCATGGAAAGCATGATACGCAGGCCGGCGTTCCACTGCCTTATCTGGGGGATCAGGCCTATCTTTTCCCTGGCTCCCCCGGGCTCCACGGTGCCGTCATTGTGAAGGATTCCGAAAGCCAGATTGATTCCTGTCAGCTTCTTCGCGTCCTCCTGGGTGAATTCCCCGCTTCCTACATAGCCTATGATTTCATTCTTCATGCCCGTCCTCCTTGCCCGCCTCCGCAGGCATCGCTCCTTTTCTGCCTTTATGCACATTGGGGCAGTACCGCTTTTCACGGCTCCCCTTCTGCCCTGAGCCTTCTACAATGTCACGCTGGCGGTAAAGATGTAATTCCTGTCTCCCCGCTCCCGCAGCGTCTCCTCCGCCGTCTCCCTGGATCTGACGACAGTATGCTCCGTTCTGTGCCCATCCGGGTATATCACTGCAATCGGTCTGTCCAAATCCAGCATCCCGTCCCGAAGGAGAGCCGTCACCTGGCACCCTGTATCGTTCTTTTCCACCACAATGCCGTTCTCCTCCGGATTCAGATGCGCGATAACCGTTCCGCCCTGGACATCCCTGGAAGCTTTCAGCCAGTAAAAGCTGTCCGTCCTGCGCATCCTTGCCTCATGTCGGTTATTCATCTCCCAGATGACGCGCCGGGGCAGCGGCTGCCGCACGAACCCCTCCAGGAAACGCACCGCATTGGAATCCACCATCCGCCTGGTCACGATCCCGGTGTGGAGCCAGGCCTTGTTGTCAATCATGACCTGCTGGCACTCTGCGGAGTTGTCCCTGAAATTGTGCGGCTTATCCACATGGACATAGACATTGTGGAGATAGCCGTCCGGGTTTTCCTGCTGCAGGGAATCCAGATACATCTGATACTGCACGGTCACACGGTTCCGGTCAAAAGCAGTGTCATCCATCCCCACCTGAAGCTGAATGGGCGTATTGTATAGATTGACCAGGCTTCCCCCATTGGGATGCCCCGCCGACATATGCAGGGCGGCGAACCGGTCTGCCATGCGGGGGCCGATCAGATACACGCCGTCTCCCCCGGCTGAGAACCCCAGAAGGTAGATTCTGTTGGGATCCGCCTTGCAGAATACGATCAGGTTCTCAATCAGCCGGTCATACAGCGGGTAGGACTCCGGATTGGCATGGGTGTCCCAGGTATCCCGCACGCCTCTGGGATTTATGTAGATGCCGTTTTTGACTCCTTTTTTGTAGTAAGTCTCCATGTCCTGCCACTGCTGGTCGTTCATATCAGGGGTAGGCGCTCCCCCGCCTCCATGCAGCGCAATGTACACCGGATATCCCTCCGGCCCCGGCTCACCGATCACCTCCATTCCGTACTTCATGCTGACTCCGCCCCAGGACATGCGGCGTTCCTCTACCTCTGTCCTACGCTCTTCACTTTCCCGGAGGGCCCTGCAGTGCTCTTCCCAAAGCTCCTCCACACATCTTAATGCTTCTGCATCATCCATCGTCTTCTCTCCTCACGATTCACGCAAAATTTAGGTCCGGAACTGTCGGAAAATTCCTTACCACCCTACTTGAAGTATAACAAATATAAGAGACAGAAGCAATCCCAAAATTCAGCGGACATGAATCCCATTTCGGAGGAACCGCCGCAATATGAGCCGGTCATTGATTCGCGCATTCTTCCAAAGCGGAACAACACTTTTTGAATGTAAAGCGGGCTGTACACATCATCCGAATCTTCCATCGTATCACTTATAAAAGTCGGCCTGTATTTGGAACAATTTCTCAAACAAGCCGCCGCTGCCTACCAATGCAGCAAAGTCTCCCGACTCCACCACCTCTCCCCTTTCCAGTACTACGATATTATCTGCGAACTTTGTGCTTGCCATCCGGTGGGTGACGAAAACCGCCGTCCTGCCCGCCGTGTCCTCTTTCAGGCGCTCAAAGTACTTAAGCTCGGCTATGGGGTCGATGGCTGCGGTAGGCTCATCCAGCACCAGGAACGGCGCGTTCCGATACAGCGCCCTTACCATAGCCAGGCGTTGCTTCTCGCCACCGGAAAAGTCTTTCCCGTCCTGATCAAGCTCCCTGGTCAGGAAAGTATCCAGCCCTCTTTTCGTCTCTTTCACCGCCTCATAGAGCCCCTGCTTTTTCAGCAGCTCCCATATCTGCCCATCCTTCCCCTCCTCTTGGAACGCGATGTTCTCCCGAATAGAGAAGGAATGCAGCTTATAGTCCTGGAACACTGCGGCATAAAGCCCCAGGTAATCCTGATACCTTATCTCTTTTATGTTGACCCCGCCTGCCAGGATTTCTCCTTCCGTGACATCATAGAGCCGCAGCAGCAGCTTTACCAACGTCGTTTTTCCCGCTCCGTTTTCGCCTACAATGGCAGTCTTTTTCCCATACGGGAAAGTGAGGTTCACGTTCTTCAGGACGTACTCGTCCGTCCCAGGGTAGCGGAAGCTCACGTTCCTGAACTCAATGTCGAAAGAACCCGATAGGGCCTCGTCTTTCTGCCCGGCGGCCAGAAAGCCCTCCGGCCCATCCATGAACTTTCTGTAATCGCTGTAATATCCCGCAAGATCCCTGACCCACTCAAAGTTTTCCACGATGCTCTTCACCGATTCCGTGAACAGCCGCACCGCTCCTACGAACATCAGGAAAAATGACAGGGTCACCGCCCCCCTGCCATACTCCCGGATGGCCGCCAGGTAGACCAGTATGCCTTCCACGCAGGCTATGGCGGCAGCACAGACCCTGAACTGTACCTCCGCCTTCTTCTGCCGTCTCTGGAACGAGAAGACTTTCCTTCTGGATTCCTCATATTTTTCTGCCACTGCCTGCATGGCGCCATAGAGCCGGATTTCTTTTCCGTATTTCAAATCCGTCATCACCTTTTCATTGTAATGCAGCTTCTTCTCATCTGCCGCCCTGCCCTCTTCCAGACTGTAGATTCTGTCATCTGTCTTCCTCTCCAGAAATAGCTCCAACAACAGCAGGGCAGAAAGCGGCAGCAGCAAGAATGCGTCCACATGAGACAGAATATACAGGACAGGCACCAGTGCTATCACAGACGCCAGCCAGTTCTCACACAGCAGATCCGTAATATTTTGGAACACCCATGTGCTCCTTGCCGCCCGCAGCATCCCCTCATATGTCTCCGTGTCCTCCCAGCCGCCGTAGTCGATGCGCATCCCTTTCTGCCCCACGGACAGGGCAGCCCTGTTCCCCGCCTTATAGCCGAAAGCGGTGCTGAACAAGGACACCGCTTTCCGGGAGGCATCCGCCAGCAGCACGGCCAACGCATAGAAGAACACAATGCCCAGCACAGGCCCGAAGGCTCCAGCCCCTGTTATCCTGTCCACAAGCATCGCCGGCGCCATCATCTCCAAAATTGACTTGGCGGATTCTATGATGGCAGAAACCGTCAGCGTCACATAATTCGCTTTTGACATCCGGAAGGAGTCCGCAATCAGCCCGGCGGCATCCTTCCATCTATTCCTTTTCTCCATATCTGTGCCTCCACGCAACGCAAGTCATCTTCCATACAGATCCGCCTGGGCCCGGAACATTTCCGCATACAGGCCTCCTTTCGCCATCAGCTCCTCATGGCTGCCGTGCTCCGCGATCTTCCCTTTCTCAAACACCAGTATCTCATCGCACATCCGGCAGCTGGCAAGGCGGTGAGATATCAGGAAAAGCATCTTGTCCTTCATCTCCCGGAAAACGCTTTCATACAGCTCCTTTTCGCTGACAGGGGACAAGGCTGCCGTTGGCTCATCGAACACGAAGACCCTGGCATCCCTGTAGATTGCCCGGGCAATGGCCAGCTTCTGGGCCTCCCCTCCCGACAGCTCCCGCCCCTGGGCATACTCTGACGTCAGGTATTCGTCCCCTTTCATCCAGCCGACTCCCGCCCGCTCCAGCGCTTCGCCTGGGTCTGTCCCTTCCTCTTCCCGGAACATGGTCACGTTTTCCCTTACCGTATATGCATATGTATTGAAATCCTGGCTCACGGAGGAGAACAGATTCTTCCAGGATTCCCCCTCCACATCCCGCTGATCCTGCCCGTTGCATGAAATGCTTCCCGACACCGGTGAATACAGGCCCATCAGCAGATGGATGAAGGTGCTCTTCCCGCTGCCATTGGCTCCCACCAGTCCGTATTTCTTGTCCGATTCGAAAACAAAGGAGACATCCTCAAGAGCCATGGAATCCGCCCCGGGATAGGAGAAGTCCACATGGTCGAACGCCAGGCGCAGCTTACCGTCCGTGTCCAGCACTGCTTTCTCCCTGTGCCCCGCCGTCTCCCGTCCTTTCATTACATCCACATAGGCATTTATGTACTTTGCCGTCTCCCCAATCCGCACGATGTCCTTGGCAATGCCGATGCATAATGCTGAAACCGTAATCAATGCCAGGGTAAGCATGGAAAAATCCGCGATGGAAATCTCCCCCCTGTATGCCTGGTATGAAATATACCCGAAAATCGCCACCCGCTGCAGGAAGTCAAATACGCAGCTAAGGAAATAGGCGCGGAAGGTTTTCATCCCACGCCTCGACTGCAGCCTTGACAGCAGATTGATATAGTGGTTGGCCGTGCCGCTCACATAGTCATACATGGAGAACAGCCTGGTCTCCTTGGCAAAATCCTTCCATGTAAGCACATCCCTGGAATAGACCATGCGCATGTCAATGGCGCTGTACTCCTCATAGCTCCTGTAGTCATAATTTGCCCGGCAGATTTCGCACCCTATGTTGATCAGGACAGACAGCGCTATCACCATCCACAGCCACCACACCACCATGCGCGATACATACAGCAGGGACAGCAGCGATAATATGCTGCCCGCCACGGATGCGACGCACCCTGCCACGGCGTCCGCTGTCCCTTCCTTCATGCACATGACAGCAAAATGGTATTGTTCCCTGGAGGCAAAATCCTCGAATCTCTCGTAATGCCATTCCGCCGCTGCCTCTGCCAGCTTCCTGTTCAGCATGATTTCAAAGTCCCCCACATAGCCATGCTTTTTGTACTCCACATAAGAGGACAGCATTTCCATGACAAAAAGGAGCATGCACATGGCGACAGCCAGAATCACTGTCCCTGTAAAGTCCGCCGCTTCCTCCAGGGATTCCAGGATTTCCCTCGGGAAGACCACCTGAATCAGGTTCGTTACGGCGGGCAGCAGAAACGCCAGGGCTGTCACCCAAAAATACTTTTTATTGTGATTCCATAACAGCTGGAACAGATATCTAATGTTTTGGATAATCTTCAAAGCTCTTTTCCTCTTTCCAATACCAGGCCTCATGCCTCATATTGCCTTTCATTACAACAGCTCCTGGTTTTTCCCCGGATTGATGTTATATACATTGCAAATCAGCTCAAGCTCCGGCTCCTCCATCGGATTTGCATACGCGTCCGACAGCTTCATCCGCCTATATAAACTTTATCATAAAAGCCCGGAAGCATCAATCCAAATCTTCAAATGCCCAAGGGCATACCGCAGCAGCCGGCCGCCTGGCCAATGTATAAATTTGTTGATTTCCTACCGTTTCTCGTCTATAATGATACTTGCGAACATCCATTACCTCTTTTATCATTCCAGGGAAAGGAGTGTCCCCAGCCATGGCTCTTTCGATTGCCGTATGCGATGACGACGAAACCGATTTACAATATATCACCGGCCTGGTCAATGCCTGGGCGGCGCAGGCGCGGATTCCTGTCTCTGTCAGGACATTTCCCTCTGCTGAGGCCTTTCTGTTCCATTATGCCGAAAACAGGGACTTCGATATCCTGCTCCTGGATGTGGAGATGGGAAAATTAAACGGCATCGACCTGGCAAGACAGATCCGCGCCCAGGACAGCTGCGTGCAGATCGTGTTCATCACAGGATATTCCGACTTTATGGCGGAAGGGTACGATGTCTCCGCGCTGCACTATCTGATGAAGCCTGTGAAGACCGGGAAACTCGAAGAGGTCTTAAGCCGGGCGGCGGAGTTAAGCAGACAGGAACGCCCTTTTCTGCTGGCCATCGCCGAGCGGGAGACCATCCGCATCTTTTTCGACGATATTTACTACGCGGAGTCACAGGGGCACTATATGCTCGTCTACACCCGGGAGGCCCAGTACCGGGTGCGGCAGACCGTATCCGGTCTGCTGGAGCAGCTGGATCAGGGCTTCTACCGATGCGGCCGCTCCTTTGTGGTCAATCTCCGCCATGTATGCCGGATTACCAAGAGCGAGGTATTTCTCGATAACCAATCTTCCCTTCCTCTCGGGCGGGGACAGTATGATGAAATCAACAAAACCATGATAAATTATCTGAGGTCGATATGATGTTTGGACGTAAAGACAGGAAAATGAATGAATATCAGAACGCTTTGGTAGAGCAGCATTACGCTGAGATAGAGAACATCTACCGCACCATGCGCGGTTGGAAACATGACTGGCACAATCACATCCAGGCACTCTCCGCCCAGCTGGACAGCGGCGAATACAAAAAGGCGAGAAGCTATCTGGATGAAATCAACCAGTCCATCCTGACCATCGATACCGTCATAAAGACCGGCAACACCATGGCGGACGCCATCCTGAACAGCAAGATATCCCTGATGAAAAGCAAGGAGATCGAGGTGGAAGCCCAAGCCCAGGTTCCGTCCTCCCTTTCCGTGCCCGATGTGGATCTCTGCATCATCATCGGAAACCTCCTGGACAACGCCATGGAAGCATGCGCCAAGCTGGAGCCGGGGAACCGTTTCGTGCATATCTACATTCATGTAAAAGGAGCCATGCTCTATATGTCCTTTACCAATTCCGCCGGAAAGAAGCAGCATAAAATCGGCAATCTGTTCCTCTCCTCCAAGGGCAGCGACCATGGATTCGGGCTGAAACGGGTGGATGCCCTGGTGGAAAAGAACGGCGGCTACCTCACCCGCGCAAGCGAGGACGGCGGGTATACCACAGAAGTGACGCTGCCGCTGTAAGGCCATCGCCAGACGGAACCTGATTTTTCTGGGCTTTCCCGGCCTTTTCCAAATTTTCCCGGCTTTTCTGGAATTGTCTTATTTATCTGAAAATTCAGAAAATCATTGCATTAGTCTGACATCTGCGTTTCGTGCCTAAAACCATCCTTTTTGTGCCAAATCTGTCCCTTCCCCCTTTTTCCGTGATATGCTACAGGAGCGAAAGGGCATTGGCCGGCCAGCCCTCTCAATAGAAGTCTTTTGGAAAAGTGAGGTACTATATGAAAAAAGAAAAAAAGAAAGAACAAGCGCGCAAGCCAAAATACGGCATCTTCTACTGTATAAAGTGGCTTGTCCGGCGAATGTGGCAGTGGGACAGGAGCCTGATCTGGGCATCGGTAGCTTTGGTTCCGCTCTCCGTGCTCCTATATGCCATCGGGCTCTACACGCCCTCCATCATCCTGGACAGTCTTCAGACCAACGAAGACTTCAACCAGATTGCGCTGATCATCACCGTTCTGCTCTGCGCGACCCTCTTCTTCAATCTGGTGAAGGACTTTATCTCCCAGGTGAGAGGGCAGGCTGAACACCATAACGCCAACCGCTTCCATTGGGAAATCATGAAAGCCGAGATGCAAAAGGACTTTTTTCTGCACTATGATCCGGAATATATAAAAATCTACGATCGTGTACGACAGATTTTGGGAAACGGCGCGGACGGCAGCCCGGGACGCTTTGTCATCCGCTTTTCCGATATGGTCGCCAACGTGCTGTGCTTCCTGCTGTTCGGTTCGGTGATTTCAATGCTCAATCCCTGGATCCTTGTGCTGCTCGTGGCAGGATCGCTGGTCACCATGCTTCCGCGCCGCTATCAGCAGGACAGAGACCATGAGGAACGGGATCAGCGAAACGCAAACTCACGGAAGATGAGCTATCTTTCCTGGCATCTGTCCAATGAGCCCAAGGCCGCAAAGGATATCCGGCTTTACGGGTTCACGACCTTTCTGGACGAGAAGGTTCGCTCTGTCATTCAGGAACATGTCCGGCTGCTCAGACACCAGCAGAGGAACCGGAGCCTGTCCTCCTATGTAAGCTTCGGCATGGGATTCCTGCGGGACGGCTGCGCTTACTTGTTCCTGATCTGGAACGCCGTCCGCGGCAATCTCTCATCGGCGGAGTTTGTCCTGTATTTCAACGCCATTGCAAGGCTTTCCTCCTTCATTGACGGAATCGTGCAGTACATCGGCTCCGCCCACGAAACCGCTCTCGGCACCTCGGACTGCATTGTCTATTTTGCCGAAAACCATAACAAGATGAACCACGCAGCCGGGATTCCCCTCCCGAAAGGCCGCCCTCTTTCCATAGAGTTCCGCCATGTCACTTATCAATACCCGAAGGGGGAACAGCCGGTGCTTCAGGATATCTCCTTTCAGATTGCCGCCGGCGAGAACATATCCCTGGTAGGGCTCAACGGCGCGGGCAAGACTACCCTGGCAAAGCTGATGTGTGGGCTAATCCTCCCTGACCAGGGGGAGATTCTCATCGACGGGCATCCTCTGGGCGAGTACAATCGGGACGAACTCTATACGCTGTTCTCCATGGTGCCTCAGAACTATACGATACTGCCTACAACCATAGCGGAAAACCTGGCATTCCAGGATCGGAGCCAGATTGACGAGCCCTTGCTGTGGGACTGCCTGGAAAAAGCGGAAATCGCAGACAAGATCCGCTCCCTTCCCAAGGGCATTGACACCCCCATGAACAAGCAGTTCGACGCAGATGCGGTCAACTTTTCCGGCGGAGAGATGCAAAAGCTCTTGCTGGCCCGGGCCATCTATCACGACAGCAGCATCCTCATCCTCGATGAGCCCACCGCCGCACTGGACGCTATCGCGGAGAACCGCATCTATCAAAACTACCGCGAACTGACAGAGCACGCAACTTCCATCTTTATCAGCCACCGTCTCGCTTCCACCCGCTTCTGCGACAGAATCTATCTTCTGGACGGGGCGCGCCTTGCCGAGAGCGGAACCCATGAGGAACTGATGGCCCTGGGAGGCAGATACCGGGAACTGTTCGACATTCAGAGCAAGTATTACAAGGAAGGAGGAGATTCCCATGAAGAATAAAAAGAACCGCCGAAGCCTCATAACGGATATAGGACTGATCCTACGGGGCTATCGGGTATTGTATGAGGTCTGCCCACAGAACATCATCTGGGCGACCATTAATGCTGTAGCCCAGCAGTTTGCGCCGTATTTTACGCTCTTTCTGTCTGCAGAGCTCATCAATCGGCTCATGGCCGGAGCTTCCCTTCGGGTCTTGCTCTTACTGGCTCTGGCTACGGTCACAGGGCAGCTGCTGTTAAATGTCGCCATGCATCTGCTCTCCCAAAAGGCAGAGGAGACGAGAAGCATCAATTTCAACTTAAATGAGCTGTACATGCTAAAGGTAGGATGCCGTATGCAGTACAAGCATCTGGAAGACCCGGATACCGCTTTGCTCCGCCAGCAGATCCGCAATTTCTCAAACTTCGGCGGAAATGGGCTGAGCCGGCTGTACTGGTGCTATCAGAGCCTGCTGAGCGCCATGGTCAATATCATTTTTTCCGTCTCTCTGACCATGTCTTTGTTCCGGACTGTGTCCCATGGTAATCTTACGGGATTTCTGGCATTCGTGAACCATCCGCTGTCCGCCCTTGTGCTGCTGGCGCTGATTGGACTGAACATTGGGGCTGAGATAATCAGCATCTACCGGCTGGAGCCAAAGCGCACGAAGCTCTGGTCCTCGTTCAGTCTCCGTTTTTCCCGTTGCCTGTGGTACGCGGAACTCAATTCCGATGCCATTGTATTGGGCGCGGCGAAGCTCTGCATCGAGAGATGCCGCCAGACGCTGGTCGATTTCGATAAGGAATGTCTCCGGAAAAATTTTACTATTGCCGCAAAGCGCTCTGGCATCAGCAGAGCCATGGAGACAGTGACGAACCTTGCACTGTATCTCTATATCGGCGCAAAGGCCTATATCGGCACTTTTGGAGTCGGCAACTTCTTTCTCTATACAGGTACCGTAGAGAGGTTCCTAAGGGCGGTATCCGATTTCGGAAGCAGCTTAAGCCAACTTCGCCAGAACAATGATTATCTTCTGGAGCTATACCGTTATCTGGATCTGCCGGACGAGATGTATCACGGCACGCTGTCTGTGGAGAAACGGGAGGACAATAAGTTCGAGATTGAATTCCGCAACGTCAGCTTCCGATACCCCGGCTCGGACACTTACGCCCTGAAGAATGTGTCCTTCAAATTCCGTGTGGGCGAGCGCCTGGCATTCGTGGGGATGAACGGAAGCGGCAAGACCACTTTCGTGAAGCTACTGTGCCGTCTCTATGACCCCACGGAAGGGCAGATCCTGTTAAAGGGCATCGACATTTCAAAGTACAATTACGATGAGTATGTCAGGCTGTTCTCCGTGGTCTTCCAGGATTACTTTACCTTTGACTTCTCTCTGGGTGAAAATGTCTCGGCCAAACAGGACTACGATGCCGACAAGGTGTGGTCGTGCCTGAAGAAAATAGGCATTGAAGAGAAGTTTGCCCAGATGGAGCGGGGGCTGGAGACGCCGCTGGGCACCGGATATCAGAATGACGGCGTGGAGATCTCCGGAGGGGAAAAGCAGAAGGTGGCTCTGGCGCGGGCGCTGTACAAGGACTCCCCCTACATCATCCTGGACGAGCCCACCGCCGCCCTGGATCCAATTGCCGAGGCGGAAGTGTACTCTAAATTCAATGAGATCGTGGGGGACAAGACTGCAATCTATATCAGCCACCGGCTTTCCTCCTGTCGCCTGGCGGACAAGATACTGGTGTTCCACCAGGGGGAAATCATCCAACAGGGAAGCCACGAACAGCTTGTGGCGGACGCGGCCGGGAAATATCACGAACTGTGGAACGCCCAGGCGCAGTATTATACATGAAGCGGGCTGTTTCTCATTTAGCCCGCAGACTCTCCACAGGCCCCAGATAGGATTCCGGAAGCTTTCTGTCAGCCCTGTGCAGCACTATCCGCTCCAGCACTATCTCCGGGTCGCCTGCGTAAAAACAGAGGTGGTTCAATCCCTGCTTTACCTGTATTTCCGTTTCCGCAATCCGTATGTTATCCAAAACACCCCTGTTCCATTCCGCGCAGTGGAACTCCGCGTAAAAGGACGGGGGCACAGTCTCCAGGACCTGTATTTTTCCCTCGTTGACGGAAAACTGACAGCGCATGTGCCCGCCTTTCCCGCGGGGATTTCGGGGCGCCAGGCAGAACTGCGCCACATAATCCCCCTCTTCCCGAACCGCGAAATCATACCGCAGACAGGGCAGGGCCTCGCGCCCAATCCAGCTCTCCGTCACAGGGAAAGCTTTCACCGCATCTCCCATGCGCCCCAGACCTTCTATCACCCGGAACCCCTTGCCCTCCACATCCTGTTTCCGGGCAAAATGTGACGCCTCCATGGCGATTACCCCCTGATGCTCCAAAAAAGCGCCTTTCGGATACCCTGTCGCCGCCGTTTCCCCGGCCGCCTCTATCGCCAGGCGTCCCACAGTCTTCTGTCCGTCGGCAAACCGTACCGGAATCTCAATCAGGGCCCGCTCCCTGTCCGTAAGCCCCTGCCTGTCACAGGTGACAGTTATGGTCACCCTGCTTTCCTCCAGAGCACTTACCCTTCCGCTTTCCGGCGCAAAATGCAGCCATGGCTTGTCACACTGCACCGCAAAGGTAAAATCCTGATCCCCTCTGCTGTCTAAATCAATCAGAACCTCTTTTGTATCCGCTCCGGCAAAATCATCATTGCATATCGGCGCATTGTCCTGCCAGTGGCTCCCCAGATGGTATTCTTCGCTGTCCCTGAACCCCACCGCTATCTTGCCTCCGCGAACGGGGATGACCTGTTGGATGACAGGGAATCTCCAGTCTCTGTCATCCCAGTTCCGGAATCCCGTATGGGCGGAGTCCATCATATGGTTCCACTTCCCCTCCAGCATCCTGTGATAGGCCTCCACATATCGGGCATCCTGTCCGATTCTGTCTTTGACACGCTCTCCGTAAGCGTTGGCAGCCAGGCTTCCGCGGGCCGCCAGGTGCGCGTTCTTGCCGGCCTCTATCTGCATCAAGATCAGATTCAGCCCGGCCATGCAAGGGTAATAGAGGATGCTTTCATATGCGGCCAGGCAATCCGCAGGCATCCCGGCATGCAATTGCTCCGCAAGCTCCATCAGCCCGTTTACTTCCTCCCAGACCCGGTCGCCCTCTCTGTAATGGCAGGGATGATAGATCTGCGGATTCATGGCTTCCGGCCTCCTGGCGGCACTCCACCTGGTCCAGCCATCCAATAACCGGAGCATCTGCTCTTTCTGTTCCGGGGAAATCCTGCTGCCAAACTGCTTCTCTATCCAGGTTTCCGCAAAGTCCCTCACCTGATTGGGCCGGCTCCATTTTTCATAGTCATAAGCCAGTTCCATAAAGTAGCTCAGGGGATACTCGGCACCCTTGAGGTCTCCCACATTCACGATCCATAGTTCCCGGACACCATGCTCGTAAGCCGTGGTCATCTGTTCCCAGGTCTTGGTGAGACGGGTGCTGTTCTGCCATTCATAGCTGATCGGCGCGCCGTGATAATCAAAATGGTAATACATGCCATATCCGCCCGGATGAGGCCTGTCAGCCCTGGATGGCAGACCTCTCACATTGCCGAAATTGTCATCGCAGAGCATGAATATCACATCGTCCAGTTCCTCCCAGTCTTTCAGTCCCTGACAGGTGCCGTCCCCATAGTAGAAATCCTCTACCTCCTTATAGATTGCGAGCATGCGGGGAACTTTTGCCAGATCCCTGTCCATATGCTCACGGAGCAGCTTATGCTGGGCCAGGATGGCGTTTTTTACCACCTGGATATTGTCGGCCATGGCAGCGTCTGCGGACAGCAGCCTGGAATCGTTCTCACCGCGCATCCCGATGGTGATCAGGTTCTCAAAAGGCCGGTTGCGCAGAATGCCGTCTCTCCAGAATTCCGTGATGGCCTCGCTGTTGCTCACGAAGCTCCAGGTATTGTCCTCCCCATACTGCCTGTAAATCCGCTGCCATTCCGCGCCTGCGCGGCACATGGGCTCATGGTGGGACAGTCCCATGATGACCCCGTACAGATCCGCCAGTTCCGCGCTTGCCAGTCCCGGGCCGTCATCGGAAAACACAGAGTCCCACATGGCGGGCCACATGTAATTTCCTTTCATCCGGAGCAGGAATAGGAAAACCTCCTCATAGACTTTTGCATTGATTCCGCCGAAATGCTCCATGCACCAGTTTCCGAAAGCGGGCCATTCGTCGTTGATGAAGAAGCCTCTGTATTTTACGGATGGCTCTTTTGACAACATTCCGTCACCGATATCCAGTACCAGCTCCTGTTTTTTCTCCGGCCTCACGTCCCCCCAGTATACCAGCGGGGAAACGCCGCACAATTCCGACAAACGGAACAATCCGTAAATCGTCCCCCGCTTGTCGCTTCCGGCAATGACCAGCGCCTTTTCGACAGCCGGATTCTCCGGGAACGGCTGCTCCACAACGCGAATCAGATATATCTCCCTCTTTCCTGCAAGGACAGCGGCATCCAGTTTTCCGCTCTTCTGCCATGCCTCCAGAAGAGGGCTTTTCCCCAGCGTTGCCGCCACCACTGCCTGCGTCCCCTGTATTCCGGCAGCATGCTCCTCCAGCTTTGGCCTGTGGGCCGTCACCAGTTCCATGTCCTGCGCGACCCGCGCCCCGATTCGCCGGACCCCCTCATAGGCTTCCGGCTCTATCAGGATGCATGCCGCATCCTGATTTTTATAAATATCTATCTGTCCCATATCCGTTTTACCTCTTTCCTTCACCATAGACAAACCAGCTTTGCCTCCTCTTTCGGCATTTCCCATCGAAAGGCCATCTTATGCTTCAACTCACCGCAAAGCCCGCCACGGCTTTCCTCTTATCGGAAATTGCCCTGTTGCTCACAGACACTCTCCGAAGCCAAAAACGAGCGGACTGCCATCCCGCTATTCCAGCGAGACTCAGTCCGCCCCCAATCATGCCTTACAGGTCGCTTTCCCGATAAATAAACTCACGGAACCCTGCACTGCCCCCGGCTTCCTTCGTGGAATACACCACCAGTCCGAAGCGACATCCGCAGAAATGGTCCAGCCCGAATATAAGCTGATGCGTGGGCCCTATCTTCTGCCAGCGCCTGCCATGGCTTTCTTCTTTATAACAGAAAGCACACACATCCTTTCCCGAAGAAAAATCCGCTTCCAGCTTCAGATGGACGGGCTTCTCCCCCACCGGAACCGCGGCCCATTCCTGTTCCGGATTTTCTTCCGATGGCATCTTTTCAGATTCTCCCGGTTCCACGGTTCTCACAACCAGAAACAGGCCGCCGTTCCTGCGGACCAGTCCCACGAACCCGAAGCAGGCCTGCAGAGCGCATAACCCCGCATAATCCCCTTCCTTCAGCTCACTGCCGTCCACGGTAACCTCAGCAGCGCAGCCTGGCCAGAGCATTCTCTGCGTCAGCATATTCTTTGCCTGCAGCAGGCATCTGCATACCCTGTCTGTCCGCACCTGCCAGATTCCTGTTTCTCTGTCGTGCCGTATCAGCGTCCTGTCCGGCTCATGATTGAATTCCCAGTACGTCTTCAACGCCCCCTTGAAATCATCACTTCCCACAAGCGGCGCATAAACATATCCCGGCCTTGTGCTTTCCACCGGAAATATCTCCGGAATCTTTCCGTCATCCCCGAAGACAGGATATTCGTCACGCCATTCCACAGGAATCAGGAACGGAATACGTCCCACCGCCCCTCTGTCCTGAAATTGTATCGCATACCACTTTCCGTCCGGCGTATCCACAACAGGCCCCTGAGCCACGCCCCTGTCCGGCAGCCCGCAGTCATCGTCCAATACATCTCCGCCCCTGAATTCGCTTTCCAGAGAATCCGCCGCAAAGCAGGCCTCCGTCCTCCGCCATCGATCCGGCCTGGAATGAATCAGGAAGAGATAGTATTTCCCCTTTATTTTATAAAAATGGCTTCCCTCATAACCAAGATTCGGATTGTCCCTATCCTCCACAAGGAGCCGGTGCAGCCCACCCTCCAGGGGGCCGCTTAAGTCCTCTTTCAACTGGGTCAGCCAGATTTCCCGGTTTCCATAGACAATATACTTCCTCCCGTCATCGTCAAAGAGCAGGGAGCAGTCATGGAAAAAGCCTTCGATATAGTGTCTCTCCCAGGGGCCTTCCGGCTGTCCGGCCGTATAGAGATAAGTTTTATGGGTGTCGTTTGCCGCGAAGCATACATAGTAGATGCCTTTATGATATCGCAGCGAGGCAGCCCACATACCTTTGCCGTAGATATTCTCCTCCCCCTCCAGCCGCCGGGCCGGCGTACTGTCCAGCTTATCGTACACATAGGCAAGATGCTCCCAGTTGCGCAGGTCGTAGGAACGAAGGATTTCGCATCCCGGCATAAAATGCATGGTTGTGCTCACCATGTAATAAGTATCTTCCACCCGGATGACATCCGGATCCGGATAATCCAGCCTCATCAACGGATTAATGGCGGAATGCCGCAGGGTCCGCTCCTCCACCTGATTCCGGAACTCCGTCTTCTTCCCTTCTGCCAACCAGCTCCCTCTCTCACCCATGCCCATACTCCTTTTCCCTCTTCCAGCCCTTTCTTTCCTCTGCCGTCATTTTCCATACGAATCTCCGCATCGTCAATATATCCTGTAATTCCCGCTCAGCGCAAGCAGCGCAAACAAATACAGGCAGTTATCATAATATCTTCTCACGCCTTTCCGCAAAGGCTGGTTCCAGAACCATTCCACCCACCGTTTCGCCACGTCCCGGTCACTGTCCCCCGCCTTATCGGCCATCTCTTCCTGAAGCGCCGCAACGGTCAGCGCTCCCTGGGCTGTAGCCGCAAGCAATCCTGCCGGATGCAGCACCGTCCTGTCCACCGGGGTGCCATCCACCTCATACACACACCTGGCGGCTTCCAGATCCGTCTCCAGGAATCTCATCAGACGCAGGGGCGCATTGTAATGCCCCGCGTCCTTTCCAAACCACAGGCAGTCCAACCCGATATTGGCCGCCGTCCTGTAGGCATCGCTGTAAAACAGGTCATGTCTGTCACCCTCCCGGGGCTCCCTGCCGCCCATGGGCGTGCCGTCGAATTCACCGTACTCCGGACTCATCCCTGTAACCGGATGGCACGCCTTTGCCAGATATTTTCTGCTTACATCCGCAGCCTGTTCCCAGAACTCCCGGTCCTCCTCGTCCGCCCACAACGCGAAAAGCTCATAAAAATGCGGCAAATGATACGATGGATCCGTAAACGGGCATCCCGGTACGAACAATATCTGCTTATTTTCCCTGTTCCACATGGGCTGTCCTGCTCTTCCTCCCTCCCCCTTGTGCAGGCAGGCCCGGAGGATGTTTCTGGCCTCCCGGGAATAATGGAAGATTCCTTCTCCGTCCCCCCATCTATGGGAGGCGAAGAACAACGCCATGGCATAATACTCCTCACCGTCCGGCGCCGGTCCCCAGGCATTCTTCTCTCCGGTTGTCCTGCAGCTCCAGGCAAAATAGCCCTCGTTTTCCCCATCCTCCAGGTACATATAAGTTTTGGACCACTTCCAGATACGGTCAAATTCTTCCTTCCACCCCAGCTGGACACACAGCATCATCCCATATGACATCCCTTCCGTCCTCACATCATGGTTCCCGGTGTCCTCCAGGTATCCCATATCCTCTCCAGCCGGATGGTAGATGCGCTCCTCCTCGTTTCCGTAAAAGAAAACATTCGCCGCATTTTGAATTTTCTCCGTTACCTCTTTCTGACTCTTCCCGATTTCCTTAAATACGTTACGATATATCCCTGTAGTGAATGCGCTCATCTTTCCTCAATCTCCCTGTGGTTCTCCCTTTCCGTGCAAAGCAAATATGATATTTTCTTTCCCTGTCAGAGTCCTGGTTCTCGCGTCAGGCTGTCCTAATCCCACGCTGATCAGGAAACGGCTGCCGTCCATTCTCTTTTTCCCCTCGTTATCTACCACAGTAAATGCATCCTTATCCACCGTCAGTGTCACCCACTGGCTTTCTTTTCCCGAAAGGAACACCCGGCTGACCCCGCAGAGCTTCCCATTGGGAGGCGCATATTCCGAATCCAGGTTCTTTACATATACCTGAATCACCTCACCTGTTGCGACATCGCTTTTGTTGGAGATTTTAACCTTTATCGTCAAATCCCCGGCGGTATCCATCCGCAGAATTTCCCGCTTCCCGGGCGCTTTCCAATCGTCCGCGGTTATTCCCTCCGGATGTATCCGGCCCTGGCTGCCGGCTTCTCCGCGTACCTTTTCTGCTCCCGCCGCAATCACAATGCCGCCGCACTCTACCATGTCCACCTTCACATCGCCGTAAGTCAGCCCATAGCCGAAAGGATACAGCGGCGTCCCCTCAAAATATCTGTAGGTTCTCCCCTTCATGCCATAATCTTCAAATTCCGGCAGTTCCTCTATACTGTTATAAAAGGTCACCGGCAGCTTGCCTGAAGGAGATATCTCCCCGAACAGCACTTCCGCAATGGTTTTTCCTCCTCTGGCTCCCGGATACCATACCTGCATCACCGCGTCCGCATGCTCCTCAAAATACCGCAGATCCATGGCGCTCCCGGTCATATTTAACAGAATCACAGGCTTTCCGGCCTGCATCACCGCCTCCGCCAGCTCCCTCTGCACCTGGGGAAGCAACAGGTCTGCCTTGTCCCCGGAAGCATAGCTGTTCCCGGTGTCTCCTTCCTCTCCCTCCAGGGTTTCGTCCAGCCCCAGGCACAATATTACCACATCACTGTTTTTCGCCACGCTGAGCGCTTCACTGATGCGATCCTGCCGCCATGCCAGGCCTTCTACCCTGTCCCGAAACAGATGACAGCCTTCCGAATAATAAACCCTTGTGCCCTCCGGCACATAATCCTGAATCCCCTCCAGAACCGTGATATACCTGGAGGATGTCCCGTGGTAATTTCCTATCAGAGCGCTACGGCTGTCCGCATTGGGGCCGATTACGCCGATTGCCCTGATATCCTCTTTTTTCAGCGGAAGGATGCCGTTATTCTTCAAAAGCACAAGGCTCTCTGCCGTGGCACGGGCGGCTGTCTCCACATGCTCCGCGCATTCCAACCGGTCATATCCAATCCCGTCATACCCGGTCTCATCAAACAATCCCAGCAAAAACCTGGTGGTAAACAGCCTTTCCGCCGCCTTTCCGATTTCCTCCTCCGTCACCAGTCCGTCCTGGCAGGCTTTCAGCAGGTGCAGATAGGTATTGCCGCAGTTGACATCACAGCCATTCTTCAATGCCATAGCTGCCGATTCCTCCGCCGTGTCCGTCACCATATGATGTTCATGAAAGTCCCGGATTGCCCAGCAGTCAGAGACATAGTGCCCCTGAAAGCCCCACTCTTCCCTCAGGATATCCTGTATCAGGGTTCTGCTGCCGCAGCAGGGTTCCCCATTGGTCCTGTTATAGGCGCCCATCACCGCTTCCACATCCGCTTCTTTCACCAGTTTTTCAAAAGCGGGAAGATAGGTTTCGTATAAGTCCTTCTTCGAGACCCTTGCATCAAATTGATGGCGCACCGCCTCAGGGCCGGAATGGACTGCGAAATGCTTTGCGCAGGCGGCAGCTTTCAGATACTCTCCGTCCCCCTGCAGCCCTTTCACGAAAGCGCTCCCCAACTCACCTGTCAGGTATGGATCCTCGCCGTAGGTCTCATGTCCCCTGCCCCATCTGGGATCCCGGAAAATATTCACATTAGGCGACCAGAATGTCAGCCCCTTATAAATATCCCTGTCGTCCCGGGCACTGTAGGCATTGTACTTTGCCCGCCCCTCCTCTGCTATCACATCCCCCACCATCTGCATCAGGCCGGTATCAAAAGCCGCCGCCATGCCGATAGCCTGGGGAAAGCTGGTCGCCACCCCCGCCCTGGCCACTCCATGGAGCCCCTCATTCCACCAGTTGTAAGCCGGTACGCCTAATCTGGGAATCGCCGGGGCGTCATACCTCAGCTGCGAGGCCTTTTCCTCCAACGTCATCCTGCTTACCAGATCCTGTGCTCTTTTTCTTGCCTCTTCCCTGTTTCTCACTTTATAGCAACCTCCGCTTTCATACAATCCATTATAATGACAGTAGCTTTGTTATCATTTACCGCAAATTCCGCCTTTTTCCGTCCTCACTCCACATCCGGGATGGAGGGATCCATCATGGCTCCCAGGTACGCATTCTTAGGATTCATGTCACCGTCGAACAGCAGACATTTCTCATCCCTGCGCCAGGACAGATCATCGTTCAGCCCCCAGACCGTGATTCCCGTCACGGGATATCCTTCCTCCTGAAGAGCTTTCATATTTTTGAAGAAAGAGCGGTACTTTCTTCCCTGCAGCAGAAAGGCACTGTCGCTGTCCTCCTTCACCCCGATGTCCAGTTCCGTTGCCTGCACTTCATATCCGGCATCGCAGAACTTCTTCACCGCCAGCATGAATTTGTGCTGAATCTTATCGTCCGTGCTCAAATGGGACTGCATACCGATTCCATCGATGAGCCCCTCCTCCCTGGCCCGGGCCAGATGCTCCAGAATCAGATCTGCCTTGTCCATGCATCCGTAGTCGTTATAGAACAGCTTCATGTCCTTCGACGCGTATTTCCGCGCAAAAACAAACGCCTGATAGTAATAATCCGCCCCCACAGTCTCATACCACAGATTTTTATTCATTCGGATGCCCGTCTCATCTCCGTCCCCAACGTCAAAGGCCTCGTTTACCACATCCACGGCGTAGACCAGTCCCGGATAGTTCTCCTGAAAATATCCCAGCACATCCGCGATATAGTTCTCCATCCTGGCAAGCATTACATCCCTGTCCACCAGCCGTCCCTCGTCCGTGTAATCCTCCGTGAAAAACCATTTGGGTGTCTGGCTGTGCCACACAAGGGTATGGAACCGTATTTTCATTCCATGTTCCGATGCAAATTTCACGGCCGGCATACAATTGTCAAAATGAACTGCCGCATGCAGATAGGCATCCTCCAGATTCGCCTGGCTGGCCGCCTGATCCAGGAGGGAATCCGGCTTCATCTCATTTTCACAGGTGATGCTGTTGAAATTCTCCAGTATCACCTGCCCATACTGCTCCGTATTCTGGAGTATATAGCCGGACAGGGCAATTCCTATGGGGAAATTCTCCTGATACAGCTCCGCCAGCCCTTTCGCCTGGACAATGCCTTTTTCCTCTTCCGCACCGCTTGCCGGTTCTCCGCTCACGATATTCCCGTCCTCTCCCTCCGTATTGTCCGTCCCTTCCGACGCGGCATCCGAACCGTCCTCTTTCCTGTTCTGTTCTGCCCCGGAATCCTTCTGCTCTTCGTCTTCTTCCATGTTCACGGCAGGCTCTGTCCCTCCCGGGCGCTGCCCGCATCCGCCCATACAGATTGCCGCTGCCAGTAGCAGTACAAGCATCCTTTTTCTCATTCTCCTGCTCTCCTCTGTTTCCGTTCCCCGCTGACCGGACAATGCCAATACCGCCCGGTGCACCTCCCGCAACGGTTATTCCGTTCCCTGCTGCCCGGACAATGCGCCGTTGAACTGTCTCACAGCCGGCACAGCTCTCCGATATGCCGTCTGTTCATAAGGCTTTATAAGAAAAACGCCTGAAGCAGATTTCCTCTGCCGCCTCTCCGTCCGTCACCGCGCTTTTTCCGTCCGCTATCGCATACATACCCACGGTACAGCCAACAAACCCGCCTGCCGTTTCCGTGGACAGCGCCCTGATGTCTACATCCCCGGCTACCACACACTCTCTTCCGCTTTCCTTAAGCCCCAGCGTGGCCTTCAGTCCGTCTACCCGCAGAAATACCGTCGTTTCCCCAGGTTCCGCAGCCGTCTCTCCCACTACATGATCCAACCCCTTTTCACACAGGATAACCTCCGCCTTTCCCGCCGAGACTTCCAGCCGAAGGCTGTATTCATTGCTCTGTACCAGGGCCAGCCCGGCTCTATGGCCGCCCGCGAGTTCCCCGGCCTCCATGCACACAGCCGACTCAAAACCATGGTGCTGCTGCCGGATGCCGATATAGGACGGGTTCTCCAATCCTTTCAGCGTGGCAGCGCCGTATTTCAGATACAGCCCCTCCCCTTCCGCCAACCGGTACATGCCCTCCTCCGGATTGCGCAGAAACAGGAATTCATCCCCCAAACGGCCGATCTTCGTGAAATCGTACTCTCTGTCGCTCCCGGGAACGCAATTCCGGAAACCGCTCCGGCAGGTAAAGCTCCCTTTCTCCTTCCCCGGATCCCACTTGGGCAGATCGATTTCCACCTCCTGTGTCAGCATGCCCACTCCAGGATTGACTACAGGCCATCCTTCTTCCCATATCACCTTCGCCAGGAAAGTCTCCCTTCCCATGGTGGTATACCCTTCTCTGGGACGGACTGCCAGCATCACCATGTACCATTCCCCCGCCGGCGTCTTGATCATATCCCCATGTCCTACATATTTCACCGGATAATCCCTCCCCAGATGCCTGTGGGTCAGGATGGGATTGCAGAAATTGTTCTCATAAGGCCCCCAGACGCTGCGGCTTCTGCACACCGCCACCGCGTGATCCGGCCCGGTGCCGCCCTCGGCATGAAGGATATAATAATACCCGTCCTTTTGATACAGATGAGGGCCCTCCGGCCATATGATATCTCTCATGGCGCCGTTCCACACATCTTTCCTCTCCCCCACCAGTTTCATGGAACCGATATCCAGTTCCTGAATCCAGATATACCAGTCCCCGTCATACCTGCAGCCCGCCGGATTGGGATGGGTCCCTATATAATAGCACTTCCCGTCCCTGTCAAAGAACAGGCTTGGATCGATACCGTCCGCCCCTTCCAGATAATAAGGCTCCGACCAGGGGCCTTCCGGATTTTCCGCAGTCACGACATAAGTTCCGCCGCAGGATACATTGGTACAGATTACATAGAATACCCCCTCATGCCATCGGATCGTGGGCGCAAACAGCCCCTGGGAATGCCCTGCCCCCGCAAGGGGCAGCTGCGACTCTCTGTCCATGACATTCCCAATCTGCTCCCAATGGGCCAGATCCCGGCTGTGCATGACGGGAAGCCCGGGAAAATAGGAGAAGGTGGAGTTCACCAGATAATAATCTCCTCCCACCGCACAGACGGAAGGATCGGGATAAAATCCCGGCATGATTGGATTGTGTGCAACAACTGACATAATTTCTTCCTTTCTATCACCGATTTCTTACGCGCGGGCATATTCTTTCCTGGCCGGGCAAAAAGGATGGTATCAGATATACCACCCTTTTCCCGCATCCGCCTTAAACCGAATCCTTACTTGTTGGCTTCTTCAAGATATGCTGCCCATGTATTCCTGATCGTCTCAGCCTGCTGTGCAGGGGTATTGTCCTTATTGATATTCCAGTACACATCAGCGCCAAGATCCAGTCCGGGGATAAAAGTATGATAGGTGACCATACCGTTCTCGACCATACGCGCCATGGTCAGGTCAACCGACTCCGTATCCCTGAATTTCTCATAATAGTCGCTCTTCCAAGACTCGTTGTAATCCTCCCAGCCGGGGACAGGGTCTGTGAACAGATTATAGGCGAAAGCAATCTTCCATGCCTTCTCTGCGTCATAGCATGCGGGAATCGCCATTACATTGTCGATATAGCAGTTGGTATAATCCTTCATCTTCGGCCCCATGGGGAAGCAGACGAATCCGAAATCATCCGTCATCTCTTCCCAGTCGCCGGCCTTAAAAGTCTCCTGGGGAATGAACACGCCCTCGCCGTTGGCAAATGCAGTATAGCCGTAATCCCAGTCGGCCTCGGAATCGAATACCTTGTTGAATCTGTCTATCATGTCCAGAGACCAGTTCAGCGCCTCAATGGTCTCGCTGCTGTCCAGGCGGTTGTAATACTGGCCGTTCTCATCCTTGCCGATGAACTCGCCGCCGTTGCTCCACACTGCCATGGGATAGAAATCCTGTGTGACGCATACCATGGCATATCTGTCGATCACGCCGTCGTTATCCGTATCGGCCTGTACCTGGGAGCAGATTTCCTCGAATTTATCCCAGGTCCACTCCATGTTCTCCTGCAGATCATAGATGCTGTCGGGCTTGATGCCTGCCTCTTCCAACAGCCTCTTGTTGAAATACATGCCTCCGCGGCCTTCCGGCGTGATGCCCCTCATGGCGTAGACGGCGCTTCCCTTGCTGAACATCTCGTTTACGCCGTCCTTCCACTTGTCCTCGGTGAAGTCAAGGCAGTCCAGGCTGCCCAGGTCATACATCAGACCGGCATTCATGGCCGCGATCAGTTCCTGCCCCTGGCGAAGCACAAAGACATAGTTCTCGTTGCCGCCTGTGGTGGCATAATTGACGAAATCTTCCGGTGCGCTGTCCCAGATGCTGACCGCAACCTGCTTGATGGTAAAGTTATAGGTAGCCTGGACCCAGTCCAGGTACTCCTCCTTAGCCTCCTCGAAGGAGTTTGCAGGCTCGGTCTCCTCGTCGGGAGTCCACCAGTCGCGGACGATGATTTCCATTCCTCCCAGGTCGATGGGATTGCCGTCGCTGTCCGTTATCACCTCGGGCATGGCCGGCTCTTCGCCGCCCTTTTCCCCGTCCTCTCCCCCGGCGCTGTCCTCCGGCCCTTCATCGGAAGACTGCCCCTGTCCGGATTCCTCCGGCGCGGCGGAACTGCTGCCGTCCGCTCCCGGGGCGGTTCCCCCATCGTTGCCGCAGCCGGCCACCCCGGTCATCATTGCTGCCGCAAGCGACAATGCCAGTACTTTCTGTGCGATTCTTCTTTTCATTTTTGATCCTCCTTAAATAAAATATATTCATCCCTGCCGGCACGCCATAATATCCTCCCTGGCCTTGGCTGAAGACAGCTTTCCGCCGAAAGCCCTTCTTTGCTGAAAGCCCTTTTCGCCCACCGGCACGGGATCAATCCCTATAAATGTCCTCCGTCACATCTTGATTCCAGAGCTGCTCAGGCTTTCCACGAAGCCCTTCTGGGCAAACAGATATAATACGATCAGCGGAACGATCACCATCAGCGTGCCCGTGGCCACAATGGCATTGGTATACCCCACCGAAGCCCCCGTGGCGTCATGCAGCGTAAACACAATATAATGGTCCAGCCTGTCCGCGATCATCTGCAGCTGCCTGGACAGCAGGCTCACATTCCCCATAAAAGTCTTGGAGTAGAACCCGTCTGTCCACTGCCACACAAAGGAAAACAGAAAACAGGACGTCAGGATAGGCGTCGCGTCCGGCAGCATGATCCGGAAAAAGGTTTTCAGCGTGCCGCAGCCGTCCACATAAGCCGCTTCCTCCAGCTCCTTTGGAATATTCCGGAAGAACTGGCGAATCATGAAGATATACAGCCCGTTCTTCAGCCCCATGCAGCCAAGGCTCATCAGATAGTACGGCAGCGCGGAGCCTCTCAGGTTCAGGGCATTCCCTGTCAGCAGCTTAATGATGCCCAATATATCAAAGTACTGGAAGTGCAGATACAGCGAGGTGGACAGTGTCTGGGGCGGAATGATGATCATCAGCACCACGCAGGCAAACCAGAACTTCTTCAGCGGGAACTCAAATCTCGCAAAACCATACCCCACCAGGGTGCACACCGCTATCTGCAGAATCGCAATGCTCAAGGAAACCACCAAAGTATTCAGAAATGTCTTCCCATAATCCATAAACTGTGCGGCAAGCCTGTAATTGTCCGTAGTGAAATTCTCCGGCACCGCGATGACCATAGCGTTATACAGATCCTCCTCCGCCATGAAGCTGATGGAAATCTTGTTCAGTATGGGCTGCAGAATCAGGAAGCACATGCCGAACAACAGAAACACCCGCACGATCCGGTACGCAATGTCCGACACTTTCTTCTTCAGGAGATAGCCGCCCGAATCCCGGTTCCTCTCCCAGAATGTCTTTTCGCTTTTTTTGTTCACAGCTGTCTTAGTCATAGTAATAGACCCCCTTCGATATGATCAGCGAGCTTACACCTATGATCACAATGACGATTGCAAAATACACCCAGGCCATCGCCGAGGCAAATCCGTAATCCAGCTTTACGATCATGGTATCGCTGATCTTCTCCATCACCTCATTATCCGACCTCATACAGAAATCCACGATGGTATAAATCCAGTTCACCAGCAGCAGGGAACTGATCATGGGAAAGGTGATCTTCCACATACTTTCCCATTTGGTACAGCCCTCGATATCCGCCGCCTCATACATGCTCTCAGAGATAGTCTGCAGTCCCGACAGGAAGATGATGATCTGGATACCCGACGCGATAGCCACATCATAGATGCCGTCCACCACCTCAAATACAAGCTCGAACGCCTTAGTGCCGATGCCCGCCGTCACCAGGATATTCTCAATGGCACCGGTAATGCTGGCGCCGCTGCCGGTACTGTTCTCGATGGTGCTCTGCAGGCTGGACAACAGGGCGTTGTCATACTCTACCCCCAGAATGACGCCGGAGGAGATGATCACGGGCAGAAAAAACACTGCGCGCACCAGGGCTCTCCCCTTAAATTTCTGGTTCAGTATCAGCGCCACAAAGAAGCTGAACACCATGGTGGCGATGGAGTTGACCATCATCTTGCCCAGCTGTTCCGTCAGTAGCCTGTTGAACTCCGTATCCACCGTAAAGGCTCTCCTGTAATTCACCAGGCCTGCGAAAACCGATTTGATTCCCTGGGCGCTGACCTCCACATTACTGAAGCTCATATATAGCGACTGGAAGAACGGCCTCACCATAAAGATGAGGAATCCCAGTATAAACGGCAGAATGAACAGATACCCTGAAATCGCCTTCCTCTTCAGAAGCCCTGTATATTTCTTTCCATAATTCATAGCAACACCCCTTTCTCCCTAGCGGACTGCTTTATAATCTCTGGCCGGGACGATATCGCCTCCCTGTGCTGTATAGTCCTGATAGCCATAGTTTACATATACTTTGGTACCGTCCTCATAAACAGTACAGGAAACCTTATCCGCCAGCCATTGGTGGTCCGTCATCTTCTGGCCAAAGATGTGCCCCAGTTCCTCATTATACCTGGTATAGATTTCCAGCATCCTGTCGTGCCAGGCATCATATCCCGCTCCGAAATATTCGGTGTACAGGGTCTTCTGAAGGACAAATGCCGTCTCCTCCATGAGAGTAAAGGACAATCCCGCGCCGTATTCCGCAGACAGCAGCAGCTCTTCCTCATAGTCCTGCGTCAGGTTCAGGGACTCCCCGGTATAATTCACATAACCGTGTACCGCTATCTGATAGAAGGGAACCGTCCTGTCCAGAATGGTATACCCGGAACCGCTCAAGTCCATGTTCGCTACTATGTCGGTGTAGGCAATGGCATAATCATTTCCCATGTTGGTCATGACACCCTGTCCGGAAGCGCTGACTTCCCTGAGCATGGCTTCCTGCTGCCTCAACTGTGCCATACGGCTCATGGGTTCATCCTTGTCGAAATCGGAAGACAGTTCGCAGCCTATATTCTGGAAGGATACGCCACTGCCCAGCTTTTGGGCCTCTGCGGCCAGGTTCTGCGCCATCTGCAGGACCCTCTTCCCTTTCAGCAGATAATAGGCATCCGTCCCCTCCAAATCCACATAACTCACGGTGGAATAGGAATGGAGCTCCGCCACCTCCTTGCTGACCAGCCTGGCCGCATCCGTAGATGCAAAGAATCCGTCCAACAGGGTGCTGTCGTTGGCATAGTCCGTAACACCGTCCAGGTAGAGCTTAAATCCGCTTTCCCCGATGTAGGAAACCAGGTCCTGCAGCTTCTTTTTGCCTCCCAGCTCCGATATCGGCTTTACCTTCTTCAGTATCTTCTGCTGTACGCCGCCGTTCATCCAACCGGTGAGCTTTATGTAGAGATTGGTCATTCCTTCTCCGCTGATTTCCCGCAGAATCTCTTCTGCCTCTTCATAGGAGGTCAGCTTCAGAGGTCTGGAAACCGGCACCCCCAGAATCTGCTTTGTCTTATCCACGGCGCCCAGGATTTCCACCAAAGCCGGAGCCTGTGCGTCCTGCTTCGGCGCAAAGGCTTCTCCGTATCTCTCCTCCAGGTAGCCCCGGTAGGCTTTTGCCATATCCACATAGCTGCCGGAATCCACAAAGCGGTACCGGCTCACCAATGTCTCATCCGGAAGATTTTCCTGGTACACATACATCTCACCATTATATTTATCCGCCACGTCATACTGCTCCCTGTGGGCGATGCTGTACACGGCATTCACGAAATTATAGCTGTTGTTCCGTCCGCTGATATCCGCCTGTACGGCTGCATAGGGCGCGCCGTCCTCCAGAATACATAGGAAAGAACTGTCTTCCCTGGCGATGCCGAACACATTGAAATAAGTCCTGGTCTCATGCACCAGCGCCGTCCTGCCCTGCGCCATGTCCCATCCGTACACATTGGCATAGTAGCTGTTCTGTGACACCTTTCCGTTATTGAAATCAATCAGCGCCCCACCGCCTTCCGGCACCAGTAGGAAGCCTTTTTCTTCCATTCCTCCCGCCCCGAAATAGGGGAGCACATTCAGATACAGGAGAGGATAGTCTTCCTTGTACTCTATCTCTCCCATGGGCACTTCCACCAAAAGGTCATCCCCTTCCAGGCGATAGACTATGTTCACGTTGAATACAGGCTTCTCGGAGACGCTGCTGGTCATATCCAGCTCCTTGTCGGCCAGGTAATCCTCGTAGGTGTAGCCCGCGTCCGCAAAGAACTGCTCGAACTTCACTTTCACATTATCCTTGGTGGTGCTGCGGAGCACATAGGCCACCTCCGTCTCCAGGATGGGATAATTGGAGAGCAGCTCCTCTTTATCGTCCTTTTTTCCCAGATTATTGATGTCGTATTTTTTATAATACTGCTCCACCAGCATCATGCCGCTTTTATCCATCTTTTCCAGGAGCGCGTCCATTTTCTCTTCCAGTATCACAGGCGGAATCACATACTCCTTCTCCATGTCCCCCACCGTATAATACACCTTTATATATCCGTCCCCCTGCTCAATGTCATAGATGCCATTCTGCATGCTGTAGGTGTAATTGTCATACAGAGTGTCCACGCCGTTGATGGTGCTGTAAGTCAGCAGCAATGTGGACAGGAGCTTCTGCTTCTCTGTATTCAGCGCCAGAGCGTCTTCCTCCGCCCCTTCCGGATTGGAGCGCCATACCCGGCCGCTCTCCTTATCTTCCAGAGTAAAGCAGGTGGTGGAAGAATCCATCACGAACCGCAGCCGCTCGTTTTCCAGCACCAGTTCCTCTTCTTTCCCCTCGTAGGCGTTTACCTTCACGATTTCTTCCGGCTCCGGCTCTTCCCTCCAGAAAGCGATTACCAGTACTACCGCCGCAATCACCGCAAGGATAAACATCGGAGCGATAAGACTTTTCAGTTTCTTCATTTTTTATCCTCCTCCCCTTACATTCGGAACATAATCTCCCTGATCAGTGAGACAAAATAGACGACTCCCTGGCTGATCATGCTGAAAAACAGCAGCAGGATAAATACCATCACCAACATGGCAAACAGGGAACCGATGGTAAAGAGAATGGTCTTCCTCATGGTGTACTCATGGATCTCCATCATGGCGGACAAGATCAGCACGCCTGCCCACAAAACAGAAAACCCGCTCAGCACGAAGTAAAATGCCGCTTCTTCCACCGTCACCATATTGCTGAAGAGAATCAGCGGGAACTGGATCAGCGGATAGGGCGTCAGCCCGTAGCAGGTAGCCATATAGACCTGCTTCAGCGTCCCCTTTCCGTCAAACAGGGTGGTCAGCCCCCAGTTTCCCAGGCACCACAGCGCCAGGGGAAACAGAATGCTTGCCAGATACAGGAAGATGTTGATTCCCTCCCAGTACACATGCAGAAAAATAAATCCGGTAAACTGGAGCTTCATGATCCTGCATACCAAAGTCAGCAGCAAAATGGTGTTGGCGGCAGCCAGGGAGCCTCTCTTCTCATGGGTCAAGTCCCAGAATCCGTCCAGGGGGTGAGTGATGCAGTACAGGGAAAATTTCAATGTAGCCAGATAATGGCTGTAGGTTTCTTTCTTTTTTAACGCAGTTGCCATATTTACCTCCCCATTATAGTTCCGCACCTGCTCCGCCCGGTACCCGGACATGGGCAGAGAATTTCCGGCCGCGAAAGGAATGCGTCCGTAAATCCTCTGGGGCACCGGACGGGGCAGATGCTGTTTCAAGTTTCAAATTTGCAGTTGCCATATTTACCTCCCTTTTGTCCGTCACTGCCGGAAAATATCAGCCGTATCGATTTCGTTCTTGATCTTCCTGGCCCTGCCCACGCCAAGAGGCAGCACCAGCACTATAAACACAGCCAGGAAAATCCATACGATATGATCCTCCACCCACTCCTTGCGGTATTGCTTGAACGCCCGGGAATAGTTGTCGTCATCGAACTTCAGTTCGAAGTAATCCATTGCCTCCCTGTACTCCTTCTGGCGGACCAGGGCCCTGCCGATGCCGATGTAAGCAAGGTCGTAATTCCCGTTCAGCGCCATGACTTTCCGCCAGGTCTCGCCGGAGCCGGCGTAATCGCCGGCCTGGAACTGGTCTATTGCCTGGAAGATCAGGCTGCCGAATTCCGTAGGCGCAAACAGCGTCACGCTGTTGTCCAGGGCGTCCAATACCAGCAGGTCCTGCCCCATATGATCGATGGCGGCAGGCTGCCTGAAATACCCGTCCATGTTGCCGCTTCCGCCGAAGGCGTAGAGCATCCTGCCCTGGTCGTCATAGGCAAAGAGCCTGCCCCTTACTTTGTCCAGGCTCACATATACATCATTGTCGAAGGCCGTGATGTCCGTCATCAGGGACGGTCCCTTATAGCCGCCGGCTTCTCCCCAGTACAGGTCACCGATGACATACCAGTTGCCGTTCTGAATCAGGATGTCGTTTCCCATCAGGTTCAGCCTTCGGATAGGCTTGGCATCCCCGCTGTCCAGGTCTGCCGTGGATACGTTTGTGGTGACCGCGTAGATAAAGCCCTCGTGATCCATGTACAGGTTATCGTACTCCGTGGGGACAAAAGACTCCATCTGCGCCCTCTGCTCCTTGGTGGCAAGCTTCTTCCAGATATAATCCTGCCAGTCGTAGGTGACAGGAGTGGCCCCCACAAACCCGGAGAACTCCCCGTCCGCCTCATATTTCACCAGGCCCTTGTTCACGTTCACAGCCACGCAGTACACCCGCCCGGCACCGTCCACCGTGAGCTTATCGGGCAGAAAGCTCATGCTCTGGTCAAAATTCGCGTCCGCGGGCTTGGTAAATTCCATCACATAATTCAGATCCATATCCAGTTTCAGGATTCGCTCATTATTCTTGTCACAGATATAGAGATAGCCCTCATCCGTCACCGCGATGTCCGTGGGGGAGGCAAACGTTCTGTTTTCCACATTTCCCTGAAACTCCTCAATAATCCTGCTCACTTCCAGTTTTTCTTCGCCTGTCCGGCGCAGCTCCACAATCCGGTTGTTGCCTGTGTCGCAGATATAGACCATATCCCCGTGGACAAACAGGCCCTCCGGAAGATTGAGCCTTTTCTCCAGCCCCATCTCCACCGCGGTGTAGACGCCTACCACCCTGTAGGCATCCGGCGAGTACTGGACGTCCCCCCAATAGTCATAATTATAGGTATAACCCGTTTCCGCAGATACCGTCGCGCAGGGGCCCGCAAGCAGGAGGATGCCGGCCGCCAGGACGCCAACTCTTTTCAAAGTCTTTTTCATAGAAACTTTCATAGAAACTCTCCTCTTCCTTTCTCGTCCTTCTGCTTAGTCCTTCAGGCCGGAGCTTGCCATGGTCTCCAGTATCTGGCTTTCCGACAGCACAAAGATGAGGATGGGGACAAGCATGACGATCACCGTAACCGCCGCTGCCTGGCCAGTCCTGGCGATGCCGCCGCTCTGAATCTGCTGCAGCGCATACACCAGCGTCTTCTTTTCCTCGGAATAGATGAAGGTAGCCGCCTTGTTATTCCAGAGGCTCTGTACGGAGAAAATGATCATGGTCAGCCATGCCGGCTTTACATTGGGCATGACAATGGTGAAAAATATCTTCCACTCGTTGGCCCCGTCAATCTTGGCCGCTTCCACCAGGGACATGGGAAGCCCCTCCATGAACTGCTTCATCAGGAACAGCCCTATGGGTGCCGCAAAGGCGGGAATGATGATGGCCCAATAGGTATCCACCCACCCCAGGGCATTGATGATCAGGTAGTTGGGGATAGCCGTCACATAGCCGTTGAACATCAGTGCCACCACTACGATATTGAAGAATGTCCTGCCCCCGGGAAAATCATACTTCGCCAGGACGAAGGCCCCCATGGAAGCGATGATCAGATGCCCCGCAGTGCCCACCACCGTGATGAACGCCGTGTTGAATATGTACCTGGAAAAGGTGACCCAGGATTTCCCCATAGTGACGAACAGATCCGAGAAATTGTCCATGGTAGGATTCTGGGCAAATATCTTCGGCGGAAACATGAACAGCTCATCCAGAGGCTTCAGGGCGCTGCTGACGGCAAACACCAGCGGAAAAATCATCAGCGCAGCCATTCCCAGGAGAAACAGGTAGAGAAAGAAGTCCCCCACCCGGGAACGGTTCGGCTGTCTCTTTTTCAGTTTCAGCACCCTGCGGTGCGGAATCGGTTGTGCGTTTTGTAATCTTATTCTCTTACTCATATCAGGTCCCCACTCTCCTCAGCAGACTTTGAATCGCTTTGTTGCACAGAATCATCACAAGGAACAGTAAAGTCGCTATCGCCGACGCATACCCCATCTCAAACCTGGAATAACCATAGTCAAACAGATGCGTCACTACGGTACGTCCGGCGTAATCCGTACTGGGATAGCCGCACAGCGCCATGGTCACGTCACAGACGCCGAAAGCCTGGGTGATAGCCATGACCGCGCCGAACATCAGCATGGGCTTCATATTGGGAAGCGTGATATACCACAGCTCCTGCCAACGGTTCTTCACCCCGTCCATGTACCCGGCCTCATATTGGGATCTGTCCACACCCTGGAGGCCGGCCACAAAGGAGAGGAAGCCCTGTCCCAGGCTCATCCACAGGATGACGATCATGCAGATGTTCAGCATATACTTGGGATCGATGAGCCACAGGATGGGCGCATCGATGATCCCCACGTCCATCAGGAAGGCATTCACATATCCGTAAGCATCGCCCCGGAAGAAAATGGAAAAGATCACGAACACATTGCCCGCTATAGAGGGCGCGTAGAACACGATGACCGCTATGGTGCGGATCCATCTGGGCAGCTCGTTGATCAGCCAGGCGAACAGGAAAGAGGCGATATATCCAAGCGGTCCCGTGATCACCGCGATCAGGAAGGTGTTCTTCACCCCCGTCAGGAAGATTTCATCCTCCAGAATCAGGCTGATGTAATTCTGGAGCCCGATGAACCTTGGACTCTCCAGAATGTTGTAATAGGTAAAGCTGAAAAATATGGATGTCACCACCGGCAAAATGTAGAACAGCGTAAATATCAGCGCATAAGGTGCCAGAAACGCGTAGCACATCTTGCTTCTCTTTGCTTTCTTCACAGACACCTGGAAATTATGCCTGCGAAGCAGGATATATTTTCTAATGTATTCTTTCATGCTGCCCCTCCTCACTCCGTCTGCATTCCGAATTCTTTCCGCTTCTTGGTTATCTCCTCGTCAATGGTAATGGAATAATCCAGTATGGTCTCCCTGGGGTCGTCCTTATCATTGATTACCTTGCGCAATGCATTGGTGATATATCGGCCCGTGTAGTATCCGCCGGGCACCTCCCTGATTCCCACCGTGGACTGCCACTGCTCCATCAGCACCCTGATGTCGTCCGCATTCCAGGCAAGCTGGCTGAACGCATCCCGGTTGGCGGTGGCGTACCTGGCCGAAGAGCCGAGCAGCGCTTCTATCTCACGGCCGAACCGCACCTGGACATCGGAGGAAGCCCACCATTTCATGAATTCCCAGGCATTCTGCCGCACTCCGTCATCTTTCGTCCTGACCATCATGGTGGCGGAGCCGGTGATGAAATCGGAGCGGTCAATATGGCTCTTTCCCTCCCCGTCCCTGATCTCCGTGCCGGGAATCAGCGTGAAATCCCACAATCCCCTGATCTCCGGAGCCGACACCATCAGTGTGTTGTATGTGGTATAGTTCGCTATGCCGATGGGCATCTCGCCGGAACGGAAACGGCTTACAAAGTCGTATATCGTAGGAATCCCATAATCCGTAAAGTATTTGACGTAATCTGAGAAAGCCTCCACCCCCGCTTCGTTGTTCACGACGGTTTCCGTGCCTGCTTCATTATAGAGATCTCCGCCGTACTGGAACAGAAGGCTGAAATACATGGAGAGATCCCCGGAAGTAGTGGCCGTGGCGGCAGTCCCGCTGCTGGTTCCCCCTGCGGAGGGAATCCCCACGGACATATTGTTGCCCTGGATGGTGGGGAGCATCTCTATCAGCTCCTGCCATGTCTGGGGTATCTCCAGCTCCAGTTCCTCCAGAATGTCCTTCCGGTAGAACATCACGTTGAACATCTGGGTCTCGGGAATGGCATAGATGCTGTCCCCCAGTCGGTACTGTTCGTAAGAGCTCTCCGAATACTGGGAAAGCACTTCCTCCAGATCCGCAAACTGGGACAGGTCTTCCACCGCGTTCCTCAGCGCGTAATTCACCGGCTGATCCGCCCCGATGGAAAGCACCACATTGGGCCCGCGTCCCGCGACCACCGCGCTGAGCAGGGCATCCGCCCCCACAATTTCCACATTCACCTTCACGCCTGTCTGGGGCGTGAAGGAATCGTCCACCATATTCTTGAGGATGGTGCCCTGGTCCCGTCCGGTGAGCACCCACACCTTCACCACGTCTTCTGCTTCCCTCTCATCGTACACATCTCCCACAGCATCGTAGTCAACCACGAAGGAAGCGACAAAAGACTTGACCTCATGCCATGCCTTGGCAAAGACCCCCGCCTTGTCCTTTTCCACCTTCGCGTCTTCTCCGCTGATCACGAGATAGTCCACATCCAGTTTGGTCTCGCTCATCCCCAGGACCGCCGTGCCAAGGGCTGTGATGTTGTCCTTAAAGGTAGTGAACTCCAAAGTGATTTTTTCCGGTTTCTCCACAAAACGCTCCAGCTGCTGCGCCAGCGTCTGGGCGGTGGCAATCTTGTCTGCTTTCTGGCCGGTCAGGAGAACCATCTCGTCCACCACTTTGTACAGCCTTTTGGATTCCAGGGACATGGCTTCGATGATTTCAGGGTATACCTGATGCAGATTGTAGTCCCTGTATTTGTCAGGCGTGGCTCCCGTGTAGACCAGAAGCTTCCGATACATCTGGTTCAGCCGGTAGGTGGAGTCCTCCAGTTCCTCCAGCGTCCCCCCCAACTGTCCAAGTGTCGCCTCCAGCTTTAACGTGTGCGCCCCGGCGCTGAGCCAGAAGCGGTAAGGCTCGCCTTCCTCGCTGCTCAGCGTCATGCAGTTCCAGTCATTATCGTATTCAAAGGAGATCTCGCTCACTTCCTCAAAAGGAATCTCTCCGTCTATGTACAGGCTTCTGGCGGAAACACTCCCTCTGGAGTAATTTTGGCGCCCCTTCACCGTGATATGGTAAAACCCGTCTTCCGGCACTTCAAATTCCCACTGAATCCATTGTCCCGGGCTGCTCCAGGCATCTCCGCCGGTATAGTTCAGGATCGTTTGGGTGACACTGTTGGGCTGTGTGGTAGGAGAAGACCTGTCATACTTTGCATACAGGGAAGACTCTGACCGCAACGCGGCGTCCTCCCCCTGCACTACCTGTCTGTAGGTCAGCCCCTCGCCCAAGGCTTTGCTGCCGCTCTGCGCCTCCAGGTATTCCTCGTAGGACGGGGCGCCCTTCACGGCGGCAAGCTTTAATCGCCCGATGACCATGGGTTCGTTCACTGCCTCCAGGGTGATCTCGTTCTTGCCTTTTTCCAGATAGAATTCATAGGGTCCGGCGATGTAGCCCATGTCGTCCCGGCAGTAAGCGCTCTGCCATTCATATGTCTCCACCTGGGTGGGCCGGATCTCGTTGCCCTGATTGTCCACCCTGACTTCGCCCCCGTCCTGCCATAGCCTGGAAAAAGCTATATTGGCCGCATCGTCGAAGGGCAGCTCCCCGTTTATGTAAAGCGCCCTCTCAATGGCAACGCCCCTGGATTCCACCGTCATGTACTCCAGACAGACATTGTAGAGTCCGCTCTCCGGTATCTCCACCTCCCATGTGACGGAAGAACCTTCACCGGTATACAGCGCATTGTCCACGCCTTCGTATGTGCCGTACACCTCCACATTCTCTCCCGATACATAATCCGGCAGGGGCACTTCCACATCCTTATCCGGATATGGCGCATCCGCATGGGCATTCTGATAGCGGGTATAAGTCCCCTCCCTGACTGTGCCTTCCACGTCAGCATTCAGGTCATACCCCTCATACTTGTCTCTGAAATCATTCACCTGATTCAGGCTTTTTATCAGGAGCCAGGTTCCGACTGCCAGAACCACCCCCCCGGATAAAACAATCTTCTTCACAGAGTCTCTCATACGCACCTCCCTGTATTCACTGACCGTTGTAATTTGATAAATTTATTCTAAACTTTCTCTAAAAAACAATCTAATCACATTTTGCTTTCTTCTTCCCATATTTTGCTTACTTTTCATGAATTTGCCGATTTTTTATCTTCAATCAGGCTTTTGGAAATCTCCCCAAAAGCCTGCTATACTTTAGCCAGGAT
>CAJUFI010000037.1:36436-41619 GCA_910585665.1 uncultured Acetatifactor sp. | reverse complement strand
ACAACTTAGTAGTGCTGTGAAGCAATGCCAACATATTTATTGACTAACACCATAGGATATATGCCATGGTTCCTGACGATGGTCTCTACGTTCAAGAGGACCTCGGAAGGGTTCTGGATGACCGGTATCCCAAAAGTGAAGGATTGTCTGTCATATCTCTTTGCATCCAATAAAGCCTGGTATTCGTACATGATGCTGGCTTTGACGATTGTCTTGATCATAGGGGCGGTTGTCTATGAAAAAAGAGTGGTCATGATAGCCAGGCGCACAGGCAGGATAGAAATCCGGCTGGCAGAGCCGTCAGCGAAAATGCGGGACATGAGCTTCTGGCTTCTGTGGGGCATGATAGCTGTCTTTGGGACGATTGTAGTCGGAGAGGCGATTTCTGTCATGATACGCCCGGCTTTTATTACAAGGTATCTTTACCCGGTGGTGGCCGTGATATGGCTTGTGTTCAGCGTTGCGGTCTCTCGGTTTCGGCATATCCGAAAGATAGCGGCACCGATTCTGCTCATTGTCACCCTGGCAGTGTGCCTGCCGCGCTATGTCTCCACCTGCAAAACCGAGAGGGAGCTTGACAGAAGATGCAAGGCTACGCATGAGTTCATGGAGGCCAATATCGGCGATGGGGATGTCATGCTTACGAATGTCTCGCATCTGAATTGGACGGTGCTCTCGTATTACATGCCGGATGTGGCACATACGTTGATATCTGCCGGGTATGAAGGCTTTGAACAGGATGTGACATACTGGCTGTTATGGAGCGGGGATCTGTCGGAAAGCGATATGGACTGGCTTGACGCAGTGGGCTATGCGGCGACGGAGGTGTATCATGCCGGGTATATTGGAGGAAATAATGTGCACATATATCAAATGGAGAAAGAAGAGGATGTAGAGAAAGAACAGGATGCAGAAACTGAGAGGGATATCAAGGGGGAAATATGATATCGATTATAGTGCCTTGCTTCAACGAAGCGGAAGCTTTGCCATATTTCTATGAAGAAATATGCAGGATTCTGCGTGGTATGGGTAAATATGAATTGATTTTTGTGGATGACGGATCCACCGATGACACGCTGCCATTGATTCGCGGGTATGCGGAATGCAATGAAAATGTAATCTATTTATCGTTTTCGAGGAATTTCGGAAAAGAGGCGGCGATGTATGCCGGTTTTTGTAATGTGAGGGGAGAGTATGCGGCTGTCATAGATGCGGACATGCAGGATCCTCCCGGCCTGCTGCCCGAAATGCTGAGGATCATAAAAGAAGAGGGCTATGACAGCGTCGCTGCCAGGCGGAGCTCCCGTGCCGGGGAGCCGCCGTTAAGGTCATTTTTCGCCAGGCGATTTTATAAGATGATAAACCGAATCTCTGACGCGGATATCGTGGACGGTGCCAGGGACTTCAGGCTCATGAAACGGAGCATGGTCGATGCCATCGTAGAGATGGGGGAATATAACCGATTCTCCAAAGGGATATTTGGCTGGATAGGGTTCAGGACGTATTGGCTGTCTTATGAGAATGTGGAGAGGGTGGCGGGAAAGACGAAGTGGGGCTTTTGGAAGCTGTTCGGGTACGCGGTGGATGGGATCATCAATTTTTCCCAGGCGCCGCTGAGCATAGCGTCCTGGCTGGGGATTGGCATGACAGCGGCATCTTTTGTGATGCTCCTGTTCCTGGTGGTAAGGCGGCTCTGCTTTGGGGATCCTGTAGCCGGATGGGCATCGATTGTCTGCATCGTCATCTTTATGGGAGGGATGCAGCTGTCCAACATTGGGATCATGGGACAGTACATTGCGAAGATGTATATGGAAAGCAAGCATAGGCCCCACTATATTGTCTCCGAAACCAATTGTGACACGGTCAAAAGGATAAAGTGATCATAGCTGTATGGCGGAAGGAAAATAGCACATTGGGACTGCCGCGAAGGGATAAAGGCGGCTCCGGATACGGTTCACCCAATTCATAATAATAGGAATAAGTGAGACAACCCCCCGAATATATTAGATGGAGAAAGCCATCCTTGGATGGAAGAGGCCATGAAAATAGATTCGGGGGTGTTTTTATGTCTATTGGGAGAAATTTTTACGAAAAAAAGATAAAGTATCTGGACTACTTTGAGGGGCAGATGCGGATTGGAGGAGGCGGCTTCGTGAAGCTGGAGGTGCGGGACGGAAAGCTGCGGATGGATCTGACGGTGACAGGATTGCATGCCACGGATACCTTTGCCCGGGACATGGTGCTCTGCGGAAAGGGGCGGGAGAGGGTGGCGGGCAGGATAGACATTTCCGGCGGCAGAGGCCAGTACCGGCAGCAGTGGCAGAATCTGGAGGATATCGGAGGCACCGGCATCGGCTATTGGGAACTGCAGGGAATCCGCATTCCCCTGGGGGCAGGGCGGGAGGTTTCCGGCAGATGGCAGGAGACGGGGATGCCGGCCAGGGAAAGGCAGGATGCGGCATTGGCCGGACGGCGATCCGGAGAAGGCTATGCGAGGGAGGTTCCCGGAACCCGAGAGGGATTCAGGGAAGAGGGACGGAGGAGAGAAAGGATTGCCGCGGAGCGATATGGCGATGGAGAAGGCGGAGCGGAGGAGGGGAGATATAGAAGGGACGAAACGGAAGAGGAAAGATATCAGGAGACAGGTGTCGAAGAGAGAGAGGAAGGAGCGAGAGGCGGCACAGGGAATGTTTCGAGGGAAGTGGAGCCAGCATCCGGGCAGATGGAAACGGCAAAAGAAGATTGGGTGAACCTGGAAAGAAATCAGGAAAGCTACGCCGGGATGAACGACGGCATGGCGGAGCAGGCGGAAGAGGGGGGAAGCCGGAAGAAAATAATCGGGGGACATTTTGAGGAAGAAGGGTCTGCGGTGGAAATGGCAGAAAAGGAAATGTCGGAAGAAACGCCAGGAGAAATGCCTGAGAAGGCAATGTCAGAGAAGGAAAGGACTGCCGCAGAGCGGTGGAAGATAGAGGAGGATACAGAGACAGAAACGATTGCGAAGGAAAGCGAGATAAAGGCAACGGAGGGAGGGAAGGGAGGCATGGCGAAAGCCAGAAGAGGTGTGACCCATAGCAGCAACGAAGGGAATGCAGCTGGTGAGGGGAGAAAGAGCCGTGGAAACGGTATGTCCTGGGTAGATAGCCGCGGATTCGGAGGGCATGCAACAGACAGCAGTGTATTAAAAAGGGAGAAGCCGGTATATGAAACAGGCAGTTCCAGATATGGCGGATATGTGGCAGAGGGCAATGGAAAAGCTCTGGAGGAATCTCTGTTTGAGACGGACGATATCCCCGGAGGATATGCAGCAAAAGGTGGATTAAACAGCCAGGAGCATGACAGATATGGAATGGATGGCCGAATGAATAAACGAAATAATATTCTTAAAAGAACGGGATTTGGAAGTACTGGAGAGGAAGATGAAGAGGGCTTCGTGAGAGCGGAATTGGCCGGCAGTAGAACCGGGCACAGTGACAGAAGGGCTGTCGGAGGCGGGGCAGGAAATATTGACGGAAGGGCTATCGGGAACGGAACGGGATATGGTGGCGGAAGGTCTGTGGGAAGCGGTGGAGGAAACGTTGACGGAAGGTCTGTCGGAAGCGGTGGAGGAAACGTTGACGGAAGGACTATTGGAAGCGGGACAGGAAATGCTGACAGAAGGTCTGTTGGAAGCGGGACGGGATATGGTGGCAGTAGGGTTGCTGATAGCCGGGAAGAGTCCGGAAGAGGGGCGAAGTCAGCAGAAAAACAGATAAAGCCCATGGAAGACAAATGGCCTCAGCTCTGGGCGATTTATCCCCATATCCGGCCTTTCCAGGATCAGCGGGAGTACCTTTCCATAGGCCCATCGGATTTCGTGTTGTTCCCGGCGGCCTCCTATAAAGCCGTGAACAACAGCTTCCTGCTCCATGGCTACTACAATTACAAGCACCTGATTCTGGCCAGAGTGGAGAAAAAGGGTGATGTATTCTACTACATAGGGGTGCCGGGGAACTTCTACGAAAGGGAGAAACAGGTAGCCATCATGTTCGGCTTCGAGAGCTTTGAATGTGCCGAGGAGCCTGCCCAGGTCGGGGACTTTGGGTACTACATGATGCGGACGGAATTATGACATGTTGATGACGATTTTATAGTCAATAAAAAGGGAAAGGCAGAATGGGTATGACGGAGCCGAGAGTGGAGGGCTGGAATGAATGGGCCAGGGTCACAATCCCTCGCCGTCAAAGGCGGGAATGAAGCTTTCGGCTGCGGCGTCCCCCTCCTGCATATAGCCATTCTCGATGCCGATTTGGTCGGCGAAATCGAGAACCCGTTCATATTCCTCCGCAGTCACCTTGCGTGACAGCTCTGTCTGATTCAACTGCGGCATTTGGGCCAGATGCCGCATGGGCGTATACTGGTTCATGATACTGACATAAATGTCATTCCTGTAGGTGTCATGGAGATAGCGGAGTATTCTTTTAGAGTCGCCCACATGGCCCGGAAGGAGCAGATGGCGCACAATGACCCCCCTTTTCATCAGTCCGCTGTCCGGCGCGAACACCGGGCGGCCCACCTGGCGGAACATCTCCCCGATGGCGGCGGAAGCTTTTTCAAAATAGTCCGGGGCGTGGGAGTACTGGGCGGAGAGCTGGGGCGAGCGATATTTCAGGTCAGGCAGATAGATGTCCACCAGGCCATCCAACAGGCCCAGGGAGGACACCTCCTCATAACCGGAACTATTGTATACAATAGGGATGGAAAGCCCCTGCTGCCTGGCCCTGGGGATGGCGTAGCAGAGCTGGGGGATAAAGTGGCCTGCGGTGACAAGGTTGATGTTGGCAGCGCCCTTGTCCTGCAGCTCCAGGAAAATCCGGACAAGCCGCTCCAACGGAACCGCATATCCCCCGGTTCCCAGGGCGATGTCGTGGTTCTGGCAGAACACACATTGCAGGCTGCAGCCGGAAAAAAACACGGCCCCGGAGCCTGTGCTGCCACAGAGGCAGGGTTCTTCCCAGAAATGCAGGGCGGCCCTGGCGGCAGCAGGCTCCAAGCCCTGTCTGCAGAAACCCTTTGCCCCGGCCCTGCGGTCAACATGGCAGCGGCGGGGACAAAGCGTGCAGTCGCTCATCCATTCTTCTATATTTTCCAAAGTCATCTCCATGAAACCACCCTCACGGCACAAGCTCCTGTGCCCCAGACCG
>CAJUFI010000037.1:0-36336 GCA_910585665.1 uncultured Acetatifactor sp. | reverse complement strand
CCCGGCATGCCCCGCAACATAGACTGCCCCGGCATGCTTGTGCCCCAGACCGCCCGGCATGCCCCGCAACATAGACTGCCCCGGCATGCTTGTGCCCCAGACCGCCCAGCATATCTGTGCCACAACATGTCCTGTAACACAAAGACCGCACACCCCAAGCACGGATACAGCTCCACCCGGCTGCCTCACGGCACATGAGAGGTTCCGCTTAGTGCTGCTTTGTTCCCAACCTGACACGGTTCACGGATTCCCATTGCGCAAGACCGAATTTCATCACTGCACCGAAACTTGAAGATGTACGGCATTCTTAGTATAGCCGGAATGGTGGAGGTTTGTCAAGAGGCAATTTTCTTTAATTTCCGGGCTTTTTCCTGAAACTTTTTCCTGAACAAGTGGTATCGGTTATTATCCGACAGTTCCAAAGCTATCTCTGACTTGGCTAAAAGAGACTGATTGAAGTTTGGCTGAAGTTCTGAAAGTTCTGGCAGATATCAGTTGCAATTCCCGTCTCCCTGTGTTATGATGGAACCACTTCAGTAAATCTGTTTTTCATGATGGCACAGGCTATCGGTTCACCGCCTTGTGCCATGTAGCATCCGGCTTCCTCAGAGAGGCCAGGGATCTGGGCGTTTTGCCTGAAGTGATCAGCAATCCAAAGACGATGAAAGAGAGCAGGCAGATGCGGAAGGGGCCGTAGCATCTGTTTCCCGGTTGCCTGCCGGAAAGACAAGGAGGCAATCTATGGGAAAGACGAAGAAGAGAGGCACGAGGAGAGGGAAAAGGAAAGCGGACGCGAAGAAAAGGGGGCCGGCAATCAAGGCCGCCCAGGGGCTGCACAGGAAGAGAGAGCCCAGGGACATGATACTGAACACCCAGGTCAGGGACAGCGGCGGCAAGACCATCTTCGACAATCCGGTCCTGTGCTCCCAGTTCCTGCGGGACTATGTGGAGCTGCCGTATCTGAAGGATGTCCGGCCGGAGGACATCGAGGACGTGTCGGAGCAGTACGTCACACTGTTTGCGGAGGAACGCAATTCCGACAGCGTGAAGCGGGTGCATGTCGGCGGCGGGAGGCCACCTTTTTTTCTGGTATCCTTGATAGAGCATAAGACTGCACCGGACTACAACGTGTGCATGCAGTTGTTCCGCTACATGGTCTACATCTGGGAGACCTACGAGAGGGAGGCGGAGGCGGTTCAGGAGGGGATGTCGAAAAGGCAAGGGTTCCTGTATCCCCCGGTTCTCCCCATCGTGTACTATGAAGGGGCCAGGCAGTGGAACGTGCCGCTGAACTTCCGCAGCCGGATTCGGGAGGGGCAGACTTTTGGGAAGTACCTGCCGGACTTTGAGTATTACCTGGTGCCGCTGCGGGACTTCAGCAACGAGGCGCTGATGGAGAAGGGGGACGAGATATCCCTGGTCATGCTGATCAACAAGCTGCAGACGGCGGAGGACATCGAAAGGTTCAGGAAGCTCCCTGGGAAGGAAATCGAGGCCATCCTCCGGGACTCCCCGGGGCATGTGGTGGATGTGATTGCGGACGTGCTGAAGGCCTTCCTGCTGAAGATGAATGTGCCTGTGGCGGAGACGGAGAAGCTGACGGGCAAGGTGAGGGAAAAGAAGATGGGCGAACTGTTTGCGGATATGGAGAAGATGGACATACAGGCCGAGCGGCGGAACACGGCTTTGGAGAAAGAACGGGCTGACGCGGCAGAGGAGCGGGCAGAGGAGGAGAAGATGCGGGCCAACGCGGCAGAGGAACGGGCCAACGCGGCAGAGGAACAGGCAGAGGAGGAGAAGGTGCGGGCCGACGAGGCAGAAAAGCGGGCGAACCTTGCAGAAGAGGACAGCATAAAGCTGCTTGTGGAGCTTTGCCAGAAGCTTGGCGCATCCAGGGACGCTGCCGTGCAGAGCCTGATGGAAAAGAAGAACCTGAGCCGGGAGGAGGCCCTGAAAAAAACAGGACTTTACTGGTCTTGAATTCAGGCTGCTTGGAATGGGCTGCTGCTGGTTGGGAGTGGGCTGAGGGGATGTATGAGGAACTGACGGAAGGAAATGAGGCGTCCCGGGGCTGGAGGAAGCTCAAGTCCTTTGCCATCGGAAATCTGCTGGCGAGATTTGGCAAGGTCGGAAAGGATTTGCTCCTGGCTGACCGGGACGAATGGGTTTGCGGGCTTTCTGGGTGTGAACAGCTTTTGCGTGAATTCCATAACCTTGATTCTTGCGTCTTCCGGCATTGCTTCCAGCATGGAAATAGTTGCATCTAATGTACTCATGGGAAAGCCTTCTCTCATAAGCGGAATCTGTAGGGAAAGTATTTCTTCCTATGGATAGATTATACATGAAAAAGGGGCGTCTTTCAAACGCTTTTGTTGACAATCTTATCCAGATAAAGTAAAGTATTGTTAGAACATGCATTATCCTTTACCGGATTGAAAGGGGTCGGATTGGTAAAGAATAAGGGAAGGTAATGTTTTTAGGCATTAAAAACAAGCGCATTATGCGAGGAACTGGAAACAATAGCAGCGGAACTGGAAACAGCAGCTGCGCCAACGGTGCCCAGAGAATTTACGGACGCCTCTGCGGTCGGAAATTGCTCTGCCGGATTTGGCACCGTTGGGGCAGCAGCGGAACTGGAATAGGAGAGAAGATTATGAACAAGAGCGCATTTCATCAACTATCGTACGGAGTCTATGTGATCAGCACCTGGGACAAAGGAAGGGCCACCGGGTGCACGGCCAACAGCGCCATGCAGATTACGTCCGAACCGGCCACCATAGCCGTGAGCATCAACCATGACAACTACACCAATCAGTGCATCCAGGACACAGGCAAGTTCGCCATCTCCATCCTGGGCGAGCAGTCCTCCCCCGGAATCATCGGGACTTTCGGCTTTAAGAGCGGCAAGGACTGCGATAAGTTCGACGAGGTGGAGCATACGGTGAAAAGCTTCCTTCCTGTGGTGTCTGATGCCTGCGCCTATATCGTCTGCCAGGTAATCGACAAGATGGAGACCTCCACCCACACAGTTTTCCTGGGCGAGGTGCTGGACGCGGATATCCTGAAAAAGGACACTCCCATGACCTATGCCTATTACCACAATGTCATCAAGGGCAAGAGCCCTAAGAACGCGCCGACTTATATCGCAGAGTAAGGAATTGTCTACCAATAACGGATACGAGCTGCATCAGTTATTTTCCGTCAGTTCATAAGGAACTGTTTACAGGAGAAGCAGAGCCAGCTCAGGAACCGGAACCGGTTTCCGGCTGCTGGCGGCGCTTCTCTTTTTCTATCTTATTGCGCTCCCGCAGCCCTGTGAAAAATGTCTTCAGGATATCGCTGCACTCCTGCTCCAGCACGCCCCTGGTCACGGCGGCCTGGTGGTTGAACTGGGGCATTTCCAGGATGTTCAGGACGGAGCCTCCGCAGCCTGCCTTGGGGTTCATGCAGCCCATGACCACCTCCGGGATGCGGGCCTGGATGATGGCCCCGGCGCACATCTGGCAGGGCTCCAGGGTGATGTAGATGGTGCATTCCTCCAGTCGCCAGTCTCCGATGACCTTGCTGGCCTTTTTGATGGCGGTGATTTCTGCGTGGGAAAGCGTATTTTTGTCAGTGTTCCGCCGATTATAGCCCCGGCCGATGATCTTACCCTCGTGGACGATGACGCAGCCGATGGGCACTTCTCCCAGGTCAAGGGCCTTTTTCGCCTGTTTCAGGGCTTCTTTCATATATTTTTCCTGGATGTTATTTATGGTTGCCATAGGTTCTCCCGATTGATATTTTTGGGTGGGTTCTCTTTGGTTTCAGGAGCGGACTTCCTTCCGCCCCGATAACAGATAGTATAATATCTAATTTCGAGAACGTCAATAGAGGGCCTGCCGCTGGTATTGAAGAAATCTGGTGCGTTGGCGAGCCGGCCAGGACGCAGCCTGGGAAGGCGGCATAGAAAGGGAGAATCCTCTGAAGGCGGACAAGCGGAGGAGAGGAGGCGGCGCAAAGGAGAAAGCGAAGAAGAGGAGGCGGCGCAAAGGAGAAAACGAAGGGGAGGCGGCGCAAAGGAGCAAGCGAAGGGGAGGAGGCGCAAAGGAGAAAGCGAAGGAGAGGAGGCGGCATAGAGGAGAAAGTGACACAGGGGAGGAAGCGGCACAGAGACGTGGCAGGGCAGAGGGCTGCCTGAAAACCGGCAGCCCCTGGATAAACTACGGAATCAGCACATGAACTCTGTCCGCTGTATGATATGGTCCTGATAAGCCTTGTCAAGCTCATTGAAATACCCACTCCAGCCCCACACCCGCACAATCAGGTTGGGATGGTCTTCCGGGTGCTTCTGGGCATCCAGCAGCCGGTCCCGGTTGATGGAGTTCAGCTGTAGCTGGTGGCCGCCCAGGTCGATGAAGCCCTTGACCAACTGGGCCACTTTCCGGATGCCGTCCTCATTCCGGAATACCGTGTCATGGATTTCCATGGTCAGCGGGCCGCCGTTGATGATTTTGCGCATATCGAACTTCGTGAAGGACTGGATACAGGACAGGGGGCCTTCCAGCTTTGTGGTGATCGCCGGGGAAAAGCTGGAGCCGTAGGGCTGGCCGGCCTTGCGGCCGTCCGGCGTGGCACCTACTCTGGCGGCGCTGAAGAGGTATTCCATGGCGCTTCCCGTGCCTGCCCGGAAGATGCCCCCTGCGCTGTTGGGCTTTCCGTTCAGGTATGCGGAGAAGGCTTCCATGATTTCCGAAGCCAGGGAATCCACATAGTCCTCGTTGTTGCCCATCTTAGGATAGGAGAGCAGCCGGTTGCGGAGCTCCGCATGGTGCTCGAAGTTGTCCGAAAGGGCTTCCAGCAGTTCCTCCCCGGTGCAGATCTGCTCTTCATAGACAGCTTTTTTGACAGCGGCCAGGGAGTCGGCCGCCGTGGAGATGCCCGCGCCGTGGATGCCGTAATTGTTGTAGACGGCTCCGCCTTCCGCCACGTCCTTGTCGCTTGCCAGGCATCCGCCCACGAAAATGGACAGATAGGGCGATTTCTGGGTGAATTCGCCGTCTTTTTCCCGGATTTTCGCCGCTTCCATGAGCCGGTCGCACTCCCGCCGGATTTCTTCCTTCACCTTGTCCAGAAAGGCGTCGAAGGAAGCGCAACGGCACAGTTCCTGGCGGAGAGCGGTCTCTACCACCAGAGGGAAGTTCATGGTGAGCAGGTTGGGGATGTCCATGGCATTGCCGGAGACCAGATATTCCCAGCAGGCGGCCACGGCGTAATTGTAAGCGTCCTCCGGGGCATATCCCAGGGCCGTCAGTCCGGGGATGACGATGTCGTCATTGCAGTACTGGGGGAAACCAAGGCCCTGGCGGGTGAGGGTGGTGGCGAATTCCAGCCGCTGGACGGGCGTCCTGCTGCTGGCGCGCAGATTGATTTTCGGGTCTATCAGGCTCAGTTCCAGGGATGCCTGTATGCAAAGCTCGGAGAGACGGTTGTACATATCCTCCCCGGAAGGCGAGTAGCCGCCCAGCACCATGCTCTGGCCGCTGTCCCCCTGCTGCATCCCGGAATAAATGTCCAGGTCGAAATTGATGGAGATAAAGAACTCCTCCAGGGTCTCAAGGAGCGACTCCTCCGAACTCCCTGCCTTCAAATCCCCTTCGAAAAACGGGTACATATACTGGTCAAAGCGCCCCAGCGTTATGTGGGTATTGCGGTTGCAGCGCAGGGTGAACAACAGGAACTTCATGAAGACACAGGACTCGTAAAAAGAAGCGGGCTTTTTCCGGGGGATGTTGCAGAGGGCATGGTACAGCTTGGTATTCCCTTTCTGCCTGGCTTCTTCCCGGTAACGGTCCGCGAAGTCCATGGCGGCTTCCAGTACGGCAATGACGCTTTCATAGAAAGGGCTTTCTCCTGTCTCTGCAAGCATCCTGCGGGTATCTGCCAGAATGGTCTCAAATCCGTTCTGTAAGGCAAATCCGTAATCCGGAACCAGGTTGCCCTGTTTGGGTCCGGAGCTGGCCTTGTTTCCGTGGCTGTCCCGGTAGAAGGGCACGGAGCGCAGGGTGCGGTTGAAGCCCATGGTGTCATGCTCCAGAAGGAGAGGGGACTCCTGTTCCAGTTCTACATCTGCTCCGCCCAGCGCTTTAGGATGGTCTGGCGCCGTGGGTGGGGAAAGGGCTAGACGATTCTGGCCGCAATGCCGTAGGACTTGAAAATCTCGGTCCTGGGGGAGCATTCCGCCGAAGTGTCGAAAGACGGCGCGTAGGTTTCCTCAATCAGCGCGTATTTCGCTCCGGCCATCTTATTGTATGGGAGCAGCTCAATGGCCTTTATCCCATGGGAGGACAGCGCCCGGGCAATCGCGGTGAGGTTTTCCGGAGTATCCGTCACATGGGGAATCAACGGCGTTCTGGCCACGAAGGGGACGCCGCTCTGGCACAGGAAGGCGAAGTTCTGGAGAATCGCCTTGTTGGACACCCCCGTGTATCTTATATGCTCCGTCTCGTCCATGAGCTTCAGGTCGAAAAGCATGTAGTCCGCATGGGAGAGGGCATTCCGGAAGATTTCCGGGGCGGCAAAACCGCTGGTCTGGATGGCCCGGTGGGTCTTTCCTTCCAGCAGCGACAGGCATGCCGTCAGGAACTCGTGCTGGAGCAAGGGCTCTCCGCCGGAAAAAGTGACGCCCCCGCCTTTGTTCAGGAAATGGAAATTTTTTGCGATTTTCCGCACCAGCTCCTCCGCCGTGTATTCTCTGGCGCAATACCGCAGCAGATGATTGGGGCATAGGGCCATGCTTTTGGCCGTGTATCGGAGCCGGCCGTCTTCCGCCGCCGCTTCCGCTTCGCAGCGCCCGCACTGCAGGCAGCCGTTCCGGGAGCGTATGATCCGGTTCCCGGTCTCCTGTCCCTCCGGATTATGGCACCATTCGCAATGTAGGGGGCACCCTTTCAAAAAGACTGTGGTGCGCACTCCCGGCCCGTCGAACACGGAAAATTCCTCTATAGAAAATACCAATCCCTTCATGCTGCTCCTCCTGATTCCCTTTTGGCCGTCTGATTTGGATGTAGAATTATGTATCATTATTGTAAAGAAATCCGTTGACGCATGCCAGAAACATATTGTACAATGATAGCGAAAATTTGTGATTTTGAGGTGGGCCATGATTTTTCATCAGCCGGACAATTCCGTAGGGAACCATTCCTACAATGCTGTCATCTATGCCAGGGGCACGGACTGGGAGATGCATTTCCATCAGAATTTGGAACTGATATATGCTATTTCGGGTAATCTTCACTGTAATATCGGCAACAAGGAGGAGGTTCTTGGGACAGAGGACTTTGCGCTGTGTCTTTCCAACGAAATCCATTCGCTCCATCCCGATTCCGATACGGTCTATTGGGTGGGGGTCTTTTCCGAAGATTTCGTCCCGGAATTCGCTGCCGCTGTCAAGGGAAAGGTGGGGGAGGGCAGCCGGTTTCGCTGTGACGGGGCTATGCTGCCTTACCTTCGGCAGAATCTGCTGAGGGAGGAGGCCCCGGATTTCTATCTGCTGTCCTCCTGTCTGTACGCGGTCTGCGGGATGTATCTGGAGCAGATTCCGCTGACGGAGCGCCACCGCAATGAATCTTCCATCATGAATTTCATTCTTGATTACATTGCTGAGAATTATCGGAACCGGATTACCCTTAAAACGGTGGCGGACGCGCTGGGATATGACTATTTTTATTTTTCCAGGATTTTTTGTTCGGTTTTTGGGATGCATTTCAATGATTATCTGAATACTTACCGGTTCAATGCCGCAGTCAGCCTGTTGCTGAAGACGAATCTGCCCATTACCCAGGTGGCCCTGGAAAGCGGCTTCCAGAGCATACGCACTTTCAACGATGTGTTCCGCAGAAAGACGGGAAGCGCACCCGCGGAATATCGGAAGCAAAAGAAAAGGGCAGAGGGATGAGAAGCGGACGGGAAGGACCAGACAGAAGAGGGCTTGGACAGAAGAGGGCTTGGACAGAAGCAAGGGCTGGAAAGAAGAAAGGCCAGAAACGGCGGATGCGGATGGCAAAGAAAGGCTGCCGCGCGAAAGGTGCGCTCCCAGGCCATAGAAGCCCGGAAAGCACCCCGGTTGGCGCGGCAGCTTTCGATTTCTGCACAGTTTCAGATATCCAGATCCGGCGGTACGTCCAATTCCTCCGGGACATATTTCCCGTTCTTCTTCCGCTGTCTGACACATTCCGTCAACAAATACTCTATCTGGCCGTTGACCGAGCGAAAGTCGTCCTCCGCCCAGGCGGCGATGGCATCGTAGAGCTTGGTTGACAGGCGCAGGGGGACCTGCTTCTTGCTGTCGGCCATCAGTACAGGCTCCCCGAGTTCACGATGGGCTGGGCGTCCCGGTTGCCGCACAGCACCACCAGAAGATTGGAGACCATCGCCGCCTTGCGCTCCTCATCCAGCTGCACCACATTGTTCTCGCCCAGACGGTCCAAAGCCATCTCCACCATGCCCACGGCCCCGTCCACGATCATCTTCCTGGCGTCGATGATGGCGGAAGCCTGCTGGCGCTGCAGCATCACCGCAGCGATTTCCGGGGCGTAGGCCAGGTAGGTGATCCTAGCCTCCAGCACCTGGATGCCGGCTTCCTTCACCCGGTTCTGGATCTCGTCCCGAATCCGGAGGGCCACCACTTCGCTGGAGCCCCGCAGACTCCCCTCGTCCGCCACGCCGTCCCCGGTGGTGTCCACTCCCGGCGCCACATCGTAAGGGTAGAGCCTGACCACGTTGCGGAGGGCGCTGTCGCACTGCAGGGACAGGAACTCCTTATAATTCTCCACATTGAACACGGCCTTGGCCGTATCCAGGATCCGCCAGGTGACGGCGATTCCGATCTCGATGGGGTTGCCCAGGCAGTCGTTGATCTTCTGCCGGCTGTTGTTCAGGGTCATGATCTTCAGGGACAGCTTCTTGCTGCCGTAGTCCCCTGAGATGTTCATGTTCTGGGCCCCGTTTGCCAGGGCGATCGCGGCCAGGCCGCCGTGCTCCGACACATCGCCGCTCTGGTTCAGCTTGGTCTTGGAAGCCGGGTTCACGCCCACGCAGAAAGGATTCACGAAGTAGAAGCCGTTCTCCTTCAGCGTGCCCACATATTTGCCGAAGAGGGTCAGGACCAGGGCCTCCTGGGGCCGGAGCACTTTCAGGCCCAACAGGAAGATCCATCCCAAACTGAGCACCGCGATGCCCAGTGCCATCAGGACCTCCGCCACAGGAGTCTCGGCCTGGGACAGGCTGATGCCGCTCCAGACCACCAGGGCGATGGCGACGATGTATGCCAGAACAATCAGCAACAGCACGGCCATGCCGTTTTTCTTGCCTTTCAATACCTTTTCTTCCATAGGAATACCTCCTGTAATCTTTTTGATATCAAAATGATATCATAAAACAAGTCGAATTGCAAGAGGATTTGGATAGAATCCGTAAAAAAGCAAAAAATAGCGAAATATTACGAAAAACGGCATCACACCAGGTTGGCGCTTTTCTTTCCGTCCTGATAGTCCAAGGCGTTGTTCAGGGTGGTGGCGGCGATGGCCTCCAGCGCTTCCCTGGTGAAGAAGCCCTGATGGGAGGTGATCATCACGTTGGGGAAGGACAGGAGCCTTGCGGTGGTGGAATGCTCCAGGATCTCGTCGGAGCGGTCCTCGAAGACATTGTTGGTCTCCTCTTCGTACACGTCCAGCCCTACCCCGGCGAATTTGTGCATGCGGATGCCCTCGATCAGGTCGTCCGTCTTCACCAGGGCCCCCCGGGAAGTGTTCACCAGGATGACGCCGTCCTTCATCTTTTTGATGGTGTTGATGTCGATGATATGGTAGGTGGAGTCCATCAGCGGGCAGTGGAGGGAAATGACATCGCTGTCAGAAAGCAGGCGGTCAAGGGAGACGTACTCCACGAAATCTTTCAGGGATTCGTTCTGGTAGACGTCATGGGCGATGACCTTCATGCCGAAGCCGTGACAGATGCGGCACATGGCTGCGCCTATTTTGCCGGTGCCGATGATGCCGGCGGTCTTCTGGTAGAAATTGAAGCCCATCAGACCGCTTAGGCTGAAATCGTTCTCGCGGACCTTGTTGTAGGCTTTGTAAAGGCGGCGGTTGCAGGCCAGCGCCAGCGCCATGGCATGCTCCGCCACGGCCTCCGGGGAGTAGCCGGGGACGCGCATGATGCGGATGCCGTATTTCCGGGCGGTGTCCAGGTCGATATTGTTGAAGCCTGCGCAGCGCATCAGGATCAGGCCGATTTCCTTGCTGTGGAGGATCTCCAGGGTCTCGGCGCCTATGTCGGAGCTGACGAAGGCGCAGACGGCGTCGAAGCCCTCGGCCAGGGCGGCGGTCCTGGAGTCCAGGTCGGATTTGGTGTACTCGATGGTGATGTTGGGGTAGTCCGCCAGGATGGCCTGGAAGGATTCCCTGTCGTAGCTTTTGGTGTCGTAGAATAAGATTTTCATGCTTACCTCTTTTCCGGATGCTGAGCATCTTTGTCATTTTCAGGACTTTACATGGATAGTATACTATTTTTTTCGGCAATAATCCATATGTGACGAAAATTTCAGGAAATAAGGTCGATTTGTGAAAGAAATATCGGTAGAAGCGAGACGGTTTTCCTGTTATACTGCATAGATTTTGGACAGAAAGCGAAAAAGACATGAAATCTTCTTTGCGTTGAAGCGGAAATCTGTTATAATGATAGTCATATAACTTTTCCGCCGGGAAGAGGGCCTGCCGGATGTGGGCTCCAGCCGTGCGGAAAGGATGCAGGATCCGGAGGATGGTAGGACAGAGAGGCGGGGTATCATGGAAGAGGAGCGGCTGATAGAAGATATTTTGAGGCATTTGGACAGCGAGACACGGATGGGTGTGGCCCGGATGAGCGTCGAGATGGAAGACGGGAAGAGCGCTGCGGGGGAAGTCTCCCATAAATGCTGCAATATGTACGGCCGACCGGCCAGCGAGACCGTGGGGCTCCTGGATTGCTACACGGATATGAATGCGGGAAAACCGGACAATGAACGGTGACCGGAAATGGAGGGAGAAGATGAACATACCGGAAATATTGACCAAGAGGGCGGAAAAGCTTGAGGCGTATTACAAGGAGCACTATGAGGCCCTGGCGCCGCTGGCGGCCCAGTGCTTCCTGAACACCATGGAGACCACGGTGAAGCAGCTGGAGGACGGCAGCTATTTCGTAATCACCGGGGACATCCCGGCCATGTGGCTTCGGGATTCCGCTGCCCAGGTGAGACCTTATGTGAAGTACGCCAGGGAAGATGCCCAGTTGCAGGACATCCTGGAGGGCGTCATCGCCAGGCAGGCCCGGATGGTCTGCATCGACCCGTATGCCAATGCGTTCAATGAAAGCGCCAATGGGGCCACGGGGGGATACCTGGACGAGACCGCGCTCAACGACCATGTGTGGGAGCGCAAGTACGAGGTGGATTCCCTGTGCGCGCCGCTGTACCTGGGCCATGTGTACTGGAAGACCACAGGGATTGACAGAATTTTCACAGACCAGTACAAGGACATGATACGGGCCATCCTGGAGACCTTCACGGTGGAGCAGGACCACAGGAATTCCCCCTACTTCTTCCGCCGCAGAGAGTGCGTGAAGACGGATACGCTGCCCCATCAGGGCAAGGGGCGCCCGGTGAACGTGACAGGCATGACCTGGTCAGGCTTCCGGCCTTCTGACGACTGCTGCGTCTTCGGATATCTGATCCCTTCCAATATGATGGCGGTCAAGGCCCTTGACTACGCGGAGGAGATCTGCCGGGAATGCTATCAGGACGAAGAACTGGCCGGACAGTGCAGAGCGCTTTCCGAGGAGATCCGGGACGGCATCGAGACATACGGCGTGGTGCGGCATCCCAGGTACGGAGCGATGTATGCCTATGAGACGGACGGCTTCGGCAACCATGTGCTGATGGACGATGCCAATTCCCCCAGCCTTCTGGCCATGCCTTATCTGGGGTACTGCGGCAGGGATGATGAGCTCTACCGCAACACCCGCAGCTTCATCCTCTCCCAGGACAATCCTTTCTATTATGAAGGGAGCCTTGCGAAAGGGGTGGGCAGCCCCCACACGCCGGAAGGTTTCGTGTGGCACATCGGCATCGTCATGCAGGCGCTGACTTCCGACAGCCGGGAGGAGATTCTGGCCTGCCTTGACATGCTGTCCAAGACCCACGCCGGGACCAATTATATGCACGAGTCCTTCCAGCCCTCTGCGCCGGAACAGTTCACCAGGCCCTGGTTCGCCTGGGCTAACACCCTGTTCGCGGAGCTCCTGGACAGGCTGATGGAGGAAAGTTTCTTCGAATAGGAGGCGCTTTTGGATCGGGGCGCGGTGCCTGAAAGGGCCGTAAGGTCAGGAGACGCCCAAGCCCCGTTCCAGTATGGTGCCGCAGAGGTCCGCCATGGTCTCGGGGCTGGGCGGCGCGGGCTGGGCCAGCCAGGTGTCGATGACGCCGATGCAGCCCGACACGGCGAAGGATTCCAGGTAACAGCCGTGCTCCACCGCCCGCCTGGCGGCAAGGATATTGTCCAGGCGGGTCTGCACCAGGTCTTTCAGGCGGTTCACGAAGGACAGGTCCCCGTGGGGCCCCATCATGACCCGGGCCACCTCTTTGTGGCGTTCCAGGAAAGAGAAGACTTCAAATAGCGTGGTCCGGGGGGCGTGGCTCGCCGGATCCAGCGTCCGGTCTATGATGCCGTGGAATTCCACGAACAATTCGTCCTCTATCTGCGCCAGCATGTCGTAGACATCGTTGTAGTGCAGATAGAAGGTCCCTCTGTTGATGTCCGCCAGATCCGCCAGTTCTTTGACGGAGATGTCCTTTATGTCCTTGGTCTCCATCAGCTGCATCAGTCCCTGCAGCAGCAGGGCTTTCGTCCTTCTGACCCGTCTGTCTGTTTTTCCCTCTGCCATATCGTTTCCTCATACCTTTCTGTAAACGGTTTCTAAACATTTTCTAAATACCCGACACGAACTGTCGCAAATGTCTAAAAAACAACCCGATGCAAAAAACTGTTTATTGCTATCCATCCTTTTTTTATTATAATTAATTTTGTGAAGAAAATCAACTGTTGTTTAGTAAAAGACATGCATATGGTTTGTGGACAACTGTCACGGAGCCATATGCCTGACAACAGGGAAGGTGAGGGAGTTGAGATGGAAAAGGAGAAAAAGGAGGATTCTTTCATGATGAAGCTGTCCACCCTGATTGTGGATAAGCGGAAAGGATTCTATCTGATTTTTATTTTGCTGATTCTCTACAGCGTGTTTTCCATGAATAAGGTAAAGGTCAACAACGATCTGACCTCTTATCTGCCGGACACCACGGAGACCAGGCAGGGGCTTGACCTGATGGAGGAGCAGTTCGTCACATACGGCACTGCCCGGGTCATGGTGTGCAACGTGACATTTCAGGAGGCGGAGGGGCTTGCGGAGGAGATTCGGGAGATGGACGGGGTCAGCATGCTGGATTTTGAGGACGCGCCGGAGTATTACCATGACTGTGAGGCGCTGCTGAAGATCACCTTCGACGGGACGGCGGAGGATGAGGGCTCCCTGGAGAAACTGAACGCGGTTCTGGATGCCCTGTCCGGATATGATGTGTACTATTCTTCCGATATCGGCCAGGAGGAGCGGGACGCGGGGGATCTGAATAATGACATGATTGTCATATTGTTGCTGGCCGGGGTGGTCATCGTGGCGGTGCTGCTGTTCACTTCCACTACATACGCGGAGATTCCCGTGTTCCTGATGACCTTCATCGTGGCGGCCATCCTGAACAAGGGGACGAATTACTGGTTCGGCACCATCAGCTTCGTCACGGATTCCATCGCCGTGGTGCTGCAGCTGGCGCTGGCCGTGGACTATGCCATCATCCTCTGCCATCGTTTCATGGAGGAGCATGAGGACAAGGACGCCAGGGAGGCCGTGATCGTGGCCCTGAGCAAGGCCATTCCGGAGATTTCCTCCAGCTCTCTGACCACGGTGTCCGGCATGGTGGCCATGATGTTCATGCAGTTCCGCATTGGCTACGATATGGGCATCGTGCTGGCGAAGGCTATCTTGATGAGCTTGTTCTCGGTGTTCTTCCTGATGCCGGGGCTGCTTTTGACCTTTGCCAATGCCATAGACCATTCCCATCACAAAAGTTTCGTGCCCAACATCACGGCGGTGGGAAAATTCTGTGTCCATACCAGGTTCATCGTGCCGCCTGTGCTGGTGGTTCTGGTGATAGCGGGGGCTGTCCTGTCCGGCAGGGCCCACTATGTGTATGACGTGAACACGCTGGAGTCCAAGACCATGAGCGAGAACAAGTTTTCGGTGGAGATGGTGAACCGGGAATTCGGCACGGTCAACCAGCTGGCGGTCATCGTCCCGGGCGGAGATTACGAGAAGGAGGGGCGGGTGCTGCGGGAGCTGGAGAGGATGCCGGAGGTGCAGTCCTGCATGGGCCTGGCGAACATCGAAGCCATGGACGGCTATGTGCTCACGGAGCAGCTGTCCCCCAGGGAGTTTTCGGAGCTGATAGACATGGACGTGGAGGTGGCCAATCTCCTCTATTCCGCCTACGCGGTGGACGACAGCAATTTCGGGGCGATCCTGGGCGGCATCAGCGAATACAAGGTGCCCTTGATCGATATGTTCCTGTTCATCTATGACCAGAAGGAAAGCGGGAGCATTACGCTGGAGGATGACCTGGAGGAGACGCTGACGGATGCCTATTCCCAGATCAGCATTGCCAGGGAGCAGCTGCTGGGGGAGCGCTGCAGCCGTTTCGTTCTGGAGCTTTCCGTGCCCTCGGAAGGGGAGGAGACTTACGCCGTGCTGGAGCGGATCCGCGCTGTGGCGGCGAAATATTACGACTATGACGATATCTATCTGGTGGGCAATTCTACCAGCAATAAGGATTTGAGCGATTCCTTCAGCATGGACAACGGCATCATCACCATCCTGACGGCATTGTTCGTCATGGTGATTCTGCTGTTCACGTTCCAGTCCGCGGGCCTGCCCGTGCTGCTGGTAGTGACCATCCAGGGCAGCATCTGGATGAATTTCTCGCTGCCGTACCTGACGGGGGAAGTGGTCTATTTCCTGGGGTATCTGGTTGTGTCGGCCATCCAGATGGGAGCAACGATTGACTATGCAATAGTAATCACAAGCCGGTACATGGAACTGAAGGCTTATATGCCGATCAAAAAGGCCATTGTGGAGACCCTGAACCAGGCGTTCCCCACCATCGTCACCAGCGGCTCCATGCTGGTGGCGGCGGGCTTCATCATCAGCAATGTGTCCACCAACGCGGTGGTGGCGGCCATCGGTCTGGCCCTGGGGAGGGGCACGCTGACTTCCATCGCCCTGGTGCTGCTGGCGCTGCCCCAGACATTGCTGGTGGGGGATATGATCATTGAAAAGACGGCCTTCACCCTGAAGCGGGAGATGGCGAAGCCCCTTCCCGCGGGCGGCCGGATTCGGATGACCGGGCATATCAAAGGGTATGTGAACGGTGTCATCGAAGGGGAATTCTCCGGCGTGATAGACGGAGAGATGGGCGCGGTGGTCCGGGCCCGGGATACGGTGGAGCAGTTGAGGGAATACATGGAGATGTCGGATGGCACGCCCAGGCTGGAAGCGGAAGAGGTGGATTCGCCGGAATCCGCGGGCGTACAGAAGGGCGCTCCGGAAGCCCCTGAAAAGGACAGGGGAGAGACGGAGGGTTCCGGGGCTGCGCCTGGCGGAAATGAGGAAGAGATGGGTTCCGGGGCTGCGCCTGGCGGGAACGGAAAAGGAGAAGACGCGGAAGATGTGGAAGTAGTCGAAAATCCCCGGAATGTGGCCATGGAAGGTGCCGCAGATGACAGCGGAAAGAAAACGCGGAAGCGCAGGAGATGGCATAAAAACCGGAAAAAGCAGAAAGAACAGGAGGTGCCGGAAGATGAAGAGTGGTAGAAGGCGAATCGGTTCGTCCATGTTGTCCGGATTATCCATAGTGGCCGGGAGGTGCAGAACGGCAGAGATATCCGGGACAGCGGAAGTGTTCAGGCCAGCAGAAGAAGCCGGGAGAGCGGAAGTGTTCAGGCCAGCAGAAGAAGCCGGGCCAGCGAAAATATACAGGCCGGCAGAAGTATGCGGGCCAGCGGAAAAGGCCGGGCTGAAGAAAGCGTCCAAAGCGGCAAGGAGATTCGGGATAACAAAGGCCTCCGCGATATTGGCATGGATTCTGTCCGGCACCCTGGCGCTGGGGGATGTGCTGACCGTGGCGGCGGAGGAGCATCCCACATTTGGTCAGCTCATTTCCGGGGAGACCGCCCAGGGGCGGCCCGAATCGGAGAGCCAGTACACGGTAATCGACATATCCACAGAGGAAGAGCTGCTTCAGCTGGCGAAGGACTGCCAGCTGGACTCCTGGTCCAGGGACAAATATGTCACCCTGGCGTGCGACATCGACCTCAAAGAGGCCCGGGACGTGATGATTCCCAGCTTTGGCGGCATCTTTGACGGCGGCGGGCATACCGTTTCCGGCCTGACGCTTACGGCGGCGGGCTCTGCGGTGGGGCTGTTCCGCTACATCCAGGACGGCGCCGTGGTGCGCAATCTCTCCGTGGCCGGAACCGTTGCCCCGGCGGGCAGCAAGAGCCAGGTGGGCATCCTGGCCGGAAGCAACTATGGCATGATTCTGGACTGCAGCGTCTCAGGAAGCGTGACGGGGACGACGGAAGTGGGCGGCATTGCAGGCGTCAATGAAGCCGAGGGAGAAATCAGGCGCTGCCGGTCAGCCGCTGCTGTGACGGGAGACCACTTTACAGGCGGCATCTGCGGAAGCAACAAAGGCACGCTGAACAACTGCGAAAATACAGGCAATGTGAACACCCACAGCGTGGAGGTGAGCCACGACATCGAAGATATCACCCTGGATGGTCTGGAGAATATCAACAGTGCGGAAAATGTGGCCGTGCACATGGACACGGGAGGGGTATCCGGTTATTCGGAAGGAAAGATTTATTATTGCGTCAATTCCGGAACCGTGGGATACCAGCATGTGGGATACAATGTGGGAGGCATCGTGGGAAGGGTGCACCAGGGCTATCTGCAGAACTGCACCAACACAGGTCATGTCCTTGGCAGAAAGGACGTGGGCGGCATTGCGGGGCAGCTGGAGCCTTTTTTGGAGATAGCCTACCTGAATGACAAGCTGGGGGAGCTGGACAGGGAGACAGGAATCTTCTTCGACCTGCTGGAGACGGCCCATGAGGACATCAGCAGCTGCGGCCAGGAGGCATCGGCACTGGCGGAGAGCGTCAGCACCCACTTGACCAACGCCTCAGCGGCAGGCGGGAACCTGACCGGGACCGCCAATGAACTGTGGTACATCTACAATCAGGAGCTGACCGGAATCAACAACGACCTAAGCCGCCTGAACCAGGAGTGGGCGAATCAGGCCGCCGCTGACCGTGACAAGATAAACGCGGGCACAGACAGCGCCCCGCTCAACCCCGCCAGCGAGGAGCAGCCGGGAGAGCGTCACAAGACCGTGTCCGTGAATCCTGGCAGCCTCAGGGAAACGGAATCTGTGGCTGCGGATACAGGGAATCCGGGGAGCATTGAACCGCTCAGCGAGAACTCGGAAGATGGGGGAAATACTGGCGGCACAGGAACGCCTGGCGAAAATGGCGGAGGCTCCGGCGATGCGGGAACCCCTGGGGAAGATGGGGGGAATACCGGCGGTACAGGAACGCCTGACGAAGGCGCGGGAGATTCGGGCGATACAGGAACGCCTGACGAAGGCGCGGGAGATTCGGGCGGTACAGGAACGCCTGGCGAAGGCGCGGGAGATTCCGGCGACACAGGAACGCCTGGCGAAGGCGCGGGAGATTCCGGCGACACAGGAACGCCTGGCGAAGGCACAGGAGATTCCGGCGACACAGGAACCCCCGGAGAAGACAGCGGAAACTCCGGCGATGCAGGGCTCCCCGGCGGCACCCCCGATGATTGGGACGACATCCTCAAGCCCGGCGAATCCTGGGGCGACAACAGAAAGCCCGGCACAGTGACGGATTTTGAAAGCTACCTGGCAGCCCTGCGCAGATTCGGCGAGGGAACCAGCGCCCACCTGGGCAACATCACCTCAGCCACCAACGACCGGAGCGGAGGCATCACAGACAATCTGCGAATCCTGAACCAAGAGCTGGAGGCGGCCGGCAATGACCTGCGCCGTCTGGCGGAAGTGCTGCAGCAGAGCGGGGACACTGTGTCCGCGGATGTGGACGCCATGATAGCGCAGGGCAAGACAGTGCGCCGCTGCATAAACGAGCTGCGGGACGACCTGTTCCGCTATGAAGGGATTTCCGTGGAGGACGCCTCGGACGAAGCGGCCGGCGGAGACCCCGCGATGCTGGGGGCGGAGGCGGCTGAGACGGAAGCCTACTACGACACATCCACCTTCCAACAGGGCAAAATCACCCTGTGCATCAATCAGGGCCCAGTGGAAGCCGATGCCAACGTAGGCGGCATCACGGGACTGATAGCCACGGAATTCGACTTCGACCCCGAGGACGACATCACCATAAGCGGAGAGGAAAGCTTCCGCATTGAACAGTCCGTGAAGGCAGTGGTCAGGGAGAGCCGAAACCTGGGCGAAGTGACAGGCAAAAAGGACTACGCGGGCGGAATCGTTGGCAAAGCCGATTTCGGCGCAATAGTCTCCTGTGAGTCCTACGGGGATGTGAGCAGCCTGGGCGGAAACTATGTGGGCGGCATCGCCGGTTCCTCGGACTACTGCGTCCGGAGCTGCTATACCATGGGCGCCATGACAGGGGAAAGCTACGTAGGCGGCATCGTGGGCAGAGGCTGCGACATCTTCTACAGCTACGCCTATCCGGAACTGTGCTATTCCGGCGAATGCGCCGGATCCGTGGCGGGAAGCCTGAGGGAAGAGGGAACCCTCTACGGAAACTATTACGTACAGGGGAAAGTGCCCGGCGTGGATTCCATCGGCTATGAAAGCGGTGCGATGCCCCTTTCCTATGAGGAATTCTGCGGCATGGACGGCGTACCGGATGCATTTGTGGAATTTACCGTCAGCTTCCTGGCGGAGGGACAGGAGCTTGCCTCCTTCCAGTGCCGCTACGGCGACAGCATCGACAAATCGCTGATCCCCCAAGTGCCGGAAAAAGAGGGCTATTACGGTGCATGGCCCCAGTTTGACTACAGCTGCGTCACAGGAAACAAAGTGCTGGAAGCCCGGTACGAGAAATGGGTGACCTCCCTGGCCAGCCAGGAGACAGACGAGGACGGCAAGGCATTGATCTTGGTGCAGGGCGAATTTCTGCCCGAGACGGAACTGAAGCTGGAACAGGGCCAGGACGGCGGCACGAAACTCACCATTCTTCTGAAAGACGAAAACGGAGAGAGTGCGGGAGAGTACAGCGGGCCAATCATAGTGCGGGCATTTTGCGAGGACGCGGAAAGTGCTGCGGTGGAAATCCTGACGGAGAGCGGCTATCAGCCGACATCCGGCAGCGCCATGGGAAGCTACCTGGAATTTGCCATGGAACAGCCCGGGACGTTCCGCCTGACCGCCGCAGAGGGAGAAGACGGAATTATAATAATAGTAGTAGGAGCCGGAATCTGTGCGGCAATCCTGGCAATCATCTTGATCAGGAAAATCAGGAAAAGCAGGAAGCGCAGAAAGACTTCGGTGTCTTCGAAGTGATGCCTGGAATGATAGAACATATGTGACATGAAACTGCGGTGCGGGCAGCAGCAATCCAACCCCAGGTTGGAAAATCCGGATGCCTGTCAAACCGACGCGTTATTGTGCCAGCCTGCGGTCATGTGGTAAGATAACATTGCAGCTGCAAGAAAACAAAAAGCGAGGTTATCTTATGGAGACTATCAAAATCAATGAACAAATTATTTTCCTGAGAAAGCAGAAAGGGATGACGCAGGAGGAGGTAGCCAGTGCCCTGGGCGTGACCAACCAGGCGGTATCCAAATGGGAATCGGCACAGTGCTGCCCCGACATTCAGCTGCTGCCCGCCATAGCGGAGCTGTTTGAGGTGACCATTGACGAGCTGATGGGGCACAAGTCTGCGGGCGGACTGGGAGACATCTGCCTGAAGATCCGGAACTATTTCACGGAGCTGCCCGAAAGGGAATCCTTTGAAAAAGCATACCGCATCGCGGCCCTGCTCCACGAATTAGCATTGACGGACGGCTACAAGAAATACCTGCCCTGGAAAAAAGACAGGGACTATTCCGCCGACGAAGTCAGCCAGTGGGGGCTGTCGCTCAGCGCAGAAGAGGAGGGCTGCACCGGCCGGAAAAACAACTGCATCACGTTCTCCCGGGGGAAAGTGGAGATTGAGCCCGCCATTTCCGATCTTCGCGGCCTGGCCCGGAACCTGGAAAAACTGAGCCATCTCCATGTCCTGAAAGTGATGTTTACGCTTTATGATGAGACTGTCGGGGATTCCGGCCTTTATATGTCCTGTGAGGAGATAGCCGATAAGGCGCTGCTGTCTATAGGCCAGGTGGAAGAAGCATTGAAAGAGCTGCCCCTGTCGCTGAAAGAGGAGGGCGGGAACTGCTCCTACAGGCTGAAGGAGTCTTTCTCCTATATTCCGCCGCTGCTTCCCATGCTGTGTCCCATTTTGCCTGAAGGATAAAGAAAATTCCATATCGGCCAAACCGATGCGTGATTCGTGTATCTGTTGATAAGCGGCGCCCCGGTTGGATGGATCATGCGTCTCTTTGCCCATCCGACCGGGGCGCGCTTTGCCGTGGCAGAATTTTATTTTTTCTGGTAAGTGTTTTCTGGTTTTCTGTCGTACTATAGATGACCGGTCAATAAAATGCACTGTTTGAGAAAGAGGGAATTAGATTGAATGACAAAAAAATAATCTCCGCAATCGCAGCCCGGGACGAGCGGATGCTGGCATTCGTAGTGCAGAAATACTCCAGGCTTCTCTGGAAGATTGCCGCGGCCATCCTGATCGACGCGGCATCTGTCCAGGACGTGGAGGAATGTGTGGCAGATGTGTTCATCTATCTCTGGCAATATCCTGAAAAATATGATTCCGACAAGGCGAAACTGTCTTCCTGGCTTTCCCTGATCGCAAGGTCCAGGGCGGTGGACAGATACCGCCAAGTTGCCAGGAAAAGGGAAATATCCATGGAAGAGGCCATGGAAGGAGCCGTGGCGGAGAGCCTTGGATATGACGGAGCCATAGCGGCGGACGAGGAAAAGGAGCGGCTGCATTCCTGCCTGGAAAAGCTGGAAGAACAGGAAAAAGAGCTGATCATAAGGCGGTACTACTATGAGCAGAAACCGGCGGAGATCGCGGTGGCGCTGGATATGCCGAAGAAACAGGTGGAGAACAGATTGTACTATGTGAGACAGAAGCTGAAGAAAATGATGTAGCGGCAGAGAGGAGACAGTTTATGAAAAAAATCAGCAGGAAAAATCTTCAGGCGATACAGGAAATCGTCCAGGACAGGACAGGGGCAGCCATTCTCCCGAAAAGGACGCGCACAGGGTATCCAGTCAGAAAGATGGCGCTTTCCGTCAGCTGCCTGTTGTGCTTTGTGGCTTTATGCGCTTTCGCCTATGGAAAGTTTTCAGACCTGAACGGGGACAAGGCGGGGTTTGCGGCAGTCTATCAGGGGGACGGCAGATTTGAGATCATCATTGTAAATGACTCGGACCAAGAATTGGAGCTCCAGGACAAAGTGAAGGTCATGCAGTGGTCCACCAGCCAGGAGGTGGCGGGAGACAGCGCCGGAATCAAGATGGAAGGCTCGGCCATAGCGCCCCATTCCCAGGGCATCCTTACCATCGACATATCCGAAGGGTACGATATCGCTGCAATGGAGGAAAATCTGCCGGACGGTGACGGGTATTATTTTGTGCTGACCAATAACGACTTTGCCTTTGGACAGGACTGGATGTGCTTCTTTGATTTTGAGGTGGAGCAGACGGCGGAGGTGGCGGACAGGCTGGCGCAACAGGCACAGACACGGGCAGAAGAGGACAGCGCGGCCGAGCCCCGATACGATGTTGGAGAACTGATATATCCCCACTGGGTCTGGCCCACGGTCAGCCGTGACGTGTCAGGTTTGTACGGCAGACAGGAAAACGGGACGGATTCCGACCATATCAACATAGCCGGGACAGCCGGGGATGAAATCTATGCCGTCGCGGACGGCGTGGTGCTGGAGGCCGGGTATGAAAGCGCCAGCGGGAACTTCATCGTGCTGGACTTAGGGGATGGGATCACGGCGAAATATGGACATCTGAAGGAAAGCAAGGTCGCCGAGGGCCAGGAGGTGAAGCAGGGCCAGACAATCGCTACACTGGGCCAGAGCGGAATGGCCACAGGCCCGAACCTGCGGTTCAGCATAGAGGTCAACGGGGAGAAGACAGATCCCCTTGCGGCCCGGTAAGCGCGGCGGAAAGCGAGCAGAGGAGCCTGTAAGAACATCAAAGACCGCACCCTGGCGGGGGTGCGGTCTTGACAGCAGCACGCCATAGGCCTCAACCGTGGCCCCAGGCCTTGACAGCAGCACGCCATAGGCCTTAACCGTGGCCCCAGGCCTTGACAGCAGCACGCCATAGGCCTCAACCGTGGCCCCAGGCCTTGGCAATGGAGCGGCTTTCCTGACAGCATGCCCTGGCAGGGTTCCGGCCATATCCGTTCCCATGGGCCGCTATCGGAACCGCACCGTGACGGCGCAGATCTCGCTCCGGGTGCCCAGCCGCATGTCCGGGCCGAACACGCCCACGCCGGAGGTGACGATGTTGTGCATATCGCCCTTGCGCAGATAGCCGCAGATATTCTCCCAGAACAGCCGGGCCGTCAGGTTCCCGGGAAAGGTCTGGCCGTCATGGGTGTGGCCGCACAGGTCGATGTCCACCCCGGCGTCCGCCAGCTCCTGAAGCTCTCTGGGCTGGTGGTCCATGACGATGACGGGTTTGCTCAAATCCATCTCCCGGGTGATTTCCTCCGGGGTCTTGCGCACCCGGATGCCCCTGCCGGGCCTGCCGTAGTCCGGCCTGCCGTAGAGATAGAAGGCGTCCTGGATCAGCACGCCCTCCTCCCGCAGCAGCCGGATGCCCGCCTTCTCCAGGAATTCGTCCATCCTGGGGTCGCTGGCCTTCTCCTGTTCGCCGGAAAAGGTGAACCCCGCCAGCACTTTTTCCCTGATGTCATGGTTGCCATAGCAGGCGTAGACGCCGTATCTGCTCCGGATGCCCCCCAGAATCGCCGCAAGGGTCTCCGGATCCTCCAGCGCTTCATACTCATTGTCGAAGATATCCCCGGCCATGACTACAATATCGGCGTCCTCTTCGTTGATCAGGCTGACCATCTGCTCCATGTGGCGGATGCCTATGCTGTATCCCAGGTGGAGATCTGCCACCAGCACGATTTTCAACTCCTCCATGCCCGGGGCCTCCTTGTCCACATACAGCTCATATTCCGTCACCCTGATATGGTCCGCACTCACGATTCCGGCCAGGCTGCAGCCGCAGACACAGAGGATGCAGACCGCGCCGATTGCCATATGTCCGCCCCGGGAGAACAGCCGCTCCGTCCACCTGAGCTTCCAACGGGAATTCCCCTGGGCTCTTCCCTGCAGGCGCTTCAGTACAAGCCGGATTAGGTCCGCCATAACAATCACCAGCAGGGCATAGAGCAGCGCCCCCAGCCAGGTATTGCTGAACTGCTTGAGCAGCCGCTTGGCGGGCGAGGGCTCCAGCAGGAACGCTGCCAGGATGCTGAAGGCCACGCACAGATAGACGATGCCTATGGGGATGCGTATTCTTTTCCTGGCCAGCCAGGGCAGACATCTCTCCAGCCAGGTCTGCAGCCGGTAGAACACATAGGCGCACAGAAGGAGATAGACGGGAGACAAGTATACTGCGATCATCCTTTCATCACCTCCGTCACCTGAATTCCGGACTGATAATCCGTAATGCCCTTCCCCTCATTGGGATGCATCGACGAGTACACCTGATCCGCCGCGAAGACTGCCAGCAGAACCACCCCCGCCGCAATCAATGCCTTGGAGGGAATCCTGCGGAACAGCCCGTCCAGGAAAGGGGCCAGCACATACACAATCGCCATGCCGCCGATGCCGAAGACCAGCAGCCCCTCCGCGCAGATCCGGCCGTGCAGGTTCAGGAAGTATCCCGTATAGTCCCACCATCTGGTGCCATTGTGGACATATTCCAGGTACACGGAGGTAAAATACTCCACACAGCCGCACAGCCCAATGGCCAGGGTAAACTCCAGCACGGGCTTGCGCCGGAAGCGGTTCAGCAACAGCAGCATCATGACGCTGCCTGTCCCGTAGATGGGAAGCCAGGGACCGTGGAGCACGCCCCGGTTCACGAAGACGCCGTCCGCAATCAGATGGAGCCCCACCTCCCAGATCCATCCCACGAAGGAAAGGGCGAAGAATATCAGGATCATTGACCAGAGGGAATAACATCTGAGATAGTTCAGACTAACCACCCACTTACGCTTGCGCTTTTCCGGAATCGGATGCAGCCGGGTGGGATAGATATGCCCCTCCAGCGCCTTTTTGTCGTATTCCAGGAGGAAGCGGCGGCTGCGCTCTTCCTCCAGGGTCTGGATTTCTCTGTTCTGACCGATGGTCACGCCGAAGGTTTCCGCCAGGAACCCGTGGAACCCCTTCAGCCCAGGCAGCTCCGGCGACTGTGCGCCGCATTCCCTCTCCACGTCCGCGTATTCGGTTTTCAGCGTGTGTTTATCCGCCTGAGCGAACAGGTACCGGTCGTTCAAAAGCTCCGCGCCTTCCGCATGGTTCTGTATGCCCAGTCGTCGCAGCCGGGCGTAATACTCCGCCATCACCGCCATTTTGTAAGGGGCGCTGAACAGGATATCGGAAACGCCCAGGGTGAGGATGCCCAGCAGATCCCATCCCAGGAAGGACAGCTCCAGCACGAAGCATTCCCATTTATGGCCCTTCATCAGCCTTCTGGACAGCGTGATCGCCTCCAGGGTCTTCATGGCCGGGTTCTCCGCCAGGAGGTACGGCACCAGGTGGTAGGAATAGGATTTGACGATTCCCCCGATCACCGTAAACCCCCAGAAGAACAGGAAGATGCCCTTCACCAGGTTCACCACCGCCACATGGCCCCATTTCCTCACCCGCAGCAGAAACCAGATCCGCTGCCCCGGCACCTTCTCATAGCAGCGGCCCTCCAGGAACATGCGTATGATCACTGTCCGGCATACGCCCACCACGAATATCTGGAACAGGCACAGCAGCCCCAGGAACCCCAGCAGCAAAACGACTACGGCTACCTCGTCCGTCCCCACCAGGGACCGCATTCCCACCAGCAGGGTCATCAGATAGGCCCCGGAGGAAAGCTTGTTCACCACGGACGCCAGCACGCCCCGGCTTCTGCCGAAAATCTCGTTCCCGGTCTGCCCGGCCTCCGCCGCGTACCGCTCCTGGGCCTCCCGAATCTGCCGTTCCCGGTCCTCCCGCTTTCCCACCGCCACATCCATGACGAACTCCGTGAAAGAGGAGACAACCGTATCCGTGAAGGTGACGCGGGTCTGGGGCGTCACGTCCTCCGCCATATCCTCCCCGGCCGTGCCGGACATGACCAGCCCCCCGCCCAGCAGGGAGGCCATCAGGCACAGCAGAAGAAACAGGAAATAGTGCCGTTTCAGTACTTTTCTGGCATCCGCCTTCATTTGTCTTCTTGTGCGCATTTTCTTCTCTCGATTCTGCTTTTTCCGGCAAAGGGGCATCCCTGCCCATATGCCTTTTCCGGAATCATTATACGCGGGCGGCCCGCTATTGACAAGCGGCAGATTCGCACGATAACTTCCCGTAACGTGACGCGGCTGGGCAAGGTGTTCGGGTAATCCGGGCAATGTAGAGGGTTCTGTTTGCCGCCGATACCATAGCAGCTTTTGTGGTTGGCAAGAAGCGGAAGCCTGGCTTCTTATTGCGTTACGATGAATGTATCATACAGGACTTCGGTGCCGGTCTCCCGGTTCAGCTTTCCCCGGATGGTCACTTCCTCGCCAACGGGAACCTCCTGTCCATCGACAAAGTACACCTGAAGCGGCAGGGAGCCTTCCCAGCCCTCGATTTCCGCTTCATAATAGCTGCCGTCGGCCGCGAGAGTCAGGGTACATACGAACTCGGTGGTGTCGCTGACCAGATAGGCTTCTTCCATGATGCAGAAGCAGACCGGTCCCTCCTCTATGTTTACCACGTCCACCGTCCCCACAATGGAAACCGACTGATTCATATAGGTCTGATCCAGATATTCCGCTTCCGTGGCCGGGATGGTCGCCCAAAGGTAGGCAACAGTCTTTCCGCTGTGGTCTTCTGCGGGATAGTATCTGAATTTGACGAGTCCATCCGTATTGATTTCACATAGGGTTCCTTTTACCAGAAGGGTCTTGCCGCTGTACAGCGCTTCGGCGCCGTCCACATCGTCCAGAGCCGCCTTTCCCATGGCAATCCAGTTGATTGTCTCTGCCTGAGCCAGAAGCTCGTCCATGCGGCTCGCAATCTCATCCATGACATCCCCTTCTCCTTCATCGGAAGCGCCGTCATCTGCCTGGTCGGCATCCGTCTCTGGGCTGCCGCCGTCTTCTTCAACGGAGTCGCCGCTGCCGGAACCGCTGTCGTCCGCCTGGCCGGCATCCCCCTCCGGGCTGCCGCTGTTTTCCTCGTTGGACTGGGAGATGACGGAAGAATCGCTGCCGTCCGTGCCGGAGGTATCGCCGCAGGCAGCCAGGGGAAGCGTCAAAGCGGTCGCAAGGGCAAGGGAAAGAAATCTTTTTCTGTTCATAGTTTCTGCTCCTTTTTCATAATAATTTTTTAGGCTGTCTTTCTTTGGTATGCATTCTTCATTATAGTATGCCTTTAGGCAGAAGGCAAGGGGGTTCTGGCGGATCGCCAATGTGGATTCATCCTTGTCTCCTTCATGCCTGCGCCCATTCCCGACTGCGAGGCGGAGGAGGCTGCGGCCAAAAACTTCATGTGGCCCAATGGGGCGGAACAGGTAAAAGGCCATGCGGCCCATTCCTTGCCAAGGCGGTGACCTCCGCCTGCAAGCAGGACGGGGTGCTGGAAGAAGATTTGTTCCCCATTTATAATCTGGTCTGGATTGGGCTTTACAATGGCAAAAAGGGCCCTTGTGCCTACACCGGCAGAATGCGGTGCTTCGGTTATGAGGAAATGGAGGTGCTGGACAGTCAGGCCGACGCCCAAACCCTTCACGGTTTTCACTCTGACATTGCCAATTTACAGGAAACACTCAGATGGACTGATAGACTTGACAGTCAAGAAAGATAAGGCCGCCGCCGCTCTTTTCTCTTGCAAATCTCCCACGACAAGGGGCGGCAGTGATTTTTAAAATTTGCCCAGAAAATCAAAAAAGCCTATAATTTAAGGCTTTTTCATAGCGGAGAGTGTGGGATTCGAACCCACGTGCCCTGTAAAGGACAACTGCATTTCGAGTGCAGCTCGTTATGACCGCTTCGATAACTCTCCAAATTATATCATTCACATTCGTCCTTCATTTTAAATCATTCCCGGGATTTTTGCAATACTTTAAAACGTTTTTTTCTGTAAAGGTTGCAAATTTGTCCGGAAAAGGGTAATATTTCATATAAGGAGCGAAAAAGCAACAGAAAACTTAAAAATAAATGATAGGAGGAAATGAGACATGAAGAGAATCGGTATGTTGACCAGCGGCGGGGACTGCCAGGCGCTGAACGCGGCCATGAGAGGCGTGGTGAAGACGCTGTACAACAGCAACGAGCAGGTGGAGATATACGGCTTCCAGGACGGCTACAGGGGCCTGATCTACAGCAAGTTCCAGATGCTCACCGGCAAGGACTTCTCCGGCATCCTGACCAAGGGCGGCACCATCCTGGGCACCTCCCGGACCCCCTTCAAGACCATCCAGGATCCCGACGAGAACGGCCTGAACAAGGTGGAGGCCATGAAGCAGAACTACTACAAGCTCCAGCTTGACTGCCTGGTGGTCTTGGGCGGCAACGGCACCCACAAGACGGCCAACCTCCTGAGCAAGGAAGGCCTCAATGTCATCACCCTGCCCAAGACCATCGACAATGACCTCTGGGGCACGGACATGACCTTCGGCTTCCAGAGCGCGGTGGACATCGCCACGGACGCTATCGACTACATCCACACCACAGCCGCGTCCCACAGCCGCGTCTTCATCGTAGAGGTCATGGGCCATAAAGTAGGCTGGCTGACCCTCAACGCCGGCATGGCCAGCGGTGCCGACATTATCCTGATTCCTGAGATTCCCTATGACATCAAGAAGGTGATTGAGAAGATTGAGGACAGGAACAGAAGAGGCAGCGGCTTCACCATCATCGCCGTGGCGGAAGGCGCCATCTCCAAGGAAGACGCGAAGCTCTCCAAGAAAGAGTACAAGAAAAAGCTGAAGAACATGATACACCCCTCCGTGTCCTACGAGTTAGCCGAGGCTATCCAGAAAAAGACCGGCATAGAGGTCCGCGTCACGGTTCCCGGCCATATGCAGCGCGGCGGTAGCCCCTGCCCTTACGACCGCGTTTTCGCCAGCCGCCTGGGCGCAGAGGCAGGCAAACTGATACTGGACAACCAGTACGGATTTATGGTAGGATACAAGAACCGTGAAGTGGTGCGCGTCCCCCTGGAGGACGTGGCAGGCAAGCTGAAGGCCGTGTCCCCGGACGCGTCTATCGTGAAAGAGGCGAAGCTCCTGGGCATCTGCTTCGGCGACTGACGGGAGGCGGCCCCATGCCGATTGCAAGGGGGTTAGTTGAATGATTTGCGGATGAATAATGGAAGGCATGCGGAAGGCTTGCCTTCCATATGTTGTGCGCTTTGTGGAGGGAAAGTCTGTTCGGAGCAAAGGGATTCCGCCCTCTGTGCCGGAAGGCTCCCTGAGAAGCGGGGAAGGCGCACGGAGGCGGAATGCACGGGCCGGTGAGCCGGAAATCCGGCGCTGTCCGGTGCTTTCCTGGGGGGCCAGCACCCTTATTGGAGGAGTGAGGAAGAAATCTATGTCATATATGGCGCTATACCGAAAATTCCGCCCTGACACCTTCGCGGATGTAAAGGGTCAGGAGCATATCGTGACCACGCTGAAGAACCAGCTGAAGGCGAACCGCATCGGGCACGCCTATCTGTTCACCGGGACCCGGGGCACCGGCAAGACCACTGTGGCGAAAATCTTTGCCCGGACGGTGAACTGCGAGAATCCCGGGCCGGATGGCCCCTGCGGGCAATGCCGCATCTGCCGTGCCATCGCCGCCGGGGCCAGCATGAACGTGATAGAAATCGACGCCGCCTCCAACAACGGCGTGGATAATATACGGGAAATCGTAGATGAAGTATCGTATTCCCCCGCAGAAGGGAAATACAAAGTCTATATCATCGACGAGGTGCATATGCTGTCTGCGGGCGCTTTCAATGCGTTGCTGAAGACCCTGGAGGAGCCGCCCTCCTATGTGATTTTCATCCTGGCTACCACGGAAGTGCACAAACTGCCCATTACGATTCTCTCCCGGTGCCAGAGATACGATTTCAAGCGCATCTCCATAGACACCATCGCTGCCAGGATGCAGGACCTGACCAGGCAGGAGGAGGTGCGGGTGGAGGAGAAGGCCCTGCGCTACATCGCCAAGACCGCGGACGGTTCCATGCGGGACGCCCTGAGCCTCCTGGATCAGTGCATCGCCTTCCATCTGGGGCATGAGCTCACCTATGACAAAGTCCTGGACGTGCTGGGGGCGGTGGACACGGAAGTGTTCAGCAGGCTGCTGCGTTTTTGCCTGGACAGGGATGTGCTTGGCTGTGTGGAGCTTCTGGAGGAGATTGTGATGCAGGGCAGGGAGCTGACCCAGTTCGTGACGGATTTCACCTGGTACCTGCGCAACCTGATGCTGGTGCAGGCTTCCGACAACCTGGAGGATGTCATCGACATGTCCACGGACAATCTGCAGCGCCTGAAAGAAGAGTCTGCCATGGCGGACATGGACCAGATCATCCGCTTCATCCGGATCTTCTCCGAGCTGTCGGGACAGATCCGCCAGTCGGCCCAGAAGCGGATCCTGGTGGAAATCGCCCTGATCAAACTCTGCAAGCCCCAGATGGAGACGGAACAGGACGCGGTGCTGGACAGGATTCGGCAGGTGGAGGATCAGCTGGAGAAAGGGGTGGTGGTGGCCGCGGCTCCCGGCAGCCCTGCACAGGGAGTCGGCACCGCAGGGGCGGCCGCGGAAGCCCGGCCAAAGCCCCAGCTGCCCAAGGCCATCCCGGAGGAGGTGCGCCAGATCGCATCCAAATGGCCCGCAATCGTGGGAAGCGCGGAGAATCCCATGCGCGTTTATCTGAAATCCGCCCGGCTCAGCCTTGGCGGCGACAATCGGCTCATGGTAGTATTTGCGGATGGCATGGCATCCGACTATTTCACCAGACAGCCTGACCACAAGGCACAGCTGGAAGCGCTCCTGGCCGATTTTTCCGGTAAAGAGATAGAAGTGACCATTCAGACGGTCCAGGAAGCGGCGGACTTTGAAGACAGCTATGTAGATATAGAGAAAGTCATCCAGATGGAGATAGAAGAGGAGGAACAAGAGTGATGGCAAAAAGAGGAGGTTTCCCCGGAGGCGCTATGCCTGGGAACATGACGAACCTGATGAAGCAGGCCCAGCGGATGCAGCGCCAGATGGAGGAGGGCCAGAAGGAACTGGAGACCAAAGAATTCACTGCCTCTGCCGGAGGCGGCGCAGTGGAGGCCACAGTGAGCGGCAAGAAGGAGCTTCTGAAGGTCACGCTGTCCCAGGAGGTGGTGGACCCTGAGGACGTGGAGATGCTGCAGGATCTGATCCTGGCCGCTGTCAATGAGGCCATGCGCCAGGCGGAGGAGGCCAGCGCCGAACTGATGGGCAAGATGACAGGCGGACTGGGAGGCCTGCCCTTCTGATGGATTTGTACAGCGGACATATCAACAAATTAATAGAAGAACTGGCGGCGCTTCCGGGCATCGGCAGTAAATCCGCCCAGAGGCTGGCCTTCCATCTGATCAATCTGCCCAAGGACAAGGTGAAGCGGCTGACGGACGTAGTCCTGGAGGCCAGGGAGAACGTGCGCTACTGCAAAGAATGCTTCACCCTGACCGACCGGGAGCTGTGCCCGGTCTGCGCCAATCAGAAGCGCGACCACAATCTCATCATGGTGGTGGAAAACGTCAGGGATTTGGCTGCCTATGAAAAGACAGGCAGATACGAGGGCGTATACCATGTGCTCCACGGGGCCATTTCCCCCATGCTGGGCATCGGCCCCGGGGACATCCGGCTGAAAGAGCTGATGGAGCGGCTGAAAGGGGAAGTAGAGGAAGTCATCATAGCCACCAACTCCAGCTTGGAGGGCGAGACCACGGCCATGTACATCGCCAAGCTGGTGAAACCCACGGGCATCAAAGTCACGCGCATCGCCAGCGGCGTCCCGGTGGGCGGCGACCTGGAGTACATCGACGAAGTGACGCTCCTACGGGCCCTGGAGGGGCGCACCCCGATATAAGAACCGCATAGACGGAAAAACAGTCCCGGAACGGAAACGCCGGGACAGAATACATAACAGGAGGACAGACAAATGGCAGTTACGGTAACCCCCTTCGGGACCTACCCGGACGGAAGAGAGATAAAGCTGTACACCATTTCCAACAAAAACGGAATGCAGGCGGCTGTGGCCAATATAGGAGCCGTCCTGGTGAGGTTGACGGCTCCGGACAGGGACGGCGCTATGGCGGACCTGGTGCTGGGCTTTGACAAAGGCGAGGATTATCTGGAAAACGGCTGTTTCTTCGGCGCAGTCATCGGCCCCAGCGCGAACCGGATCGGCGGGGCTTCCTTTTGCCTGGACGGCGTCACCTACAGCTTGGACGTGAATGACGGCACCAACAATCTCCACAGCCATCGGGAGAAAGGCTGGCACAAGCGGCTGTGGGAGGCCCGGTATACTGACGACAGTGTCACTTTTTCCCTGGAGGACGAAGCCGGGAACATGGGCTTTCCCGGCAACAAAAAAGTCAGCGTCACCTATACCCTGGACGAAGAGAACGCGCTGCGGCTCCACTACCACGGGACCAGCGACTGCCGCACGATCCTGAACCTGACGAACCATACCTATTTCAATCTTGACGGCCATGGCAGCGGCAGCATAGAGGGCCATGAACTGCGGCTCGCCGCCGCCCGCTACACCCCTGCGGACGCAGGCTCCATCCCCACGGGGGAGCTGAGGGAGGTCAAAGGGACGCCCATGGACTTCACGGTCTCCAAGCAGATAGGCCGGGACATCGGCGCTGCCTTCGACCAGCTCACATTCGCAGGCGGATATGACCACAACTGGGTAATTGACGGATGGGACGGCACCCTGCGCCGCTTCGCCACATTGAAGTCGGCTTCCAGCGGCAGGGTCATGGAGGCCTACACCACCCTGCCGGGTGTGCAGTTCTACGCTGGCAATTACATTGACCGGCAGAACGGCAAGGCGGGGGCAGTCTATGACTTCCGTTCCGGCCTGTGCCTGGAGACCCAGTACTTCCCGGACTCCGTCAACAAACCGGCCTTTCCGGACTGCGTCTTCGGCGGGGAAAGGGAGTACGACTCTGTGACGGTTTACCGATTTGGCCTCATGTGACCTTGGGACAGGCCCGCAAAGATTGTCGATGAGTTCTTTTGGGGACACGACAAAGAACGCTAAAATACCTCGCATGCCGATGTTATGATGAATACAAACGGTATGGGAGGTATTTTCGTATGGAATTGCCCAAAAACATCACACAAATCGGAGAAACGAATCCCCACTGCAAAATCTACGTGGAGGATTACGTCATTTCCTATATAAAGCAGTTGAACCGACAGGCCGGGGAAAAAGGGCTGGCAGTGGCGCTGTACGGCAGAAAGAAAGAGGAGGCCGAGGTCACCTATCTGTTCCTCTACGGGGCCTGCAGGCTGAACTCCCTGCAGCGGGAATGCCGCCACCTGTCCCAGGCGGTCTGCCAGGAGGTAGAGAAGCTGCGCAGGAAGCACTTTGCCGAATACGAGTTCCTGGGCTACAGGCTGCTGGACGGGGAGATGATAGAGGGTTTCCACATCTGCGAACAGGGCGTGTGCAGATATGTGGGAGGCTATGCCCAGTTTTATGAGAAGAACGACCAGATGCTGGCCCTGATGCTGGACGAGCGTCAGGAGGAGGCCAGGCCGGAGGAAGTGAGCCAGGAAAAATACGACATGGTGAAGAAGCGCCAGGAAGAGCGGCGCGCCCTGGCAGAGGAGGGACATGCCTTCTGGAAAAAGGGCCCCGGCCCGGCCCCCAGGCCTGCCTCGGGCCCAAACCCCGCCGCACCGAAGCCTCAGGCCCTGCCGCTGAAGAACGGGAAGCTGACAGCCGCGGCCGTGTTCGCCGTGCTGTGCGTGGCGGGGATCGCGTCCATGGGAGGCGGCGAGACCCTGGAGCAATGGCGGCAGGCAGCCATGCAGCTGATGGAGGGCATATCGGAACAGCAGCTGCCCGATGCCGTGGAGGTGTCCAACGGCAAGGCTCAGGTAGGGACCATCGTGGCGGAGGACAAGCTGACCGACGCGATCCAGAAAGAAAATGCGACCGCGGACGAAACCGGCGAAACGGCGCAGAAAGTCCCTCCCGATAGTACCGCCGAAGGGCAGGGCGGCGCCGAAGGGCAGGGCGGCGCCGAAGGGCAGGGCGGCGCCGAAGGGCAGGGCGGCGCCGCGGAAATGCCGGAGAGCGGAGCGGAGGCCGGACAGGGGCAGGAGGCATCGGAAGCCCAGCCTGCTCAGACGCCGGAGCCGACGCCGGAGCCGACGCCGGAGCCGACCCCGCAGCCGACCCCGGAGCCGGAACCGCCTGCCCAGCAGGCCGCGGCCCCGGCAGAGGAACTGGTGTCCTACACAGTGCGGAGAGGGGACACATTGATTGGCATCTGCATCAGGCAGTACGGCAGCGACGCCCGGGTGGCGGAGATATGCGCTCTCAACAACATCACCAATCCTGACGATATCAAAGAGGGGGAAAAAATCTTTTTGCCACAGCCATAAATCTATGGTACAATACTTCCGTACCATGGTACAATGTTGACACGATGTCCCGGAAGAACCTGCCACCCTGCTTGGAGGAGCCATGGCCGATATCAGAAGTTACATAAAGGAAAAAGAGAAAAGAGAGAAAAGAGAAAAAAAGCAGGCAGACTACAAAGAGAAAATAGCGCGCCACAAAATGGCCGCTGTATACCGGATTTTACTGATTCTCGTAATCCTGATCGCTTTCGCCGCCTTTCTGGTCATACAATATAAGCGCCGTGTCTATGTGGACTACGATATCGTCGCCATGACGGAGCGGGAGGCAACGAACGGCGCAACGGATGTGAGGCTGGGAAATTCCATTCTGACCTACAGCAAGGACGGTGCCCACTGCACGGACGCAAAGGGGAGCGTGCAGTGGAACCAGACCTTTGAAATCCAGGATGTGATACTGGCCGTCAGCAACGACACTGTCGCCATTGGAGAATACAACGGAAGAAGCATCTACCTGGCCGATTCGGAAAGATTGATCGGGGAGATCACCACCGCCATGCCCATCCGGAACCTGGCGGTCTCTGAGGCCGGTTATGTGGCGGCGGTGCTGGCCGACACGGATGTCACATGGATCAATGTCTATGACAGCAGCGGCGAGCTGAAATGGGAGGGGCGGACGCACATGGACGATTCCGGCTACCCCATGGCCCTGAGCATGTCCCCCGGCGGCGAGCTGCTCATGGTTGCCTACATATATGTAGATGCGGGAATCCTGCGGACGAAAGTGGGCGTCTACAACTTAGGGGCGGTAGGCTCCAACGTCAGCGACCGGCTGGTGAGCACCTATGCCTACACGGACATGCTGATTCCCTGTGTGAGGTTCCTGAATGACGACACCGCCTTCGCGGTAGGGGACGGCCGGCTGTCGATTTACACCGGAAGCCATATCCCGGTGGAGGCGTCGGGGCATCTGTACGACAGGGAGATTCGCTCTGTGTTCTACAGCGACAGGTACGTGGGGCTCGTGTTCCTGGCCGACAACAGCGAGAACCGTTACCAGCTGAAAGTCTACGACACCACAGTTGCCGATGCGGGCGGGGCCGGAGGGAAAGATTTCTATTTCGATATAGACTACACGGACATCTTTTTCGGGAAAGACAATTTCGTGATATACAATGACACGGAGTGCCTGGTCATGACCATGGACGGAATCGAGAAATTCCACGGAGACTTCAGGGAAACCGTGCGGCTGATGGTCCCTGCCGGAAATGCCTACAGATACCTGCTGGTGACAGACGATTCCATCAATACCATACAACTAAAATGACCGGCCGGGGAAGGCATCCCGCCGCTGGACGCAGCAGGGCCGGATTCACAGAGCAAAAGAGAGCAAAAGAGAGGAAAAAGAGATGAGTGGAGTAAACGTAAATATCCTGTTGATCATCCTGGCGGCAGCGGCCCTGTTCAAGGCGGTGGACGGCTACCGGAAAGGCGTGGTGAAAGAAGTCGTGTCGCTGATTTCGCTGGTGGTGCTCTGCATCGTGGCGGCGCTGATCGGTTATGGCGTGAACAGCTACCATGACGGAAAGGTATTCAATGTGGCCGTAATCGTGATACTGCTCATCCTGCTGGTCACGGTCCACCGGCTGGTGAGCCTGGCGCTCTTTCCGGCCAGGCTGGCGTCGAAGCTGCCCGTTGTGAGCTTCGTGGACAAGCTGCTGGGAATTCTGTTCGGCCTGTTCGAGGTGGTATTGCTGCTCTGGACGCTGTATGCGTTCCTCATGATAATGGACATCGGGGGCATAAGGCAGACCATCCTGGAGTGCACCAGGGAGAGCGCCCTTCTGACCTGGCTGTATGACCATAACTACTTGGCCCGCGGAATCAGCGCCTGCCTGGACAAAGTCCGCTTCATCCCTCTGCTGGAAGGATTTCCCCTGTAAAACCGGGCAATACAGGCCTCCGAAGAAATCAGTAAAAAAATCAGTAAAAAATTGGAAATAGGCATTGACAAATCAAAGTCAATAGTCTATAATAAGAATCCGTTGAGCGGAGTCAGAAAGCAAAAAACTTTTTTGAAAAAAAGTTCCAAAAAAAGTAAAAAAAGTAGTTGACAAATCCGACAGCATATGATATCCTATCAAAGTTGCCGCTGATGAAGAAAACGGCAGAGCACCTTGAC
>CAJUFI010000036.1 GCA_910585665.1 uncultured Acetatifactor sp. | reverse complement strand
TGTATTTCTGGGCTTTCTCCTAAACAAGTTGCATCAGTTATTTTCCGACAAGTCCTAAAGGCTATGTCACCCGGGGGAGAATCGTCTGGAGAGTATTTTTGTTGCATTGGGGTTTGTAAATTTCAGGCTTTTGTAATATAATATAACTAACCCCACAGGCCCATGGGCATCAGCGGAAAGGAAGGCCGGGGGCAGTTGACGCACGGTACTTTCACAGCAGGCAGATACTTTGCTATGCGGATACAATTCCCACAGGCTCTGCATCTGGGCAGCTATGAAGCAGGGACGGCGAATTGCTGTAGTCTGGGATGACGTGGGGCATAGGAGGTGAATTGCATGCAGTCTCTTGAATTGTATGAACAGAAGATTATCAGCGATCCCGAATTTCCGGTGCAAATGCATATCGATGACGTGAACCGGAAAGGACGATACTTTTCTCAGCATTGGCATGAACACATCGAGCTTCATTATGTGCTGGAGGGCAAGCCCATGCTGCAGCTGGGACAGAGGGAGATTCCCGCCCGGGAAGGGAACCTGGTGATTGCCAATAGCAATGAGCTTCATACGGGATATTGTGACGGGAGCCATATAAGGGTTCTGGTGATTATCTTCGACATGCAGGATTTCTCCAAAGAGTTCGCGGACAGGAACCTTATTTTCCGGTCGCTGATAGAGCAGGACGAGGTGATAGACAAGATCATGTCGGTCGTCTATGAGGAATACAGGGCACAGAAAATCGGTTATCAGCTGATCTGCAAGGGGGAGCTTTTGAAGCTGATTGCCCGCCTGGGCCGCGAATATGCCGCGGAGGCCCTGACAGAGCGTGAGAGCGACAACAGGAGGAGGCGTCTGGAACGGCTGAACATCGTGCTGGACTATATCCAGCATAACTACACAAAGCAGATTAGCAACAAGGAGTTGGCCGATATCATCCATCTGAGTGAGGACAGGTTCAATCATCTGTTCAAGGAGAGCATGGGGATGCCGCCGCTGCAGTACATGAATGAGATACGGATGAAGAAAGCCATGAATCTTCTCAAAAAGAAAGAGGGGACGGTGGTAGAGATTGCGGACAGCGTAGGCTTTACGGATTACAACCATTTCGGAAGGCAGTTCAGGAGGTATTACGGCTGCACGCCCTCGGAAATTCTCAAAAAATAAATAGCAGAATCATATGAATAAACAGCAGAAAGAACCTATCTTCTTCTGCTGTCTTTTTTTATAATCAGTATAACGGATAAGAAGTCAAAATACAAAAAAATGTATAAAAGAAACGGAGGAGATGACATGAAATTAGGAACATTGACGGTAGCGTTGGGGGATTTGTCCTTCGAAGAGGCATGCAAGTTCCTGGCCGAGAGAGGCGTGCAGATGGTGGAAATCGGCTGCGGCGGATTCCCCGGCAAGGCCCACTGCGACGGAGAGCAGTTTCTGGCGGACGAGAGCAAAAGGGATGCCCTGATGGAGACGCTTGCCAAGTACAATCTGGAGATCAGCGCGCTGAGCAGCCATGGGAACATGGTGCATCCCGACCCGGCTGTGGCCGAGAGCTTCGAGAAGGATTTCGACAATGCCATTCTGCTGGCGGAGAAGCTGCATGTGCCGGTGGTGAACACTTTTTCCGGCTGCCCCGGCGGAAGCAAGGACGACAGGACGCCCAACTGGGTCACCTGCCCCTGGCCGGATGACTTCGGCGGGATTCTGGAGTATCAGTGGAACGAAGTGCTGATTCCCTACTGGAAGAAGAAAGCGGCTTTTGCGGAGGCTCATGGCGTCAAGATTGCCTTTGAGCTGCACCCGGGCTTCTGTGTCTACAACACCAAGACCATGCTGCGCATCCGCAGGGAAGTGGGGCCGCAGATTGGAGCCAACTTCGATCCCAGCCATCTGATTTGGCAGGGGATGGATCCCTGTGCTTCCATCCGGGAGCTTGGAAAAGAAGGGGCCATTTTCCATTTCCACGCCAAGGACACCAGGATTGATGCCAGGAACACCGCGGTCAACGGCGTGCTGGATACCGCCCATTACGGCGAGGAGCTGGATCGTTCCTGGATTTTCCGCACGGTGGGCTATGGCAATGGAGAGGATTATTGGAGGGATATCATTTCCCAGCTGCGCATGGTGGGATATGACTATGCCGTCAGCATTGAGCACGAGGACGGCCTGATGTCGGGCAAAGAGGGACTGGAGAAGGCTATCAGCTTCCTGAAGAACGTGCTTATATATGAGGACCGCGGGGCCATGTACTGGGCCTAGCGGAGAAAGACAGGGACTCTTTGGGCGAGGAGGGATAGAGATGAAGCATAAGATGGCCATTGTGGGATTTGGCGGCATGGCGGGCTGGCATTATAATGAGATACAGACGATTGAGGGGCTGGAAATCGCCGGTATCTGGGACATCAGGGAAGAGCGGAGAGTCTATGCCGCAGAGGAGAAGGGGCTTCATGTGTACAGCGGCCTGGAAGACCTTCTGGCGGATTCGGAGACGGATTTGGTGCTGATTGCTACTCCAAATGATGTACATAAGCCGGTTGCCATTGCGGCTATGGAGGCGGGCAAGAACGTGGTCAGCGAGAAGCCTGTCACCTTATGCTCTCAGGATTTGCGGGAGATGATCGAGACCAGTGATAGGACGGGACGTTTCCTGACGGTGCATCAGAACCGGCGCTGGGATGAGGATTTTCTGACGGTGAAGAAGATCCTGGAGGAAGGAAAGCTGGGAGAGGTGTTCCGGGTGGAGTCCAGGGTGCATGGTTCCAGAGGGATTCCCGGGGACTGGCGCCAGGAGAAGGAACATGGCGGTGGCATGATTCTGGACTGGGGCGTGCATCTGTTGGATCAGTTGCTGCAGCTGTTTTCCGATGTGCCTGTCCGAAGCGTATACGGGGTGGAGACCCATGTGACCAATCAGCTGGTGGACGATGGCTTTTATGCGGAGATTGCCTTTGAGAACGGCGTCACCGCCTTGGTGGAAGTAGGCACCAGCAACTTTGTCTCGCTGCCCAGGTGGTATGTGCTGGGGGCGGACGGCACCGCTGTGGTGGAGGACTGGGAGCTGCACGGCAAAATCGTGCGCGCCACCGGTGTGAATGAAAAAGATGTAACACCTGTGATTACGGCAGCGGGGCTGACCAAGACCATGGCCCCCAGAAGGGACGACAGCATCTTCACGGAGGAGCTTCCCAAGGTGACCAGCGATGTGAGGGAATTCTACATAAATGTGATGGCTGTGCTGGAGGGCAGGGAGAAGAGCCGGATTCAGCTGCCGGAGGTCATGCGCGTCATGAAGCTGATGGAGGCGATTCATCAATCCGCGGAGACGGGCGAAATCGTCAGGGAGACCATCTAAAAGCCTGCCGCCGGGTCAGGCGGGAGGGATTGGACAGAGCGGAAACTGCCTCCCGGAATTTCAGGAAGCGGAATCAGGCATCGGGGCGGAACCGGCCGGAGTGATTTCGGAAAGCTGTGTGATGAGCGGCCCGGAGATTCCGGGAGGAGATAGATACGGAAAGGAAGGCGATCAGTATGGCAAGATTAGGAATTGCGGCACAGGTGTATTCCGTGCGGGATGCGGCGGCGAAGGACTTCGCGGGAACGGCGAAGGCTTTGAAGGAATGCGGCTATGAGGGCGTGGAGCTGGCCGGATTGTATGGGCACAGCCCGGAGGAAATCCGGGACTGCCTGAAGGAGCAGGGGCTTGTGGCTGTCAGTGCCCATGTGGGGCTGGAGCCGTTTCTGGAGGACATGGAAGGGACCGTGGAAGCGTATCGGATCATAGGCTGCAGCTATATCGGAATCCCGGGACTGTCCGTGGACAGGCTCTACGGGGGCGAGAAATATGAGGAGACCTGCCAGTTCCTGAAAAAGCTGGCCGCCTGCTGCAGAGAGCGCGGAATTGTCCTGATGTACCACAATCATGACTTCGAATTCCGCAAGACGGATAAAGGGACCTATCTTCTGGATGAGCTTTTCAGTTCCCTGGAGGCGGAGGATCTGCAGACAGAGCAGGATACATGCTGGGTGAAAGTGGGCGGAGAAGATCCGGCGGCTTATCTGGAGAAATACAGGAACCGCTGCCCGGTGGTCCATATGAAGGATTTTCGCAGAAACGGCGGAAAGGTGGAGCAGGTGGCGCTGGGAGAGGGCGAGCAGGACGTAGAGGCAATCGTCAGGATGGCCGGGGAATGCGGCTCCACATGGCTGGTGGTAGAGCAGGACGACCATCCCTTCGGCGAACCGATGGAGAATATGCGAAAAAGCGTACAGTGCCTGAAGCGGATCCTGGGGTGACGCGCGGCTGCCCCGCAGGAATCGGAGGCGGCATATGCCTGCACGGCATGGCCTGGGACAGACTGAAACAGGAATGGAAAGAAAACAGCAGCCTCCCGACAACAGCTGCCCCTGGGGGCGCTGGCAGGGGGAGGCTGCCTTAATAGCACGATAACACTAGGAGGCTAAGAAAATGAGAAAACTGAAAGTAGGAATCGTAGGCTGCGGCGGAATCGCCAATGGAAAGCATCTTCCTTCCATGAAGAAGAATGGCAATTTTGAGATTGTCGCTCTCTGCGACCTGATCGTGGAGAGGGCCGAGAAGGCCAGGGAAGAGTACGGCACAGAGGATGCCAGGGTGTACACGGATTACGCCGAGATGCTGAAAGAGGAGAAGGACATCGAGGCCGTGTATGTCCTGACGCCCAACAGCGTGCATGCGCCTGTGAGCATCGCCGCCATGGAAGCCGGCAAGCATGTGATGTGCGAGAAGCCCATGGCGAAGACCTATGCGGAGGCCAAGGCCATGGTGGAGACATCCGAGCGCACCGGAAAGATCCTGACCATCGGCTATCAGAGCCGTTATCGCGGGGATTCCGCCTATCTGAAGCAGGCCTGTGAGAACGGGGATTTGGGAGAGATTTATTATGCCAAGGCCCACGCTGTCCGCAGAAGGGCAGTGCCCACCTGGGGCGTGTTCCTGGATGCCGAGAAACAGGGCGGCGGCCCCTTGATTGACATCGGAACCCACGCGCTGGATCTGACCCTGTGGATGATGGACAATTACGAGCCGGAGATGGTGATGGGGTCTGTATACCGCAAGCTGGCTGACCAGAAGGATCAGGGCAATGACTGGGGCGACTGGGATCCCGCCATCTTCACGGTGGAGGATTCCGCGTTCGGCTTCGTGAAGATGAAGAACGGCGCTACCATCGTCCTGGAGTCCTCCTGGGCCCTGAACACCCTTGACACCAGGGAAGCCCAGACCACGCTGTGCGGAACCAAAGCCGGCGCTGACATGGCGGACGGCCTTAGGATCAACCGCATCAAGTACGGCAGACAGTGCATGGAGAAGCCCAACCTGCATGCGGGCGGCGCAGCTTTCTTTGAAGGAAAGTCCGAAGATGCCCAGGATGTGGAACAGAGAGTCTTCTACAATGCCATCGTAAACGGCGGGCCCTTGACGGTAGAGCCCAGACAGGCCATGGTGGTGACCCAGATTCTGGAGGCCATCTACGAGTCCGGCAAGACCGGAAAACCGGTATATTTCGACTAAAGCGCAGGATTGCGGGAACTGGAGCAGACAAATACAGCGTGTGCCGTGCACATGCGGAATTGGAACAGGAGAAGAAGATGAAACTTGGAAGAATCGCATGGTTTGAAGAAGAAGATTTTCGGAGCGCGAAAGAGCGCGGCATGGAGTTCATTGAACTGGATGTGAATGACAGGGCCCAGGTGTTCCTGGACAATGTGGATGCCATCCAAAAGAGGAGCCAGGAATACCAGGTGCCCGTGGGGGCCGTAGGCAGATGGGGCAGCGACCGCATCAGCAAGGATGGCATCCGCCAGGAAGAGCTGGAGCTGGAATACAAGCTGATCGACGCCACGGCCCAGCTGGGATGCGACGTATACATCACCGGCTGCAACATGGTGGGGGAGCTGTCCTATTATGAGAACTGCGGGCTGGCAATCTCTTATTTTGAGAAGCTGATCGCTTACGGCGCGGAGAAGGGCGTTAAGATTGCGGTCTATAACTGCAGATGGAACAATTTCGTCTGCGACCCCATGGCCTACACAGTCATCATGGGATATCTGAAGGATCTGTATATCAAGTACGATCCTTCCCACTGCATCTATGCGGGCGGAGATTATCTGAAGGAGGCCAGGGACTGGGGCGACCGCTTCCTGCATGTGCATCTGAAGGGATCTCTGGTGGTCGACGGGGAGCGCTATGACGATCCGCCTGCTGGCATGGACCAGACCAACTGGGGCGCTTTCCTTGCCATCCTGTACGCGAAAGGATACGACAAGGGCCTGAGCATCGAGCCTCATTCCGCCAACTGGACAGGTGAGCTGGGCGAAAAGGGCATCGACGCCACCATCCGCTATTTCAGGAATCTGCTGCTGTAGGGACGTTCTCTCCAGAGGGGAGAGGAGGCAGCGGGAAAGACTGCGAACGACAGAGATGTATGAAAACAGGGAACGCTTTCGCTGTATGGAAAGTGTTCCCTGTTTTGCGTCCGCTTTATGTCGTTCTGCCGTCTATGCCGTCTGCAGTACGGACAGAATCAATATCTCCACGCTCATCTTGTCGTTCATGCGCCCTGTCTTGACGGCCTCCTCCGCCTCCACACAGGTCTCCACCGCCCTGCGCAGGGTAGCTGACCGGAATTTGGCGGCCTGGGCCGCATATTTGCCTGCCACGAAGGGCGGAATCCCGATTTTGGAGCTGATCGTGCGGTTGTCGAATCCTTTGGACTTCAGCTCCCTGACCTGCAGCAGCATGTTGCACTGCTTGGCAATCAGGAACAGGATGCGCATGGGCGGCTCCTTCAGCGCCAGCAGGTCATAGTACAGTTCCAGGGCCTGCCGCCGTTCCCCGGCGGCGACGGCATTGATCATGTCGAAGATGTGGTTGCTGACGCGGACAGTGCAGACGGCCTCCACGTCCTCCGGTGTGACTGCCTCCCGCCCCATGCAATAGCAGATCAGCTTTTCCAGCTCCATCTGGATGTTCTCCATGTCCGTGCCGGTCTTGGACAGGAAGAGGGCCGCGGTGCCCTCCGTGATTTTCATGCCTTCCTTGGCCAGGATCCCTGCCACCCAGCGCTTCAGGGTGTTCTCGTCCTGTTCGGCGAATTCCGCTGCGTACCCCCGGGACTGCACTGTCTTGTAGAGCTTGCTGCGCTTGTCGATCTCGCTCTCCGTAAAGATGAAAAAAGTGCTCTCGCTGGGATTCGACAGGTATTCCGCCATTTTCTCGCCGCCGGATTTGAACAGGCCGCTGTCCGTGATAAAGATGACACGTCTGTCGGCAAAAAAGGGCAGCGTCTCGGCCAGGTCGATGATTTCCCCCAGATTCAGGTCCTTTCCCTTGTAAAAATGCGAATTCATGGTATCGCCCTCCTGGCAGAGCGCTTTTTGGAGCTTCTCGCGGTACTGTCTTTTCAGATACCGTTCTTCCCCGTACAGGAGATATACCTGCCGGAGCGTTCTTTTCTTGATGTCTTCATTGATCTGTCTCATATATGGATATCCTTTTCCTGTGTTACCTTTATTTTGCCTTCTAGGTGGGCATGCTGTCAAGAGGAAATTTCCAGAAGTGTCGGAAATTGCGTTTCCTGGCACAAAATGTCGTGCAAAAGAGAAAAAATTATCGATATTTAGGGAATGCGATAGAAATTAAGAATATAATGTTATATTAATAATTTTTATGCAAAATATCGTTGTATATAAGGCGTTAATCCCCATATTTGTTATATATTTTCGAAATACAACGATGGTTTTAGGTTGCTGTAACCTTGCGTCTCTTTTATAATTAGGAAAGGACGAATTTAGACAATTTGCAACTTGTAACTAAAAAAAGTCCACGAATTTTCGCGAGGAGGCATTTCATGGAACAACTGAATATCACAGCTACGAAGGATAATGAGAAAATATACAAAATCCTTGGGGATTTGATGAATGGGGACAAGGAATTCCAGATTATGATCACGGTACCTTCGGGAAAGGCTCAGGCTCAACGGAATGTGCCGCCGGAGCCGCCCAGAGCGACAGAAGCGGACCGCAACCTGGAACAGGATGTCACCGACATGATACATGAAATCGGCGTCCCGGCACATATCAAGGGATATCAGTACTTAAGAGAGGCAATCATGATGTCCGTGGACGATCCGGCCATGATTAGCTCCATCACCAAGATTCTTTATCCTACCATCGCAAAGCGTTTCCAGACCACGCCAAGCCGTGTGGAGCGCGCCATACGCCATGCCATCGAGGTGGCCTGGAGCAGAGGGAAGATGGAGACTTTGGACGCGCTGTTCGGCTACACCATCGATACCGGGAAGGGAAAACCTACGAATTCGGAATTCATCGCGCTGATTGCGGACAGGATACGCCTTTCCTATCGCATGAAATGATTGAAAGATAATCGAAAAGATGAAAAAAATACTTTCCACTATATCAAACTTGTTGTATAATACAGATAAGTATAGCAAAGTGAACAGTGGAGGTTTCCGATGAAGAAAATTCTTTTTGCGGCATCAGAGGGAGTTCCTTTTATAAAGACCGGCGGCCTGGCCGATGTAGTGGGCTCCTTGCCGAAATGTATCGACAAGCAGTATTTTGATGTGAGGGTCATGATACCCAAGTACGCCTGCATGAAGCAGCAGATGAAAGACAAGCTCAAGTACGTGACCCATTTCTACATGGATTTCAACTGGAAGAGCGTCTATGTGGGCATCTTTGAAGTGGAAGAGGAGGGCGTGCACTACTACTTTATCGACAACGAATACTATTTCAGCGGAGATAAGGTCTACACGGACGATCCCAGGTGGGAGATTGAGCGCTATGCCTATTTCTCAAAGGCGGTGCTCTCCGCCCTTCCGGCGGTGGGGTTCCAGCCGGACGTGATTCACTGTCATGACTGGCAGACAGGGCTGATTCCTGTCTATATGAAGGAAAGGTTCCGGGGCGGTGATTTCTTCAGCCGGATGAAATCCGTCATCACCATCCACAACCTGAAGTTCCAGGGGAAATGGGATACCAAGACCGTGCGCAGCATCACGGGCCTGTCGGACTACTTCTTTACGGCGGACAAGCTGGAGGCTTACAAAGACGCCAACCTCTTAAAGGGCGGCATCGTCTATGCGGACGCGGTGACCACGGTCAGCAGCACCTACGCGGAGGAAATCAAGACGCCATTCTACGGCGAGGGACTGGACGGCCTGCTGCGGGCCAGGAGCAACAGCCTGCGCGGCATTGTCAACGGCATCGACTACACGGATTTCAATCCGGAGACGGACAAACATATCGCCAATCCGTACAACGCCGTCAACTTCCGCAAGGAGAAGGTGAAGAATAAGCACGCGCTGCAGCAGGAGCTGGGGCTTGCCCAGAACGACAAGAAGATGATGATCGGCGTGGTCTCCCGGCTCACGGACCAGAAGGGCTTCGACCTGATTGCCTATATCATGGACGAACTCTGCCAGGACGACATCCAGCTGGTGATACTGGGGACCGGCGAGGAGCGCTACGAGAATATGTTCCGCCACTTTGACTGGAAGTACAGCGACAAGGTGTCCGCCAACATTTATTACTCTGACCCTCTGTCCCACAAGATTTACGCGTCCTGCGACGCATTCCTGATGCCGTCCCTGTTTGAACCCTGCGGCCTGAGCCAGCTGATGGCCCTGCGCTACGGCACCATCCCCATCGTGCGGGAGACGGGCGGCCTGAAGGATACGGTACAGCCTTACAACGAATATGACAATACCGGCACCGGTTTCAGCTTCACCAATTACAATGCCCACGAAATGCTGAATACGATTCGCTATGCGGAGCATATCTATTATGATAAGAAGCGCGAATGGAACAAGCTGGTCGACAGGGCTATGGCGGCGGACTTCTCATGGCATGTGTCCGCGCAGAAGTATCAGGAAATGTACGATTGGCTGATAGGTTAACGGTATGTCGAACAATGATAGCGGAAAAAATGATTTTATAGTGCAGGCCGGGATACTGGCGGCGGCCGGAATCATCAGCCGTATCATAGGGCTCCTTTACAGGAGCCCTTTACACAAGATCATCGGATCGCTGGGAATGGGGTACTACACTTCTGCCTATAATTATTACAACATTATTCTGTTGATCTCCTCTTACAGCATTCCCTCTGCCATATCCAAAGTCATCGCGCAGAAGCTGGCGGTGAAGGAATACCGCAATGCCCACAGGATCTTCCGGTGCGCTTTGGGGTATGTGCTGGTGGTGGGGGCCGCGGCCAGCCTGTTCCTGTATTTCGGGGCAGGGCTCTTCGTGAGGGAGAATGTGGTTCCGGTGCTTCAGACCTTCGCGCCTACGATTTTCGTCTATGGCATCTTAGGGGTGCTCCGGGGATATTTCCAGGCCCATAAGAGCATGACGCAGACCTCCGTCTCCCAGATTCTGGAGCAGATTGCCAATGCCGCGGTCACCATAGGCGCGGCCTATTTTCTGATCAACAGCCGCATGGGCAGCCTGGAGATTCCCGCCGACGAGGCGGGACAGATTGAAAGGGCGGTTCACGGAGCCAGCGGAAGCGCGCTGGGTACAGGAGCGGGAGTCCTGGTGGCTCTGCTGTTCATGGCGGGGATTTATGCCATGAACCGGGGGATCATCAACAAGAGGATTGAGCGCGACAGGCATACGGACGTGGAGCCTTACAGCGTGATATGGAAGAACATTACGCTGGTAGTGACGCCTTTCATCCTGAGCACCGCCATCTACAATCTGAGCAGCACGGTCAACAACAGTGTGTACCTGATGATTCTGCCGGCGCTGCGGGAGGTGGACGAGATGGCGCTGGATGCCAGATGGGGTATCTTTTCCGGGCAGGCGGTGACTATTTCCAATATTCCCATCACCTTTGCCACGGCCATGGCCGCCGCCATGATCCCTACGGTGGCCCAGCTGACGGCGGCAGGAGATCTGGAGGGGACCAGGGAGAAGATAGGGCTGTCGGTGAAGACGATTATGATCATCTCCATCCCCTGCGCAGTAGGCCTATTCGTGCTGGCCAGGCCGGTGACGGCGCTGCTGTTCACGGACACCCGGGCGGAGGAGGACCTGGCCACGGGGCTCCTGATGGCGCTGTCCCTCTCGGTGGTGTTCTATGCCCTGTCCACCCTGAGCAATCAGATTCTGCAGGGCCTGGGCAAGATGAACAAGCCCATCGTCCACGCGGGGATCGCGCTGGTCGTCCAGACAGTGACGGCAGTGCTCCTGCTGTTCTTCACGGATCTGGATCTGTACAGTATCGCCATTGCCAACACCCTGTATTCTTTTGTCATGTGCGTGCTGAACCAATGGGCGGTTCGCAAGGCAGTGGGATATAGCCAGGAGATGAAAAAGACTTTCCTGATTCCCGCCCTGGCCTCTGCCTGCATGGGAGGCGTGGCGTGGGCGGTCTACGAAGGGCTTCTAATGCTGACGTCCTCGCCGAAGATTTCGGTGGTAATCGCCATCTGCCTGGCAGCCTGTGTGTATTTTGCCATGCTGCTCTTGTTCCGGGGAATCACGGAGGAGGAGCTGGGGGGCTTTCCGAAGGGATATCTGCTGGTGAAGCTGGCGAAGAAATGCAGATTGATGAAAGCATAAGCGCGAAGGGAAAAGAAAATCGCAGAAAAACAGTGCCGATTCGGCGATTGTCCGCGGCAGCAGAAAGCCCGCCTCAGGGGAGATTCTGCTGCCGTGACGCCGGACCGGCATTATTTTTGGGTCATTCCGCAGGCCTGATGCCGGAGATGTCGCTGTCTATGGCCATGGAGTAATTGGTGTAGTAGACTACGAAGCCTGGCTTGGCGCCGTTTGGCTTTTTTACATGTTTCTTCTGGACATAATCTATTTCTACTTTCTCCTGTCCCCGGCCTTTGGAGTAATAGGCGGCCAGGCGGGCGGCCTCCTCAAAGGTGCGGTCGGGCAGCTCCCCGGCGTTTTCGGCCTTGACGATCACATGGGAGCCGGGCTGCTGCTTGGCGTGGAACCACCAGTCGTTGCCTGTGGCGAATTTGAAGGTCAGTTCATCGTTCTGGAAATTGTTTTTCCCCACATAGATGTGGAAGCCGTCGCTGCTGATATAGTGGAAGGGCTTGCTGGCGGCCTTCTGCTTTTTTGCGCCGTCCTTGCGGGCTCCGCCCTTCCTGCGGATGTAATCGCTCTGGGTCAGCTCTTCCTTGATCTGGGCCAGGTCCTCTTCGTAGAGGGCGATGTCCAGGGCGTTGGAGATGGATTCCAGATGCACGATCTCCTCTTTGACTTCCTTGGTCAATTCCGACAGGGCCTCGTAGGTGCGCTTCATCTTTCCGTATTTGTCGAAATATTTCTTGGCGTTCTCTGTGGCGGAGAGGGTGGGGTCCAGGGGGATCGTCACGTTCTCGTTGGTATAATAGTTTAGGGCCTCGAAGGACTTGGCGCCGGGCTGGGCGCTGTAGCCGTAGGTGTTTAGCAGCTCTCCGTAGATGCGGTAGGTCTCCCGCTTTTCCGTGTCCTTCATCTGGCGCAGCTGCAGGTCGTACTTCTTCACGTTCCGCTCCAGGGCAGTCTGTACGATGCGCCGCAGGTCCGCCGATTTCTGGCGGATGCGGGTCAGCACGTTCTTTTCCGCGTAATAATGCTCCAGCAGGGCGGACATGGAGTCATAGAGCACCACATAGCCCCCCGGCCGGGAATCCGGCCCGGCCTCCCGGCGGCCATAGCCGTACATGGTCAGGGGAAGGGCGCAGAACTCCGCCGGAGCGCCGTCGGTGTAGGCGATGTTGGGCGTGAAGCGCTCTTCCAGGATGGCTGTCTTCATGGCGTCGAAGGCCCGGTACAGATTTTCATAATCGGCTTCCGTCAGCGCGGCCGTGGGGAAATCCCCGTCCACGCCGGCTTCCTGGCACAGCTCCTGGGCCAGCACGGGGGAGATGCCGGTAAAGCTGCCGTAGATGGCCTTGAAAGCCGGCTGGGGCCTGGCTGCCAGGGCTTCCCGGAATCCATCGTAGTCCGTGGCCAGGGCGTCCAGCTTGTCCTGGGTCTGGGCCACGAAATAGGGCTTGCCCGGCAGCACCTCCCGGAGGGAGCTCACCGCCGCGGACACATGCTTAATGCTGTCGATGATCGTGCCGTCGTCGTTGCAGAAGATGATGTTGCTGTGCTTCCCCATGATCTCTACGACCAGGGTCTTCCGGCGCAAATCGCCCATCTCGTCCAGATGCTCTATGCCGATATGGACGATGCGCTCCAGCCCGGGCTGGGAGATGTCCGTAATGCGGCCGTTGGCCAGATGTTTGCGCAGCAGCATGCAGAAGTTGGGGGCCGTCATGGGGCTCGGCTTGTTGCTCTCTGTCAGATAGATCAGGGGCAGGGAAGCTTCCGCGGAGATCAGCAGGCGCTTCTGCCCGGAGGGCTGCTTGATTGTCAGGAGCAGCTCGTCCGCTTCCGGCTGGGCGATTTTATAGAGCCGCCCGCCAATCAGCTCTTTTTTCAGTTCTGAGACCACGTTCGCTATGGTCACGCCGTCAAAGGCCATTTTTCCGTCCTCCGTCTAAATCTCGGTCCTGACGCCCTTCGCTTTCAGAAAGGCGACCACTTCCCTGGCATTCTCCATGTGGAAGTCGCTGAAGGTGACCAGTTTCTTCCCATTCCTGGTGTAAATGATGTACATCTTCCCACCGATGGACACCTTCTGCAGGTCATGGTAGGAAAGGAGCTTCGGCGCGCCGAAGAGGGGCATATATGTCATGCTGTTCTCATGTAAGATCAGCTTATGCTTGCGTGTCTTCACCAATCGAATCAGCAGAAAAAGGCTGCCGAACAGAAGGGTGCCGTACAGGACAAGAAGAAGCGGCAAGTAGGCCACAGCCTCTTCCTGGCTGGTCATGAAAAGGGCCGAGAAGAACCTGGATCCGGCCAGCAACATAATGATTGCGAGAAGCAATGTGAGATTGCTGCCTTTTTGCGTTTGAATCGTATACATGGCGTCTGCTCCTTTTGTAGGATATGCTCTTCTTATTATGACATGATCCTGTACAGTTTGCAACGACTGATTATGAAGGAAACGGTAGAAAATTATGCGTGGATATGTTGAACTGTTAACACAGAAAGGCATTGCTGCAATGGTGGATTGTCAGAATGGAGGCAGGGCGGAGCGCTATGACGGAAAATCTGTTTCATTTTTTTATGATAATTTGTCATGCCATAAACGTACCAAAAATGGAAGGGGTATGCAGAAATTTACAAAAAAGTCAATAGAGTAAGGATGAAAATGGATGCGTTTATCGTAAAAATCTGGAAAAGGCTCCCCTGTGCCCCTTGACGCTTTACGAAACTTCATCTATAATAAAATGAAGTATGTAGCAGGGAGTCACTCCCGGACAGGAGCGCCTATGATCAAGAGCATGACCGGTTTCGGCAGATGCGAAGTCGCCGAGAACGACAGGAAATTCACGGTGGAAATCAAATCGGTGAACCACCGCTATCTGGATGTGAATATCAAGATGCCGAAGGCACTTGGTTTTTTTGAGTCTTCCATCCGCAGCGAGCTGAAGAGCTACATTTCCCGCGGCAAGGTGGACGTGTTCATCTCCTATGAGGATTTCTCGGAGAAGACCTCCGTGGTCCGCTATAACAGGGACCTGGCGGCGGAGTATCTGGGGTATCTGCGCCGGATGGCACAGGATTTCCAGCTGGAGGATGATGTCCGCGTGTCGGTTCTGGCCAGGTTCCCGGAGATTTTCACCATGGAAGAGACCGGGGTGGACGAGGAGGAGCTCTGGAAGGAACTGCGCAGGGCCGTGGTGGGTGCCGCCAGGATGTTCGTGGATACCCGCGTGGCCGAGGGCGAGCACCTGAAGGAGGATTTGTTGGAGAAGCTGGAAGGGATGCGCAGAAAGGTGGATTTCATTTCGGAGCGTGCCCCCCAGATTGTGGAGGAGTACCACAGGAGGCTGGAGGAGCGGGTTCGGGAGCTTCTGGAGGACACCAGCGTGGACGAGGGCAGGCTGCTGACGGAAGTCACCATTTTCGCGGATAAGGTATGCGTGGACGAGGAGATCGTAAGGCTCTGCAGCCACATCGAGACCACCAGAGATACCCTGCAGGAGGGCGGCGCCATCGGCAGGAAGCTGGACTTCATCGCCCAGGAGATGAACCGGGAGGCCAACACGATTCTGTCCAAATCCGGCAATCTGGAGATTTCCAACTGCGCCATCGAGCTGAAGACAGAGATCGAGAAGGTCCGCGAGCAGATTCAGAATATAGAATAGAGGTCAGTGCAGCATGCTTATCCATATCGGATTTGGTAACATCGTGAATACTGCGAAGATCATCGCCATCGTCAGCCCTGACTCCGCGCCGGTGAAGCGGATGGTTCAGAGCGCCAAGGAGAAGGGCACCGCCATCGATGCCACCCAGGGGCGCAAGACCAAGTCCGTGCTGGTGATGGAGAACAGCCAGGTGGTGCTGTCGGCGCTTCTGCCGGAGACCATCGCCGGGCGGGTACAGGGCGGTGCGCAGATGACGGAGGAGTGCAGCGTGGAGGGGACGGATGAAAAGTAATATGGAACAAAAAGGGATATTGATTGTCATATCCGGTTTTTCCGGTGCGGGAAAGGGCACACTGGTGAAAGAACTTCTGCGCAGGTACGATGACTATGCCCTGTCGGTTTCCATGACCACCCGGGCGCCCCGGGCAGGGGAGCGGGACGGCGTGGAATATTTCTTCACGGACAAGGCCCATTTCGAGGAAGAGATAGAAAAGGGCGGGCTGATTGAATATGCGTCCTACTGTGGAAATTATTACGGCACGCCGAAAGCTTACGTGGAGGAGCGGCTGGAGGCGGGGCAGAACGTCATCCTGGAGATTGAGATACAGGGAGCGCTGAAGATCAAGAAAAAGTTCCCGGAGAGCCTGCTGATTTTCGTGACGCCCCCCAATGCGGAGGAGCTGAAGCGCAGGCTGGAGGGAAGGGGCACGGAGAGCGAGGAGGCGATCGCCAACCGCCTGGCCCGGGCCGCGGAGGAGTCCGAGGGCGTGGAGGCATACGACTATCTGGTGGTGAACGATAAGCTGGAGGAGAGCGCCGAGGAGGTGCAGCGGCTGGTAGACGCCGCACGCCGGGCCCCGGTGAGAAGGGAAAAGTTCGTAAAGGAAATCAGAGAGGGACTGCGAAGTTTCGCGAAAGGAGCGCAAGAATAATGTTACATCCATCTTATTCAGATCTGATGAAGGTAGTGAACAGTGAGGTAGAGCAGGGCGAGGCCCCCGTGGTGAGCAGCCGTTATTCCATCGTCATGGCCACGTCCAAGCGGGCGAGGCAGCTGATCGCCGGCGAGGAGGCCATGGTGGAGGGCAGGGACAAGAAGCCTTTGTCCGTGGCGGTGGAGGAGCTGAACCAGGGCAAAATCAAGATACTGGGAGGCGAGTAGGACGGAGCAGCGGTCTTTCGTCGGACGAAAAAGGTAGCTGGTGATTTGCCAGCTATTTTCGTATGAGGTTTTTATGGAGATTTTATTGATATCGCTTGGCTGTGACAAGAATCTGGCCGACACGGAGCTGATGCTGGGCATTCTGCGGAAAAAAGGTTTTTCCTTTACCGATGACGAGGAGGAAGCGGATATCGCGATTGTCAATACCTGCTGCTTCATCGGGGATGCCAAGGAGGAGAGCATAGGGACGCTGCTGGAGATGGCGGATCTGCGCAGAGAGGGGAAGCTGAAGGCCCTGATCGCCGCGGGCTGCCTGGCTCAGCGCTACCAGGAGGAAGTCCGCAGGGAGATTCCCGAGGTGGACGCGCTGGTGGGCACGGCGGCCATAGAGGAAATCGGGGAGGCGGTGGAGGAAGTCCTCTCCGGCAGGGCAAGGGATCACTATCGGAGCCTGGAGTCGCCTCCGGCCGCATGCAGGGAGAGGGTCGTGACCACAGGAGGGCACTTCGCCTATCTGAAGATTGCGGAGGGCTGCAGCAAGCGCTGCACCTACTGCATCATACCCAAGGTCCGGGGGGACTACAGGAGCATTCCCATGGACGCGCTGCTGGAGCAGGCGGAAGGGCTGGCGGAGGGCGGTGTCCGGGAACTGATTCTCGTGGCCCAGGAGACCACCCTCTACGGCGTGGATCTCTACGGGGAAAAATGCCTGCCCAGGCTGCTGAAGGCGCTGGCTGCCATAGAGGGGCTGCGCTGGATCAGGGTACTGTACTGCTACCCGGAGGAAATCACGGAGGAGCTGGTGGACGTGATCGCCACAGAGCCGAAAATCTGCCATTACCTGGATATCCCCATCCAGCACGCCGCGGACGGAATCCTGCGGCGCATGGGCAGGCGCACCAATGAGGAGGAACTGCGCCTGCGGATCGGGAGGCTGCGGGAGCGGATTCCGGACATCTGTCTGCGGACCACCCTGATCAGCGGATTCCCGGGGGAGACCCAGGAGGACTTTGAGGAGCTGTACCGTTTCGTAAACGAGATGGAATTCGACAGGCTGGGGGTATTCGCCTATTCCCAGGAGGAGGACACCGCCGCCGCCGGGATGCCGGACCAGATAGCGGAGGAAGTGAAGGAAGCCCGGCGGGACGAGCTGATGGAGCTGCAGCAGGCCATCGCTTTCGAGAAGGCGGAGAAGATGATAGGGCAGACCTTCACGGTGATGGTGGAGGGCAAGGTGGCGGACGAGGATGTGTACGTGACCAGGACTTACCGGGACGCGCCGGATGTGGACGGGTATCTGTTTCTGCACACCCGGGCCGCGCTGATGAGCGGGGATTTCGTCCGGGCGGTGGTCACGGAGTCCAACGAATATGATCTGGTGGGCGAAATGATAGAGGACACGGAGGAGCAGTTATGAAAAAGATGAATTTACCCAATAAATTGACGATATTCCGCATTATCCTGATTCTGCCGTTCACAGTGCTCCTGCTGGGGAAGGGCGGCGGCTGGGGATGGTACCAGGCCATGTTCGGCGGCATAATGGAATGGGTGGATTATATCGCGCTGGCGTTCTTCATCGTCGCCAGCCTCACGGATCTGATAGACGGCTGGATCGCCAGGAAGTATGACCTGGTGACGAACTTCGGCAAATTCATGGATCCTCTGGCCGACAAGCTCCTGGTCAGCGCAGCCATGATCGCGCTGGTGGAGCTGGGACGGATTCCCGCCTGGATCGTCATCGTGATCATCAGCAGAGAGTTCATCATCAGCGGCTTCCGGCTGGTGGCAGCAGACAATGATGTAGTCATAGCCGCCAGCTACTGGGGGAAGTTCAAGACCGTGTTCCAGATGGTGATGATATGCTTGATGATTGCCAACATCCCGCAGCTTCAGGTCGTGACGGACATCGTCATGTGGGTGGCCGTGGTGCTGACCGTTGTGTCCCTGGCGGACTATCTGATCAAGAACAAGGGCGTGATGAAAGAACAAAAGTAGCGCTGTCTGCAAGGCTGCGGGCTAGGTCCCTGGGGACGGGCAGGCATAGGAGAAAGGAAAAATATGGTAGTTGAACTGATATGCGTAGGAACGGAGATTCTGTTGGGTAATATCGTGAACACCAACGGGGCTTATCTGGCGGAGAAATGTGCGGGGCTTGGGCTTTCCTGCTATTTCCAGACTGTGGTGGGGGACAATGCGGAGCGGCTCAGCCAGGTGCTTAGGACCGCTCTCGGGCGGGCCGACATCGTGATTCTCTCCGGAGGCCTGGGGCCCACCGAGGACGACCTGACCAAGGAGACCGCGGCGAAGGTCTGCGGAAAGCCTCTGTATCTCCATGAGCCCAGCAAGAAGGCCATCGAAGCGTTTTTCGCTCAAAAGGGCCTGGAACCCACGGACAACAACTGGAAGCAGGCCATGCTCCCCGAGGGGGCCATCGTCCTGGCGAACCGCAACGGCACCGCCCCCGGGGTCATCCTGGAGACGGAGGAGGCGAGGGTGATTCTTCTCCCTGGCCCGCCGAACGAGCTGTATCCCATGTTCGAGGAGAGCGTGGCTCCCTACCTGGAATCCCTGAATTCCCAGGTCATCTGCTCCACCACCGTCAAAATCTGCGGCGTGGGCGAAAGCAAGGCGGAGACCATGGTGAAGGATCTGATTGATGCCCAGACCAATCCCACCATCGCCACCTATGCCAAGACAGGGGAGGTGCACATCCGCGTCACGGCAGGCGCAGGGGACAAAAAGGAGGCCATGAAGCTGATCAAGCCCATGGTGAAGGAGCTAAAGGCCAGATTCGGCAACCATGTCTATACCACGGAGGAGGAGACGACGCTGGAGAAGTCCGTGGCGGATCTCCTTCTGGCCAACCATCTGACGGTCACATGCGCGGAGTCCTGCACGGGAGGCCTGCTCTCCGCCAGGCTGGTGAATGTGCCGGGCATCTCCGAGGTGTACAAGTTCGGCATGGTCACCTATTCCAACAAGGTCAAGCGGCGCTTCCTGGGGGTCAAGAAGAGCACCCTGCAAAAGCACGGGGCGGTGAGCGAGAAGACTGCGGAGGAGATGGCCAAGGGGGCGGCTTTGATGAGCAAGGCGGACGTGGCCGTATCCATCACAGGCATCGCGGGGCCCGATGGGGGCACCGAGGAGAAGCCGGTGGGGCTGGTGTACATGGCCTGTTACGTGAAGGGGAAGGTCACGGTGAAGAAATGCCAGTTCTCCGGGAACCGCGGCAAGATAAGGGAGTCTGCGGTCTCGGCGGCCCTGACCCTGATGCGCAGCTGCATCCTGGAATATTTCAGCAAGGTGACTTTCGGAAAAAAGGAGTCGTAGCTCCTTTTTTTCTTGCCTGTCTTTGATATTTTTGTTGCCACGGGCCTAAAAGTATGGTACACTTTCTATGTCTGAAGTTTCGTATGTTTGTGTCATTCTTGCATTCCGGCGGTTTCGCCATACGTTTCAGTTTTTTCAGGACAGAGGGGTGGGATGCTTTTGAGGGAGTTTTAAGGTACTTGAAATAGTGTAGAATGTGGTCAGAAGCTGTGAAAAAAGAAGTGGAAAGGTAGTTGACAAATACGAACAAATGTTTTATGCTTAGAGAAACAGAACGTTTGTTCCTTGATGAAAAGGAGATTCCAGATGGAAAAAGAAGAAAAATTAAAAGCATTGGACGCGGCAATCAGCCAGATTGAGAAGCAGTACGGAAAGGGCGCTGTGATGAAGCTGGGCGACCCTACTTCCCAGATGAACGTGGAGACCATTCCCACAGGTTCCCTGAGCCTTGACATCGCGCTGGGGCTGGGGGGGATTCCCAAGGGGAGGATCGTGGAGATATACGGACCGGAGTCCAGCGGTAAGACGACGGTCACCCTGCACATGGTGGCCGAGGTGCAGAAGCAGGGCGGCATCGCGGGATTCATCGACGCAGAACATGCCCTGGATCCCGTATATGCCAAGAATATCGGCGTGGACATAGACAACCTCTATATCTCCCAGCCGGACAACGGAGAGCAGGCCCTGGAGATTGCGGAGACCATGGTGCGCTCCGGCGCCATCGACATCGTGGTGGTGGACTCTGTGGCGGCGCTGGTCCCCAAGGCCGAGATTGACGGGGACATGGGCGAGAGCCATGTAGGCCTTCAGGCCCGTCTGATGTCCCAGGCCCTGCGGAAGCTGACCTCCATCATCAGCAAGTCCAACTGCGTGGTGGTCTTCATCAACCAGCTCCGTGAGAAGATCGGCGTCATGTTCGGCAATCCGGAGACCACCACCGGCGGCCGGGCCCTGAAGTTCTATTCCTCCGTGCGCATGGACGTGCGGCGGGTGGAGTCCCTGAAGCAGGGAGGAGAGGTGATCGGCAACCACACCCGGGTCAAGGTGGTGAAGAATAAGGTGGCCCCTCCTTTCAAGGAGGCGGAGTTCGATATCATGTTCGGCAAGGGCATCTCCAGGGAGGGCGATATCCTGGATCTGGCGGCGGATCTGAACATTGTGGTGAAGTCCGGCGCCTGGTATGCCTACGAGAGCAATAAGATAGGCCAGGGCAGAGAGAATGCGAAGCAGTACCTGAGGGACAATCCGGAAGTCTGCAAGGTCATAGAGGAGAAGGTCCGTGCCCACTACGGCTTCGGAGGCGCCTCTGCCGGGAAGGCGGGAGAGCAGGCCCCGGAGAGCGCTAAGCCTGCGGCCAAGTCCGGCGGAAAGTCCGGATCCAAAGCGGCAGCCAAGGCGGAGGCAGCCAAAGCGGAAGCAGCCAGGATAGAGGCCGCCAAAGAGGCGGAGACCGCGCAGGCAGAGGAGCAGGCTGACGAAGGCAGTGCCGAATAGGGATTCGTCCGGCCGCCCAGGCGGCCGGGATTCTGAGCAGTGACCGGTATCTGTAGGATGCGGCGCATGATATATGGCAGATGCGTGGTCAGAAACGGGAGGCGGCATGAAAGTCACGCAGGTAGAAGAATTTACGAAGTCCCGGGTCAGGATATCAGTGGACGAGGAATTCACATTTGTGCTCTATAAGAGCGAACAGCATAAATTCCACATCCGCCCCGGCGAGGAGATAGAGGAGGCGGATGTGCGCGCCATCCTGGAAGAACTTCTGCCCAAACGGGCAAAGCTGCGTGCCATGAACCTGCTGAAGAACCGGGAATACACAGTAAAGCAGCTTCACGACAAGCTGAAGCAGGGGGGATATCCCGAGGGCGTCATACAGGAGGCCCTGGACTATGTGGGGAGCTTCCGCTATACGGACGATCTGCGCTACGCGGTGAACTTCATCCGGAACCATGAGCGGGACAGGAGCCGCAGGCGCATCGAACAGGATCTGATGGGAAGAGGGATAGACAGGAATCTGCTGGAGAAGGCCTGGGCTGAGTGGGAGGACGAGGGCGGAAGCCAGGACGAGCAGGGGATGATCCAGGCGCTGCTGGAGAAGAAAGGATTTGACTTCCAGAACGCGGAGCCCAGGGACCGGCAGAAGATGTTCGCCTTCCTGATGCGGAAAGGCTTCTCCGCGGAGCAGGCGCGCAGGGCAGTGCGGTTCGATGAATGTTATGATTAGGAATTGTCGGAAAATAACTGCTGCAATTGCTTCAGGCAAAAGCCCGGAAATACAATAAAAATTGCCATAAACTTGCAGCAGTTATTTGTAGACACTTCCTTAAGCAAGGGATGCAGCGGATTCGTGCCGTGTTCAGGGGGGCGGATTCGCTGCATCGCATTTTGGGCTGATTTTATCGAATGTCGCGATGGATGGCTCTCCGCGGTCCGCAACGGCTGGTGGTCTTGTATAAATAGCACAAAATACCAGCACAGATTTTAGAAGATCTTTTGTAAAATATGTAGACTTGTGCTTGACATTAGCTTCATTTGCGGGTAGAATTGAATTTGTTGCAAATTGCTTGTTAGAATGTTGTACATACATTCTAAAGGCTTTCGTGGCAGGGGGAATGCCATGGAGGCCAAGTGTACAATGAAAATGAAATAAGGAGGTGCTCCTGTAATGCTTGAGATTATTATCACCATCATTATCTCTGCAGCATTGACGGCAGCCGTGACCGCGGTCATCGTTTCACAGTACCACAAGAAGACTACGGAAGCGACCATCGGCAATGCACAGGATAAGGCGAGGGAAATCATCGATGAAGCTCTCAAGACTGCAGAATCCAAGAAGCGCGAATCTCTTCTGGAAGTAAAGGAAGAGTCCATCCGCACGAAGAATGAGTTGGATAAGGAAATCAAAGAACGCAGGGCGGAAGTACAGCGCTCAGAGCGCAGGATTCAGCAGAAGGAAGAGAACATCGACAAGAAGACCGAAGCCATCGAGCGGCGCGAGACGAGTTTGGCGGCCAAAGAAGAAGCCTTGAACAAGGTCAAAGTCGAGGTCTCTAAGCTGAATGAGCAGCGCTTGCAGGAACTGGAACGTATTTCCGGGTTGACCTCTGAACAGGCAAAAGACTACTTATTGAAAATTGTTGAAGACGAAGTGAAGCATGAAACGGCCGTGATAATCAAGGAAATGGAGAGTCGGGCCAAAGAGGAAGCTGATAAAAAGGCGAGGGAGTATGTGGTGTCCGCCATCCAGAGATGCGCGGCAGATCATGTGTCCGAGACCACGATTTCCGTGGTGCAGCTTCCGAACGATGAGATGAAGGGAAGGATCATCGGACGAGAGGGGCGGAATATCCGTACCCTGGAGACCATGACAGGCGTGGATTTGATTATCGATGACACGCCGGAAGCGGTCATCCTGTCCGGGTTCGATCCTATCCGCCGGGAAGTGGCGCGGATCGCATTGGAGAAACTGATTGTAGACGGAAGAATCCATCCCGCCAGAATCGAAGAGATGGTGGAGAAGGCCCAGAAGGAAGTGGAAATCATGATCAAGGAAGAGGGAGAGGCCGCCACGCTGGAAGTCGGCGTGCATGGCATCCATCCCGAACTTGTCAGGTTGCTGGGCAAGATGAAATTCAGGACCAGTTACGGACAGAACGCTCTGAAGCATTCCGTCGAGGTGGCACAGCTGTCGGGGCTGCTGGCAGCGGAGCTGGGGCTCGATGTGCGCATCGCGAAGCGTGCCGGACTGCTCCATGACATCGGCAAGTCGGTAGACCATGAGATGGAAGGTTCCCATATCCAGCTGGGTGTGGAGCTCTGTAGGAAGTACAGAGAGAACGCCACGGTCATCAATGCCGTGGAATCACATCATGGCGATGTGGAACCTACTTCTCTGATCGCATGTATTGTACAAGCTGCAGATACCATATCTGCCGCTAGGCCTGGGGCCAGAAGGGAGACGCTGGAGACATATACCAGCAGGTTGACGAAGTTAGAAGAGATCACAAACAATTTCAAAGGTGTAGATAAGTCTTTTGCTATTCAGGCAGGTCGGGAAGTCCGCGTGATGGTCGTTCCGGAACAGATTACAGATACCGATATGGTGCTGTTGGCGCGGGATATCTCCAAGCAGATCGAGGCTGAGTTGGAATATCCCGGACAGATCAAGGTAAATGTCATTCGCGAGAGCCGGGTCATTGACTACGCGAAATAATAAAAACTGAATAGGAACCATAAAAGGAAAGGGATGCTTTGTCTTAGGACAGGCATCCCTTATACATTTTACACGAATTGAACGCGGATTTCGGAATCAATTTTGTTAGATTGGCTCTTGTGCATTGGCAGGTCTTGTAGTATGATAATGCAAGTGCATGATTGTATACAATGATACAGGTATGGGGTGCTGGAACCGTAGGCGGACAAGTTCGCTTGACGAGCCGGTCTCCCGGACTATTGCATAATCATGGGTGAAATGAAAGAGCATAGGATGGAGGAAGGTATGAGAGCATATCAGGAACTGAGCAAAGAGGAATTGTTGGCTTTGAAGGCAGAGCTGGAGAAAAAATATGAGGATGCGAAAGGAAAGGGACTGAAGCTGGATATGTCCAGGGGGAAGCCCTCTGTAGCCCAGTTGGATATGGGGATGGATATCTTTGACGTCCTGAATTCCCAGAGCGACTTGACAAGCATGGAAGGCGTGGACGTGCGCAATTACGGCGTGCTGGACGGGCTGATGGAAGCGAAGCAGATGATGGCGGACATCATGGGGACAAAGGCGGAGAACATAATCGTGTACGGCAACGCAAGCCTGAATGTGATGTACGACGCCGTCTCCAGCGCAATGACCCACGGTGTCATGGGATGCACGCCGTGGTGCAGGTTAGACAAGGTGAAGTTCCTCTGCCCGGTCCCCGGCTATGACAGGCACTTTGCCATTACCCAGCATTTCAGCATCGAGATGATCACGGTGCCCATGACCCCCCAGGGGCCGGACATGGATCTGGTGGAAGAGCTGGTGTCCGGGGATGACAGCGTCAAGGGCATCTGGTGCGTGCCGAAGTATTCCAACCCTCAGGGCTATACCTATTCCAACGAGACGGTGAGGCGGTTCGCCAATCTGAAGCCGGCGGCGAAGGATTTCCGCATTTTCTGGGACAATGCCTATGCGGTGCACCATCTCTATGAGGAGGAGGAGCGGCAGGAGAGCATTCCGGACATCTTGAGCGAGTGCGAGAAGGCGGGCAATCCTGACATGGTGTATGAGTTTGCCTCTACTTCCAAGATCAGCTTTTCCGGCGCGGGCGTGGCGGCCATCGCCACCTCCAGGGGGAACCTGGAATGCATCAAGAAGACGCTGACCATACAGACCATTGGCTATGACAAGATTAACCAGCTTCGCCATGTACGGTATTTTAAGGATTTCGAGGGCATCAAGGAGCATATGAGGAAGCATGCCGCCCTGATGCGTCCCAAGTTCGAGGCGGTGCTGAAGGTGCTGGAGGAGGAGCTGGCCGGCACCGGAATCGGAGAATGGACCAGGCCGGGCGGCGGCTACTTCATTTCCTTTGAGTCCTTGGAGGGCTGCGCGAAGGCTATCGTGGCCAGATGCAAGGAGGCCGGGGTGGTGCTGACCGGAGCGGGGGCGACCTATCCCTACGGAAAGGATCCCAGGGACAGCAATATCCGTATCGCGCCTACTTTCCCCACGGCGGAGGAGCTGTCCCAGGCCACGGATCTGTTCGTGCTCTGTGTCAAGCTGGTGAGCGTTGAGAAGCTGCTGGGCGGCAGGTAAGGCGCAAAGAGGCGAAAGCCGGGGCTTTGCGGGGATGCTTCCGAGGGCTGCATAGATAAGGGACTGTCCGCATAAAATGGAGGAAGAACACTCCATGGAGGAAGAGCACTCCATGGAGTGCTACAACCTTGAAAGGGCGGTGGTTCTGGTGCAGTTTATCGGAAGGCGGTTTTTGTCCGGACAGCGGAATTTTCTGACCTGTTTCGGCGTAGGGCTGTTGGCGGGGATTTTCATAGTGAATCTGGGGAAGGGCATGTTGTTGGGAGACACGGGCCTGTTCAACGAGGACATCTTATACCATATGAAATATATGACGGTGGACTGCAATGCGCTCTTCTGTTATATTTTCAGGAAGCGTATCCTGAGGCTATTGGTCCTGGCGGTGATTTCCACCACTTATCTGGGGCTGGTGGCCTGCGTGGGGATTTCGTTCTGGTACGGCATGTCCGCGGGCGCTTTTCTGACCACGCTGGCCCTGCGCTATGGGCTGAAAGGAATCCTACTGGCAGTGCTCAGCATGTTCCCTCAGTACCTGTGTTACATACCGGCGGCTTTGTTGCTGCTGACCTGGTGCGAGGAGCTTTTCCGGGGGATATATACGCGGGGAGAGTTCAACGCCGCGGACAAGGGGTTCCTGATCAGGAAAGCGGGCCGGCTGGCGCTGATTCTGGCGGCGGTGACGGGAGGCTGCCTGCTGGAAGGGTATGTGAACCCTTATCTGCTGCTGGGCTTTTTGAAGATTTTCTGAGAGGGGATCCCATGCATAAAAGGGGCCTGTCGCGAAGACAGGCCCCTTTTTAGGCGCGTTGGATTATTCATATTCCGCAATCTCGTAAATCAGCCGTTCCGAGTCCTCCCAGCCCAGGCAGGGATCCGTGATGGATTTTCCGTAGACGCCGCCGCCTACCTTCTGGCAGCCCTCCACGAGGTAGCTCTCGATCATGACGCCCTTCACCAGGCTGTGGATGTCGCGGTTCAGCTTGCGGCTGTGCATCACTTCTTTGGTGATGCGGATCTGCTGCTCGAACCGCTTGCCGGAGTTGGAGTGGTTGGCGTCTATGACGCAGGCCGGATACATCAGGTCCATTCCGGCGTACAGCTCCAGGAGCAGGTTCAGGTCCTCGTAGTGGTAATTGGGCACGTTGTTGCCGTGCTTGTTCACCGCGCCCCGGAGCACGGTGTGGGTCAGCTCGTTTCCCGTGGTGGTGACTTCCCAGCCCCGGTAAGTGAAGGAATGGGGGTGCTGGGCCGCATAGACGGAATTGAGCATCACGGACATGTCCCCGCTGGTAGGGTTCTTCATGCCGGCGGCCACATCGAAGCCGCTGGCGGTCAGGCGGTGCTGCTGGTCCTCCACAGAGCGGGCGCCGATGGCCACATAGGACAGGATGTCGGAGATATAGCCCCAGTTCTCCGGATAGAGCATTTCGTCCGCGGCGGTGAGCCCCGACTCCTCTATGGCGCGAATATGCATCTTCCGCATGGCGATGAGCCCTGCCATGAAATCGGGCTGTTTCTCGGGATCGGGCTGGTGGACGATGCCCTTGTAGCCCTCCCCGGTGGTGCGGGGCTTGTTGGTGTAGATTCTGGGAATCAGTATCAGCTTGTCCTTCACCTTGTCGTTCACCTTCGCAAGGCGGCTTATGTAGTCGCAGACGGAGTCCTCGTTGTCTGCGGAACAGGGGCCGATGATGACCAGGAACTTGTTGCTTCTCCCGGTGATGACGTCCCGGATCTCCGCGTCCCGCTCCTGTTTTGCCCTGGCGAACCGCTCGGGGAGCGGGTGCTCCTGACGGATTTGGTCGGGAGTGGGCAGTTTCTTTATAAATTCAAAACTCATGGTATTTTCCTTTGCCGTAGCATCCTTTCTGTATTTCGTATCTGCAGTGACTGAACATTGACCATCCCTCATTATAATATAGGAATCCGTATCCTGCAAGGGATTTAGAAAAAATGGAAAAAAATCCAATAATTTCCGCAATCTTAAATTCCACAATGCCGGTAGGTAAATGATGATAATATTATACTGCGCATCGATGAAACTTCCAGTAAACTACAGCGAGAGGCCGCCAGCCATATATGCTCGTCTTGGCAGATTGGTAAATTCTGGCGGTCTTGAGCATATCTGGGAGAAAAGCCGATGCAGTAGTGCAAAATACAAGGAGGGATGTTCAATGGACGGCGAAGTTGACAAATTTGAGAAGATTTACAAATTATATTTCGGTGACATATTCCGACTGGCGTACAGGCGGATTCTGAACAGGCAGGAGGCGGAGGACATCGCACAGGACACGTTTTTTGCGGCATTCAAGATTCGGGATGAATTTTTGGGACATCCCGAGCCCAGATTGTGGCTCCGCCGCACTGCCAACAATAAAATACGGGAGCTGTACAGAAGGAGGAAGCGCCAGGCCACGGAGCCGCTGGAGGAGGAGAGCCCGGCGCTGGCGAAAAGGGAGGCGCGCTACGAGGAGGTAGAGCTGAAGCTGTCTGCCCTGGCCGTCATCAGCGAGGAGGAATGGCGGATCATCGGGGCCCACCATGTGTGCGGGGTCACGATTGCCGAGCTGGCCCGGTCAGAGACGGTGACGGAGAACAATATGCGGGTGCGGCTGTTCCGCTTCCGGAAAAAGCTGGCGGAGGCGCTCAGCGACTAAAATCGACAAAATTCGACAAAAAGTAAGAAATGCCTGTAATATAAATTGTCCTGATGTCATATAATAGATAGAAGGATACAAGCTTGTAATCCTTTTACCGAATAGGCTCTCGGAATATCAGGAAGCGGAATCGGACATTTGGGCTGAATAGCATCCGGAAAAATGGGGGAATCGGCCCAAAGGAGTCACGGAAAGCGGCGTGATATGCATTCCGGAGATTCCGGGAGGATATATCAAACATTAAGGAGGAAACGCTATGAGGAAACCAGCGGGAAACGTCAGGGTCCTTTGGGGCGCGATGGCAAAGGGAGGCCGCAGTCTCCACAGGTCACCGCGGGAAGGGCCTGCAGAACGGCTGCCATTGGGAGGGCTTCCATTGGACATGGCAGCTGTAGGATCGTTCGAACTTATTGACAAATTGCAGACAAAAGATACGAAAGCGCTGAGCCGCTTTTCATGGAGGGTAGATCAATTAAACATATCAGTATTCAGAGCGGCCTGATAGAAACCATGGGATATGAGCCACAGCATGCCCTGTTGGAGATCAGGCTGTCCAGCAACGGAAAAGTGTGGCAGTACAGAGATGTGCCGGAGGATGTCTGGTACCAGCTCAGGGAAGATCATCATCCGGATGCTTATTTCCGCAGATACGTCTGCGGCCATTACAGGGAGTCCCTTCTGGCCGACGAGTGCGGGAGCCCCTGTCCCGAGGCGCAGGCATGACCTGCCCGGGCGAGTGGTTCCTGGAAACGGTGCATCCGCGGTGAAGACGGAAAAAGGAAATGCGTTCTCGCCACTTGACAAAGCCGCAGAAATAGCATATAGTGTAAATGAGAACAATTCTCAATTGCAGGCCGGCAGAGAGTCGGCCATGATCAGGCTGGGCGTAAGGGGCTGCCACGGATAACTGTCTACGGTTCGCAGCGATTTCCCGACAGCTCCCAGCCAGATTGGAAAGGACGGGGCTATGGCAGATATCATCATCATCGCGGTTCTGGCAGTCATCGTGTTCCTGATTTTGCGCAAGTCCGTGGGCAAGTTCCGCAGCGGACAGTGCGCAGGCGGCTGTGGGGGCTGCTCGGGCTGCTCGGGCTGCGGCAGGGAAAAGGCCCGGTGAGCGCAGTAAATTCCCGGGATTTAAGAAAAAGGACATTTTTCATGTCCTTTTTTCATTTTTGTCTTTCCCAAAAAAGAGGAATATGCTATACTAAAACCTGAAAGCATAAAAAAAGAACAGGAGTGGATATGGCAGGAAGAAATATGTCGAAAGACAGCATTTCGAAAGCTAAAATGCCGAAAGCCGGCATAGAGGAACACGACATACCACAGACCAGGGCACAAAAAGCGGCAGGAGAGAAGGCGAAGCGCAGGCAGAAAGGCAATATTGCCATGCTGCGGACATCAATAGCCATATGGATGCTGCTGTGCGCCGTCCTTCTGGTCAGGATAAAGAACTTGAACGAAACCATAGAAGCTTTGAAGAACCGCACGGACAGGCTGACCCAGATCGTGATGGATCAGCAGGACATTCTGGATCAGCTGCTCCAGGCCGGCAGCGGAGGCCAGGGGGGAAACCAGATTGGGAGCGGGGCTCAGACCGGAGAAAGTGTCCAGGGGAGCGGAGGGCTCTCCGGAGGACAGGATCGGTACCAGACCGGAGATGACGGGCAGGGCCTCATGGGGACTGCCGAGTGGGAAGAGGAGGTGTCCGCGGCCCACAAGGTCTATCTGACCTTTGACGACGGACCGGGAGCCAATACCCAGAAGATATTGGACATTTTAGATGAATATGACGTGAAAGCCACTTTTTTCGTAGTGGGAAAGGAGGGCAGCGCCGCGGAGGAGGCCATGAAGCGGATTGTGGAGGATGGGCATACTTTGGGGATGCACTCTTATACCCACAGCTATTCCCAGGTGTATGAATCGCTGGAGAACTTTGGGGAGGACCTTGAGAAGGAGCGGGAATATCTCTATGAAGTCACCGGCGTGTGGAGCAATGTGTACCGTTTCCCGGGAGGCAGTTCCAACACAGTCAGCAAAATCGATATGAGGGAGTTCGCCAGATACCTGGACGAGCAGGGGATACGCTTCTTTGACTGGAACATCTCTTCCGGCGACGGGGGAAGCTATCTGGTTCCTACAGAGACGCTGGTGGAGAACTGCACAGCCAATATCAGGAAATACAGCACCTCCGTGATTTTGATGCACGATGCCCCCGGGAAGACCACCACCCTGGAGGCGCTGCCCAAGATCATCGAGACGATTCAGGCCATGGACGACACGGCGATTCTGCCGATCACAAACGGCACCGAGCTGATTCAGCACATAGAGTGGCAGGACGACAGAGAGTAGACGAAAGACAGAATACGAAAGACAGAATACAGGAAAGGACGTGGTGACCAATGCAGAGGATATTACTGAAATTAAGCGGAGAGGCGCTTGCGGGACCCAGAAAGACAGGCTTTGACGAGGAGACAGTCAGGAAAGTCGCCCTGCAGGTGAAGGCGCTGGCGGAGGATGGAATGCAGATAGGAATCGTCATCGGCGGCGGCAATTTCTGGAGGGGAAGGACCAGCGAGAACATTGACCGGACCAAGGCGGATCAGATCGGCATGCTTGCCACGGTCATGAACTGTATTTATGTGTCGGAGATCTTCCGGTCCGTGGGCCTGGAGACCAGCATCCTGACGCCTTTCGAGTGCGGTTCCTTCACGAAGCTCTTCTCCAAGGACAGGGCGCTCCGGTACTTTGCCCAGGGGCAGGTGGTGTTCTTCGCAGGGGGGACGGGACATCCCTATTTCTCCACGGACACCGGCGTGGTGCTGCGGGCCATCGAGGTGGAGGCGGATGTGATCCTGCTGGCGAAATCCATCGACGGCGTGTATGACGACGATCCCAACGAGAACCCTGCGGCGAAGAAATATGACGAGGTGACCCTGGACGAGTTGATTGCGCGGAACCTTCAGGTGGTGGACATGACTGCTTCCATTTTGGCCAGGGACAACAAGGTGCCCATGTGGGTGTTCGGGCTGAATGAGGAGAACAGCATCGTGAATGCCCTGAAAGGAAGCTTCCGCGGCACGAAAGTGCTGGTATAGCCGCGAAGGTTGGAGCGTTTTTGTTCCCCGGGGAAGGGCCCTGGGGGATATGGCATAAAAAGGCAAAAAGGAGAGGACAAGACTATGGATGCTAGATTACAGCAATATGAGGACAAGATGAGGAAAGCCATCGAGTATCTGGAGGGGGATTACAACACCATCCGCGCAGGGCGGGCGAACCCCCATGTTTTGGACAAGATTCGGGTGGATTACTATGGGACGCCCACGCCTATCCAACAGGTGGGGAACGTCACCGTGCCGGAAGCGCGCATCATCCAAATCGCGCCCTGGGAGAAGTCTCTGATCAAACCCATCGAGAAGGCCATCCTGACCTCGGACATCGGCATCAATCCGTCCAACGACGGCAGCGTGATCCGTCTGGTGTTCCCGGAGCTGACGGAGGAGCGGAGGAAGGATCTGGCCAAGGAAGTGAAGAAGAAGGCGGAGGAAGGCAAGGTGGCTATCCGGAACATCCGCAGGGACGGCAATGATTCCCTGAAGAAGCTGGGCAAGACGGACGTCTCCGAGGACGAAATCAAGCAGCTGGAAGAAGAACTGCAGAAGACCACCGATAAATATATCAAAGAAGTCGATGTCCTGATGGAGAAGAAGACCAAAGAAATCATGACAGTCTAAGCAATGGGATATCGGGGGAGCGGAACAGGGACATCTGCTCCCCCGCCGCATTGCAGGTCGGGGAAGGCAGAAGATGGAAGACCTGCGGGCAGGGCTGGCGGGAGCCGGAGGGTCTGCGGGGCCGGGCTGTCCGGCAGGGAAAGAGTTTGCGGCCTGGATTGCCGCATGGATAGAGGTGGAGATGGACGAGGGACTTAAGATGCCGCAGCATGTGGCGATTATTCTGGACGGGAACGGCAGATGGGCCAGGGCCAAGGGGATGCCCCGCAACTACGGGCATGTGCAGGGGGCGAAGACGGTGGAGACCATCTGTGAGGAAGCTTACAGGATGGGAATCCAGTATCTGACGGTATACGCTTTCTCCACGGAGAACTGGGGGAGGCCTCAGGACGAGGTGGACGCGCTGATGAAGCTTCTGCGAAATTACATGAAGACCTGTCTGAAGACCGCGGAGAAGAACCGCATGTGCGTCCGGGTGCTGGGGGAGAAGTCCCGGCTGGATAAGGACATTCGCGTGAGAATCCAGGAGCTGGAGGAGGCCACCAAAGACAATGACGGTCTTCATTTCCAGATAGCCATCAATTACGGCGGCAGGGACGAGATTGTCAGGGCGGCCAGGAAAATGGCGGAAGCCGCTGCGGCGGGACGCCTGCGGCCCGAGGACATCACGGAGGACATCGTGGACAGCTTCCTGGACACGGCGGGGATGCCGGAGCCGGATTTGCTGATACGCACCTGCAACGAGCAGAGAATCTCCAATTTCCTTCTGTGGCAGCTGGCCTACACGGAGTTCTATGTCACCCCGGTTCCCTGGCCGGATTTCACCAAAGAAGAATTGATAAAAGCTGTGGAAGCATATAATCATAGAGACAGGAAGCACGGCGGCCTGAAAGCGCAGTGAGGAAAAGAGAGGACGGAGGAGCGGCCTTATGTTTTGGACCAGATTGGCCAGCGGGATTGTGCTGCTGGCGGTAGCGATAGGAACCATGAGCCTGGGCGGGATCCCTCTGGCGGCGATTCTGTGCGGCATTTCCCTGGTGGCGTTCCGGGAACTGACGAAAGCCCTGGGAATCTCCGGGGAGGGCACGGTCCGCATGCCCAATGCGCTGGAGTGGGTGGGGTTTGCAGGCATTATCTGTTATTATCTGCTGCTTTATTTTTCCGGGGAGCATACGCTGCTTCTGATGTGCATCGTGGGGGCTTTTCTGGCCGCCATGTTCGTCTATGTGTTCGCTTTTCCGAAGTTTCGCGCGGAGCAGGTGATGGCGGCTGTGTTCTCCTTTTTCTACGGGCCTGTGCTGCTGTCCTTCATCTACCAGACCAGGATGGCGCCTCAGGGCATCTACACGGTGTGGATGATTCTGATCAGTTCCTGGGGGTGCGATACCTGTGCCTATGCCGTGGGGAAGCTGATCGGCAGAAAGAAGATTTTTCCGGTGTTGAGCCCGAAAAAGTCGCTGGAGGGCTGCATCGGCGGCGTGGCGGGGGCCGCGCTGATCGGCTGGCTGTACGGTCTCTGGTTCGTGGAGGAGGCCTTTCCGGACAGGAGCATCGCCTGGGTGACCGCGGTCATCTGCGGCGTAGGGGCGGTGATGAGCATGGTGGGGGATTTGGCGGCGTCTGCAATTAAGCGCAACCGCGACATCAAGGATTACGGAAAGTTGATTCCCGGGCACGGCGGAATCATGGACAGATTCGACAGCACGATTGTGACCGCGCCGATCATCTACTTTTTGATGATTCTGATGTTGCTGTGAAACAGGGAATCCTGTCAACGGAGACCGCACAGTCCCAATAAGCTCTCGGCCATGAAATTTCGGGAGAGTCCTGGGCCAGGCAGCTTTGGCACAGGGCGGAACAGGAGAGGGAAATGAAGAATATAGCGATATTGGGCTCTACCGGTTCCATCGGCACCCAGACACTGGAAATCGTGCGCAGCCAGCCGGATCTGCGGGTGGTGGCTCTGGCGGCGGGGAGCAGCGCAGAGAAGATGGAGGAGCAGATCCGGGAGTTCAGGCCCCTTGCCGCCTGCATGTGGACCCAAGAGGCGGCGGAGGACCTGCGGGTGCGGGTGGCAGACCTGGATGTGAAAATCCTTTCCGGCATGGAGGGGCTGCTGGAAATCGCGTCTTTGCCCCAAAGCCAGGTATTGGTGACGGCGATAGTGGGCATGATTGGTATCAGGCCCACCATCGCGGCCATCGAGGCGGGAAAGGACATCGCCTTGGCCAACAAGGAGACGCTGGTAACGGCGGGACATATCATCATGCCCCTGGCCCAAAAAAGGAATGTGCGGATTCTGCCGGTGGACAGTGAGCACAGCGCTATTTTCCAATCGCTGAACGGGGAGAAGGGCGGGAGCGCCTGCATTGAAAAAATTCTGTTGACAGCTTCGGGAGGCCCTTTCCGGGGCAGGGCAAAAGAGCAGCTGCGGGACATCCGTCCGGAGGACGCGCTGAGGCATCCCAACTGGAACATGGGGCGGAAAGTCACCATTGACTCCTCCACGCTGGTGAACAAGGGGCTGGAAGTCATGGAAGCGAAATGGCTGTTCGGGGTGGATGTTGAAGATATTCAGGTAGTCGTACATCCTCAGAGCATCATCCACTCGGCGGTGCAGTTCGCGGACGGGGCCATCATTGCCCAGATGGGAGTGCCGGACATGAAGCTGCCCATCCAGTACGCCCTGTTCTATCCGGACAGGAGGCCTATGGGAGGGAAGCGGGTGGATTTGTTCCAGCTGGGGCAGCTCACCTTCGAAAAGCCGGATACGGAGGCTTTCCCGGGGCTTGCCCTGGCCTATCAGGCGGCGCGGACGGCGGGCACGATGCCCACTGTGTACAATGCGGCCAATGAGATAGCCGTGGAACGGTTCCTGAAGGGGACGCTGTCCTATCAGGGGATTGCGGAGCTGATTGGAGCGGCCATGGAACGGCACCGGGCCGCGGAGAATCCCACTGTGGAGGAGATTCTGGAGACGCAGCGGGAGACGGAAGCGTTTGCGGGGAGCTATGGAACGCAATAGGATGTAAAAACGATAAGCGCATATAGAAGGCAAGCGATATCGAGGGATAGAAAAGAACTCAGGCTTGGAAGAAAGGTTGATAGAAGTGATGACGTTAATTCTGTTCATTGTCATATTCGGGGTGGTGGTGATAGCCCATGAATTCGGTCATTTTCTGTTGGCGAAGGCCAACGGCATCCATGTGGTGGAGTTCGCCGTGGGCATGGGGCCCACCATCTGCTCATTCCAGAAGGGCGGGACGAAATATTCGCTGAAGATTTTTCCCATCGGCGGCGCCTGCATGTTCGAAGGAGAGGACGGGCTGATGACCAAGGAAGGGGAGACCAGCGAAGGCTCCTTTCTGAACGCCAGCGTCTGGGGGCGGATTTCTACGGTGGTGGCGGGGCCGATTTTCAATTTCATCCTGGCGTTCCTCATTGCCTTTATCATGGTGAACATGAAGGACATCATCGCCATCCGTGACCCCGTGGCCACCCAGGTGGCAGAGGGCGGCGGGGCGGAGGCGGCCGGCCTGCAGGACGGGGACAGAATCATTTCCATCAACGGGGAGCGGCTTCGGCTCTACCAGGAGATCTCGCTTTATATGCAGGCCTCCTATTCGGGCGGTGACTTAGAGGTGGTGTACGAGCGGGACGGCACCCGATATACCGCCATTGTGACCCCTCAGTACGACGAGTCGTCGGGGATGTATCTGCTGGGGGTGGTGAACGCGGATTTCATAGAGCCCAAGGGAATCGATGTGCTCAAATATGCGTGGTATGAGATGCGGTATTCCGTGAAGGCCACCTATAAGAGCCTGGGGATGATTTTCCGGGGGAAGGTCACGCGCCAGGACGTGGCAGGGCCGGTGGGAATCGCGGTGAACGTGGTGGGCAAGACCTATGACACGGCCAAGGAATACGGCTGGCAGAGCGTTCTGCTGAGCATGCTCAACATCACTTTGATGCTGTCGGTGAACCTGGGGATCCTGAATCTGTTGCCTGTCCCTGCCCTGGACGGCGGCAGGCTGGTGTTTCTGCTGGTGGAGGTCATCCGGGGGAAGCCGGTGCCGCCGGAAAAAGAAGGGATGGTCCATTTTGTGGGCCTGATGTTCTTTATGGTGCTGATGGTGTTCATCTTCTTTAACGATTTATCGAATATTTTTATGAAATAATCCGGGTGCCGCGAGGACCCCGCTGTCTGTGGCGGGGTCTACGGCGGCGGAAAGTCTGTAAGTCAGTAAGTCAGTCAGTAAACCTGAATTCCCTAGTATGACGCAACCGAAACAGCCTTATGCTTCGTGTATCCCATAACTTTTCTGTCCATACCTCCAAAAAGGTAAAAGAATTTCCATCTGTGCGGTTGAAAATCCTAAATCCCCAGATTATAGGGGCTGCTATCTTCTGATAGGCAAAACCGAGTTCAGACAGTCTCATTTCGTGCAGCCTTGTAGTCGCAACTGCACAGATGGAAGAATTTTTGGCAGCAATGCCTTGGAAAAATGATTGACAAACGGTATTAATTGTGGTGTAATTATATATATAATTAAATGGAATTAGGAGGAAAAGTATGTTTCCAGTTGAGAGACACAAAAAAATTGTTGAAATATTAAATCGAGAGGGGCAGATTAGAGTAAGTGATATTCAAAGGACTTTTAATATCGGTTATGAAACGGCAAAAAAAGATTTACAAGAATTGGAAAATAAAGGCATAATTACCAGAATACATGGTGGAGCTATATTGAATGACACAATTCAAGATGGATTACAACTTAAGACTGAATTTGAAAGCTTAGATTGCGATAGTAACATACAAAACAAAATATTAAGTGTTGTTCGTATGAAGGGAGAAGTGAAGCTCTCTGATCTGCAGGTCATATTAAATATTGATTCAAATACTTTAATGAAACATTCAACAAAATTAGCTGAGAGCGGATTGATTGCAATGATGGTATGTGGTACTACTTATTACCTTTCTGTAGATAACATATCTTTAGCACCTATTCGCAATTATAATCTTTATTTAAACAGAGCATACCACAAAACAAAACTGTGCATAAATATTGATAATGGACATTTGGTTTATGTTGATTACAATGAATTGACCATAATGATTGCAAGTCAAATTAAGTCTAATTGCCGTTTTATTACACATTCTTTAAAATGTGCTTTAGTCTTAGGAAAGCTGGAATACGAAGTAACTTTATTCGGAGGAAAGATTAATAATAATGGCGAAGTAATTTTTAATGGATTTGCTAGTGGATATTCAGAAAAATTTGATGATGCTATTATTTATTGCGAGATGTATGTTGAAAATGATGGTTTCTATACATCTAGCCAGCAAAGGGCGGAGTATTTAAAAAGTGTAATTGAATACAGCAAACGTATTGTTTGTGTAACAGATAATATCTGCTTATCTCATAAATTTTTAGTGGCTAAGCATGATGTTATTAGTGAAATAATTGAAGTATGATTTTCCGATTTTCCGATTACTACAGGTTTTTATGCCTGTCATAGTGGCACGTCATCTTCCGTTCCGTATTTTCAGGATGTACAGGTGGTCCAGGGCAATCTGGGGCAGTGATTGAGGTATCTATGGAGTATGAGAAACTGGTACGAAAGAACAGGGAGAGGTATCTGGACAAAGTGATTTTGGAGAAAAGAGGGTACCTCCGGCGGGGGCTGCTGGGCCGGGGGTCCTTTTCCGATGTGTACTGTGTGGAGGACATGGCGGAGGGCGGGCTGTATGTCTGCAAGGTCAGCTGGAAAGCCGGTATGCTGGGGAAGGAAGCCCAGGCCATGGCGGAGCTGAGCCATCCTTTGTTCCCCCAATATGCCGCATTTTGGGAAGAGGACGGGCTGGGGATTCTGCTGCGGGAATTCGTGCCGGGACAGAGCCTGGCGGAGATGCTGGAACGGCGGCGCTTTTCGGCAAGACAGACCATATGCGTGGGCCGTATGCTGGCGGAGGGTCTGCGGTATCTGCACGGATTGCCGGAGCCGCTGCTATTCCGGGACATAAAGCCTGCGAACATCATCATCAGGCAGGACGGCAGAGCGGAACTGATCGATCTGGGCTGCGTGTGCGGGCTGGGGGGGAAAGCAGGTTCCCGTGCCGGGTCTCCCGGCTTCGCCGCGCCGGAGCAGCTGGAGGGGGACGGCAGATTGACGGCGGCCTGCGATGTATATGGGCTGGGGCAGACCCTGAAGGCCATGCTGGGGGCTGGGCCACATGATTCGGGACGGATTCGGGGGCTCTGGCGAGGTGGGGCCGGCGCCGCAGGAGGGCTGTGGGCCCGTTCCGGGAAAGGGAGGAAGAGGTCGGAGAAGAGGCTGGCGGGAAGGCTTTGGAGGGTGCTGGAAGCCTGTACCAAAGAGGATGCCGGGGGCCGGATGCCGGACATGGAAAGCGTCCTGGAGGCATTGGCGGCGCTGGAAGCACCCTCTGGATGACGGGGCGGGAGCTAAGTGTGCCCATAATCATTTGGGGCTGCCACGGTTTTGATCTGTGATCATCGCCATGACAGCCCCTGGTGTCTTAAGCGCCTCTGTGCAGGCACATATACGCGTCAACGGCGCACACATGCCTTTGGATAAGGCGTTTCATTCATGTCAGCCTTGGTGAGCTTATTTCATCTGCTCTTCCTGCTTCTTGATCATACGGCGAACCATCTCGCCGCCGATGGAACCGGCCTCGCGGGAAGTCAGGTCACCGTTGTAGCCCTCCTTCAGATTCACACCCAGCTCGGATGCCACCTCGGTCTTAAAACGATCCATTGCTGCCTTAGCTTCAGGCACTTCTACTTTGTTGCTTCTGTTTCCAGACATCTTTTTCACCTCCAATGTTTGTAAGTCCTTTTATCTATCTTCAAGATAAGTGCTGCATGTCACTTATCCTGAAGATTCAGTTTAAGTGTTTGCTGCAACTTATCTTGGTCTTAGTATGACCTGGCGGAAAGAAAATATGTTGGAAACTTTTGGGCAAAATCGAAAATTTTCCGCTGGCCTTTTGTGGGCCTTTGTCAGAGCCTGTAGAGGAGAAGCGCCTTTACAGAGGCCCGGAAATATGATATGGTATAGCTGTGCCCACAGGAGCGGGGAAAATGCTTTTTCATAATTCAATCATAATATAAGGAGAAAGAATATGCTGGAATTCAAATATGATACGCAATTGCTGATTGAAGGGCAGGGCCTTGACGAGGACGCCATTACGGATTATTTCGCGGAACATTTCCAGGGCGACTGTCTGCTGGCCGTGGGAGACGACGAGCTGATCAAGATTCATTATCATACGAATGAGCCCTGGAAGGTGCTGGAGTACTGCGCGTCCCTGGGAGAGATTTACGATATCGTGGTGGAGGACATGGACAGGCAGGCCAGAGGGCTGCAGGGCTGAGAGCGAGGAAGAATCGGGGGCTGTTTTCCGGCGTGCCTTCCTTTTTGGAGTCACGCCTTTTAGCTACTTTGCTGTAGTCAATCTTGTTTATGTGTAATTATGTGAGTAATTATATAAGGAACTGTCAGAAAATGATTGATACAGTTGTTAAGGGATTGTCTGCAAATAACGGATGCGGGTTTATAGCCGTTTTCCTTGTATTTCCGGGCTTTCTCCTAAACAAGCTGCATTGGTTATTTTCCGACAGTTACTAAGGAAGTGTCTACAAATAACTGCTGCAAGTTTATAGCAATTTTTATTGTATTTCCGGGCTTTTGCCTGAAGCAATTGCAGCAGTTATTTTCCGACAATTCCTAAGGAAAAAGTCCGGAAATACAATAGTTGCCATGAACTTGTATCAGTTATTTGGAGATATTTCTAAGACCATATATGACCATATATAGCAATCTATGATTTTCTATCATTATCTATAATCTCAGCAGTAAATTTCATTTTCATAACAGGCATCTTCCGGCGCATATTTGTCAGTATGCGCAGATAGGCACCACTTGTCTGGGTGGAGCGCTTCTTTTCGTTCTCAAGAAACATTTTCCCGGAGGCGGTGCGTAACCAGCCCTCGTTGACGCTGAATTGGGAACAGATTGTTTTAAGTTGACTGCTTTCCGGAGCTCAGGATACGGGCATTCATCAGCATCACCTCCGCTCCGGACCTTCCGCCGTGGTGCCCCCGTAAGCGTAAGCCACAGGAAGGCAGACGAGAGGAGGCTTCACCTGCAGGCTTTCCTGAAGGAGCAGCTCCACACACATTTCGGCAATCTCCGCCACAGGCTGCACGATGGTGGAGCAGACGTAATCCTACACGCCCAGCTGCCGGATGCCATCGAAGCCGATGACCTGCACGTCCTCGGGCACCCGCTGGCCCAGCCTGCGCAATACCTTTATGATAAAGTAGGCGAGGCTGTCAGTCACGCAGAAGACGCCGTCAAAGGCCAGTTTCCCGTTCTGTATGTGCGCCGCCAGAAATTCCTCAAACGCTTCATAAGAATCTATGAGTAAGTGGAAGAAAGGCAATTACGGAAAAAGGCTTGTATCCTGTACGCTTGCCGCCGGCCTGGTGCTGTCGGCGACGGCGTGCGGGGACAAAGATTACGGCCATCATGAAAAGGGCGTGGCGAACCCGGACGTCACTCAGACGGAGTTCGCAATCATGGGAGGACAGGGCGCGCTGAGCCCGGGATATGACAATAATGTAGTCCTGAATCAGCTTCAGGAGGATGCGGGAATCAGCATTGACTGGACTACCATGAGCGAGTCTCTGGGCGAGCAGGTCAATATCCGCATCGCGGGGGAGGAGCTGCCGGACGCGTTCATGGGCGTGGGATTCAGCAACTATGACATCTCCCGGTATGGGGACGACGGCACTTTCATCGACCTGACGCCTTACCTGACGGAAGAATATATGCCTAACCTGAGCAGGATCCTGGAGGAGAACCCAGATATCCGCAGCGCCATTAGGAATTGTCGGAAAATAACTGATGCAACTTGTTTAGAAGAAAGCCCGGAAATACAAGGAAAACGGCTATCAACTCGCATCAGTTATTTGTAGACAATTCCTTACCATGGACGATGGCTATATCTACGGCCTCCCGGCGGGAGAGCGGATGGGGACAGCGGGCATCGGTGCGCCGGAGGACTACAGCATCTTCTCGATTCCGCAGTATTCCATGATCAACAAGGCGTGGCTGGACGATCTGGGGCTGGAAGTGCCGACCACGCTGGATGAGCTCCACGATGTGCTGAAGGCCTTTCAGGACAATGACATGAGCGCGAAGTATTACGGGAACGCGCCGGGCAGCACCATCCCCATGAGCACGGGGTTTGACGAGTGGTGCTGGGGCCAGAATATCTTCTATGCGGGGTTCGGCTTCACGAACTGGCCGGCGGATGTATGCAATGACCTGGTGCTCCATGGGGACGGCACAGTGGAATTCATCTGTGTGACAGATGCTTACAGGGACGCGGTCACTTATTTCCATGACTGGTATGCGGAAGGCCTGATGGACATCGAGATGTTCAGCCAGGATACCACGCAGCTGATCTCAAAGTGCTCCCAGGGCTATGTGGGCGTCTCTACCTGGTGGTACATCGAGGAGCTGATGGGCGACTGTTCAGATGACTATGTGTTCCTACCGGTGTTGGACGGACCTGACGGCACCCACAATGTGACGGTGCGCACCGGCGGCGGGATTAACAGCGGCCAGCTGAACATCACGAAAAAGTGCAAGAGCCCGGCCAACCTGCTGAAGTTTTTTGACATGTGGTACGATCCGGAGGTGGTGATGCAGCTGCAGTACGGCCCCATCGGCACCTATTTTACGGAACAGGACGAGGACGGCGTGTGGCTGAGCATTTCGGACGAGGAGAGCCGCGAGAAGTACGGCAAGGGATCCGGTGAGCTGAAGGGCGAGTATGAGGTGAGCGGGCCGAAGCTCATCCTGAGCGATTACTATCTGACCACATTCAAGATGGAGGATCGTGCCATCGAGCGCCTGACGGACCTGTACGACTTCTGGATGCCTTATGTAAGCGACACGGCCTTCTACCCGGTGGACTGTGTGTATACAGGCAGGGAGCTGGATGACATCGACTGGTATAAGCCCGGCTTCGAGAGCGCCGTGGCGGAGCAGGAGGGCCTGTGGATCAAGAACGGCGGGCCTACGGATGCGGAGTGGGAGGCTTATATCAAGTACCTGAAAGATAAGTGCGGCATGGATAAGCTCCTGAAGGTATACCAGGACGCTTAGGAACTGCCGGAAAATAATCTACGCATTTTGTTTAGAGTAAACCTGATA
>CAJUFI010000035.1 GCA_910585665.1 uncultured Acetatifactor sp. | reverse complement strand
ATCAGGTTTACTCTAAACAAAATGCGTAGATTATTTTCCGGCAGTTCCTAAGGCGTTGTCTACAAATAACTGATTGCAGGAAGCCTATGAAAGAGGACAAGCCGGGACAATCCTGTGAGCCTATGGGGAAAGGGCAGTTGGCGGATGGACAAGATTGCGGTATTGATACCCTGTTTTAATGAGGAGCAGACCATCGCGAAGGTGGTGGGAGATGCCAGGAAGACGCTGCCGGAAGCGGTGGTCTATGTCTATGACAACAATTGCACAGACGGGACAGCCCGGCTGGCGGAGGAACAGGGAGCCATAGTCCGCCGGGAATACAGGCAGGGTAAAGGGAACGTGATCCGCAGGATGTTCCGGGAGATCGATGCGGAGTGCTATCTCATGCTGGACGGGGACGATACCTATCCGCTGGACTGTGCCAGGGAGATGGCGGACAGAGTGCTGGAGCACGGTGCGGACATGGTGGTGGGCGACAGGCTTTCTTCCACCTATTTTCAGGAAAACAAAAGGCTTTTTCACAACTTCGGCAACAGTCTCATGCGGACCGGCATCAACAGTCTGTTCCGTGCGGACATCAAGGACATCATGACAGGCTATCGGGCCCTCAGTTATGAATTCGTCAAGACTTTCCCTGTGTTTTCCCAGGGCTTCGAGATAGAGACGGAAATGACCATCCATGCGGTGAATTATAATATGCAGGTGGAGAATGTGGTAGTGGAGTACCGCGACCGGCCGGACGGCAGCATGTCCAAGCTGAATACCTACAGCGATGGCCTGCGGGTCATCCGGAAGATGGTTCAGCTGTACCGCAACTACAGGCCGCTGCACTTCTTCGGAGCTTTCTGCGTGCTGCTGGTGGTTCTGGCGCTGCTGATTATGATTCCTATCCTGAGCGAATATCTGCGGTCAGGGCTTGTGCCCAGGTTCCCCACGCTGATAGTCTGCGGCTTCATGGTTCTGGCGGGAATCCAGTCCTTTTTCGCGGGAATCATCCTGGAGGTCATGGCAGCTAAGGACAAGCGCGATTTTGAATATCGCCTCATGCGGACCAGCGCCGAGAAGAGAAGGAAGAAGGCGGACGACAGGTAGCTGTGCTATCAGAGCCGAGGGGCATGGAGGTGTGCACTGTACGGATGGTATGAGGAGATGGTGCTATGGGCGAAAGGCCGGCGGGCCACGGCACCAGAGATAGAGGTTAGAGAGGAAGCGTCAGGATATGGAACAATACATTGACCGGGGCGTAGGTATCTATCTGCGCCTGATGACCCGGGAGGACACGGATTTGATTGTGGCATGGCGCAACAGCGATGACGTGCGGAAGAATTTCATCTATCAGGAGCCTTTCACCAGACAGGGGCATGAGGACTGGATCCGGAACATGGTGGAAAAGGGGAAGGTAGTACAGGACATCATCTGCGACCTGGCTTCGGACAGGCCCTTGGGAAGCGTCTATATCCGCGATATCGACAGGCAGCACAACAAAGCGGAATACGGCATCTTCATCGGGGAAGCCCATGCCAGGGGCAGGGGAATCGGCACTGCCGCCGCGAAGCTGATGCTGCGGTACTGTTTTGCGGAAGAAAAACTGCATCGAATCTATCTGCGTGCCCTGGCCGGGAATGAGCGCGCCATCCGCAGCTATGAGAAAGCAGGGTTCCGGAAGGAAGCCTGCCTGAAGGATGATGTGCGCATTGACGGGAAATACTGTGATATCATATGGATGGCCGCCATATCGCCGATTTGAAGAGACTACTTTGCAAAGGAATGTGAGATAGATGGGACAGATGAAGAAGATCAGCTTTGTGATTCCCTGTTATCGTTCGGAGCATACGCTTCCCCATGTGATAGCGGAGATTGATGGTAAGATGAAGACTATGGAGCAATATTGCTATGATATCTTCCTGGTGAACGACTGCTCTCCGGACGGCACCTTTGACGTAATCCGCAGGCTCTGCAAGGAGCATGAAAACATCCGGGGGATTGACTTCGCCAGGAATTTTGGCCAGCATTCGGCGCTGATGGCGGGACTGCGCCATTCGGACGGGGATTATGTGGTATGTCTGGACGATGATGGGCAGACCCCGGCGGATCAGGTGGACAGACTGATTGGCAAGCTGGAGGAGGGGTATGACGCTGTGTACGCCCGGTACGACCATAAGCAGCACTCCGCGTTCCGGAATCTGGGCAGCAAGCTCAACGAGCGCATGACCCGGATGATGCTGGGGAAGCCGCCGGAGCTGTATATTTCCAGTTATTTCGCGGCGAAGCGGTTCGTGGTGGACGACATGGTCCGCTATGAGAATTCCTATCCCTATATCATCGGCCTGGTGCTGCGGGCCACCCGGAACATCGCCAATGTGCCGGTGGACCACAGGGAGCGGGAGGAGGGCGCTTCCGGCTATACTTTCAAGAAGCTGTTTGCTCTGTGGTTCAACGGCTTCACGGCATTCTCGGTAAAGCCCTTACGGATTGCCACCGCAATGGGGGCCATAAGCGCGGGGACGGGCTTTCTCTACGGCCTGTACACCATAGTCAAGAAGTTCATCAATCCAGCGGTGCCTCTGGGGTTCAGCTCCCTGATGTCGGCTGTTGTCATCTTCGGGGGCATGATTATGCTGATGCTGGGCCTGATCGGGGAATATATCGGGCGGATTTATATCAGCCTGAACAATTCGCCCCAGTATGTCATCCGGGAAAAGCTGAATCTGGATGCAGGCGGGCGGAAGGATGAGGAAAGATAAGATGGGAAGATTTTTGGAGTGGTGGAAAGCGCCGGGCAGGTACTGGGAGGATGTTCCGGAAAGCGGCCATGCCGGGGCGGGGAATCCCGGGGAGAACGGTTCCGAAGAGAGGAAACGCTCCGGAGAGAAGCGGTATGTGACGCTTTTGAAATCCCTGCTTCTGGCGGCGCTGCCTTTATTGTGCTGTCTGGTGCACTGCATCGGGCAGGGGCAGAGTCTGGGGAAGGTCTATATACCCTCCTCCGGATGGAATGACGAGCTGTTCTATTATAAACAGGTGGAGAGCATCCTGGAATACGGATATCCCCAGGGGTATTTCGGATTCAATGAGAGCCATGCCCTGAAGCTTTCCTTCGCGGCGTGGAGCCCGGTGCTGGTCTTTCCCTGGATTCTCTGGGGGCTGGTGTTCGGGTGGAATCTTATGTCCCCCGTTATTTGCAATATCTTTCTTATGAGCCTGTGCTGCTTCCTCTTCGTATGGCTGGTTCGGCCTACCTGGAAGCAGATGGGGATTTTGACATTGCTTTTCTGTCTGTATAGGCCTTTTGTGCGCTATATGCTTTCCGGGATGGCGGAGGTCATCTGTTTTGCCATATTGATTCTTTTTTATTCCATGGCTATCAACTATCTGAGGCGGGAGAGGGATTACAAGCTTGTCTTATTATTTCTGGTTTCGGGCCTGATGGTTCTGATGCGCCCCTATATGGCGCTGTTCATGCTGCTTCCTGTCTATTTTTGGATGCGCAGGGGGAGGAGCCGCGCTGGAAAATTGTGCCGGGGGGCTGCCGGAGCGGCGGTGTTGGCGGCAGTGCTCGGAATCTATGCGGTCATCAACCATTACCTTGGGGCGGAGTATTTTACGCCGCTGTTCTATACGGACTGGATTCAGGCGTTTTTTGACAGGGGGATTTTCGGCGGAGGCTATTATACGGTCAGGAAGATTTACTATGTGGGGCAGGATTTCCTGGAGCATGTGCGGGCGAGCTTTGGCAGCGGGCTGTCGGCAGATGCGTGCTTTGTGTGCTACCTGGTCTGCATGGCGGTGCTGGCGGCGCAGGGATTCAGGGACTGGAGAAGGTTCCGCCGCCTGCGGGCCGGCGAGGCGCTGGAGGACAGGGCGGAAACGGCAACAGTGTCAGCGGAGCGAAAGCGGGCAGCGCGCCAGGGGGCTGCGGGCGAGTCTCGGCTTGTGTGGGAAAAGATGGTCATCGAGATACATCTGGCTTTCAGCTTTATAGCCATGCTTTTTGCGCTGCTGCTTATGTACAAGCTGACGGAGGGCAGCAGGCATCTGATGATTTTCCTGGCTGCGGCGGTGTTCGTCATAGCCTGGATGGATACGGTATTTTATAAGAAAGCGGTGCTGGTGGGGGTCACGTTCGCCTATTTCTTTGCTTATATAACGCTGAATCCCTTTGACTATCAGGTGCCTTTCCGGGAGGAAGGGAAAGCGGCTGCCGTGGAGAACTGGCGGCAGGAGATGGCCAGTGCGCTGGCCCTGAGAGAGGAAGACGCACCGAATTATGACAATGTCGTAATCTGGGTATACAGCGACCTGGTGGATGGGGAGACGGTCATCACTCCGTACCAGCTGCTCTATGGGCTGCCGAAGGGATTCGGAATCAGCTGCTGCATGCGGGAGTACGTGATGCCGGACATCACTGCGCTGCAGAGCCGCTATATCGCAGTGCCTGCCAACGGGGAGATCGCCATGCTGTGCCAGGGCCAGGGCTGCCGCCTGATATACGGCGATGAGGAACTGGTGCTCTATGAACTCCGCGGTGATTGAGCGCGTGTTCCCATAGGGCGGGGGAATTGCCCAAACGGTTTCCGGTGAGCTGCATGATAAGCGGCTTGGAGATATTGAGAGGATTTATGGGGAAAAGGGAGGCGTGAGATGGATAACAAGCGGTCGAAATATGTGGTCTTCATCCTCTGGATTGGCGTACTGATATACGGCGGGCTGTGCCTGTATCTTTTTTATATGCAGTCCATCCAGCCGCTGGACTACGACAACCGATACTTCCAGTCGGATCTGCCCTATCATATCAGCATGATTATCGATGACGGATGGTACTACAGCTTTACGGCGTATCCGTACCAGCTCTTCTACTGGCTGGGCGGACACGGGACGGGGCTGATTGCCCTCTTTTTGGCTGTCGCCGCGGTGCTGTGCATTCTGCTGACGGAGCGGCTGCTGGCGCTTCTGCTGGGGCGGAAGAGGGTGGATGCGCTCACGCTGGGCGGCGCGCTGGCGTTGAACCTGGTGATGCCGTTCTTCTGGCGATATGCGGGGGAATACCGCTATGTGAGCTATCAGGCGGGGAACATATGGCACAATTCCACCTATCAGTGCATGAAGCCCGCGGCGTTGGCGGTCATGATTTATTACCTGAAAGCGGAAGAGGGCTACAGAGAGCGTCTGACCGGCAGACAGTGGCTTGTCCTGGCGGGACTGTTGGCCTTGTGCACAGGCATCAAGCCCAGCTTCCTGACGGTGTTCGCGCCTGTGTTGGCGGTGAAGCTGCTGGCGGATCTGTGCAGGAAGGTGCCTTTTAAACAGGTGTTCCTGATGGGGAGCACGGTGCTTCCGGCCTGTGGCGTGATGCTATGGCAGAACGCGGTGCTCTTCGGCGCCGATACCGGGCAGGGGTTCGCGCTGTCGCCCTGGTACACCTTTTCTCTCCATGCCAATCGGACGAAAGTGGCGGTGCTCTGTTCCGTTGCGTTCCCGCTGGCGGTGCTGCTGTTCTCCGGGAGGGAGCTTCTGCGGGACAGGCGCTATCGTTTTGCCTGGGGCATGACAGGGGTGGGATTCCTGGAGGCTTTGCTGCTGGTGGAGACGGGGAGCCGTTCCAGAGACGGGAATTTCCTTTGGGGGTATTGTATGGCTCTGTTTTTGATTTACGTTTTCAGCCTGGAGAAATGGCTGCTTTTCCGGAAGAGGGAGGGAAATCGGCTGTACTGCAGAATCGCTTTCGCGGTGACAGGGTGTGTGCTGGCCTATCAGCTTTTCTGCGGCCTGGTCTTTTTCGGCAGATTGCTGCAAGGGGAGACTTATTTTATGATTGGATAGATTGGGGGACGCGCTAAAGACCGAACCGGCAGACAGAGCCTGACACTGGTATCGGCGGCTCCAAGCATGCCTGCCGCCTGGTTTCAGCAGCTCCCCTCATGTAAACAGCCATGTCATATACGGCAGCAGCAGCACGGTAGGTGCCCGGCTTTTTATGATAAATATCACCAGGTACATGACATAAGCCAGTATGACGGAAAGAAGGCAGAAGACTTTCTGCCTCTTATTTTCGATTGCCTTCAGCACAATGGGAATCAGGAACACATGTCCCAGCACCATGTAATAACATATCCTGGAAGTCTCCAGAATATAATACCCGAAGCTGTAAATAATCAGAGCGAAGAGATTCAGATTAAAGAGCGTCTCCGCCTTGGAATTCCCCTTGACCGCCTTTTTGTAGTAAAAAAGGGAGAACAGCAATACCGCCAGACATTTCGCGATGTTCGCATAGGAAATCGTCTCCACGTCCAGAATCAGATCTCCCTCGTAATAGGGATAGAAGACGAACATCAGCCGTCTGAACACCGGCTTTCCCAGCGCAAGCGCCGCGCAGGCTGCCGGAATCAGCCACAGTGTCTTTTTGTTCCACTTCAGGGAATGGGCAATCAGGTACACCGGTATGACCAACAGGACGGATTTATGGAAAAAAGCGGCAAGCACAATCCAGAAGACAAATTTGACGTAATCCTCTGCAAACAAGAATTTCATGGCATAGGTACAGACTGCCATCACGAAATAATACCGCACGTTGCTGAAGCTCATGAAGTAGAAGCCGTTTGCCATAAAAAGGAAAAAAGACATCACGAACCAATCCGTATTGTCGAACAGCCCCTTGATAAAGAACAGGCTCGTGAGGAAAGCCATGACCGCAAACACAATCCGGTAATTGTCATATCCGAACAGGCTCTGCAGAACCTTCACCAGCGCCTGGAAACCGATTTCATAGGAGACTGCCGTATCCCCGCTCATGATATGCAGAAAATGATCCCGGTAGACCCAGTAGTCGTTCCCGATGCCGATCCTCAGGGCGGACAGGGCGAACAGAACCATAAAAATCCCTGTCAGGAGCACCCCGTTCAACATGGACTGCCGGTTCCTGGCGCGCGCCTGTCTTCTGTTATTTGATTTTCCTGCGTAAGCGCTGTTCACAAAATAAGCCATGAAGACTGTAAGCGCCGTAATCGATAAATATAAAATCATCCTTTGCTCCTGTAATGACTTATCAGAAGCATGCACTTAGCTTCTGATAAAAGGCGCGCCTAAAGCTACATTTGCTTCCTATAATATGCGGAAATCAGTTTCTCGTCAGCGGAGGCCAAAATGGCAGCGGTGACCTTTATGTCCTGGCGGCCCAGCTGTTCCAGCAGTCGCTCAAAAGCCGTATCGTTCCTACGCCCGGCTCTCAATACCAGAAGCACTGCCTGGCATTCCCGTATCCGGTCCAGTTCTTCCGGGTGCGCCACCGGATTCCGACAGAGGATTCCCTTTTTCTGCATCTCCTCCGGCACTCCAATCTCCTCCTCCCGGATATCCTCGTCCACGCAGACCAGCGCAGCCTCTGCGGCGTCCTTCAGCACATGCTCCCAGTTCGGCCCGAATTCCGGCAGAAAAGGCGCGCCCAGACAGGTGACATGATACCTTTTTTCCACAGTGGACGGAAGATAGATTGCGGTATCCAGTATCAAAGAAATCAGAATTCCCAACAGGGAGACCCCAAGTCCCAGACATGCGCCCAGGAAACAGGCGTTTCCCATCCGGAGCTTTGAGCTGTCCCTGGCGACGGTTCCGGCCTTGGCTGTCTCGATGGAGCGGATTTCCTTCCGGATGTCCGCGAACCTGGGAACCACCTCCTCCATGGCCGAAGCCAGCTCCACGGAAAGCTCCGGGGAATGGGTGTCGCAGCGCACATAGAGATACCGCACGTCCGAATCCACGGTGGCCGTGATATAGGAAGTGATCTCTTCCATGGAAAGCCTCCCAGCCATTTTCTCATAGACATAATCCATAAAGAAATCCGTATGGATCACTTCTCCCCAGGTGAAATAATTGTAATAGTCATAGGTCTCCCCCTGGGCATCCTCCGCGAAATCAATATAAAAAATCGACTCGGTCTGATACGTCCTTCCCCCTCTTGCCGCTGTCCTGGCATAAAAATGGCATCCTGCCACCAGCGCTACGCCCACCAGCACAGCCACGGGGACAATCCAGATTTTCCGCAGAAACCTAAGCCACAGCAGCCTATAGTCCATAGGCTCCCGGCTGTATTCGCACTCCCACATCATGAAACGGCCTTTCTGTTTTTCATTTATTCTTATGAATGATCTTATTCATTATGAATGATCTTATTCATTATGAATGATCTTGTTCATTAGGAATGATCTTATTCATTAGGAATGTCCTTCTTCACTCAGTTCCGCAAACAGCTGCATGGCTCTTTCCACCGTGCGGTCTGAGTTGTAGTGCTCGTGCTCCCCCCATCTTCCAAGGCCGTACACGCCCCGCTGCCTCATGTACCCTAAAAGCTGTGACATGATTGCCGGCTTCTGGATGGTGTTCAGCGGATAAGTATACTCATGGACGAAAGCATGCTCGCTGCCTGTGTCCGTGACCCGGCTTAAATTGGTTTCCTCCCAGTATCCTCTGCTGCCGGTGCAGAAATTCTGCCGCACCAGAATCCTGTGGCAGGGAATCTCCGGATCGGGAAGGTAGATCCAATGGGCTTTTGTGTCCAGAGGTTTGGGCACATATTTGATTTCCGTCCCTGTGGACTTCAACTTCCCGATGCTGTCTGCAATCTCTCCGGGGCAATTCTCATATTCCTTTACGGATCTCCAGGGAATGGTAGTGATGATAGCACCTGCCTTGAAGACAGAATTGTCGGCACATGTGACGATCCTCTCCTCCGGATTCATCCCTGTGACCGTCTTCTGATATAGAATCCGCTCCCCCAGGGCCCGGCCCATCCGCTCCCAAAGCTCGCCGTAGCCGTACCGTTTCGGGTAATAGAACTGCGCGTGCCCCGGCTGTGTGCCATAGGGCCTGCGGTTCAGGCAGCTTAAGAGCGTCTCCTCAAAAGAGACATCAGGCAGTTTGTCCAGCCAATAGGTTCCCAGCGCGTCCAGGTCTCCGCCGAACATTTTGCCGTTGTAGGGGAGCATGTAGTCCTCCGCGATTTTATCCCCCAGCTTCCAGGTCACCCAATCCACAAACTTCTCCGGCATGGGCGTGCCCAGGTTGCAGCCCGCCGCCGCGATGGACTTAAGGTACTTGACTTGCTCTTCCTGGGGCATCTGCCAGATATTCGCTTCGAAAGGGTGCCCAATCTCGTAAGTCCCCATATGGATTCTGGAATCCCTGTCAAAAAGATTCCACTCATCCAATGGCATGAATGTAAAGAGAAAACGGTTGACCTCAGGCCTCCGCACATCGAGGAAATGGCCGCCCGCTATATCCAGGGCAGAGCCGTCCACTTCTTTCGAGCGGCAGAGTCCCCCTGGGGTATCCTCTTTTTCCAGAACCAGGAAGGACAGTTCCGGGGCTTTCATTCTGAGCAGATTTGCGAAGGTCAGCCCCGCCGGCCCCGCGCCCAGGATCAGATAATCATAAGTCTCCATCTCATCAACTCCCCTCTGTCTCCATGCATCTTAAGGAATTGTCAAGTCCCCAGACAGCTCCCATAAATCAGGCACAGGAGCAAGGAGCAGTAATAGTAAGCGTGAAAGTACACCAAAGCCCCCGCAGGCATCACCAGCGCAATGGCGGCCGCCTGTCCCAGCAGCAGGAACGCTATCCCCGCCAGCCCGAACCGATTTTTCTTTTTTTGGACCAGCCGGATTCCCTCTCTGAAAAACAAAAATATCTCAAATAACGGAATCAAAATCAGGACTGCGCTGTAAAAATATATTTTTTCAAGGGTGTTCTCTACCCAGCCCCGTATCTTCCCCGCAAAGGCGGCAAAGCGCTGGTGGATTTCCGTATCCATCCATTCCCTGACGTAAGGCTCGTCTTCCAAGTCCGCCCGTCCGATGTCCCAGGATTCCAATGTCCAGGGCGGCAGATCCGGGACGGGAGGCTGGTCGAATCCCACCACATATTCGTGCGGTATCACCAGGAGGGCCTTCAGCAGCATGGAAACTTGGGTCTTCGCGTAAATCGGCAGATTGTGGAGGACGATTCGATAGTACGCCTTCATGTATGCCGAAGCCGTCTCATCGGAGGCAAGGCTTTGGTTGATATCCTTCCTACCGTTTGCGTAATTGTATCGCCGGTATCCGTCCATGCCGTAATAGCGCAGGACATCCATGGGGACGACCTGGCTCAGCGCGGCCACGTCCGCCTCCGCCCCCTCATAGGACAGGCCGGAGGATAAGATATTCTTCAGCACGGGGAAGGAATTGATGAAGGAATAGTCCTTTCCGTAGTATTTGATGTCCCCCAGCTTCTGGGGCACAAGGAACACGCCCAAGGACACCGCCAGGCACAGGAGCAGAAGCGCGCTCTTTGCGGGTCTGAACCGATGCACGAACAGAAGCTGTACAAGGAAAAGAAGGAATCCCAGGATGATGCCCTCCGTCCTCCACACGCCGAGGAAGCCGCATAGAAGAATGTTCCAGATCAGGCTGCAGGTCCCGCGTTCCTTCCGGTCCACCACGTCCATGGCTGTCCTGGCCACGGCGAACATGCACAGCAGGGCATAGAGCTCCGTGCGGTAAGCGTTGGTGAAAAGCGTGTACACGCCGGGCATGAGGAATACGAGAAAGACGCAATATTTCCCCCTTCCCTTCAGCACAGGGCTGTCGGCCATCCTGTTGTAGAGATAGCCCAGGACAAAGAACGCGAAAATCAGCTGGAACACGGTCAGGAACACCGGGCTGGGCGCCACCATGAGCATGGCCGCGTAGACGCAGCTGGTATAGGCGCTGTGCCAATATTCCGGCCAGAACCGGATGGCATAGGAATAGGTGATGTAATTATCCTCGCTGGCGGTAAAGGGATCGGGCCAGAGGAGCAGCACCCCCGCCAGGCAGATCAGAAAGAAGGCCAAAAAGAACCGCAGGTTCCTTTTCGTCTTCCAGTTCCCCGCAATCCAAAAGAGCAGATGCCAGAGGAAAAAAATCATCACCGCCGCCAACAGCTTGGAGATGACATATCCGAGGATCCTCTCCCCCGTGCCGCTGATGATCTGATTCCTCGGTATGGAGAGAATGATATTCTCCTCCTCCCGGAACAGGAAGATGCATCTTTCGTACAGAAAAGAAAGTAAAAAATGGATTGCAGGAAGGGCATATTTTTTCCGGCTGTAGAAAAATTCTCTCATACCAACTCCTAACGGGGCCTCGATACCAGCACCGCGCCCACAACTATCAGAAACACACCTGCCATTTTCCGCAGGTTCAGCTTCTCCCCGAACCTGGCCTTTGCCAGGAACATAGTCCACACATAAGTAAAAGCCGAAAGGGGCAGGACGCTGGAATAATCCAGCACCCTTAACACATAGATATTCAGCAGGGAAGCCGCCAGATACAGCGCCCCTCCCGCGTACAGGCTGGGGGTCTTCAGCAGATTCAGAAGAATCGCCCCAAGGCTCTCGCCTTTGAGAGAGCCTGAGGCCTGCTTTAGGAACAGGCTGGCCACGGAGCCCATTATCGTCATCAGAAAGAGAAAGCTAGCGGTCAGCATCTTTCACCTCATCCCCTCCGGCAATCAAAAGAACGCCTAACATAATCCCCAGCACACCGATGCACTTGGTCAGGGTAATCGTTTCGTTCAGCACTGTGGCGCCCAGGATGATGCTCAGGATATAGTTCAGGCTTAAAATGGGCTGCAGGATGGAGACTTTCCCGAATTTATAGGCGATGATCATGGTCACGGCCCCTATGCCGTACAGGAAAAATCCTCCCATCAAAAAAAGAAAACCGCCATCGGCTGACAGCTTCCACAATAGCTGCCCCACGCAGGCACAGATGCTGGAGCATATCATTAAGATGATTCCCAATCTATTCCGTCTCAGAGATTCTATCATATGTTTACCCTTTTCTGCCAATCTCCCACAGGAGATATCTCAGGAGCTTCTTGCCGGTGGCAAATGCCTTGAAGTGCGTGCCTCCTGCAATCCTTGCGGATTCCCTGGTGGGAAATTCGATTCGCTTTAACCGGAGCTTATAGCTTCTGCAGACCATCTCGATGTCCACGGAAGGGCTCATGTCCGAGATGCTGCATTTCCGGAATGCTTCCACTGTCATCCCCCGGAACCCGTGAAGGGCGTCCCAGACCGTGTTGCCTTCTTTCTTGAAGAGGATTTTTGCCGCCAGACCCAGAAACAGGACGAACCATTTGCGCGGCTTCAGGAATTTCGTGTCTTCTTCATTGGTACTTTCCTTCATCATCCTGCTGCCCACCACAAACTCGTATCCCTGCTCATAGTATGCCCGGAACTTGTAAGCGTCCTCCACCGGGATAGAGCCCTTGGGGTGAAAGAAGACAAAGGCGTCGCATCTGCAGTTGTCCGCGCCGTCTTTGCAGGCCTGATTCAACCCCTTGCCGGTCTGGGGATAGACTTCTATCCCTTGCTCAGTCAAATATTCCACCGTACCGTCAGTGCTTCCGCAATCTATACAATAAATCTGTTCGAATCTGCTTCTGTCTATCAGGGGTACGTCGTGCTTGCAACCCGCAATCTCATTCCAGGTGAGCAGACAAAGTCCCACTGTCATTATCCATTATCCTCCTCTGCCGAAAGAATATACATAGATATCCTATCATATAATAATTGCGGCGGTCAAGCCCTTTTCTGCCCGGCGGCAAGGATAATGCCGCATAATATCGATCGGTTCCCTTTTTCCCCGGTTCCTTCCGGCTCAATCAGGATAGCTGAGGCATATATAACAGAATCAGCAGCAGAAGGGCACAGAGCCCGCATGAGACCAGCAGCGTCCTGTCGGACAAAATCAGGGCGGTGGGGTCTGCTTCGGAACGCCCCTTGAACACCAGCAGCAGATACCTTATGACGATGAACAGGACAAAGGGCACCGTGTAGACCAGATTCGCTTTCTGCGAGATGGACCACAGGGAATAGAATACCATAGTCAGCCCTGCGCACAGGAAGACGATCCCGTTCAGGAAATTGATTTCGTACATCCCCAGAACATCCCGGGTTCCGCCTGTCCCGTAACTGTGCAGCTCGCCCCTGCGTTTTCCGAACGCCATGAACAAGGACATGGATACCACGGTCAGGAACATCCAGTCGGAGACGCCGCCGCTGACTATGGTTCCGCCCACCATCACACGCAGTACAAAACCTGCCGCAATACAAAAGCAGTCAATGACCACCATGGCCTTCAGCCGTTTTGAATACAGGATATTGATGGCGACATAAGCCAGTAGCAGCAAAAAAGAGAAAAGATTCACCGAAAGAGCCGTCCCCAACCCTGCTGCCATAAGGCTCAGAAACAAAATCCATGCACGGGGGATGGGAATCTGCCCCGAGGCGATGGGGCGGTTTCTCTTCACGGCATGCTTTCTGTCCTTTTCCACATCACTGATGTCATTCAGCACATAAATGGCTGAAGAGACCAGGCAGAAGGACAGCGCCAGAATGACGGCCTGAAGGAACCTGTCCCACTTGAATAATTCCAGGGAGAATACAATGGGGAAAAAGACAAATAGATTTTTCAGCCAGCTTTTGATCCTCATCTGCTTTAGATAGATTCTGACCCATGAGCCCTCTTTCATACGCTTCTCCTATATCGGGAATTGTCCGCCTTTGTCACTGCAACTGATAGAGCCTGATTTCATAACCAACTGCCGCTCCGCGCAGATATCTGTAGACGCTCCTTGCCGCAAACCAGATGTTGCGCAGCTCCAGGAAATGGGAGCTTGGCGTCTCCACCGGATAGAGGAATACCAGGGGGTAACGCTCGTCCAGCTGCCGGTAAAAGTCTGCCACTGAGCCATATGCTTCGGGGTCAGCCGCCAGATATAGGTCCCGCTGTGCGGACGATGTCATGACGAACACCGGACGGTTGCCGTATTTGTACTTCTCAGGATCCCCGTCCTCAAAATCTGCGAACACTCCATAGTATCCGCCCGGATCCAGGGGCGTGTTACAGTCGTGCGCGGTATTTTGTTTTGATATGCCCATTTCCGCGAATGTCTCCTGTAGGAGGATGCGGCTGTCCGGTGCCAGAAAGCTGCCGGAAACCGCTATGGCTCCGGCCAGAAGACTGCATACCGGCAGAAAAAACAAGACAGGATAGGCAATCAAATGCCCCTGGGGTATTTTCTTCAAAAGCCCCTGGAGGTCTTCTGTGAGATAAAATGCCCCGAAGGCCCCGAATAAAAGTCCTGCCGCGTAAATGGGCAAGGTATAGCGTTCCCAATGGATGCTCAACGTGGAAATCGGCACTATATACGCCAGGAAACTCAACAGGATAATCGTGGGCTTCCGGTTCTTGCGAAAGGATTTCACCATTCCGTAAATGCTGCTCACCGTCAGCAGCAATCCCAAATGAACTCCTGTGGTCTGGGCATAAAAGAGCAGCGTCTCCCCGAAGTTCAGGCCGTCTGCGCCTAAATGATATTGCTTATTCTGTCCCGCCATCACCTCCAAGACCGTTCTGAGGTCGATGAGCAGCACAGGGGAAACAGCCAGGATCCCCAGCAGGAAAAAGAGGATTGCAAGACAGCCGTCCCTTATAATCATGACCGGTTTTTTGATATGCGTAGCGCATACGGTCACAGCGATGACCGCGCAGCCATAGGCCCCCGGATACTTTTCGCAGGTGGCCAGCGCCGTCAGGAAAGACATCCAGAACAGCATGGACACGGAGGGTTTCCGCTGATAGCGAAGCGCCGCCCACAGCACGCCCATCAGGAAGAACAGCAGCGGGATATCCGGCGTGATATAATGGGAATGTTCGATAAACGACGGAAATACCGCGAAGAGCAGGGCTGCGAACAAAGCCTGCCATCTGCCCCAGAAAAGGCCGATAAAGTAGGCCAGGATAACCACGCCCACACCCAAAAGGGCGGTCAGGACCCGGGACGCGGTGATGAACAGGGCGAAGTGCTCGTTATAGTTCAGGATAATGTCCCCTTGCCCCTGGGGGGCAAAATACAGCTCCTGTATCCCGATATAGAGAAGGGTATTCAGTTTGATGGAAACATGGTTGGGCCTGTAGTAATCATGCACCTCAAAGTCGCGGTTCAGGGCGCACTGGAAAGCCTGTTCAAAGATAAGCCCCTCGTCCGGATGCAGATTGCCGTGGGGCATGCCCCATCCGGCACCTACAATCCGCAGGATCAAAGCCAGGGTGAATAGGAGGGCCAGTATCAAGAAATACCAACGGCCGATTTTTTCTTTCAGCGCTGTAAGGTTCATTTTTATGCTCCTTTGTGTAGTTTGGCGTTTCTGCCTGGAGACAGTTACGACTCCTGATTGCCCCAAATTCCAATCATGGCAAGGGGCAGCATCAGATAAAAGGGCCATGAATAACGGAAGGACGACATGGGAGAGAGAATCATGATGCCGTACTGGGCAATCAGCGGCAGGAAAAGGGGCAGGACTTTTGTGAAAAATCCCCGTCTCCTCCAGGCCAGCGCCAGCCCGTAGAGCAAAAACCAAAGCGAAAACCCGGGTACAAAAAACAGTCTCAGAACAGGAGTCTCCCGCCAGAAATCAGAGCTGCAGAGACTGTCATAATACTGCTTCAAAATCCGGGAATCCCATATGCTTTTGCGCACCAAAGGCACAGTGAACATGTCCGGGGGATAATTATCGTACATCACATAGGAGTACTCAAAATAACCGGGGTACCAAAAGCCCAGCGTGTTGGACAAAAAGGCCACGATATATTCTTTCGTAAACTGTTCTCCGGTCTGCAGATAAAATTTCCAAAAAGCGATCGGGTCTTCCTTATAATGATTGGAATAAAAGCAGCTTTTGGCGGGATCCGCGAAGAAAGGGTCATAGGCGCGGTCCAGGGGCCAGGCCATCCATTTCGGGCTGTCAATAATATAGGACTTCATCAGTTCTGTCTGTTCGCCGGTCAGCTCCCCCGCCCTCTTGGCGGAGACCCGCTGCAGCTGCTGTATGGGTACGCTCAGCGCCTCCCGCACCTCGCCCTGGGCTATGCCTAAGGCGTCAAAAACAGGACCGGTATAGATTTTGTACAGAAAGACAGGCAGCAAAACTGCCGCTATGAGGGCAACATACGCTTTGGCTCTCTTTATTCGGCGAATCCTCAACAGGAACAAAGCGGCAAAACAAAATAGATAGATGTGGATGCCATTGTTCCTGAGGGCGCACATCAGGAAACTGATAACCGGCAGAAGCAATAAATTCTGCTTCCGCTGGAAATATTCTGACGGATTCGTTGCGATTTCCGTAAAGTGGCAGGCAAACAATACCAGGAAGGCCCCATGCAGGGTGTCCTTTATCATCGTTACAGACAGGCAGGCGTTCACGAACCAGGCCGCCGAGAGCAGCGCAGTCAGCAGGACTATCAGGACGGGGACTTTCTTTCTCTTCAGCAAGAGGACCAGGCGGGCCAGGGCGTAGCTCAAAATCAACATCTGCAATAGCGACAGCAGGCCGATTCCGTGCTCATAGCTGGAAAAAAGGGAGTCCCCTAATCTCATGAAGACTCGTATAAGCCATGTGTGCAACACAGGATGATGGTTGTTCGTAATCTCGCCCAGGGCGCTGCCTGTCTGGGAGATGATATCGTAGGACAGGACTCCCGGGTATAAAATGAGCCAGGCAGGTATCCATGACACAAAATGGAAGGCCCAGACAAGCAGAAAAAACCTGCGGTCCCCCACTTTGTCAAGGCATCCGCCCAGATACCGGGAGATGCGCCCGTCTCCCGCCAGCCAACGCCGCTTCTTCAGGACGGAAAAAAGGAAAAGATTCAATGCGGTACCTGACAGGAAACACAATAGAAAGGGAAAAAGCTGCGAGGGATTGAATTTTATATCCTGGGCTTCTATCACAGGGCCTGCCACCGTATAAGCAATGCTGTATAAAAGCGCCAGAAAAACGGCAAAAAATATATTTGTCATTTTCGCTCCTTCCGTTACGACTTGCCTGATGTCTTTTACAGACTTTCCCCAGAGGGGAAGTGTGCCCAGAATTTGGATTATTCATTCATATACTAGCATAAGTTGCCTGCTTTGTCCAGAGAATGGCAGGATATGCTTGACTTTTCAATCCCGGCCCGGAAGCCTGGTACATGGATGGGGTCATCCGGACAGACACGCTGCCTGAAGGAGTGAAGCAGAAGTCGATTACCCGCGAAGCGCATGCTCTCGGCGTCAAGCTGGGGAACAGCAAGGAGGCGAGACGCCAGGTAGAGGAGAAGCCTATACTTAGGAATTGTCGGAAAATAACTGCTGCAATTGCTTCAGGCAAAAGCCCGGAAATACAATAAAAATTGCCATAAACTTGCAGCAGTTATTTGTAGACAATTCCTTATGCAGCGCCCCGCCTATATGTCGGAAGCCATTTCAATCTGCCCGGCAATTTCTTTCCTTGCGTGACCAACTGGCTTCTGCTATAATCTAGGGTATATGAGGGGGGATATTCTTAAATTTTTTTGAAGAGTTGGGATTTCATCTTTCTTAAATGACAGAATGTGGTAAAATGACTGTATTCAGGGCGGGGAGCGGCAGGAGACGGTTGATTCCGGCGGGGGAAAGTACGGGTGTATCGGATTATGAAAGAAAGAATCTATGTGTGCCACACATACTACCATGTATATGTGACTTTTTTGAAGGAACTGAACCTGCCCCGGGAGAAGCGGGGGCAGGCCACTTTGCTGCTGAGCAGAATGTCCATCGATTTCGAGCGGCTGAAGGAGCGGGTGGAGGCTGTGGGGCTGTTCGGGCAGGTGCTGGAATATGACGAAAAGCGGGGGGATTTCTTCCCGGAGCTGGCAAAGTACAACCAGGACAAGGGCAACATCGTCTCCAACATGCTTTCCCGGATTAAGTATACGAAGAAGCTGGCGAAGCTCAACGCGCCCTACGTGCCGGTGGATTTCAGGGAATATGGTGACATATATGTCTTCTGCGACAGCGATCCTGTGGGGTATTATCTGAACTGGAAGCGCATTCCCTACCACGCCCTGGAGGACGGCCTGAACTGTCTGGTGTATTTCGATGCCGCCAGATATGACAACCGGGGGCATTTTGGGCTGAAGGCCTTCTTTTCCCGGCAGCTGAACCTGGTGTTCGTCCAGAACGGCTACGGGAAGTACTGCATCGACATGGAAGTCAATGACATCGGTGCGATTCCTCATCCCTGCCCCAGGTATATCGAAGTCCCCCGGCAGCCCCTGGTGGACAGGCTGGAGGAAGAAGACAAAGATATGATACTCCGGGCCTTTATCCGGAACAAGGAGGAGCTGGAGCGGCAGATCGCGGACAGCAGCCAGGTGGCGGACAAGATTCTGATACTCACGGAGCCGCTGTGTTCGCTGGAGGTGCGGGAGCGGATCTTCCGGGATCTGACGGAGGCTTACAGTAAGGAGGGGACGGTATTCCTCAAGCCCCATCCCCGGGATGAGCTGGATTACCGCAAGCTGTTCCCGGAGTATCCTCAGTTCGACGCCACGGTGCCCATGGAGATGTTGAATTTCTTCCCGGGGCTGACGTTCCGGAAAGTGGTTTCCGTGCTGACGGAGACCAGAGCGATTCAGTTCGCGGAAGAGATCGTGAAGCTGGGGCCGGACTTCCTGGACAAATATGAAGACCCGGAGATCCATCGGCAGAATGAGATGATATGAGATTCGGGGCAGTCAGGATGGAACGGTGTGCTGTGAGGTTCGAGGCATTGCCTACAGGATAGGATGCTATGAAATCCGGGGCAGTCAGGATGGATAGGTGCGGCGTGAGACTCGGGGCATTGCCTACAGGATAGGATGCTATGAAATCCGGGGCAGTCAGGATGGATGGTGGGCGTGAGGTTCGGGGCATTGCGGACAGAACGGGATGATATAAGGATTGAAAGAATAGAGAAGACGGTTTAGGAGTGAGCGGCCTATGGCACAGATTCTGAAGAAAATGAATGTATTGCTGGACAGGAGGCAAAAGCTGGCCATGGCGGGGCTGATGGTGCTGATGGTGATCGGTGCTTTCCTGCAGACCGCAGGGGTAGGGCTCTTGGTGCAGGTGGTCAGCGTGGTGATTGACCCCGGAGCCGTGGAGAAGAGCGCTATGGTCAGGGGTTTTTATGATTTCCTGGGCTGTCAGGATTTCCAGAGCTTTTCCGTCACGGTGATGGCGCTGCTGATCGTGACCTTCGCCGTGAAGAACGTCTTTCTGTTCGTGCAGCAGAAGCTGACCTTTGCCTTCGTGTACACGAACCAGTTCCGGACTTCCGAGCGCATGATGCGCAATTATCTGCGCCGGGGCTATGAATTCTACCTGAATGCAGACACGGCTGTAGTCCAGAGGAGCATCACCTCCGACGTGAACAATATGTACGCTTTGATACTGGCTCTGCTGCAGCTGCTGTCGGACGGGGTGGTGTCGCTGTTCGTGGTGAGCTACTGTCTCATGGCCAACGGCCTGATGACCATGCTGCTGGCCTTTTCCCTGGTAGCGCTCATGGCTGCCATCAAGAAAGTCCTGAAGCCCGTGATGCACAAGGCCGGGGAGGACAACCAGAATTACTACAGCAGTCTCTTCAAGTGGATTTCCCAGACTGTCCAGGGAATCAAAGAGGTGAAGATTATCTGCAAGGAACAGTATTTCGTGGACGAGTACCGCAAGTGCGGCAAGGGCTACGTGGACGCGGTACAGCGCTACAGCCTGTACAACAATGTGCCCAAGCTGCTGATCGAGACCGTGTGCATCGGGGTGATGATGGGCTATATGATCGTGCTCACCCTCACGGGCACGTCCACGGAGAACATGCTGGAGGTGCTCTCCACTTTGGCCGCCGCGGCCTTCGTGCTTTTGCCCGCGGTGAACCGCATCAATAACCAGATCAATTCCATCGCCTATTTCGAGCCCTTCTTCATGGGCGTCAGCGACAATCTCCAGGAGGAAATCGAGGACGACAGGGTGGACATGTCCTTTGCCGCGGAGGCGGAGAAGCTGCCGTTGGAGCGCTCCATTGAGCTCAGGGACATCACATACGCCTATCCGAATACGGAAAAACTGATTTTCGACCATGCCGAACTGGAGATAGCCATTGGCTCTGCCGTGGGCATCGTGGGCACCTCCGGCGCGGGGAAGAGCACCATCGTGGACGTGCTGCTGGGGCTTTTGGAGGTGAGAAGCGGTGCGATTTATGCGGACGGCGTGGATGTGAAGACCTGTTATCGGGCTTTCCTGAAAAATATCGGCTATATCCCTCAGATGATTTTCATGCTGGACGACACCATCCGTAGGAATGTGGCCTTCGGCGTCCATGATCAAGACATAGACGAGGAAAGGATTTGGGAGGTGCTCAGGGAAGCCCAGTTGGACGAATTCGTCAAATCCCTGCCGGAAGGCCTGGACACAGGCATCGGAGAGCGGGGCATCCGGCTTTCCGGGGGGCAGCGGCAGCGCATCGGCATCGCCAGGGCGCTGTATTACGACCCGGAGGTGCTGATCCTGGACGAGGCCACTTCCGCTTTGGACAATGACACGGAAGCCGCCATCATGGATTCCATCAACCGGCTCCACGGCCGGAAGACTTTGGTCATCATCGCCCACAGGCTCCAGACCATTGAGAAGTGCGACGTGGTGTACCGGGTGGAGGATGGGAAGATACGCAGGAACTGAATGGACTAGATGGATATTTTTGAGGAAGGCTGCCTGATGGTTGAGTTAAGGGAAATTACAAAAGAAAATTACGAGGAATGTCTTCAATTGGATATTGCTGAGAGCCAGAAAGACTTTGTTTCATCAACGGTTCATTCGCTGGCACAGGCATGGGTATATTATGATACTGCTTTTCCTTTTGCCATTTATGCAAACAACACGATGGTAGGATTTATTATGTTGGGATATTATGAGGCAGAGGGATATTATACTTTGTGGAAGTTTATGATTGATGAAAAGTATCAGAAGAAAGGATACGGTAAAAAGGCCTTGAGGCTTGGCATTGATTATTTGGTCAATCGTTTTAAGGTAAAAGAAATCTATACAGCATATTACACTGAAAATCGTATTGCGCGAAACCTTTATGCATCTATCGGATTCCGTGAAACCGGTGAAATAGTGGGAAATCAGATTGGCATGAAGTTGATTGTAAGCGATATGGGTGATTCTTTATCTTAGGAACTGCCGGAAAATAATCTACGCATTTTGTTTAGAGTAAACCTGATAAAATCTGTAAATTTTGCAACAGGCTTGCGTAGGTTATTTGGAGGCATTTCCTTAGAATCTGCATTTGACAGCATAGGAATGCAGGCGGATGATATTTCTAAGGGGAGACGGAAAGGGGCCAATATGCAGTTAAGCGTCATTGTGCCGGTCTATAACATGGCGGCAGAGGGAAAACTGGAATATTGCATGGATTCTCTGGTGGGCCAGACCATCACGGACATGGAGGTCATAGCGGTGGACGATGCTTCCGCGGACAATTCCCTGGAAATCCTTCGGGCCTATCAGGAGCGGTACCCCGAAAAGGTGAAGGTGATCGCCAGCCCCGTGAACAAACGACAGGGCGGCGCCAAGAACCTTGGGCTGAAAGCGGCCGCCGGAGAGTGGGTCGGCTTCATTGACAGCGATGACTGGGTGACGCCGGACTATTATGAGAAACTGCTGGCCAAAGCCCGGGAGACCGGAGCCGATGTGGTGGGCTGCGACTACAGCCTGGTGTCTTCCCATACCTTCGAGACGGGAACCGTGGTGGAGAACAATACGAAAGACCAGACCGGCATCCTGGATCAGGAGAAGCACAGGAAGCTCCTTCTGCGCCCTGGCAGCATGGTGATAAAAATTTATCGGAATAGCGTCATTCGAGAGAACGGTTTATGCTTCCCGGAGGGTATCTTCTATGAGGACAACTGCGCGGGGCCTCTGTGGTCGCTGTATTTCACCCATTTTGAGCGGGTGGAGGAGCCGCTCTATTTTTATTACCAGCACGATACCTCCACGGTGCACCGCATCACGGAGGAGCGGTGCAGGGACAGGATGCGGGCGGAGGAGATTTTCTATGAGGAGTGCGGGAAGCGGGGGTTTCTGGAGACTTATCGTGAGGAAATCGAGTACCGTTTCACGGAGCTTTTCTATGTAATCACCCTGTTCTCCTACATGCAGGGGGTGGCCCGCCCGAAGCTTTCCTTCGTCAGGCAGCTGCGCCGGGGCGTGGAGGAGCGCTTCCCGCATTTTCGGGAGAACGCCTATTACAGACAGCTGACCGGGGAGGAGGAGCGCCGCCTGATAGCCATGCAGTGCCGGTGGGATGTGCGCTTCTACTGGTATTATAGGTTGCAGCTCTTTGTGAGGAGGCTTCGTGGGAGTTGAGGGCGGATGGAAATGTACCTTGCAGGCAACAGACATATATTTCATAATCAAGTGCATAGATCGGGATTTGTGGAGGTCTTTATGAGATATTACGAAATCGAAAATGAGACGGAATAAGACAGATTCCCGTTTGAAGTGCTTTTCCTAAAAGGGAGATACGAAATGTGCCTGGACAAGGCTTTGAGAAAGAGCAACGTATGCAGCTTCCAACGGGCTGAGGAAAGCCGCTGAATGGGAGAACGGAGAGGGATGAGGATATGAGACAGATAGGAATCATTACAGCCAGGGGAGGGAGCAAGCGCATCCCCAGAAAGAATATCAAGGAGTTCTGCGGCAGGCCCATCCTGGCCTATTCCATCGACGCGGCGCTGCAGTCGGAGGCCTTCGACGTGGTGATGGTGTCCACGGACGATGAGGAGATCGCGGAGACAGCCAGAAGATACGGCGCTGAGGTGCCCTTCTTCCGGAGCCGGGAGACGGCGGGGGACTATGCTTCCACCGCGGACGTGCTGGCGGAGGTGCTGGAGGAATATCAGAAACAGGGACAGGAGTTCGACCTGCTCTGCGGCATCTACCCCACCGCGCCCTTCCTGAAGCCCGAGACCTTGAAGAAGGCCATGGCCCTGTTGGCGGAGTCCCATGCGGATGCCGTGCAGCCGGTGGTCAGGTTCAGCTTCCCGCCCCAGAGAGGGGTGTGCATCCGGGATGGGGAGGTGCGGTTCCTGTGGCCGGAGTACCGCAATGCCAGGTCTCAGGATCTGGAGCCCTACTATCATGACGTAGGCCAGTTCTACTGCCTGAACGCCAAAAGCTTCCTGAGCCAGAAGACGTTGGTGATGGAGCGCACCCTGCCCTTCATTCTGCCGGAACTGGAAGTCCAGGACATCGACACGGAAGAAGACTGGAAAATCGCCGAGCTGAAATACCGGCTGCTGCATGGGGGAAATGATTGAATGATGTGCCTGTTGGGGGTAAAATGGTTAGACTATATGAACCGCGGTTAGAGGATCTTTGGTTTCGCAAAGAATTTATGAGCGATATAGAAACAATGTCTTATAATCATGCATGGGGAGGAACCATTCCGTTTCCCGAAAGCGAATGGCCCAGATGGTATGATCATTGGATACGATGTCATGATGGCAAGCGTTTTTACCGTTATTTAGCAAAACAGGAATCAGATGAATTTATCGGAGAAATAGCCTATCATTTTGATGGCGAAAGAAAGATTTGGCTCGCGGATATCATCGTGGCTTCCCTGTATCGCGGCAGAGGGTACGGGACACAAGGGCTGGCATTGCTGTGCGAAGAGGCGGTGAAGAATGGGATTGATGTTCTGCGCGATGACATAGCGATTGACAATCCCGCGGTTTCCATGTTTTTGAAGAACGGATTCAGCGAGGAATACCGCACCGGGGAAATCATTATGCTGAAGAAAGACTTGGGGGATAATTTATGGACAGGATTCAAATAGGAAACAGATTTATTGGCGAGGGCTGCCCCGCGTACCTGATTGCGGAGATGTCCGCCAACCACGCGGGCAGCCTGGAGCGGGCCAGGGAGATCATCCACGCGGCCAAGGAGAGCGGCGCCGACTGCATCAAGGTGCAGACCTATACGCCGGATACCCTGACCATCGACTGCAGCAACCAGTACTTCCAGGTAAAGAACGGCACCTGGGAGGGCGAGAACCTGTATCAGCTCTACGGCAAAGGCTATATGCCCTGGGAATGGCAGCCAATCCTGAAGGAAGAAGCGGAAAAAGTGGGCATCGACTTCCTGTCCACGGCATTCGACAGGACTTCCGTGGATTTCCTGGAGGAGATGGGCCTGGAGTTCTACAAAATCGCTTCCTTCGAGATGCCGGATCTCCCGCTGGTGGAGTACGTGGCCTCCAAGGGAAAGCCCGTGATCCTGTCCACCGGCATGGGGACCCTGGAGGAAATCCGGGAAGCGGTGGCGGCTGTCCGAAAGACCGGGAACAGCCAGCTGGCGCTCCTGAAATGCTCCAGCGCCTACCCGGCGGACCCGGGAGAGATGCACCTTGCCGCCATTCAGGACATGAAGCGCAGGTTCCAGGTTCCCATCGGGCTTTCGGATCATACCATGGGCCACATGAGCGCACTGGTGGCCGTGGCCTTGGGGGCGAAGATCATCGAGAAGCATTTCTGTCTCAGCCGGGAGATAGAGAACCCGGACGCGTCCTTCTCCATGACGCCTGAGGAATATGCTGCCATGGCAAAGGAAATCCGCGCCGCCGAGGAAGCTATCGGGCAGCCTGTGTACGGAATCAGCCCCGGGGAGGAGAGCAGCGTCGTATTCCGCCGTTCCATTTTCACAGTGAAGGACATCAAAAAGGGGGAGGCGCTGACAGAGGAGAATACCCGTGTCATCCGTCCCGGTTACGGCCTGAAACCGAGGTACTACAGGGATGTAATCGGAATGCGCGCGGGCAGAGACCTGGAGCGGGGGACGCCTCTTGCTTTTGACGGGCTGGAAAAAGGCGCCATTCTGTTCGCCACCAACAACCCCAATACGGATGATTTGTACCAGTGGCTGGCAGAGCGGGAGCCGAAGGTATACAAGATAGAAAATAAGCTCACGGCGCAGATGGTGGAGCAGCTTGCCCCTTCTTTCGTCATCAGTTTTAACTATCGCCATCTGATTCCCCAGGAGGTGCTTTCCCTGCTGCCGGGCCGGGTCATCAATCTCCATACCTCCCTGCTGCCCTACAACAGGGGGTCAAGCCCCAATTTCTTCAGCTTTCTGGAGGATACGCCCAAGGGCGTCACCATCCATCTGGTGGACAAAGGGCTGGACACCGGGGACATCCTGTGCCAGAGGGAGATTTCCTTTGACGAGGAGAAGGAGACCTTCGCTTCCTCCTATGACAGGCTGCTCCAGGAAATCAAGGCCCTGTTCCGGGAAAACTGGGAGAAGATCAAGACCGGCGCTCTGGAGCCCGTGCCCCAAAGGGGAGAAGGCACCAGCCATAAAATGAAGGAACTGGATGCCATCCGGGCCCGGATGCCCTTTGCCTGGGAGGAGCAGATAGCCCGGTTCAAGGAGCGCTTTCAGGAGAAATCCCGGGAGGGAAACCTTTGATTGTGATTCGGGCGGATGCCAACCGGGAGATTGGCACCGGCCATGTGATGCGCTGCCTGTCCATTGCCGCGGCGCTGAAAAAGCTGGGGCACCAGGTGTGCTTCCTGACAGCGGACCAGGGCGCGGTGCCATTGCTTTTGGCAAAGGGACAGGCATACCGGGTATTGGACAGCGATTACCGCGATTTGGAGGGGGAGCTGGCAATCCTGGAAAGGCTTTTCTCGGAACAGCGGCCAAAGGGATGTTTCACCGGGCCAGGCGAATATTTCCGGGAAAGCGAGCCGTGCCGGGAGAGCCTTTTCCCACAGGGAGATTCCGGCTGCGGAAAGAACGGTTCATCATTGGATTTCTTCCTGGCGGACAGTTATTTCGTCACGGCGGAATATTTTCGGAAAGTGCGGGAGTGGATGCCTGTGGGCTGCCTGGACGACAAATGCCTGTCCGGGTTCCCGCTGGATTTATGGATCAATTACAATATTTTTGCGGAAGCGTCCCTGTACCCCGATACAGGCGCGGAGCTGCTCCTGGGAACGGAATATGCGCCTTTGCGAGAAGAATTTACCGGAATATCATATAAAATTCGGGAGAAAGCTTCCCGCGTGCTGGTGACGACAGGGGGAAGCGACCGCTACGGCCTGGCGGGGCGTTTCGTGGAAAAGGCGCTGGCGGATGCGAGAACCGCCGCCCTGGAATACTGCATCGTCAGCGGAGTATACAATGTGCATCTGGAGGAACTGCGGGCCCTGGAGAGACGGCATCCCAATGTGGAAATCCGCTGCAATGTGCCGGACATGCAGCGGCTGATGCAGGACAGCGACATGGCTGTCACGGCAGGAGGCTCCACCATGTACGAGCTGAGCGCTGTGGGCGTCCCCATGGCCTGTTTCTCCTTTGTGGACAACCAGGAGCGCATCGTGGAAGGGTTCACCCGCAGAGGGCTGGTGTGCTTCGGCGGAAATTACCTTACCCAGGGGGAGGCCATGTTGGAGGGGGCAGTGGAAGGAATCGCCCGATTGGCAGCGGACGCCGGACTGCGGGCGGAGTACAGCGGGAAGCTCAGGAACCTGGTGGACGGCCAGGGAGCCATGCGTATCGCACGGCAAATAGAACGGCAAATTGCCAGGCAAATAGAACGGCAAATTGCCGGGCAAATTGCCGGGCAAATGGAACGGCAAATAGAACGGCAAATTGCCGGGCAAATAGAACGGTGAATAGCCGGGCATGCGGCTGGGTAGATGGTCATGGGTGTTCTGTAGAGCTAGTAGACTCATCGAATGGCGCATGTCATATAGAAGCGGGAAGTTTGGTCAGCCAGGGTATATTGCAGCGTATAGCCGATAGGAAACGGAAATCATGAAAAAACAATCAACAATTAAGCGCCCCAGCAGGCGGACAATTGCATACGGAACCGCAGCCCTCCTGGCGTTCGGCCTCCTGTACCTTGCCACATTCCGCGGCAGGGCGGCGGAGCAGCAGCCGTACCAGGTGCAGATCGTGGCCTTCGGCGACAGCGTGTTCACGGACATCGGCGAGCTGGTTCCCATTCCGGACAGGCTGGCGGCGCTTCTGGACATGGATGTGTACAACGCAGCCATGGGCGGGACCTGCGCGGCCAGGCTGGAGACAGAGCGCAGGCTTGACTACACCAAAGGTTCCATGTCCCTGGTAGGACTTGCCAGATCCGTTCTGGCGAGGGACTTTGACGTACAGCTGACAGCCAGGATACCGGAAAGCAATGCCGAGCGCTTTCCGGAGACGGTGGAGGGTCTTTCTCAGGTGGACTTCTCCCGGGTGGAGACTGTGCTGATCCAGCATGGCATCAATGACTATCATGCAGGCACGCCCATTGAGGACCCCCGGAATCCCTATGATGAATATACTTACCTGGGGGCCCTGAGAAACGCGGTGAGAGATCTGCGCAAGGCCAATCCGGGGATTCGGATCGTGCTGATCACGCCTACCTACAGCTGGTATCTGGAAGCCGGCCAGACCTGTGAGGAAGCAGACAACGGCGGAGGCAGGCTGGAGGACTATGTGGACGCTGAGCTTGCCCTTGCGAAAGAACTGGGCGTGGAGGCGCTGGATTTGTATCATGACTTTTATCCCCACGAGACCTGGGAGGACTGGGCGCTGCATACCATAGACGGAATCCACCCCAACGAGACGGGGCGGGACAGGATTACCCAGGCGATTGCGCAGATCCTGGAGCCGGAAAAGGCTTTTTAGGCGGAGCGCTTACAGAGAGAAAGGGCGGAGAAGAAGATGTCCCCATCACAAGTGTTTTTGAGATTACGTAACCATATAAAGAGGGAGTGGAAAATCGCGTTCCTTACCTGCTTTTTCCTTGGATTGTTGATTCATATGCCCGTTCTGCTGTCGGACATCCCGAACCATGACGGACTGGACAGCATGTATTTCGACCAGAACATGATCACTTCCGGCAGATGGTTTCTGTCGGTGGCCTGCGGGTTCTCTTCCTATTATACTCTGCCCTGGCTGATCGGCATCCTGGGGCTTTCCTTTCTGGGCGTGGCGGCGGCTGCGCTGTGCGAGCTGCTGGAGATGAGGAAGACCTGGGCCGTGGTGCTGGGCAGCGGGCTGTTGGCTGCCTTCCCGGCGCTAGCGTCCACTTTCGCCTATGTCTATACGCTGGACGGCTATATGCTGGCGCTTATGCTTGCGGTGCTGGCAGTGCTCTTTGTGAAGAGGCGCAGGCTGGGGTTCCTGCCCGGGGCGGCTTGCCTGGCTTTCAGCATGGGAATCTACCAGGGGTACCTCTCCTTTGCCATGATATTGTCGATATTCGCCATTTTGATGCTCTTCGCGAAAGGAGCGGACCAGGAAAGCGCGCCTGCGGGGAAGGTACCTGCCAAAGGGCGGGGAAAGGGAAAAGGCGGCCTCCTGTGGAAAAAACTCCCGGAGGCGCTGCACTATCTTTACATGGGCGTGCTGGGGGCCGGGCTTTACTTTGGGATCCTGCAGCTGCTTCTGCGGATTCAGGGGAAGGAGCTGGATCATTACCAGGGAATCGACGGTCTGAACCCGGGGGCGGTTTCCGGGAATGGCCTTTTGGCTGCCCTGGGGGATATGTACCGGGATTTTGCGGCATTCACCCTGAAGGGGAACGTGCTGTTCCAGAACCTGTTCTCCCTGACGGCAGTGTGCGTATTGGCGCTGTCTGCGGGGGCGGCGTTCCTTTTCCTGATTCGCAGAAGAAAATACTGGAAGAATCCGTTCCTTTTCGTTATAATAGGGGTGGCGGCCCTGGCGCTGCCGTTTGTGACGAATATCATATTGCTGATTTCCCCGTTGGTGAACTATCATCTGCTGATGCGCTATCAGTGGGTATTGTACGCCATCGGGGCGGTGGCGCTGGTGAGCGGCGGCAGCCCGGGGACGAAGCAGGGAGCCTGGCTGGAGTGGGCGGCCCTGCTGTCTGCGGGGGTGTTGGTGTTCTGCTACAGCGTCACGGACAATATCGCCTATTCCAACCTGCAGAAACGCTATGAGAAGACGTATGCGTACTGCGTGCGCCTGCTGGACAGGATAGAACAGACGGAAGGGTACTATCCGGGCATCCCCATCGCCATGATCGGGGTGGTGGGGGACGAACAGTTCCCGCCCACGGACATCACTTTGCCCGTGACATCCAACATGATAGGGATGAACGGGGACATTCTGCTGTACCGGGGGGACAACTACCGCATCTTCGTGCAGCATTACCTGGGAGCCACCCTGAACATTCTGCCGGCGGAGGCCATGACGGATATGTATGAGCATGAGGAATATGTGGCCATGGACAGCTTCCCCGGGCCGGACTCCATCCGCATCATCGATGGCATCATGTATATCAAGACAGAAAACGTGTCCCGCTGACAGGAGCCGGGGCGCTGCACCGCTGCCGTGAAAGGGACGCAGAATCTCCGCCTGCGGAGCGGGGAAAGAACAGGGAGAGTGGAGATGTTATTATCGATTGTGCTGCCTGCCTATAATGAGGAACAGAATATCTCCAACACCGCCAAAGTGCTGGCCGGGCTGCTGGAGGAAAACGAGATTGACTACGAACTCGTATTCATAAGCGACGGTTCCCGGGACGCCACCCTGGAGCTGATACGGAAAGCGGCGGAGGAGAACCCGAAAGTCAAGGGCGCGGAGTTCTCCCGAAACTTCGGCAAGGAGGCGGCCATCTTCGCAGGGCTGGAGTTGGCGGCGGGGGACGCGGTGGTGGTCATGGATTGTGACCTGCAGCATCCGCCGGAGACGATTCTGGAGATGTGGAAGCTGTGGCGCAACGGCGCTGAGGTGGTGGAGGGCATCAAGGAGAGCCGGGGCAAGGAGAGCCTGGCCTATAAGCTGTCCGCCGGTCTGTTCTATAAAATCATGAGCCGACTGATCAAGGTGGACATGAGCGCTTCCTCGGATTTCAAGCTTCTGGACCGGAAGGTTGTGGACGTGCTGCTGCAGCTGCCGGAGCGGAACACCTTTTTCCGGGCCCTGAGCTTCTGGGCGGGGTTCCGCAGGGAATACGTCTCCTACGAGGTGCAGGAGAGGCAGTATGGCAAGAGCAAGTGGTCCTCCCTCAGCCTGATGAAGTACGCCGTCACCAACGCCACCTCCTTCAGCACATTGCCCTTGCAGCTGGTGACAGTGATGGGTGTGGTGTCCATCCTGTTCAGCGTGGCGCTGTTCATCCAGACTTTGGCGAAATATTTGTCAGGGACTGCGGTGGAAGGATTTACCACGGTCATCCTACTGCTTTTGATCATCGGCGGTTTCCTGATGCTGAGCCTGGGCATCATCGGCCACTATATTGCCAGGATTTACGAGGAAGTGAAGGGGCGGCCCAAATACATCATCAGCAAGACCGTTGGAAAGATAGAGAAGAGGATGTAATTATGGGCGACAAGCTGCTATCGCTACAGCGGCTTTAAGGCCGCAAGCCATATCCCTGGCCCCAACGGATCGGTAAACTCAGGCAGGCTTGGGTTTACAATCAAAGGATATTCATTATAGGAGAGAATGCTATGATTACTTTTAATGTACCCCCATATGCCCCGAAAGCCATGGAGTATATCCAGGAATGCGTCACGAACCAGAAAATCTGCGGCGACGGGAGCTATACGAAGAAATGCAACGAATGGATCGAGAAGAAGACCGGCACGGCGAAATGCCTGCTGACCACTTCCTGCACCCATGCCACGGAGCTGGCGGCGCTGCTGCTCCCCCGGATTCAGCCCGGGGATGAGGTCATCATGCCTGCCTTCACCTTCGTGTCCACCGCGGACGCTTTCGTGCTGCGGGGAGCCGTCCCGGTGTTCGTGGACATCAGGCCGGATACCATGAATCTGGACGAAAAGCTCATAGAGGCTGCGGTGACGGAGCGGACCCGGGCCATCGTGCCCGTCCACTATGCCGGCGTGGCCTGCGAGATGGACACGATCATGGAGATCGCGGACAGGCATCGGCTGGCGGTGATTGAGGACGCGGCCCAGGGAATCATGTCCACCTATAAGGGCCGGGCCCTGGGGACCATAGGGAACTTCGGGTGCTTCAGCTTCCATGAGACGAAGAACTACAGCATGGGAGAGGGCGGGGCGCTTTTGATCCGGGACGAAAAGGATGTGGAGGAAGCGGAAATCATCCGGGAGAAGGGCACCAACCGCAGCAAGTATTATCGGGGACAGATCGACAAGTACACCTGGATCAACTATGGCTCTTCCTACCTGCCCAGCGACATGAACGCCGCCTATCTCTATGCACAGCTGGAGATTGCGGAGGAAATCAACGACGCCAGGCTGGCGGCCTGGAACCGGTATTATGAAAATCTGCGTCCCCTGGCTGAAAGCGGGAAGATTGAACTGCCGGTGGTGCCGGAAGGGTGCGTGCACAACGGGCATATGTTCTATATCAAGACACAAGGCCTGGAGGAGCGGACTGCGCTGATTGATTATCTGAAAACCAATGAAATCCTTGCGGTATTCCATTATATCCCTCTGCACACGGCACCTGCGGGACGGAAATTCGGGCGCTTCCACGGGGAGGACAGGTACACCACGAAGGAGAGCGAACGGCTGCTGCGGCTGCCCATGTATTATGGACTGGAACCGGGGCAGGTGGATTATATCTGCGAAATGGTCAGGAAGTTCTACTGCTAGACCGGGCAGGGGCATCGGTCCTTCCAGGCCGAAGCATTGCCGATAAGGGACTGATAGGGGCATGGCCGACAGGAGCATATCCGACAGGAGCATATCCGACAGGACATTGCCGATAAAGGAAACGTCAGGGAGAAGTCAGGGAAAAGGATTGTCATTAGGAGCGGCATGCATATTGTGAAAAAGGCGGCGGGCCATGTGCGCACCGTGATGAAAGGAATGATTTTCATAGGGTTCAGCGGCCAGATAATATGGGGGATTGTCTGGATGTGCTGTAATTTCGCCTGGGTCCAGGACTTCGGGGAGCCGGACGGAGCGCTGTACGGCGGGCTGTTCCGGCTGCTTGGGGCGAATCCGCAGGTGATGTATCTCGTGCAGATTCTGGCGGCCTTTTTCACGGGATATTTCTTTCTGCAGAAGCTCCGGCCCGCGGGGAGGGGGCTTGCCCTGTGGAGGGGGCTTGCCCTTTTGACAGTTCCTTTTGCCATGCAGTGCCATCTGGCGGTTCAGCCGTATTCGCTGCTGGGGTCGCTCTATATGCTGCTGTTGCTGGGGCTGCTGGCAGCGCTTCGGGGAAAGGCTGGGCGGAACCTGGCGCTGGCCGCCCTCTGCGCGGCGGGGACGCTGGCGCTGTCCGGCGCATGGGACGGGGAAAGGCGGGCGGAGCCGGGGCACAGCTTCGAGGGGGCCATGGCAAGCCGTTTCGCCTGGCCTACCATATGGAACGATTTGCCGCGATATCCGGAGGAACTACAGGAGCTGACGGCGGAGGTGGCCTGGGAGGCGTCCTTTGCCCCGGGCAATATGGAACTGTTCTATGTGGCGGTGGAAAGCCGGGTGGGGGAGGAGGCAGCCAGGTCGTATTATCTGCAGATGGCGAAGGTGGCCTGGACGTATCACGCGCCCATGGTAGTGCGCCAGATGGGCTGGGACATGCTGGGGTATGCTGTGAGCCCTGTGGTCTTCCAAAAGCAGATGGCAGGCGGGGCCTATGCTTCCTACAGCGCCAGAAACTATGAAGTCATGCGCAGCTGTGCGCCGGTGGTGACGCGCAACTACGTGGACTATGGGTGTTGGTGGTTTGGGAGTGCGGTCATACTGGCTGCGCTGCTGGCCCTTGCCGGGCTGGTCCGGGAGGGGGACCGGCAGCCTGGGGAAGGCCAGAACGGAGCGGGAGACCGGCCTCCCGGGGAAGGCCAGAACGAAGCGGGAGGCCGGCAGCCTGGGGAAGGCCAGAATGAAGTGGGAGGCCGGCAGCCTGGGGAAGGCCAGAACGAAGTGGGAGACCGGCCTCCCGGGGAAGGCCAGAACGAAGCGGGAGGCCGGCAGTCCCTAAAAGGTTCAGCGGAAGCCGCAGAACGAAGCGGCCGCAGCGAGGCGGAAAATCAAAGGGGCCCGGAGAAGCCGGACGATGGCGGCAGCCGGAGCGACATGACAGAGGGAAAGCTCTCCGGAAGGAAACGGGTACTCTTTCCGGGAATCTGCATCGCCGTGTCCGGCCTGCTGATAGCGCTGCTGGTCCTGCGCGGCGCGGGACAGATGGATTACAGGCTTGTAATCTCTATCAACCAATTGTGGCTGTGCTGGCCGCTGACAGCCCTGGGCAGCGGTCGGCAGGAAAGGATATGAGAATCGTGGTATTGCAACTGTTGATTTTGGCGCTGTTTCTGCTGGTGGTCCCGGCCATTGTGGGAAGCCTGTTCGCTTTCCGGGAGAAAGGCGGACAGGGCCTCATCTTCCGATGGGTCAGCGGCCAGTTCCTGCTGTGGGCCGGGTTCCAGGCCATCTGCGTGCCCCTTATCCTGAGGCAGCAGAGCTTCCGATGGCTGGTGCGGCTGTTCCTGGGATATACGGCGGCCATGGTGCTGCTGGCCGGGGCATTGTGGATGTTCCGCAGAAAGAAAGCGAGGGCGCTGCCGCCCCAGGTTCCTGAAGGCCAGGCCCGAAAGGCCCGGGAGAGGGGCCCGGGAGCGCTGCTCTGGCTGGTCTTCTGGGGGCTTTTGCTGTTCCAGCTGGTGCAGGCGGTGCGGCTGGTCTATGAGGATTCGGACGATGCCTATTACGTAGCCGTTGCCAGCATTGCGGAGAGCTCGGATACCATGTTCCGGGTGCTCCCCTATACCGGCGGGCAGACGATGCTGGATGCCAGGCACGGGCTGGCGCCATTTTCCGTCTGGATGGCTTTTCTGGCCAGGGTGTCGGGGATGCGGCCGGTGCTTCTGGCCCAGACGGTGCTGCCGGTGGCGCTGATTGCCATGGCCTACGGGATTTATTACCTGTTCAGTGTTCAGCTGTTCCCGGAAAAGGGCGGGCAGCAGCCCCTGTTTTTGATTTTTGCGGAAATCCTGGTGCTGTTCGGCAATTATTCCGTCTATACCACAGAGGTCTTCCTGATTGGCCGGAGCAGGCAGGGCAAGGCATCATTGGGGAGCATCGTGTTCCCGTTTGTGCTGCTGATATCCCTGATGCTGCTGAAGAAGCTTCAGGAGCGGGAGAAGATACCGGTCGGATATTATCTGCTGCTGGCGGCGGCCGCGGCGGCCGGGTGCCTGTGCAGCACCATGGGGGCGATGCTGACCTGCATCATGGTCGGCATCGTGGGCCTGCTGACAGCGGTTTTCTACCGTAAGTGGAAGGTGATGCTTCTGCTGGCGGCCTGCTGCACGCCCTGTATCCTATATGGGCTGCTGTATCTGATTTTGGAATAAAACCGTGAAGCGCAATGGGGCTGTCGTGCCGGACAAGCGGCTGTCCGGGGAGTGTCGGGAGATAGGAAAGGACTGGCTGCTGGGAAAGCGGCAGTGACAGAAATCAACGGAGGAGTTATGTGGAGTGATGTGATGGAACTGTTCCGGAATTACATGGGGACAGGGATGATCGTGATATGGTATCTGATATCCCTGATATACCTGTGGATCAATGAGAAAAGGATGCATGTCAGGATTCTGTTCCTCTATGTGCCGATAGCCTTGCTGCTGGTGTACTTCAACCCCCTGTCCGTGAAGCTGGTGCACGGCGTGGTGGGGAGCGACATTTACTGGCGGATTCTGTGGCTGCTCCCTGTCAGCGCCACCATTGCCTATGTCTGCGTGTGCGTCTACGGCCAGCTGGCGCGGGGCGGGAAAAAACTCCGGGCGGACCTGGCCGCCCTGTGCATGGTGGGAGCCATCGCCGTATCCGGAGGGTTCATGTACAGCAGCCCCCGGTTTTCCCGGGCGGAGAATTTATACCACATGCCGGAGGCCGTGATTCATATCTGCAACGTCATCCAGGTGCCGGGGCGGGAGGTCATGGCGGCGTTTCCACTGGAGCTGACGCCCTATGTCCGGCAGTATTCCCCCACCACCTGCATGCCCTATGGCCGGGAGATGGTGATGAAGTCCTGGGGCCATGATAATGCCCTCTGCGACGCCATGGAGCGGGAAGTCATCGACATGGAAGAGCTGGTGCCTCTGGCCAGGCAGGCGGGCTGCCACTATGTGATATTCCCCACAGGACAGGAAGTCACGGCAAGCCCGGAGAGCTATGGCTGGATTCCCTTCCAGGAGACGGACGGCTATGTCATCTACCGGGATCCGGAGGTGGAGCTGGTCATTCCGGCGAATCTGACACGGCGTCCTTAAAGTAGTTGAGCGCGTGATCGAAGCGCTCGGCTACTTTTTTTCTGCCTTTTACGTTCAGGTGCAGATGGTCTGTCAGGTATTCGTCCGCATTATCCTCCGTGATGGTGCCGTACAGATTGTCCACAAAGGTGACGCTCCGGGAGGCGCAGGAGGCGTACTGCTTGATGACATAGGTGCTCAGCACGTCCTGGCCATACCGCTGGATGTCGCTGCTGATATAATTGCCGTTCTCGTCCAGCCCGTAGGCATAGGTGGGGGACATGACAATGATGCGGATGTTGGGATAAAAATACTGCAGGTATTCAATACCGGCTTCCGTGTTGCCCGTGAACTGGGTGAGGTCTGTGGCGTTCAAGTCATTGTACATCTCATGTCCCGCCAGATAGTCGCTGGCGTCATACATGACTACGACTGCGTCTACTTCGTTCAGGTCTACGCTGGTCAGGAAATCATAGACATCCCTTGCTTCCGGCGGGGCGCTGTCTCCCAGGATTTCCAGTCCCTTCAGATATTGTTCGCAGACCGGCTCATCCTGGGCCGCTATGTGGCAGAGCCAGTAGAAATTGAAGATGTCCCAGGGGTTGGTTTCCGCGTTCAGCTCCGCTTCCTGGGCGGCCAGATAGCTGCCGCTGATGGAGCAATTGACGATATTTGCGCCGGTCTTGTCCCGCATCAGGTTCACCAGATTGTCCTTGGAGTCCCGGTCGTCGGCAAAAGGCGCGTTCCCGAAGGCCAGGATCAGGGAACCCTGGCTGTAATCCTTGAAGACCGGGTTATTGTCCGCGTCCAGCAGCGGGACGAATGTGTCGAATGTGTCGCTGTATTCCCCCGGCCCGTCCGCAAAAATCTCGTCCAGGTTGATGGGCACGCCAAAGTTGGCAATCTTATAGATAAGGCCTGCCACAAAGAGCAAAAAGACCACCAACAGGACTACATGCAGGTTCAGGTAAGACAGGGGCGTCCTCTTTTTTGTGCGGATGCCGTCTTCTTCGTCTGTGCCCTCTCCCTGCCGGGAGTCCTGGGCGCTGCCGTCGGCGGCGTGCTCCTGTTCCAGGTCGATGATGTCTAGGTCCGGTATTTTATAGAGCTGCTGGGAATCTTGGGATGGCTTGTCGTTTTTCATATGTGTTCTCCGTTTCTTTTCCTTTTCTTATTTTACTATTATGGAAGAAGAAAGTCTATATTATTAACACGAAAAAAAAGATTCTTCATACTCTTTTCACAATTTGGAGCCTGGGGAAGAAATAGAAGGGAGTCCAGGATGTAGAAATACTTGAATATCCGCAAACTGTACTGAAAAAATGAATATACCTATTAAAAGCGCCAATCTGCCATTTTTTGAATGCAGTTGAGCGGCAGTATCTGAGAGTAGAGGTACCCGAAGCAGCCGTTTTTATGATGGAGACCTTAAGGGCATTCGTTTCCGGGTTCATGGACAGGTGTGCCAGGAATGCCATGCATAAGGTGAAATAAAAATTCAAGGCGTTGATGGCCTTGGGCGGATGGGGAGCATGCGGTGAACTATGTGGCGAAACAATGGCATGAGGACGGGGGTATCCGAAAGAGCTATCGTATTGAACCTGGAAATCCCGACAAAGAAATCCATGATAAAGCAACAGGGAAAAGGAGCCCGCTCCATACTGCGGGAATAGCGCCCGACAGCGTGATTGGGCTGATTGGGTAGAGGAGGGGGGTTATAAAGAGCGGATGGACTGAGGAAGGGCTTATGGAGCTGACGGTCGGGCAGAAGGAAATCGCTGTAGCAGATGGGGGACGCCCAGTCCTGAGGTGGGCCAGACATCCCTGCGAAGGCGGTTCCCATAATACACCTTGGTAAATTTATGCATATCCTTATTATAGTGACGCATTTATAGGTAGATGATAAAACATTACAATCGGATGATTATATTAGTCAGGCTGAATCATGTTATTTGGCTTGACTAAATTATTGGCCATCGGTTTATGGCCGGCAAAGGTGAGAAACAGGGAGACGAGGAAGTGTCTCCTCGTGTCTGCCAGGTTCTATAGAGCCAGCGCCGCGCCATATGCCGGGAGTCTGTTCGTGAATGTGGAGGACATCCGCATGGCGGGAAGCTGGGGCAGGGGCTGGTTCTTGTCTGCTGGCGAGTAGCTTAAGAAATTATGAAGAAATGGCTTTGTCACTTGAAGAATCGGGAAAAGGGTGCTATAATGTTACGGAATTATTACAGTTCCGTATTGGGAAAGGATATTGAGGATGAAAAAGTTGTTCAGCCATTCTAATAAAAAAGCGCAGGACTGGGAAGAGCTAGAAGAGCAGGAGTACGACTGGGACGGCGCGGAGGAGGGATACGCCGGGGCGGATCCCTATGCGGATGAGGAAGAACCGGAGGGGCAGTGGACGGAGGAATCCGAAGCGGACGGGGCATACTATGAGGATGAGGAGTATGCGGAAGCGCCCGGAAGAAGAGGGCGCAGCTACGGATACGAAGCCTGGGAACCGGAGGGCGGCGAAGGATACGGGGCGGAGGAGGAAAGCTGGGAGCCTGCCGGTTCCGGGGAGTATTACGCCGCGGAGGAGGATGAGGAGGCGTTCGCCGACGGCTACGGGAGGGAAGGCTCGGGAGAGTCTTTCGGCGGATTCGGAATAGAGGACGGCTATGAGGAGTCCCATGACTACTATGGGGCGGATGAGCTAGAGGAATCTGATGAGTATTATGAGACGGATTCCCGGAGGCGCGATGATTATTACGCGGAGGATTTTCGGGAATCTGATGACTACTATGGAACGGAGGGAGGGATGGAAGAGGATGTTGACTACTATGGCCAGGAAGAGGAGGGGTCGCCAGGATATTACAGGCGGGAAGATGCCCCTTACGCTTCCAGGCCTGTGAGGAGCGGCGATGGCAAGCCCAGGCCTGTGAGGAGCGGCGATGGCAAGCCCAGGAATGCGCAGAAGAATCAGCCGGAGGGCTTCCTGGCGGCTGTGGGCAGGTTCCTCCGGGGCATGGATGCCATGGATCGGATCACGGTGGCGGCGGGCTTAGGCGTGCTTGTGCTGGTGATTCTGACGGTGAGCGTTTTCGTCAAAGCCAGCATCACGGACAGACAGGTGTCCGATTTCGCCGATGTGGGCAAGCAGCTGGACGGCATCACCACCATCGGGGAGAAGGGCCTGATGGCGGTGGCGGACGCTGAGCTGGCCAAGCTGACCGCTTCGGCCATCACTCCGGACGGTGGAGAGGAGGAGCCGAAGCCGGGATATGAGGAGAGCGGTTATGACAGGCAGGTGTCCGTGCAGCCTAGCTTCACTTCCATCCAAAAGGATCTGAAGATCAAGTTCGTCAATAAGAAGACGGATAAACTGGTGGCGAACGTGCCTTTCTCCGTGACGGTCACGGGGCCTGACGGCAAGTCTGCCATCTGGTCCGATGACGATATGGACGGAATCATCTATAAAAAGGACATCGCGGCCGGTACCTACAAGGTGGCCATGGAGTCGCTGAGCGACGAGAGATATGCCAGCTATGCCATTTCCACCCAGCAGCAGTCCGTGGAAGTGAAGAAGGAGATTTCCTATAGCAAGGTAGACGTGTCCAATGAAGTGAAGCAGGAAAGCGAAGTGAACGCCAAGCAGGAGGACACGAAGAAGAATGACGTGGTGGTGGAGTCCAGTCTGCAGGACACGGTGCCGTGGGTGGAGAGCAAGGTGCTGTCCGCGTCCTATGAGGAAGTCGGGAAAAACATCATACCGGATCCCATGACGCTGGCCATGGGGAAGGGGCTTCTGCGCATGAGCGAGGCAGGCAGCGAGGCTACGGACAGCTCGGAGTCCTCGTCCATAGGGATGGCGCCTTCCGATTCTGTGACCCCGGATTCGTCGGCTCCTACGGACCCTTCCGCAGAGGATCCGTCTCCAACGCCGGAGCCAAGCCCGTCTCCGGAGCCGACCCCGGAGCCGACCTCGACCCCAGAGCCGACCCCGGAGCCGACCTCAACCCCAGAGCCGACCTCGACGCCCAGCCCGGAGCCGACCCCGACCCCAACCCCAACCCCCAGTCCGTCCCCGTCGCCAAGCCCGTCTCCGGAGCCTCTGGCGAAGGTGAGCGTGACAGTGACGCCGACGGCCCTGACCGGAAGAGTGGGGACGAAGTTCGCGGCGAAGGCCACGGCCGTGGGCACGGAAGGAAAGGCCATAGAATATATCATCAGCTCTGACAACGCCACAGTTGCCACCGCTACCATCGATGCCAAGGGGGATGTCTCCGTCCAGGGCAAGGCAGTGGGAAAAGCCAAGCTGACCATAACGGCCAACTATAAGGAGGGCGGCAAGCCGGAGACGGCAGGGACCACTGTGATAGAAGTGACCATCAAGGACAAGTTGGCGCTGAGCCTGGATAAGACCTCCCTGACGGTATACACCACGCAGACCGCTGACATAACCATCGTCAATTATGCCGATTTTCTGCAGCAGGCCGGCACCCAGGCCACGGTGACAGCCACGTCCTCGGATGTCACCAAGGCCACCGTCAGCGTAAGCGGAAAGACCGTGACAGTCGCCGGCCAGGCGGAGGGCACTGTCAACATTACGGTCAACTGTCAGGAGGGCACGGAGACAGTGAGCGCCACCTGCGCCGTCACGGTGAAGAAGCATCCCAAAGAGGACAAAACGACGCTGCTGAAGGACAAGGATGGCCGCCAGATATATGTGGCAGAGAACAATACATACAGAGAGGCCGTCAGGTCCGACTACTATACAGCGGCGAAATTCTATGTGAAGACCGATGTCAAATACACGGGATGGCAGACCATCAACGGCAAGGTCTACTATTTTACGGCGGACGGCAACAAGGTGACGGGAGAGCAGGTCATCCAGGGGGCCAAGTACAATTTCGCCAGTGACGGTTCACTTGTAGTCGGAAACGGCACCATGGGCATCGACGTGTCCAAGTGGAACGGGAACATCGACTGGAACGCCGTGAAGAACTCCGGGGTCTCCTATGTGATCATCCGCAGCGGCTACAGAGGCTCCTCGGAGGGCAAGCTGATTGTGGATCCGAAGTTCGAGTCCAATATTAAGGGAGCCACATCCGTGGGCCTGAAGGTGGGGATTTACTTCTTCTCCCAGGCGGTGGACGAGATTGAAGCTGTGGAGGAAGCGTCCATGGTTCTGGGGCAGATCAAGGACTACAAGATTTCCTATCCGGTGTTCCTGGATGTGGAGGCCAGCGGCGGCCGCGGCGACAAGATTGATTTGGCTACCCGGACTGCTGTCTGCAAGGCTTTCTGCCAGACCATCCAGAACGCGGGCTACACGGCAGGCGTCTATTCCAATAAGACCTGGCTGGAGGGCAAGCTTGACGCAAGCTCCCTGAGCTCCTACAAGATATGGCTTGCCCAGTACGCGGCAGCGCCCACCTACAAGGGCAGGTACGATTTGTGGCAGTACAGGTCCACTGGCAGCGTCAGCGGCGTCAGCGGCAATGTGGACATGAACATCAGTTATCTGGGGTATTGATTCCCCGGGAACAGGCTTTTTGCCCGGCCCGCCCGCCGGATTGTCCTACAGGCCCGGGAAGCGCCGGGACTGCGGCGGGTTATCGATTGACAGATTCCGGCAGAACCCGTATAATGGGGTATGTGGCGCCGTTCTGCCGGGGAAGCTTCCGGGAGAGGGAATGTATCCGCGGTTTTTTGCCATACTAAGGAAGTGTCTACAAATAACTGCTGCAAGTTTATGGCAATTTTTATTGTATTTCCGGGCTTTTGCCTGAAGCAATTGCAGCAGTTATTTTCCGACAATTCCTAAGAGTGACATTCAATATCATATACAGTGAGGAGTAGAGCATGCGTACTTATCTTGTGACAGGCGGCGCCGGGTTCATCGGCTCCAATTATATCCATTATATGTTCCGGAAATACGGCGACGACATCCGTATCATCAACGTGGACCTGCTGACATACGCCGGCAATCTGGAGAACCTGAAGGACGTGGCGGACCGTCCCAACTACACTTTCGTCAGGGCGGACATCTGCGACAAGGAGGCCGTCTCACGGATATTCGCCGAGAACGAGATCGATCGGGTGGTTCATTTCGCGGCGGAGAGCCATGTGGACAGAAGCATCAGGAATCCGGAGGTGTTCGTCCAGACTAACGTCCTGGGCACCGCCGTGATGCTCAACTGCGCGAAGGCGGCCTGGGAGCTGCCGGACGGAAGCTTCCGGGAGGGCAAGAAATTCCTCCATGTATCCACGGACGAGGTGTACGGCTCCCTGCCGGATGACGACAATGCCTTCTTCTATGAGACCACGCCCTACGACCCCCACAGCCCTTATTCCGCCAGCAAGGCGGCATCGGACATGCTGGTGAAGTCCTACATGGACACCTATCACTTCCCGGCCAACATCACCAACTGCTCCAACAACTACGGCCCCTATCAGTTCCCGGAAAAGCTGATTCCGCTGATCATCAACAACGCCCTTCAGGGCAAGAAGCTTCCCGTGTACGGGGACGGCAAAAATGTCAGGGACTGGCTCTACGTGGAGGATCACGCCAAGGCCATAGACATGGTGCAGGAGCAGGGAAAGCTGTTCGAGACCTATAACATAGGCGGGCACAATGAGAAACAGAATATCGAGATCATCCACATCATCCTGGAGACGCTGCAGGAAATGCTGCCGGACGATGACCCCAGAAAGGCGCATGTGTCCGCGGACTTGATCAGTTACGTGGAGGACCGGAAAGGACATGACCGCAGATACGCCATCGCCCCTGACAAGATCAAGGCGGAAATCGGTTGGTATCCGGAGACCATGTTCAAGGAGGGCATCCGCAGGACCATCCAGTGGTTCTTCGAACATGAGGAGTGGATGCGGAACGTGACCAGCGGCGATTACCAGAAATATTACGCCGATATGTATGAAAAGTAAGAATATGCGGGGAAAAATGGGGACGAATTTCATCGTTCCCATTTGGCGCGTTTTGTTGTGAAAGTCCTGTATCCGGCCTGCGGCAATCCGCGCAGAGACAGCCGCGGGCCAAACCGCATGCCTTGCGGTTCGTGTGCAGCCGGCCCCTTATCGCATACGAAACGCGCTTGCTGGGTTGGCATGCGAAGCTTGCTTGCCAGGTTCGCATACGAAGCTTGCTTGCCAGGTTCGCATACGA
>CAJUFI010000034.1:10306-43368 GCA_910585665.1 uncultured Acetatifactor sp. | reverse complement strand
ACAACGAAAACGGCTATAAACTTGCATCAGTTATTTGTAGACAATTCCTTACGAAAACAGGCTGCCATAAGCAGTGATTCCCATTGCACATATCCCTCCGTTCTTCCTCGCAAGACAGACCGGCCGTTCCTCCTCCCCATCAGCCGCCGCAGACCAACCGACAGTACGATTTCGTCTCCGCCGGTGCCCGGCCAAAAGGTTCTCCACCGCTCCTCTTTCCTATCCTCTGCTGCGGGAAAGCAGAATGGTCTGCCTACCCACCGGCAAATCCAGTTCCGTTCCGCCGTTTTCCAGCTGCCATCCGCTCTCCGCCACCAGGCGTCCCTTCATTCCCGCGGGAATGTCCACCTCCAGCCGGACGCCGCCGTCCCTGCGCTCCCATCTTGCCCACAATCTGCCGAATCTGCTGTCGTAATAGCCCTTGAATTCAGCGGCCAGCGCCAGCACATACTCCCGCTCTGCCTTGCAGCCGATCTCACCGAACAGGAAAGCGGCTTTCCCGGCAATGTCATGTATCACGGCGCTGTCGGTGAGCACCAGCGGCGCCGAAATCATAGACATACACATTGTCCCTGTAGGTAGACTCCATGGGCGCCGCGTCCGGGGACGTGTTCTCATAGCAGAAGGGCAGCCTGTCATAATGCTTCACTTCCACCGGCGTCAGCTTCTCCGAGCACACGATAGGGTCGGCCTTGCAGAGCTTCGCCTTTCCCTTCGGGGCCTTCTCTCTCAGGGCCGGCTTCCAGCCGCTGTCGTCGAACCCTTTCTCGCACCAGCCGGGAATCTCAAGCCTGGCATCATAACGGCATCCCATCCGAAGGTCGTCGAAGGTCACCGGGGAGGCATGGGTCCGGAAGCTCTCGTCCGCCTCCATCTCAAAGCTGTGCTCCCCGATTTCTGCCCGCCCGAAAATATGTTTCGTCCAGGCGGGCTGTCCGGCAAAACTGCTTACAGAATCACCTCATGTCCCGTCCGGGCGGAAAGGTAGATGGCATCCAGGATCTCCATCAGCGTGATGCCGTCCTCCGCGGGAGATTTGCATGTGGTCCCATTGCGCACACAGTCCACGAAATGGTTGATCTCGTTGGCGAACAGTCCGTCGAAGCTCAGGGCGGTGGGAATCGTCAGCTGGACATTGGACAGATAGCCGTTGAGCTCTGTGTAGATCTCCAGCTCCGGATCCAGCTTCGCGCCGGCCTTGGTGCCGAACAGCTCGATGCTGCCCACATCCTGCTTGATGTTCAGGCTGAAGGACGCTTCCACGGATATGACTACGCCATTGTCGTATCGAATCATCGCCGTTGCCAGATCCTCCACATCGAAGATGTCGCTCTCCGACTTCCCGGCAGAGACGTATCCGCCGGCGGAACCTTTCACGTCGGGACGGTTCTTCAGCTTGTCGAAGGTGGCGCCGTACACGGACACGGGCTTGGGGTTGCCGCAGAGATAACGGGTCAGGTCGATCACATGGACGCCCAGGTCGATCAGGGGGCCGCCCGCCGAACGGGACTTGTCCCCGAACCACCCTCCCGGGCAGCCGTTGCGGCGCAGATATGTAGCCTTTCCGTAATAGAGCTCTCCGAAATATCCGTTCTTGATATAATCGCTGACAATGGCGCAATCGTTGCCGTAACGGCGCACAAAGCCCACCATCAGAAGCTTGCCGTTCCTGTCGGCAGCCTCTTTCATCTCCCGGGCCTCTTTCGCGTTGGCGGCCATGGGCTTCTCACAGATGACATGGCATCCCGCGTTCAGGGCTGCTATGGCACAGGGCGCATGGGCGCTGTTCCAGGTGCAGACGCTCACCGCTTCGATCTCCGGCAGCTCCTTCAGCATGACGTCCTTGTCCGTGTACAGCCGGGTGACGCCGTATTTCTCCCCCATCATCTTGACGCGCTCTTCCACGATATCGCAGAACGCATACAGCTCCACATCCGGGTTCTTCAGATAAGCATTGATATGCTCATTGGAAATTGCGCCTGTTCCGATTACCGCTACCTTTGTTTTGCTCATTTTTTCTGTCTCCTTTTTCCTTTCCTCTCTATCCCGCTCCCCGCTCCTGAAATACGGATGCGCGAATCCGACAGGCCTCCATATGCCTTATCCTCTTTATACACTATTTATATACAAATCGCAATACTAAATCAGCATTTTGTGCACGCCTTTGTGCAGATCACTTGACATATCAAAATCCGTTTCCGCTGTTCATATTTTGTTTATAATTCATTCAATTTTTCTTCAATGAAATAACATTGTTTAGACATTTCTCTCTTATATACTATATTTAGTCGATGACGCAGACGCTTTACAGAAAACAGACATGATACTGTTTACTAAATAACTTTTTCATAATAATGCCAAGGGGTGAAAGCCTCTTGGCATCCTCCCTTTTATGGACGCTTCCGCCTTAGGAATTGTCGGAAAATAACTGCTGCAATTGCTTCAGGCAAAAGCCCGGAAATACAATAAAAATTGCCATAAACTTGCAGCAGTTATTTGTAGACAATTCCTTACCCGCGCCAGCCTCATATGGCCTCCCAGCTGCTGTCCCTCTTCCGTAGAAAGCTCAGATTCTTTATTTTACCCCTTGAAACAGATATTACAGTATGATAAGGTAAATGTATACGATGACAAACATTGACAGGGACGGGCACAAATGGAGAAGAAAAAAACTGCCGCACCGGAAAAAAGGAAATTGCTGCTCCAGTTATTCATGAGCACCTTATATATCAGTGCCTTCACTTTTGGGGGCGGCTTTGTCATAATCACTTTCATGAAGAAGAAATTCGTGGACGAGTACCACTGGCTCGGGGAGGAGGAGATGCTGGATCTGGCGGCGCTGGCCCAGTCCTCACCGGGGGCCATTGCGGTGAACGCCGCTATCCTGGTGGGCTGGCGCATGGGAGGCTTCGCCGGGATGCTGACGGCAGTGCTGGGCACCATTATCCCGCCGGTGACGCTGCTGTCGGTGATTTCCTTCTTCTACGCCGCCTTTGCCGCCAACCTCTATGTCGCCCTGTTCCTGAAAGGGATGCAGGCCGGCGTGGCTGCCGTGATTCTGGACGTGGTGTGCAGCCTGGGGGCGGGAGTGCTGAAAAAGCGCAGCTGGGTCCATATCGCGGTGATGGCGGCGGCCTTTCTGGCCACCTTTGTGTGGAACGTGAACGTGATATTCATCATTCTCGCGGCGGCTGCGGTGGGCATCTGCACGGAACTGTGGAAGCACCGCGCGTCGGGACCGCAGGCATAGGGGGGGAGACATGATTTATCTGCAGTTATTCTTGAGTTTTTTACAGGTGGGAATGTTCAGCATCGGCGGGGGATACGCGGCCCTGCCTTTGATACAGAGCCAGGTGGTGAACCAGTATCAGTGGCTTACCATGGGCGAGTTCACGGACCTGATCACCATCGCGGAGATGACGCCGGGGCCTATCGCGGTGAATTCCGCCACTTTCGTGGGCATCCGCATCGCCGGAATCCCCGGGGCGCTGATCGCCACCTTCGGCTGCATCCTCCCCTCCTGCTTCATCGTGTCCTTTCTCGCCTTCCTCTATTACAGGTATAAAAAAGTGTCCGCCATGCAAAGCGTGCTGGGCAGCCTCCGTCCGGCAGTGGTGGCGCTGATTGGGGCAGCCGGGCTGAGCATCCTACAGCTGGTGGCTTTCGGGGGCGGGGAAGCGTCCCTCTCCCATCTACAGTGGGCGGAGTGCGGCATCTTCCTGGCGGCCTTTCTGGCGCTGCGCGTCTGGAAGAAAAAGCCCATCCTGGTGATGTTTTGCTGCGGGGCGGCGGAACTGATCGTGGAGGCGCTGCGGGGTCTGCCGTCCGCATGACGACATGCGCGCCTTCGCCCGGAAAAACGGGGGAATTGACCAACGGATTTCGGGAGGATATTGTTTTCAGTCAGAAGGAGGAGAGAGATGCCGCCGGTATGTGTGATGATCAAGCCCGCGTCTGGGCTGTGCAATATGCGCTGCGGATATTGTTTCTACGCGGACGAGATGGGGAAGCGGGGACAGGGTTCCTACGGAATCATGACGGAGGAGACGCTGGAATGCACGATCCGGGAAATCCTGCGCTTTGCGGAAGGGGAATGCACCCTGGCCTTCCAAGGCGGCGAGCCCACCCTGGCGGGGCTTCCCTTCTTTGAAAAATGCCTGGAGCTGGAGGCCCGGTACAATGTGAACCATGTCCGAATCTCCCACTCGCTGCAGACCAACGGCTATGGTCTGAATCCGGAGTGGTGCCGTTTCTTCGCCCGCCATCATTTCCTGTTGGGCCTGTCCATCGACGGGACCCTTGCCACCCATGACGCCTACCGAAGGGACGCGGCGGGGGCGGGAACCTATCTGAAAATACTGGAGGCCGCTAAAATGCTGGAAGCCGCCGGTGTGGACTTCAACGTGCTGACCGTGGTCAACAGGAGGACCGCGCCGAAGATACGCCATATTTATGAGCAGTACCGCAAGCTGGGATTTCGCTGGCAGCAGTATATCGCATGCCTGGACCCCTTGGGGGAGGAGCCCGGAAAGCAGGAATATTCTCTTCTGCCCGAGGCCTACGGCCGGTTCCTGATTGACCTGTTCGACTTATGGTACCTGGATTTCAGAGAGGGGAAAGCCCCTTATATCCGCCAGTTCGAGAATGCCATCGGCATCCTTATGGGCCATGTGCCGGAGTCCTGCGAACAGCGGGGCACCTGCAGCCACCAGAGCGTGGTGGAGGCCGACGGAAGCGTGTACCCCTGCGACTTCTATGTGCTGGACCAGTATCGCCTGGGGAACCTGCGGGAGGACGGCTTCGAAGCCCTTGCCGAGCGCCGGAAGGAGCTACGCTTCGTGGAGACCTCCTTCAACCATACGCCGGAGTGCAGGCAGTGCCAGTACCATCCGGTCTGCCGGGGCGGCTGCCGAAGGCACAGGGACCAGCCGGGACAGGAGAACTATTTCTGCCGGTCCTATCGGATGTTCTATGACGCCTGCATGCCCCGGATGCTGGAGATTGCCCGGATGCTGCAGCGAAGATGATTCCTTCCGAAGACACAATCCAAAAGCTCCCGGTCCAAAACGGACAACGGGAGCTTTTATGATAGCTTCGCATCATGCTGTTCTTTTTTCACAGGGCATCCCGCAATACAGCGTTACGGCTCGTCCCCATACTGCTCTTTCAGCAGTTCGATGCCGTATTCCCGGTCAGTGCCCTCCAGCCGCTTCATATACGCCTGAAGCGCTCCTCTGCAGTGCTCGGGGCCTCCCTCCCGCATGACAGTCCACATAGGATCCACATCGTAGCGGGAGGTCTTCATCATGGCATCGTTCCAGTCCAGAATCATCTTGGCCCCCTTCGCGCAGAGCTCCGGATGCTCCTTTGCCAGATTGTGCTGCTCATGAGGGTCTTCCACCACATTGAACAGCATCTCCTCCGGGAGCAGGTGGTACCCGCCGTGCACCGTGCGGATATACACATAATCGTCAAAGCGCGCGCTGCGCTGGCATACATGGGCGCACTGGGTCAGCACCACATAGGGCTTGGAGCAGTCCGTCCCGTCCCGGAGGGCCGCCGCGAAGGAAACCCCGTCATAGCGGTAACGGTCCGGCGCGAACATGCCAGTCCCCAGCAGTTCCTGTACCGTGGGAGCCAAATCCGTATTGTCGTAGAATCCCTTCACTACCTCTCCCCTGCGCATACCAGGCCAGCGGACGATCAGAGGGATACGGCACACAGGCTCGTCCGCCATGCCGTGCTCGGCATAGACGCCGAACTCCCCTATGTCCTCCCCGTGGTCCGCGGTGATGATAATGGCCAGGTCATCGTCATACAGCCCGTTCTCCTTCAGCCAGCTTATGATCATGCCGATGTGGTCGTCCGTGTAGCGGATGCCGTTGTCGTACTGATGGAGGAACTCCTTGGCCTCCGCCAGATTGTTCAGCCTGCCGGGATGCTTCGGACAGGAATCGTAATGCATGTCATTCCACATGTTGATCTCATTGGCGCCGTGAGGGCCTATATGGCGCAGATGCTCCGCAAAGATGTCCTCTGTGATCCAGTCGTCCGGCAAAGGCTCTCCTTCGAAGGGAGCCTTGTAGTCAACAGGTGTCCGATAAGGCGTATGGGGATCCCAGTAATGCACATGCATCATCCAGTTGTCCTTGTTCCCGTTCTTCTCCAGCCACTCCAGCACCCTGGGCGTCACCAGCTCCGCGGATTCCCCGCCCCGGTACCCCACATTGTGGCACTCGTTGAAGCCGGCGTTGAACCACCAGGCGCCGTGGCGCTCCGCAAAGGTGGAGAAGGATACCGTGTGCATCCCCGCCCGGCGGAACTGCATGAACAGGCTGTTCTCCGACATGTCGTCCGTGAAATGCCTTGTGGTCCCCTGCAGCCTCATGTCCGCCGCGGTCCCTCCGTGCCCCACCACTCCGTTATGTATGCCGTACAGGCCGCTGATCATGGAGGCCCGGGAGGGCAGACAGGGGGCATTGGGACAGTAATAGTTGTCAAACCGCACGCCTTCTTCCGCAATCTGGTCCATCACGGGCGTGGTGTCCCTTCCGTACCCGTAGCAGCCCATGTGATCCGCCCGCAGCGTATCAATGTCGAACATCAGTACTCTCATTTCTCTCTTCCTTTCTTTTCCGTGTAAAATGGATTGGTTGCATGAGTCCGCATCCTTTACCGATACCTCTAGGATAATATAATCCGGCACAAATTTCAATCTCTTTTTGCCGGATTCGGCGCTGGCGGCATCTCTGATATGGCATACGTGATTTATGCCCCTGAAAAGGGAGGATGCCAAGGGACTTTCATCCCTTGGCTTAATTATGAAAAAGTTATTTCGTAAGCTGTGGCTGGCAGTAGCACCTTGCCTTGTTACAAGTATTAGTATAAGCAAAAGAAATGTCTAAAGAATGTTGCGTTTTAAAAGATTCATTGAATGATTTGTTAACAAAATATGAATCGCGCAAAAAGGGACTGCCGAGGCAGCCCCTTTCCCAGATGACAGGTTTTCTTATGCTTTTCCGACAGAACCGAACAGCTCCATCTTCTCCTTCACGGTAGCCTTGATGGCCTCCGCGCCGGGCGCCAGGAGCTTGCGGGGATCGAATCCCTTGCCCTGCTGGTCCTTGCCCTCTTCGATGTACTTGCGGGTAGCGGCAGCGAAGGAGAGCTGGCACTCGGTGTTCACGTTGATCTTGGCCACGCCAAGGCTGATGGCCTTCTGGATCATGTCGGCCGGGATGCCCGTGCCGCCGTGGAGCACCAGGGGAAGCTCGCCGGTGAGCTGCTGTACGGCGTCCAGGGTCTCGAAGCTTAAGCCCTTCCAGTTCTCGGGATATTTGCCGTGGATGTTGCCGATGCCCGCGGCCAGGAAGTCTACGCCCAGGTCAGCGATGGCCTTGCACTCCTTGGGGTCTGCGCACTCGCCCATGCCTACGACGCCGTCTTCCTCTCCGCCGATGGAGCCCACCTCAGCCTCGATGGAGATTCCCTTGCCGTGTGCCGCTGCCACCAGCTCGGTGGTCTTCGCCACGTTCTCATCGATGGGATAGTGGGAGCCGTCGAACATGACGGAAGAGAATCCGGCCTCGATGCACTTATAGCAGTGCTCATAGGAGCCGTGGTCCAGATGGAGCGCCACCGGCACATCGATGTCCAGATCCTTCAGCAGGCCGTTCACCATGCCCACTACCGCATGATAGCCGCCCATATACTTGCCTGCGCCCTCGGACACGCCGAGAATGACAGGGGACTTGCACTCTTTCGCAGTCAACAGGATGGACTTGGTCCACTCCAGATTATTGATATTGAACTGCCCTACTGCGTAATGGCCTGCTTTGGCCTTCTTCAACATTTCTGTTGCTGAAACTAACATGATACCTTACCTCCGTTTTTTATTTATAGCTGTTGCCTTGCTATCTTTCTCTCAGTGCTCATTTCATCTATTTGGAAAGCGGCTTTATCCTGATGTCTATCCCCTTACATACATTCCGTATCTCTACTTTTGTATGGCTGCCGCCGTTTTCGCCGTCCCGCGTCCATGCCACCGGCTCTGCGGACTCCAGCCGCAGATTCGCCGTGCGGAAGCAGTACATTGCACCCGTGTCGATGTCCCGGTTCAGCAGGGACACTATGATATTGTTCAGTTCAATGGGATTCTTGGGCCTCCGGATCAATGTGACCTCGAACAGGCCGTCGTCCAGCTTCACGTTCCTGCCCGTGATGTTCTTGAACCCGCCCACGGAAAAGGAGTTGGTGACCATGCCGAATATGAAATCGTCCTCCAACTCGTTCCCGTCCCAGCTCACCTTCATGGAAAAGGATCGTATGGACGGCAGGCGCTTCATGCCCTCCAGGAGATAGGCCATATGCCCCAGCACATTCTTCATCTCCTGCCCCGTCTCATAGGACACATCCGTGAAAAGCCCGAACGCGGCAATGTATACGAACACATCCTCCCCGTCCTCATGGCAGAACGAACCGATGTCGCATTGGAAGTCCCTGCCCGTCACCGCGGTCTGGGCCGCCCGCACCATATGCTTCGGCAGAGAGATGCTCCCGCCGAAATCGTTGGTGCTCCCCGCCGGGATATAGCCGATGGAAGTCCGGAATCCGCTCTGGATCATTCCGGTCACCACCTCGTCCAGCGTACCGTCACCGCCGCTGCATACCACAAGGTCGTACCCGTCATGTCGGGCGGCCACCACTGTCCTGGCATCCCCTCTCTTCTGTGTGGGCACCACCGTGCACTCATACCCCTCTTTTGTAAAAACATCCAGTATATCCGCCAGCTTGTTCCTGATCTGGGCCTTGCCGGCTTTGGGATTGTATACAAAAAGCAGTTTCTTGTTCATACTCTGTGTTCTTATTCCTCACCGGTCAAAAAATCCGTGATCCCGTCCAGCGCCATCTCCTCGTCGGCCCCCTCGGCGGAAATCTCCAAATCCTCGCTCAAATCCATCCCCAGGGTCATCATGCCCATGATGCTCTTGGCATTCACCCTCTTGTCCCCGGACTGGATATAGATGGAGCTCTCATATTTGCTGGCCTTTTGGACCAGCATGGCAATATGTCTGGCCATCTGCTCTCCTTCCAGACTGATACTGATATTTTTCTTTTTCATCTCTCTTCCTCCTAATTTTGGTTCCACATCTGCCCGCCCGATACCGCAGGCAGGGCATTTCCGGCCGCAAAGCGCATGTGCCCGGAAATGCTCCGGGCCTCGTTCAGGCAGATGCTGTTTCATGGTTCCGTTTCCGCGCCTCAGCCCCGGGGGCCTTGCGCGCTTTGCCTATGGCCTTATTTTTTCTGCCAGCTCACTGAGCTTGCGCAGTCTATGGTTTACTCCGGATTTCCCCAGAGGCGGGTCGAAATGCTCTCCCAGCTCCTTCAAGGGCATGTCCGGATATTCCAATCGGATCTCTGCCATCTCCCGCAGGGGCTCCGGCAGATTCTGGAAGCCGTAGTGCTCCCCCAGATACTCGATGTCCTCCACCTGCCTCGCGGCCGCGTTCACGGTCTTGGCTATGTTGGCAGTCTCGCAGTTCACGCGTCGGTTGACGGAATTGCGCATTTCCTTCAGGATGCGGAGATTCTCCAGATTCATCAGCGAAACAGGAGCTTCGAACACATTCAGCAGATCCACGATCCCGGAGCCCTCTTTCAGGTAGACCACATGATATTTTTTCCGGAGGATGACCTTCGACTCGATTCCGAAGCCTTTGATCAGCTCCTGCACCTGCTCCGCCCTGGCCCCGTCGCTGCAGTCGAACTCCAGATGGTATCCCTTGGCCGGGTCGCTCATGGAACCCACCGCCAGGAACGCCCCTCTCAGGAATGCTCTTCTGCAGCAGGCGTTCTTCAGCAGAAGGGGGCTCACCGGACGCTCCAGGTCTCCCACCTTCGCCAACAGCTCCTGCATCTCCCGCTCCTTCAGCGCAGTACCCGTCTCTATATTATATGTTTTTTTCAACAATGTAAAGCCTTTTCTGACGACAGCTTCATTTTCTGTCTGGAAACCGAGGGTAAAACCACCCTCTGCCCCCTCATTTTCCCCATGGCGCGAAGTCGTCATACCATATACGCCGCATAAATTCATGAGCGCGGCCAATTCGGCAATCTGGCAGTGCCTGGCCGGGCTAATCCGCTTGGCCAGTTCCTTCTTCACCTCACCGGAAAACGACATATGCCCCTCCCGTCCGCCCTCCGAAACGGGCTCTGGATTTCTCTCATTTTCCCTGTCGGCCCACGTCCCGGTGGTACCGTTTCACGCCGTACTTTCCCCTGTCCTTCATGCGTTCATAAAGCACATTGGCGAGGGTGACGCTGCGGTGTTTGCCCCCGGTGCAGCCGATTGCAATCACCAGGCGGTTCTTACCCTCTTTCACATAATTGGGAATCAGGAACTGAATCATATCCGTGAGCTTATCCATGAAGCATCCCGCCTCTTCAAAGCTTAAGACATAATCCTGCACTTCTTTGTCATTCCCTGTCTTGCATTTCAGTTCCTCTATATAAAACGGGTTCGGCAGAAATCGCACATCGAACACCAGATCCGCGTCCGCCGGTATGCCGTGCTTGAACCCAAAGGACATCACTGTCACCATGAGACTGTTGTATTCTGCGTTCTCCACGAAAATGCGGTCCAGCTCCTCTTTCAGCTCTCTTGTGAGCAGGTTGGAAGTGTCAATGACATAATCGGCATGACACCGGATATTCTCAAGCACCTTGCGCTCTGCCCGGACGCCGTCCTCCACCCGCTTGTCCACCGCAAGGGGATGGACGCGCCTGGTCTCCTTGTACCGTTTGATCAGGACATCCTCGTCCGCGTCCATGAACAGAATCTCCAGTTTGTAGCCCGCACTTTTCAGCTTCTCCAGAACCCTGGTGGCATCCCGGAAGGACTGGTCAGAGCGCACGTCCAGCCCCAGAGCCACCTTGCTGACCTCGCTGCCCGGCATGGAGACCAGCTCCACGAATTTCTCCACCAGAGAGACCGGCAGATTGTCCACGCAGTAGAATCCGGCATCCTCCAGCATCTTCAGGGCGGTGCTCTTGCCGCCGCCGCTCATTCCCGTAACCACAACGAATCTCATATCCACACCCATGCATTAGGAACTGTCGCAAGATAACTTGTACTGACTGCTGAACAAGTTATCTCAAGTCCATTCCTTACCCTAAAAATACAACTTCTGTCTCCAGCTCCACACGGAAGCGCTCCTTCACCCTCTCCTGGATCTCGCCGATGAGCGCACGCACGTCCCGGGCGGTGGCATTTCCGGCATTGATGAGGAAGCCGCAGTGCTTTTCGGACACCCTGGCCCCGCCAATCTGGTATCCGGCGAATCCCGCTTCCATGATCAGCTGTCCCGCAAAATGCCCCTCCGGGCGCTTGAAAGTGCTGCCGGCGCTGGGGTATTCCAGGGGCTGCTTCTCCCGCCGCCTGGCCGCCAAATCCTCCATCCTGGCGCGGATGGCCTCTCTGTCCCCCAGTTCCAGGCAGAAGGTCACTTCCGTCACCGTAAAGGAACCGTGCCGGATGACGCTGGTGCGGTAGCCGAATTCCATGGTGCTGTTGTCCAGCTCCATGACCTCGCCCTCGCGGCTCACCACCCGCACCTGAGTCACCACCTGGCTCATCTCTCCTCCGTAGGCCCCGGCGTTCATGACCACGCCGCCGCCCACCGTCCCCGGAATGCCCGCGGCGAACTCGAATCCCGTCAGGCCGTGCTCCAGGGCCGCGGCGGCCACCTGCCTCAGGGTGGCCCCCGCCTTAGCGATGATATGGCATCCCTGCACGGAGATATCGCTCATCTTCGTCCCAATCTGCAGAATGACGCCCCGATAGCCGGCGTCGTCCACCAGCAGATTGCTGCCGTTCCCCAGCACAAAGAACGGCACCCCCGCCAGGTCCAGATACCGCCGCACTTTCCTAAGCTGTTCCTCGTCCTCCAGCTGCAGAAAACAGTCCGCAGGCCCCCCTATCCGAAAGGTGGTATGGCCTGCCATGGGCTCCTGCAAGCGGATGTTGTCCCGGGGCACGTATCTTTCCAATGCTTCAACCACTGCTCCACTGATCATTCTCTGACTTCCCTTTTCTTAAATATGTTCAGCGCAGGACCAAGGCCGCCGCGCCATAGATGCCGGCATCATTTCCGAGCCTGGCCAGGACGAATTTCGCCTCACGGCACTGGGGGAAGGCATGCTTCCGGAAGTTAGGCTCAACGAACGTCAGCAGAATCTCCCCTGCCTTTGACACGCCGCCGCCGATAACGAACACCTCCGGGTTCACCACCGCGGCCACCACCGCCAGGCCCTTGCCCAGGAAATCCCCGAAGCGCTCCGCGATTTCCACCGCCACGCTGTCCCCTGCCTTCACGGCGTCGAACACCGACTTGGCGGAAATCTCGCCCTCCCGCAGGACGCTTTCCTTCTGATCCTCCCCCAGGCGGCGCTTCGCCAGGCGCACGATGCCCGTGGCGGAAGCATACTGCTCCAGGCAGCCTTTGTTCCCGCAGTTGCAGCTCTCGCTCTCGCCGTCCTGCACATGGAGATGGCCAATCTCGCCGCCGGCCCCCGTGGCTCCCGCCAGCAGCTTTCCGTCCACGATGATGCCGCCGCCCACGCCTGTCCCCAGGGTCACGGCCACCAGATTCTCATAGCCCTTGCCGCCGCCCTGCCACAGCTCGCCGAAAGCGGCCACATTGGCGTCGTTGGCTGCTTTCACCGGTACCTTAATATATGCGCCCAGCGTCTTTGGTATGTCAAAGGATTCCCAGCCCAGGTTCACGGCCCTGCCCACCAGGCAGCCGTTGCGGTCCACAGGCCCCGGCACGCCTATGCCGATTCCCGCCACATCCGCCTCCGGGATGCCCTTCTCCTCCATCTTGGCCCATATGCTCCTGGCCACATCCGGAAGGATGGCCCCTCCATGGTTCTCCGTCACCGTGGGGATCTCCCATTTGTCCAGAAGGCCGCCCTGTGTGTCAAACAGGCCCAGCTTCACGGTAGTGCCGCCCACGTCCACTCCAAATGCATACTTGCTCATACGTTTCCCGATCCTTTCTTTCCTCTCTGTACTCGCTATTTCCATGCCTACCACTCTTCCTCGTCCCTTCCCCTGGCAAAGGAATTCTGTACCCGGGTGTAAAGCTCCTGGGCGGCATTGTAGCCCATCTTCTTCTGGCGATGGTTCACGGCGGCGGATTCGCAGATCACCGCCAGATTCCGGCCCGGGCGGATGGGGATGTTGTAGCAGACCACCTTATTGCCCAGGTACTCTGTGTAATTCTCCTCCAGGCCCAGCCTGTCGTACTCCTTGTCCCTGTCCCAGTCCTCCAGGCGGATCACAAGGTCTATGTTCTGGGTGTCCATGACGGAGGACGCGCCGAACAGGGCTTTCACGTCCACTACCCCGATGCCCCGCAGTTCGATCAGATGCTTGAGCATATTGGGCGCGGAGCCTACAAGGCTGTCGTCGCTTACCTTCCGAATCTCCACCACATCGTCCGTGACCAGCCGGTGCCCTCTCCGGATCAGCTCCAGCGCCGCCTCGGACTTGCCGATTCCGCTCTCCCCTGTGATCAGCAGGCCCTCCCCGTAGACGTCCACCAGCACCCCGTGCACGGAGATGCAGGGGGCCAGCTTCACGTTCAGCCACCTGATCGACTCCGCCATGAAGATGGATGTGGTCTTCTTGGTGGACAGAAGCGGAATCCTGTGGGTCAGGGCCGCCTCCATGAAAATCGGATCCGGCTTCAGCTCCCGGCAGAACACCACGGCCGACACATCATATTCCATGAACTCGTTATAGATTTCCCTTTTTCGCTCATCGGAGAGGCCCTCCATGTAAGTATGTTCCACGAAGCCGATGATCTGGAGCCTGGCGGCGTCGAAATGCTCGAAATACCCTGTCAGCTGCAGGGCAGGGCGGTTGATCTCCGGCTGGGTCAGGCGGATGTCTGTCACGTCGATCTCCGGCGTGAGGTTCTCCAGTTTCATTTTCTCAATCAGTCGGGTCAATCTGACACTTTCCATGCTCTTTCGTCTCCTTCCGGAATGGTTCTCTCCGCTTTTTCTTTTGATTGTATCACAATGGAATCATAATGTGAAGTCATTTCGTGAGAAAAGAATTTTCACTTTTTCCCATGGAAATATCCGTAGATGGCCTCCGCCGCCCGGCGGTTGATTTCGGGCAGGGCCGCCAGTTCTTCCACGGAGGCCGCCTTGATCTCCTCGATGGACTGAAAGCCCCGCATCAGCGCTTTCCTTCTGGCCGGGCCTACGCCGGGGATGTCGTCCAGGACGGATTTCACCTGGGCCTTGCTGCGCAGGGAGCGGTGGTACTCGATGGCGAAGCGGTGGGCCTCGTCCTGGATCCTGGTGACCAGCTTGAACCCTTCCGAGCGGGTGTCTATGGGCAGTTCCACATTGTTGAAATACAGGCCCCTGGTGCGGTGGTTGTCGTCTTTTACCATGCCGCAGACCGGAATAGGCAGACGGAGCTCCTCCAGGACGGACAGAGCGATGTTCACCTGGCCTCTGCCGCCGTCCATCATCAGCAGGTCCGGGAACCTGGTGAAGCTGCCGAAGGCCGCGTCCAGCTCCTTCTCCGCCAGTTCCCTGCTCTCCTCCATGCCGTGGCGGAAGCGCCTGGTCAGCACCTCTCTCATGCAGGCGTAGTCGTCGGGGCCGGACACGGTCTTGATGCGGAACTTCCGGTAGTCGCTGGGCTTTGGCTTTCCCTTTTCGAATACGATCATAGATCCCACATTCTCGAAGCCGTTGATGTTGGAGATGTCGAAGGCCTCCATCCGCTCGATCTGCTTCAGCCCCAGCAGCCCGGCTATCTCTTTCACCGCGCCGATGGTGCGGCCCTCCTCACGTTTCAGGCGCTCTCTGTCCTGTTCCAGGATATGCCTGGCATTCTGGGCGGCCAGCTCCACCAGCTTCTCCTTGGCGCCGATTTTGGGCACCCGCAGATACACCCGGCTGCCTTTTCGCCCGGTGAGCCATTTCTCGATCAGCTCCCTGTCCCCGATCTCCTGCTGCAGCATCAGCTCCCTGGGGATGAAGGGCGTGCCCGCGTAGAACTGTTTGACGAAAGTCTCCAGGATTTCCGCCTTGTCGTCGGAGGTCACGTTGGTCATGTAATAATGTTCCCTTCCGATCAGCTTGCCGTCCCGGACGAAGAACACCTGCACCACGGCCTCCCGCTCGTCCCGGTACAGAGCGATTACGTCCTTGTCTTCTCCCACGCCCTCCGTGATTTTCTGCTTCTGGGCCACCTGCTTCACGCTGTTGTATAAGTCCCGGTAGCCTGCGGCAGTCTCGAAGTCCAGCTCCTCTGCCGCGGCCTTCATCTTCGTCTCCAGATCCTTCAGAATCGTCTGATAATTGCCGTTCAGAAATTCCAGCGCCTGGGCCACCTGCTCCCGGTACTGCTCTTTGCTGACATATCCCTGGCAGGGCGCAAGGCACTGTTTGATGTGGTAGTTCAGGCAGGGCCTGTCCAGGCCTATGTCCCTGGGCAGGCTGCGGCTGCAGGTCCGCAGGCGATAAAGCTTGTTCAGCAGCTCTATGGTATCCTTCACCGCGGCGGCGCTGGTATAGGGGCCGAAATATTTGGACTTGTCCTTCTTCATGGTGCGGGAGAACTGCACCCTGGGATAGTCCTCCCCCAGCGTCACCTTGATATAAGGATAAGTCTTATCATCTTTCAGCAGAGTATTGTATTTCGGAGAATTCTCTTTGATCAGGTTGTTCTCCAGCACAAGGGCTTCCAGCTCGGAATCCGTGACGATGTACTCGAACCGGGCGATCAGGGACACCATCTTGTCGATCATGGGGCCTCTGCCGATGTTCTCCCGGAAATAGGAGCGCACCCGGTTGTGGAGGTTCACCGCCTTGCCAACATATAAAATGACATCCCTGTCATCTCTCATGATGTAGACTCCCGGCTCCCTGGGAAGCTTCTTCAGTTCCTCTTCGAAATTGAACATGGCCGCGCTCCTTATTGATTCACTTCCAGAAACTTATCGATGCCATTGGCGATTCCCTCGACGATTTTGTACTGATATTCATCCGTGGCCATCAGGCTGTCCTCCGTGGGATTGGTCATGTAGCCCATCTCCACGATGGTCACCGGCACCTGGCACCAGTTGATCCCGCTCATGGTGTCCGTCTCCCAGACATACTGCTTCTTGCATCCCGTGGCCGCCACCAGCTCGTCCAGCACTTTTTCCGACAGGGATTTGCTCTGCTGGTAAAATGAGGCATTATAGGGGTTCGCCGCAGTCTGGCAGATGGTCATGGCGCCGTTCACGGAAGTGTTCTCGGAACCGTTGGCGTGGATTCGTATAAAAGCATCCGCGTTTGCGTCATTGGCCACCTGGGCCCGCTCGCTGTTGCTCATGTCCACGTCGTGGGTGGTGCGGACCATGATGACCTGGTAGCCCCGTCCGGTCAGCTCCTCCTCCAGCTTCTGGGCCACCATCAGGGTCAGCTCATACTCTTTCAGGCCGCTGGTGGCTCCGGAGGTGCCCCCGGCCACCTTGGCCTTGGTCTCGGTGGCTCCGGGTCCGATGGGCTCCTTCTCGCTGTTGCCCTTCTGCTGATGCCCCGCGTCTATCACCACCAGGCAGCCGTTCTGTTCCGCCGATCCGGAAGGCGGCTGGGGCGTGCTCTCACAGACCTGACAATCGGAGGGTTCCTGTTCCGATGCGGCAGAGCTTCCGGCTGTCCCAGCCGTCTCATTTCCCTCCGGCTCCCTGCTTTCCTCCTGGCTGTCGTCCCTGGGGCCGCTGCCCCCACCCGTTCCGTCGCCGTCTTCCGTACCGCTTCCCTTATCGTCGTTTTCTTGATTGTTCTTCTCCGTTTTATCGTTCTCTTCTGGCTCATCTAACCTTATCGCTTCCAAAGACACTATGGATGCCCCCTGTGCCAACTCGTCTTTATCCTTCCCCGCATTCCCGCAGCCAGTCAGCAGAATACACCATAACAACCCTGTCATTACCAGCCCGCGGCGGATGTATCGCCCTGGCTTCTTCTCTTCCTCTCCAAAATACATATTCATTCCATTCTCCTTCTCTTTGCACTTCCCCCTTGCCTTCAGAAGCGAAAAACAGCTGCCCTTCCTCTTCTTCCTGTAACCGACGGGGCGCAAAGGGTGCGCCTTTTATCAAAAGCCAAGTACATGGCTTCTGATAAGCTATATTATACCGTATGAACCACCGTTGCACAAGACGCAGATATGCCGTTAATATCGCCATGCTTGTAAACGGCTTGCAGAACATATGAAAATATGTTAAAATGACTCTGCAATAACCGGAATGAATGGAACACTCATCTGCATTCTGCACGACCATACGGCGCAGGCTTCCGGCTTTTAAAAAACATCCCACAAAGAGAGGAGCCATGCTCCTACGGGCAGAGGCAATGCGATACACTGACCATATTGCATGACAAAAGTCCAGCTAAGAAATGTCAATAGCTAATTGAAAACAGCGTCTGCTCCCCCCATACTAAAGTGCTGGGCGGAGCAGATGCGGAACTGGAATTCAGGAGGAAGCGCAATGACACCGGAGGGGTTAAACGCACAGCCGGATGACGATAGGGAATCTTTCATTTTCATCAGCTATGCGCACCAGGACAAGGATGAGGTTCTCGAAATCATCGGACGGATGCAGGCGGAGGGCTACCGGATATGGTACAACAAAAGAACCGATTCAAGCATGGAATGGGCAGAGCATATTGCGGAACGGCTGGCTGACTGCGGCTATTTTATCGCGTTTATCTCGCCGGAATACCTGGCGTCCGCCAACTGTCTGGATGAGCTCAACTATGCTCGGGACAAGGAGAAGAACCGCCTGTTGGTTTATCTGAGCAATGTTACGCTGCCGGCCGGGCTCAGCATGCGCATCAACCGCCTGCAGGCTATCCATAAATACGTCTACGGGCAGGAGGAATTCTACGAACGCCTCTTCCAGGCGAAAGGACTCAGCAGCTGCATGGCATCCTCTGCCCCCCAGCCGGGATGCGCTCCCCTCCATGTGCCGGATTCCCTTCCGGAATCGGGAAAAAAGACGCCAGACGGCCAGAAAGGACATGATACCGAGGAAAGACCATCTTCTGCCGCGCACTTGGGGTCAGCGCCCGAAAAGCGCCGGAAGCTGCTGCTCCTTGTACCCATGGCTGTCTGTATCCTTCTGGCTGTGCTGATTCCATTTCTGTTTTCCGACAGCGGGACAGATAAGGAAGCACTGGGCCTAGGCTCGGCTGACCTCAGCAAGACGAATGGCGAAGCGCCGCCGGATACCACAGCATATCCGGCGGCGCTCACGCTGATTCTAGATCCGGCTGACCTCTGCGGGCTGTCTTTCGGAATGTCGCCGAGTGAGGTGCGGGAAATCATGGCTGCCTCAGGCGCCACGGAAACAGATGCATTTTATGACGATACAGGAATCCTGGTGATGGATTATGACCCCGGCACAGCGGAATTCAATGGAAGTGCGTTCGATTCTCTGCTTGCCAGCTTTGATTCAGATGGGCTGTATTCCTTGTTCTACTACAAGCTGGCCGCCAATCAGCGCAACGAGACCATTCAAAAGCTGAAAGACAAGTATGGCAAACCAATCGGAGCGTATACAGACCTTGACCAGTGGGATTTGGAGAGCGACGTCACTCTCGCATATTTTTACGAAGAAGAGGGCGATAACATATTGATTTCCATTCCTTCTGCTCCCTACCTTGATATGCGGGATTTCACCTGGGGCATGTCCCCCGCAGAGGCCCAGGAGGCCGAAGCCGGCCGCAGCGACCCCCTTACCCTGGCCAAAAGCGAGCCCGAGGAATCTTTTTTCCTATGCCATTATGAGGGCGAATGGGAGGTTCACGGCAATCCTGTCAATCATGCACTGCTCATTTATGCTGCTGACCAGCTCGTCGCGATGAAGTATCTCCTGGCAGGCGCTTCCTTTGACTCTGTCGTTGCGGATCTGACGGCACTTTATGAAAAAGGGATAGAGGCGAACGAGGACGGCAGCGAAATTGGCTGGCGAATCATGATGGCGCAGTCGGACTCCTCTGCCGAAATTCCCATAATAATTACAGCGTCCAGTTCAACAGAAGGAGTGATAATCGCACTGATGGACCTAGAGCGCTATCAATCTCTCAGCGGGCAATAGTCCACATACTCATCTGTCTGGCTGAAGGAGGAGAAATCATGATGACAGATTCAAATATACAGCCATACCGTGGAGACGAACCCTACGCTTTCATCAGTTATGCGCACCGGAATAAGGCAGAGGTTCTCACGATTATCGGACGGATGCAGGCGGAAGGCTGCCGGATATGGTATGACGAAGGAATCGATCCTGGCACGGAATGGGCGGAACATATTGCGCAGCAGTTGATTGGCTGTGATTACTTTATCGCCTTTCTCTCGCCGGAATATCTGGCGTCCGCTAACTGCCTGGATGAGCTCAGCTTTGCCCGGGACAGGAAGAAGGAGTGCTTGTTGGTCTATCTGAACAATGTTACAATACCGGACGGGATTCACATGCGCGCCAACCGTCTGCAGGCCGTCCGTAAATACGCCTATAGGCAGGAGGAATCTTTTTACAGGCAGCTTTTCCAGGCCAAAGAAATCAGCCGCTGCATGCCCTCCGGCGCAAGCTCCCCGGCCGCCTCCGGGATACGCAGAAAACTGCCGTTCCTCGCTGGAGCCGCCGCAGTCGTCTGTGTCCTTCTGACTGCACTTGTCTTTTTTCGATTCAATGGCAGAGGCATGGGAAAGGAACAGCAAGAAGCCCTTGCTCTTGCCCTGGATCCGGCTGACTTAAGCGGGCTGTCCTTCGGAATGTCGCCGGAAGATGTGCGGGAAATCATGATTGCCGCCGGTGCCAGAGCGAAGAGTACATACTATTCCGATGAGGGAATTCCAATCATGGAATATATACCTTCCGGCAGAAATTATGCGGGAGCGGCAGAGGGTTCCGTCAGCGTGGAACAGTTCAACGGAAAAGAAGTCCAGCTTCTGGATGTATCCTTTGATGCAGAGGGACTATGCATGCTCTATTACCAGTTAGATGCGTCTCAGGATCCGGACCGCTCAGCATTTCTCAAGACACTGAGCGACAAATACGGTAAGCCAGACAGCGCGTATCCTTCCTTTGAAAATCCTTCTTTTTATGGCTGGAATCTGGACAACGATGTCTCTTTCGACTATTTTCCATGCCTGGACGCGAAATCGGATGTAGTGCTGATTTCCGTTTCCTACAATTTCTATCTCGATATGCGCAGCTTTTCCTGGGGCATGTCCCCTGAGGAGGCTCTGGAAGCCGAAGCCACAGAAATCTCTCCCCTTAAGCTGAAAGAAAGCGGCGTGGACGCCTTAGGCTATCCGTACCAGTATTATGAAGGAAAATGGAATGTCGGCATACATCCGGCAGGTCGGCTGGCGCTCGGCTATGCAGACGATCAGCTTATCCTGATGCAATACCCTCTGTTAAAAGGCTCCTTCGAACAGGTTGTTGCAGATTTGGACGTTCTTTATGGGGAAAACGCGAGATCCGCTGTGGCGGAGGACGGCAGCGTCGCATGGCGGATTGCGGGGTATCAGGATAGAAATAACACGCCGATTCCAATCACAATCTCTGCAACCCGAGTTGAGGAGGGAGTCCTTATAACGCTAATTGACGTGAATCGCTATCAGAGCCTCATTGGCAATTAGCCCGGACAGCCATCCTACCGAGACACCTCCTGTATCCAGCATGCTTCTTACAAGTACATATGCAGGCTGGATACAGGAACTTAATGAACGAAAGAATTTAATCTATTCTTCCTTTCGAAAACCTTCCTTCCACATGTTCTTTCTCCTGGGCAGCTTCCTGGCTTTCTCCGGCTTGCCGCTCCCTGTCTTCCGCCTGGCGGTCCGAGGGCCCCGGCTCTGCCATCTCCGCTTTCTCAGCAGCTGCCTCCTCACTCTCCGGCGCATCCGCCGGCCTTTCCGCCGGCTTTGGGATCTGAGCCTCTTCCGAACCTGCTCCCGCCGCCTTGTCCCCGGCCTCTGCAGGTGCCCCTGCTTTCTGCTGCTCCTTTGCGTTTTCCTCCGGCTCAGGCAGCCCTTTCTCCCTGCGGAAGATCTCCATGAACTCCTTGCCGGTGATGGTCTCCTTCTCTATCAGGAATTCCGCCAGTTTGTCCATGACCTCCCTGTTCTCCCGAAGCAGCCCCAGGGCCTTGTCATAGCTCTCTTTCAGAATCTCCACCACTTCCTCGTCTATCTGCGCAGCCGTGGTGTCGCTGCAGTTCAGCGCCGTCCTCCCCTCCAGGTACTGGCTCTCCACCGTGGCCAGCCCCACCAGGCCGAAGCGCTTGCTCATGCCATAGCGCGTGACCATATTCCGTGCAATATCCGTCGCTTTTTCGATATCATTGGCAGCCCCGGTGGTGACGGTGTCAAAGACCACTTCCTCCGCCGCGCGGCCTCCCACCAGGCCCACCAGCATATCCCGCAGCTCCGCCTCGGTGTTCAGGTACTTCTCCTCCTCCGGCACATGCATGACATACCCCAGGGCCCCCATGGTGCGGGGCACGATGGTAATCTTCTGCACCGGCTCGGAGTTCTTCTGCAGGGCGCTGATCAGGGCATGGCCCACCTCATGGTAGGAGACGATCTTGCGCTCCTCCTTGCTCATGATGCGGTCCTTCTTCTCCTTGCCTACCAGCACCACCTCCACCGCGTCGAACAGATCCTTCTGGCAGACATAGTCCCTGCGTTCCTTCACGGCGTTGATAGCCGCCTCATTGATCATATTGGCCAGGTCGGAGCCCACCGCGCCGCTGGTGGCCAAGGCGATGGCATCCAGATCCACGGTCTCGTCCATCTTCACGTCCTTGGCGTGAACCTTCAATATCTCCACGCGGCCTTTTAAGTCCGGCTTATCCACGATGATGCGCCTGTCGAAGCGCCCGGGGCGCAGCAGGGCCTTGTCCAGGATCTCCGGGCGGTTAGTCGCGCCTAATATCAAAATGCCCTTGGAGCTGTCGAAACCGTCCATCTCGGAGAGCAGCTGGTTCAGGGTCTGCTCCCGCTCCTCGTTGCCGCCGCCGTATTTGGAGTCACGGCTGCGCCCGATGGCATCGATCTCGTCTATGAATATGATACAGGGGGCATTCTTGGTCGCCTCCTTGAACAGATCCCTCACGCGGCTTGCGCCCACGCCCACGTACAGCTCGATGAAATCGGAGCCCGTCAGGGAGAAGAACGGTACATGGGCCTCCCCCGCCACGGCCTTGGCCAGCAGCGTCTTGCCCGTTCCAGGAGGGCCCACCAGCAGCGCGCCCTTGGGCAGCCTCGCGCCGATTTTGGAATACTTCCCGGGATTGTGGAGGAAGTCCACCACTTCCACCAGGGACTCCTTGGCCTCGTCCTCGCCTGCCACATCCTTGAAGGTGACCCCCGTCTCCTTCTGCACGTAGACCTTGGCGTTGCTCTTGCCCACGCCCATAGGGCCGCCTGCGCCGCCCATCTTCTTGAACACTACCCCCAGCAGAATCCACATCAGCAGCACGGGCAGCACCACGTACAGCAGAATGTCCAGAATGCGCCCCGAATTGTCGCTGAGCACGCGGGTTCCGTCCACGCCGTGAGCCTCCAGGCGGGAAGTGAGGGTGTCCAGGTCCTCCATGATGATGGTGGAGTAGGTGGGGTTGACATTGCCGTAAAAAGGATAGCCCGGCATGGCCGGATTCTCCCTGGGGGCCTCCGCATCTTTTTTCAGGGTGAACAGCACCTGTCCGGTGCTCTGCACCTCCACGGCCTCCACTTCATCCCCGTTCAGATGCTCCAGGAACTTCGTATAGCTGACCTCCTGGTTATTCCCGGAGGAGCCGAACAGCAGATTCCAGAGCATGAAGACCAGCAGCACCGTGCTCAGCGCTGCCAGCAAGATCATCATGATGTTCGGCCGCTTGGGGGGCTGGTTCCCGTTGCCATTGCCGCCATTGCCGCCCGGCGTGTTGCCGCGCCCGCCGTTGTTGTACCCTCCGCCATTGTCATATTGGTTCGTTTGATTGTCCATAGCAGCTCCGTTTCTGTCCTTGTCACTCAGTCGTATGTGTCTCCGACCCCTTCCCGCCGCTCTCCCGGCGGGTGATATACGTTTTTTTGCATTGGGTCGCATTGATTGTCGTATTCATTATAGAGACAACCAAATGATAAATCAATAGCAGAAATGTGAAAAAAACGATTTAACTCTTAAAGATTTCTAAACTTTTTTTCTCAAATTCCCCATTCCAAAGCTTCCCAATCTGTGGTAAAATAGAAAAGTATTTTTCAAAATGAGACAGGAGGCGCGGAGCAGACCATGAAAATCGGTTTTGACAATGAAAAATATCTGAAAATGCAGTCGGAGCACATCAAGGGGCGCATCGCCGAATTCGGGGACAAGCTCTATCTGGAATTCGGCGGCAAGCTGTTCGATGATTACCACGCGTCCCGGGTGCTGCCCGGTTTCCGGCCCGACGCGAAGCTCGCCATGCTGATGCAGCTTTCCGACTACGCAGAGATAGTCATCGTCATCAGCGCCGCCGACATAGAGAAGAACAAGATCCGCGGCGACCTGGGAATCACCTACGACGTGGATGTCCTGCGGCTGCGGGACGAATTCCAGGGCAGGGGCCTGTACGTGGGCAGCGTGGTCATCACCCATTACCAGGGCCAGCACAGCGCGGAACAGTTCAAGGCCAAGCTGGAGAAGCAGGACATCAAAGTGTACCTCCACTATACCATCGAAGGCTACCCCTCCAACGTCCCCCTGATCGTCAGCGAAGAAGGCTATGGGAAGAACGACTACATCGAGACCTCCAGGCCCCTGGTGGTCGTCACGGCCCCGGGGCCCGGCAGCGGCAAGATGGCCACCTGCCTCTCCCAGCTCTACCATGAGAACCTCCGGGGCGTCAAAGCGGGATACGCCAAGTTCGAGACCTTCCCCATCTGGAACATACCGCTGAAGCATCCCATCAACCTGGCTTACGAGGCGGCCACCGCGGACTTGAACGATGTGAACATGATCGACCCCTTCCACCTGGAAGCCTACGGCGAGACCGCGGTGAACTACAACCGGGACATTGAGATCTTCCCGGTGCTGAACGCCATCTTTGAGGGCATCTACGGAAGCAATCCCTATAAATCGCCCACCGACATGGGCGTCAACATGGCCGGGAACTGCATCATCGATGACGAGGCCTGCTGCGAAGCCTCCAGGATGGAGATCATCCGCCGCTATTACACCACCCTGAACAAAGTGGTGCGGGACGCGGCCCCCGAGACGGAAGTCTATAAAATCGAGCTGTTGATGAAGCAGGCGAAGATTGCCACGGCCGACAGAAAAGTGACTGTAGCCGCCAGGGAGCGGGCCGAGGCCCTGGGCGTCCCCACTGCCGCCATCGAACTGCCGGACGGCCAGATCATCACCTCCAAGACCTCCGACTTCCTGGGAGCTTCCGCCGCGCTGCTCCTGAATGCCCTGAAATACCTGGCGGGAGTGGAACATGACACGAAACTGATCAAACCGGAGGCCATCGAGCCTATCCAGGATCTGAAGGTCCGTTATCTGGGCGGCAAAAATCCCCGCCTGCACACGGATGAGGTCCTGATCGCCCTGTCCCTGGCCGCCTGCAGCGATGACAACGCCAGGCGCTCCCTGGAACAGCTGCCCCGGCTCAACGGCTGTCAGGCGCATACCTCCGTGATGCTCTCCGAGGTGGACATCAAAATCTACAAGAAGCTGGGCGTAGACCTCACCAGCGAGCCCATCCAGACCACCCGGAAGAACTATTAGGAAAACGGCCCCGGCCGAAAGCCGTTGTATCAAAAAAGAGCCGCGGCATTTGCTCCCGCGGCTCTTTGATGTCCGCACCGTTTCCCACAGGCGCCTTCTCTCCGGCAGGCCCTGCGGAGTCACAGTTTCTTCAGGAAATTCCCGTCAATGCTGACGCCCTCGTTGATCACCACGAAAGCGTTAGGGTCATACTTATGGATGACGGCCTTCAGCCTGGAAACCTCATATTTCGACAAAGTGATATAGAGCATGTGGGACTGCTCGTAGGTGTAGGCCCCCAAAGTAGTCCACTTCGTGATGCCCCGGCCGATTTCCTCCATGATTGCCTTTTCCAGGTCCACCGTGCTGGACTTGGTGATGATATGCGCCTCCACATTGATGTTCTGGATATGTACCTTGTCTATGGCCATGGAATGGGCCGCCGCAAAGATGACGGAATACACCACGATCTCCACATCGGACAGAAAAAGGCAGATCCCGTACAGCGTCAGGTTCATCAGCAGATAGACCTTGCCCACGCTGAAGTCCTTCCTCCACTTGGTCAGCAGCACGCCCACCACGTCCAGCCCGCCGCCGGAAGAGGCCATCCGGAGCACGATGCCGATCCCGGCCCCGGAAATGATGCCTCCCACCACACAGGCTGCCACGGTGTCCTCCACCACTTTCACGATGGGGACCACGGACAGGAACAGGGTCATCGCCGTGACGGTGACCAGGGTCTTGGCAAAGAATTTCCTGCCCATTTTCGTAAAGGCCACGATGAAGATCGGCACATTGATGATATAGTAAATGATACCCGCAATGTCAAAGCTGCCAAAATTCAGGTGAAAATATTCCGCCAAAATCGTCCTGATGACCTGGCAGAAGCCCATGAGACCGCCCGAGTACAGCTGGGCGGGCACCACGAACAGGTTCACCCCTATGGCATACATCAGCGCAGCCAGGACACAGGCAAGCGTCCTTTTTCCCTCATACTTCAACACATCCCTGTTCATATCACGCCAGCACCTGCTCCATCTTCTCCCGCAGATCCGCCGCGGACATGCCCCCTACATAAGTGGCCACAGGCTTGCCGCCCTTGAACACCACGAAGGCCGGAATGCTGGAGATGCGGTAGGTGGCTGCCAGTTCCATGTTCTCATCGATGTTGCATTTGCCCACTTTGATCCTGCCGGCATACTCCTCGGCCACTTTCGCCACCAGCGGCCCCATCATCCTGCAGGGATTGCACCAGTCCGCATAGAAATCCACCAAAACCGGCGTAGATGCCTGCAGCACCTCCGCGCCAAAATTGTCTGCCGTAAACTTGTATTCCATAATTTTACCTCTTTTCTGCAGCTTTCCGGTGTGCTGCGCACCTAATCCGGAGACTCTCTCCCCATGGCCGCGCCAGGCTCTCCCCATCGCGGCCCTGCGGGCCCTATGGCCGGGGGCCGCCGTAATGGATGACATACTTGCAGATAGGATTGCCTAACCCTGAGAATTTCTCCTCGTATTCCGTCATCACGTTGCCCTCCGCCATGCTTTCCTCGCTGTGGAGGTCATAAGTGACGGCATCGGCCTGCCAGCCTGCCGGTTCCAGCTCTCCCAGGGCGAACTCGAACAGATCCCTATTGTCCGTCTTGAACTCCAGCCTGCCGCCCTGCTCCAAAATCACGGCGTAGCGGGCCAGGAATTCCCGGGAGGGCAGCCTGCGCTTGGCATGCCGGTCCTTGGGCCAGGGATCCGAGAAATTCAGGTAGATCCGCCCTACCTCTCCAGCCCCGAAGACCTTGCCGATGTCCTCCGCGTCCATCCGCAGGAACTTCAGGTTCGCAAGCTCCTCCTGCTCCATCTTCCGGACAGCCCGGAGCAGCACGCTGGAGTACTTCTCGATGCCCACGTAATTGATGTGGGGATGCTCCTTAGCCATAGTATGTATGAATTTCCCTTTTCCCATACCTATCTCGATGTGAATCGGGCTGTCGTTCCCGAAGATTTCCCTCCATCTGCCGGGACATCCGCACTGGATTTCCTCCTTTACCACGTAGGGACTGTCAGCAATCACCTCTCTGGAGCCCGTAATATTGCGCAATCTCATCTCTGTACCCCTTGTCCGTTTCCACAGCCTCGAATTCTTCGGAAAGACCCCTCTTATGGATCCCGCAAAGATTCTGTTATTAATGTACTTTAATTTTGCATCCTTGTCAATCCGTGAATTGCAGCTTTGGTTTTTTCAGAGAATGGTGTATAATATTGTAAAAAGAAAATTCTACTGTGAGGTTGCCATATGTCCGAAACGAGAATCCATTGCCTGTCCAGATATTTTCTGCGGCTCACCGCCGCGGCCTGCGCTGTCGGCCTGTTCCTGGGCCAGGCCCTTTCCGTCCGCGCCTCCTCTGACGCAGAGCTTGCCCTGGAGGCCAACAGGGGGCTGCCCGTCCAGTCCAACGAAGTGCCCAACTGGCCGGCCGGCCCTGCCGTCGGGGCGGAGTCCGCCATCCTGATAGAGGCCCAGACCGGCACCATACTTTATGCCAAAAATATCCATCAGCGGGAATATCCCGCCAGCACCACCAAGATCCTCACCTCTGTGATTGCCACAGAGCGCTGCCAGATGGACGAGATCGTCACCTTTTCCCACGATGCTGTCTTCGATACGCCCTGGGACAGCAGCCATATCGCCATGGATGTGGGGCAGGAGCTCACCATGGAGCAATGCCTGAACGCCATCCTGATCCGCTCCGCCAACGAGGTCTCCTATGCCGTGGCGGAACACATCACCGGGACCACGGACTGGGCTGTGTTCGCGGAGCTCATGAACCAGCGGGCCGCGGAGCTGGGCTGCCTGAACTCCCATTTCATGAACCCCAACGGCCTGCCGGACGACGACCATTACACCACGGCCTATGACCTGGCCATGATCGGCAAGGCCTTCTTCGCCAATGAGATGCTGTGCAAAATCACCCTGAGCAGGCGCATGGAATTCCCCGCCACCGACAAGCTCCCTCAGGGAAAGCTTGAGATCAACCACATGCAGATCATCCCCGGGGGGATCTATGCCTACGAGTATCTGGTGGGCTGCAAGACCGGCTACACCGATGCCGCCAGGAGCTGCCTGGTTTCCTGTGCGGAAAAGAACGGGCTGCGGCTGATTTGCGTAGTCATGCGGGACGAAGCCCCCTATCAATATCAGGACACAATCTCCCTCTTTGAGTACGGCTTCGCCAATTTCGAGAAAGTAAACGTATCTCAGTCAGAAACCGAATATAATATCGACAATACCGGGCTGTTCTACAGCGGCAACGACATCTTCGGCAGCTCCCAGTCCTTCCTGTCCCTGAACAGGGATGACTTCATCGTCCTCCCGCGGACCATCTCCTTCCAGGAGGCGGAGTCGACCATCTCCTATGATACGGGGGATGCGGAGCAGGCCGCGGTCATCACCTATGCCTACCACGGCGTGGAGCTGGGCACTGTGCGCGTGAGTTTCTCCGTCACCCAGGAGGAGAGCGCCTTCTTCGACCTGTTGTCCGAAAACGGGGAAGACCTCGGGGACATTTCCAACGAGGAGTCCCCTGTGATTTTCATCAATACGGGCATCATCCTGATCGGCCTGGGCGTCATCGCCGGACTGGCCCTGATCGTGCTGCTTGCCCATATCATCCTGAAAAACTATAACCTCTCCTTCCGAAGGCCCCACAGGCACAGGAGACGGCGCAGAAGGAAACGGAAATGAGAACGGAAATGAGCATCCTGAGGCGGAAGATACGGCATCTCACGGTAGTGCCCCAGAAAGTATGGTACGGGGAACAGCCGGAGGACCACGGGGTGCGGCTGGACATATACCTGGACGAAGAGGACGGCGAGATATTCGATCTGGAGCCGGACAACAACAGCGGCGCGGCCGATGTGGCAGCCCTGCCCCGCAGGGTGCGGTTCTATCATGCGAAGATTGATTCCGGAAATTTTGAAGCCGGGGAAAATTACGGCAGCCTGCGAAATGTGGCGGTGGTATTCATCACCACATATGACCCCTTCGGACAGGACCGCATGATATATACCATACAGAACGGCTGCAAGGAGGATCCGGAACTGCCTTACGACGACGGTGCCAGGACGATATTCCTATACACAGGAGGCACCGCGGGCAATCCGCCGGAGGAACTCCTACAGCTTGCCCGCTACATGGAGTGTTCTGTTTACGGAAACGCGCAGACTGCAGGACTGGCCAGGCTGCACGAGATGGTGACGAAGGTGAAGACAGACCGGGAAGTGGGGACAGTGTATATGCATCTCATGGAAATGGAACAGCGCATAAAAAAGACGGCAAAAGAGGAAGGGCGGGAAGAAGGGCGTATAGAAGGACGGGAAGAAGGACGCGCAGAAGGACGCGCAGAAGGACGCGCAGAAGAAATCATTGATTCCGGCTTGGAATGCAAGCTTTCCGAGGAAGAGATCCTGGGGAGACTTCAGAAAAAACTGAATATAAAATCAGATGTCGCGAAGAAGTATCTGACAGCTTATAACCAAAGCAACCATCTGGTTTAGGGTTGCCCCAATCTATACCCGGAAACCCATACCGCTATCAAATCGAACGAACCGGGAGCCGCTCGTCCTGTCAGGATTGCTGCTCCCGGATTCAGAATCAAGATTTGAGCTTCTTTCGAAGGCTGCGGTCTTTGTGGAGTTCACTGGTATGTTTCCGCCGCTCCATCAGGGCTTCCGCCTCTTCCCGCGCAATCAGCTTGGTGGTCTTGACGATATAGATATTCCCGTCTGCGGCTTTCTGCACCCTGATTTTGCCTTTCAGGTATCCGTGGGCCTCGCAGTAGGCCAGACAGAAATAGTGCCTGCCGTTTGGCGTGAACCACCTGATTTTCTTGCGCAGGTTCCTACGGCAGAGATAGCATTTGCTGGACGCCACCTCCCTGTCCGCGAACGCCTCTTCCTTGCTGGCGAATTCTTTCGAGATGTATTTCACATAATTGTCGAACCGTACTTTTATCTCCGATTTTCTGTCTTTGGGCGGATGGAACACATCATAGGACCGGTTCTTCAGGACATCCGGCTTCTCCTTCAGAATCCTGGCCAGTATCCCCGCCGTGTAATGGGCATCTCCCAGGGCCCTGTGGAAAGGGATGTCCTTTTCCAGTTCCAGGAAATCCACCCCATGCTCCAGCGCCTTTCGGCTCTTTCCGTCCTCATAGGCAATGCTGAACAGCTTCTGGACGTCCAGAAAGACGATCGGCCCCTCCGCCAGCGGCGCCATATGGTAGAATTCCATATTCCGCTGCAGCTCTGTCAGGTCCGAGCTTCCCCAAGTGCAGAAAAGATACTCCCCCTCACCGCACCAGCGCAGAAAGGCCTGGGCCGTCTCCAGGAAGGGCTTTCCTTTCTTCAGTTCTCTCATGCGCAGATGAATCAGCCTGCCAGTGATCTGGTTCATCTCATGGTACACGGCAGGTCTGATCAGCTCGCTGAACTCGCCCAGCCGCTCTCCCGAAGGGCCCAGCTTCACCGCGCCGATTTCTATGATTTCAAAGGGAAGGGCCGCCTCCTGGCTGGAAGGGCTGCCTCCCTGATTCCACTCCAAATCCATCACAATATAGTTCATACATCTTCTTTCCTTTAATCAATGACCGGATTTGACCGGATACCGATGCTCTATCCAGATCCGCGCCAGCGAAATCCAGGACGTGCACTCCTCCTGAATCCCAAAGCCGCCCTGGTTCCGGGTCAACTGGTTGGCCAGGGACAGGCCGTGGCCGCCGCAGGGATATACATGAAGCTCCGCAGGGACATTCGCCTTACGCATGGCGCTCACGAAAAACAGAGAATTCTCCACCGGCACGCCGTCATCCGTGAAAGTATGCCACAGAAACGCAGGCGGCGTGTCCGCGCTCACCTGTTTCTCCAGGGACAATGCCTCCCAGGCCGGCGCGGACAGCCTCTCGGATATCTCCTTCTCCTGTCCTCCTATCAGGCTCTCGAAAGAGCCTCTGTGGGCGAACTCCCCGGAAGTGATCACCGGGTAGCACAGAATCATGCCGTCAGGCTTCCAGCTGCCGCTCTCTGAAGGCTCTTTCCCCAGAGCTTCCGCCAGGAAATCCCTGTTCCAGAACACCCCCAGGGAAGCTGCCAGATGGCCTCCCGCGGAACACCCCAGCACGATGATCTGCGCCGGATTCACATGCCACTCTTTCGCGTGGTCCCGAATCAGCCCCACACTGTAAGCCAGCTCCGTCAGCGCCGTGGGGAACACCGCTGGCGCCACGGAATACCGCAGCACGGCGGCGTGGCATCCCATGGCGAGGAACTGCAGCGCCAGAGGCTCGGCCTCCCTGTCAGAGGTCATGCAGTAGGCCCCTCCCGGGCACACCAGCACCAGGGGCCTCTCCAAAATGTCCAGCTCAGGAGAATCCTCCTGGATATAGACCGTCAGCTTCGCGCCGGACCCGGAGCCTGCCAGCGCCATCGGATATGTGATATGAATCATTTTCCCTCCTGTTCTATACGCAAAGCCGGTCCGAACCTGTCGGTCCGCTGCCGTCGGACATCAATATGCCCGTCCCCAGTACACCATCTTCTTCGCGGGCCTGCCGCAGCACACGCAGGTGTCCGCGATATGCTCCTGTTCAAAAGGCATGCAGCGGCTGGTGACGCTGAGCTTTTCCTTAATCGCGTTCTCACACGCCTCGTCCCCGCACCACATGGCCTTGACGAAGCCAGATCTCTCGTTGAATATCTTCTCGAACTCCTCCATGCCCACGGCGGTGAAGGTATTCTCCTCCCGATGGGCCCTGGCCCGCTCCAGCATCTCCCGCTGAATGGCGTCCAGCAGTCCGCCCACCTCTGCCTCCAGCTCGTCTAAGCTCACCTCGATCTTCTCCCTGGTGTCCCTGCGGCAGAGCACGCACTTTCCGGCCTCTATATCCTTGGGGCCGATCTCGATGCGGACAGGGTAGCCCCGCATCTCCGCCTCGGCGAACTTCCAGCCAGGGCTCTTGTCCGTGTCGTCCACCTTCACCCGGAAGCCGCCCTTCAGCCTGTCCCGAAGCTCGTAGGCTTTCTCCAACACCCCTTCCTTCTTCTGCTGGATGGGCACGATGCACACCTGCACGGGGGCTACCTTAGGCGGCATCACCAGGCCCTCGTTGTCGCCGTGCACCATGATGATGCCGCCGATCAGACGGGTGCTCAATCCCCAGGAGGTCTGGTGGACGTATTTCAAGGTGTTGTCCTTGTCGGCGAACTGGATGCCGAAGGCTTTGGCGAAGCCGTCCCCGAAGTTGTGGCTGGTGCCGGACTGCAGGGCCTTGCCGTCGTGCATCAGGGCCTCGATGGTGTAGGTAGCGATGGCTCCGGCGAATTTCTCCTTATCGGTCTTACGTCCTTTTATCACCGGTATGGCCAGCACTTCCTCGCAGAAGTCCGCGTACACGTTCAGCATCCGGATGGTCCTCTCCTGGGCCTCTTCCTCCGTGGCATGGGCGGTATGGCCCTCCTGCCAGAGGAATTCCCGGGAGCGCAGGAAGGGCCTGGTCTCCTTCTCCCAGCGCACCACCGAGCACCACTGGTTGTAGACCCTGGGGAGGTCACGGTAGGAGTGGACGTCGTTTTTATAGAAATCGCAGAACAGGGTCTCCGAGGTGGGGCGCACGCAGAGCCGCTCCTGGAGGGGCTGCAAGCCGCCGTGGGTCACCCAGGCCACCTCCGGGGCGAAGCCCTCGACGTGGTCTTTTTCTTTCTGCAGCAGGGACTCCGGGATGAACATGGGGAGGTAGACGTTCTCCACCCCTGCGGCCTTGAAACGCTCGTCAAGCTGCCTCTGGATCAGCTCCCAGATCGCGTAACCCGCGGGCTTGATCACCATGCATCCCTTTACGGAGGTGTAGTCGATCAGCTCCGCTTTCTTTACCACATCCGTGTACCACTGGGCGAAATCCACGTCCATGGAAGTAATCTCTTCTACCATTTTCTTGTCTGCCATTCTTTTCTCCTCCTATTCCAGTTCCGCATCTTCCATGACAGTACCCTAGTACCCAGAGAACGATTTCCGGCTCCAAAGTACATGTATCCGTAAATCGTTCTGGGCACTGTCATGGCAGATGCTGTTTCCAGTTCCGCATCTTCCATGACAGTACCCTAGCACCCAGAGAACGATTTCCGGCTCCAAAGTACACGTATCCGTAAATCGTTCTGGGCACTGTCATGGCAGATGCTGTTTCCAGTTCCGCA
>CAJUFI010000034.1:0-10206 GCA_910585665.1 uncultured Acetatifactor sp. | reverse complement strand
TTTTCAGGATGTAAAAAAGCCGGATTCTCCTCCCTAAAGGGACCGAAAATCCGGCGGTACCACCCTGCTTGACGTAAAAACGCCCACCTCTCATGCCTTTAACGCCGGCCTGCGCCATGCTTTTGTCCATCGAACTTCGCACGGGACTCCAAGGCAGGTTCCAAATCCTTCACATAAAGGCCTCTCAGCCGCATGCCCCTGCTGCCCCCGCAGTCCGGACATGCCACGCCCTCTCTCTGGAATGCTTCTGAATCTGTACTAATCCTCTTCACAGCCATACTTTCTGTATGCGATTATAGAGCAGGTTGCGGCTGTTTGTCAAGAGAATCTTTGGTTTCTTTCAGGCGTTTCTTTCAGGATAAACTCTAAAAACTGATAAAACGTTATTCGAACCAGTACCAGCTGATGCCCGTTCAAGTCATCAGGCACAATCAGGGCTTTCATTTCACGATTACAACGCCATTACCTTTCCCAGCGAATAGGCATATCTTCATTCGTCCCCCCATCATTTGCATAACAGTAAGGGCATGCTAAATTACACCTGTTAGTTATGCATATATGGGCATACATGGGTTTTTCTAAATTTACGATTTTCTCTGGTCTTGCGCCTGCATATTGGACTGTATATTGTGATTTTCCATTTTCAAGCTCATACAATCGAATAAAGGCATTCATATTACTGTCAAATCGTTCACGCAATAAATGTTTATCCATGTTCATTTTGGCTCCCGTTCTCTATTTCTATGACGTTCATGGTCTGATACAGTTCATAAAATCCGCCATGCAGCTTCAGCAGTGCTTCCAGGTTCCCCTCCTCTGTGATCCGGCCATTCTCCAGATAGCAGATCCGGTCAAAGCCTGACATATAATCCCCAAATATGTCGTGCGTCACTACGACCACGGTGCACTCCAGCCCCAGGAGGCTCTTCATGATCCCGGCTGTCGTAATCACGTCCAGATTGGATGTGATCTCATCCGCCAGGAGCAAATCGCATTTATGTAAGACAGCCCGGGCGACCGCAATCCTCTGGACCTGTCCTCCTGACAGGTTGCGCCCGTTCTCATGCAAGACCGTGTCCAACCCCTCTGGCTGGGCTTCTATGAAGTCCTTCAGCTCCGCTATCTCGATGGCCCGCATCACTTCATCCATGGCGAATTCCCGGTACAGGCACAGGTTATTGTAGATGGTGTCCGAGAAAATGAAGGGAGTCTGGGGGACCATCGCCACATTGGCATAATAATCGCTTAAACGGATATCCTGCATATTTATCCCGTCTACAGATATCCTGCCGCTATAGTCCTCATAGTAACGGTACAGAAGCTTGATCAGGCTGGACTTGCCGCCACCGCTGGAGCCCACCAGGGCAATCTTTTCATGGGGCCTGATGGTAAGGTCGATCTGCTCCAATGCAGGCGTCTCTTTTCCGGGATAGGCGAAGCTTACATTCTCTAAAGCGACCTCCGATATCCCTGAGACATTCCGCTTACCCGTCTCCGGGGCCTCCTGGTTCAGCATATCCTCAATCTTCTTCTTGATCTTCACAGAGGCCTTTATCCCTACATAGGAGCTGGACACCGCGCGGAAAGGCGATATGACAAAGGAGACCAGCGAATTGATCGTCACCAGATACCCCATGGTAATCTTCCCATCAAATACCATGAACACCCCCACAAAGAGGATTGTTATGTTGGGAATCCACGTTGCCAGGGACGATATGACAGAAATGATGTTCGAAGCCTTCCGCATGCCATAGTCCTTTTTCCGGTTGCTGGCAGCTGCCTCCCTATGGACTTTGATGCCGTATGGCGATGCGTCCGCCGCAATCAGCGCCTCCGCCCCTTTCAACAGCTCGCCCACCTTCCCGGTGTATGCGGCGTTATCATCCGAGTATTCCTTCTGCTTCCTGCTCATGCCTTCTGACGTGAGCTTCGGCACCAGCAGCGGCAGCATGCACAGGGCCACCGCGCAGACCAGCATCACCGGTGAGATCACCGCCAGCATCACCATCGCCACGATCCCCATGGAACCCCACATAGCGATATTGAGGATTCCCGTATAATACCAATCCTGGATGAACCTTATATCGTTCGTCAGAACAGACAGCATATCTCCGGTTTTCTCTTCGAGATGCTCTCTCAGAGGCTTGTGCATCTGGACATCCATCAGCCTGTTACGTATCTGTTCGATGCTCTTGGTGGACATCCTGGTAAAGGTATCCTTGCTGAAATATTCTGAAATATGGCTCACCAATACGATCCCCAGCCCCAAAAACATATAGCGCAGCGCTTCCGTTTTGCTGCCGGAATCCAGGAGCCATTGTATGATATAGGATTTCAGCGGCGCCGCTACGGACAGGATGACCGTTGCGGCTAAGAAAGCAATGGATAATAGCTTTTTCTCTAAGATAAATCCAATAAGCGTATACTTTTTTTTCATATCATTTTTCCTCGTTCCTATTATGGGTGTCCTCTGCTATACTTCAGACACAGGACACAACTTAACCTTTTCCAATTCTCTTTTTTACAACAGTCCTCTAGACATGCTGAAAAGGCCTGATAAGCAACAACATACTGCCATCAGGCCTAAACCATGCCACCCAATAAGCCATTCATTTAATCCTAGGGCAGGGTCGGGGTCGGATTAGGATTCACCCAGCAATCATCCGATCCAACAGAGATAGCGTTTGCACCGCAATCTACCATTTCCACAGCGATTTCACCTTCAAAAACCTTTGCATTTTATTTTTAATTTCCATCCTTCTTTCCTCCTCTTTCAATATCTTCCCTGTAGGGGTCTTTATATGATTTTTCTTTTCCTTTATGGTAAAAATAGCGTTTCTACTACTCTTGCGCTTAATCTTACACTTAAAAGAAACAGAAAACTTATACCGAAATAAACCGCTTTGTGTCTATCTATGTATTCCAATCATCTTGCTTTTTTAATATATCATATTACATACCTCTTGTACCTATTAAAAATGGAAAATGACATTTTCCGTTTTTAATAGGTACATCCCCGTCTTATGTGATAGAATTATTTGTTAAAAGGAGATTTGATATCGTGTTCTACCTTGCTTGGCATAAAGCGAGCAAAACCTTTACCAAATGCCAACTTTGTTGCCATCAGAATCATTTCTCTCAAAAATAAACAAATGAAAAGGAGATTCCAAAATGAAACTGGCAAAAAAGATACTTATTCTTACCCTTATGGCAGCTCTTTTTATCTCCACAACCGCCATCAACAGCCAAGAAACTCATCCTGAGGCGACCTCTCATAACGGATGCAGAAACAACTGATTATGACGGCCGCGATATAGACGTTACACAGCCCCACTCTATCCATGCCATCAAAGCAGTTTGACTGCCTCTGGATACCATTTTTCATATAACCGCTTTATCCTCTCTGCCCCATGAACATCACCCTGTGCCATCGCCAGATAATACCCTTGAACAAGCAGCTTTTTACAGAATGCTCGTTCTTTCTTTATAGCAGCTTCCCTTTGTTCATCAAAAACTTCTTCCGAGGACATACCTTTTCTTATCAAAGTTTCTTTTCCCCATGCGATATCGTATAAAAAGCAAAACACGTCTCCCAATATCCTCTGTTTTTTGCATTCTTCAATCCCTATCTTACAAAATACCACTGATTCATCAATCTGCCCCGCAATACACATATACTGCGACAAACCTTCCAGTACGCACATATGCCACACCACGTAGTGGTTGCCGTCCATATATTGTCTCTCCACATTTTTCTTCAACTTCAATAATATTTCTAACTCCTTTTCCCTTTCTTTCATATTATGATACGCATTGACTATATCAAACAGGATATCAAACTCGTTCATGTTAAACGGCCATTCTGCTATGTCGATTTCGTCCAGTTTCGGTATTGTGTACTTCAGCGCACCATACAGTATTTCCAGATACTCCTGTGCCTCCGTCTCTCTTTTTTTATATGCAAGACGTGCTTTTCTCTCTATCAGATACTGCTCATTCCTCGGATACCCCGGTACCAACAGCGTCCCCAACTTCTGTAGCTTTTTCTCAGCCTCTTCGTATTCCTGTCGGTTCATATGTACATGGATCTCAGATTTCAGCCGCAACCCACGGCATTCCGTCACCAACAGGGAGGCGTAAATCCGTTCCGGCAACAGGCCCATTCTCATCATAAGCCGACGGAACACATCTATCTTTACCCTTTTCACGCCCCCGTTCTCAATCCGGCGCAGAACCTGGACCGAACATATCTCATTTCCGTCCTCCCTGCCCGCTTCAGCACACATGTCAACCGATGGCCCGGAAGCCCTTCCGTCATATATCTGAACCAATTCGTCCTGCGTCATCCCCAGGGCTTCCCTCCTCATGCGGACCATATCTCCTAATCGATATACTGCCATCCGTATTCCCCCCCAATATATTGTTTCAGAGCCTCCGCCCTTGCCTCTCCCCCATAGAAGCAAATCATATGATATGCCGTCAGGTAATCCTTTATGCACAGGAGCCTTTCCTCTTCTGTCCTTAATCCCTTTCCTTCCCTGGCCTTCGCCCTCAGAAGAAAGACCTCATCCCGGTTTTCTGCTTTGGACGTCCGGAACAGCTCCTTCAACACTTCATCACATATCCGGACGCATCTTTCGTATTTACCGTTTTTATACAGGCATTCCGCATAGTACTGCATGGCTGCACGGTATGACAGCGGGAAAAAGTCCTCCCTCCTGCAGTTCCATGTGAAATACGCATATAGCTCCCCATATTCCTTTTCCTGCTCCACAGGATCCTCCATGCAATAGATAATCTCTGCAATACAGGAGAGCTCCAGATTGCTCAGGATCTCCCTCTGCTCGAATTTCTTCCGATGCTCCGGCGCAGTGGCCTCAAGCGCGCTGGTGAACAGTTCCCTTGCTTTCTTCCATTCCGGCCGGGGCTTTGCACGCTCAAGGAGCGCTCTCTGGAAAGCCAGGAACTGGCCCTGGAGCTCTTCCGCGCCATACCGGCTCTCATATGCCGCCATGCTCTTTTCAGCCTGCTCATGCTCCCTGTTCTTTACCCTGGCTTCAATCTCTTCTCTCCGTTTATAGGCATAGTAGTCCTCATCGTCAAGGACAAATTCGTACTCCGCCCTCTCGATCTTCATCCGGCTCAGGAACGCCTCGATCATCAGGAAGTCCACGAGCTTCTCGCCTGCCTCGATTCGCGAAAGGGTAGGGACGGAACAGATGCCATCGCATATCTCCTTCTGTAGATACCCCTTTGCTTCCCTGTGGGTCTTCACATAATTTCCGATTCCATTTTCTACAAGCTCTATCAGCCTGTCTGTTTTCCCGTTTCCCATTCTACCCCTTCTTCCTGTCTATGGCTCTATTTTAACATAAAAACAGCAGACCGAAAAGAAGAGAACAGAATTCCAACAAAAAACTCGCCATAGTAAAATATCTAAGTATGGAGATGGAATATTGCAATTCAAAGCGGCATATGCCATAATCCTGAGTTTGACACCTGAAACAGCAAAAAAAGTCCCAGAGGCCTTGAATTTACTGGCCTGAGGGACTTTTCCAACATGCCGGAGAATTTTTTATATTCAAAATAGTTTCCGGGCATACCGGAAAGATTGCTGTCAATAGCTGCCCAAAAGGAATGCAGCGCCGCAAAACAGGAAACATATAATAATCGCCTTTTATATGGTTATGTGTTATAAAATACGCATAACCTTATGGGTGGAACTTTATGGCAATCATTAAACAGCACGACAAACGTTCCGGCATTACTTAGGAATTGTCGGAAAATAACTGCTGCAATTGCTTCAGGCAAAAGCCCGGAAATACAATAAAAATTGCCATAAACTTGCAGCAGTTATTTGTAGACAATTCCTTATGTATATGAGTCCCATTCTTACTGGGATCCTGAAAGAAAGATGACCCGGGCAAAGAGAAGACTTATTGGAAAGGTCAATCCGGATACAGGGGAGATTGTCCCGACAGATGAGCGCAACAAAAAATCCAGAACACCGGCTCCAGGTGATACTGATTATAAAAAAATGTATGAAAAGCTTCTGAAAAAGTATGAAGCCCAGGAAACGCTTATTAAGGAATTGTCTACAAATAACTGATGCGAGTTTTTTGCCGTTTTCCTTGTATTTCCGGGATTTCTTCTAAACAAGTTGCATCAGTTATTTTCCGACAGTTCCTAAGTCATTAGAGAAACAGATCAAAGAACCAAGGAAAAATCAACCAGGAGGCTGCCATGTCCATTAGCCCGTCATTTGATGCAGGTGCATCAAGAATAAGGCTTAAGACTACAGAAGATAAAGTGAAAGCTTTTGGATCCGGAGAAAAGTATGTGCAGATGCAGGAACAGTTTAAGGCTGCTTTCCACGAACATTTTCAGAGCAGACAAAAGAAGGACAAAACGGGGCTGTCGGGAAATACGTATCTTTCCTGGCAGCCCCTTCGTCCTGTCACATAAAATATCGGCATTTTTCCAGATAAAACCTCTGCTCTTTCTCAAAAAGCCGAATCAGTCCGGCGGACGCTTTTTCGTCTCTGTATTCTCTCAGCGCTTCCAGGTATTCGCTTCTATTGGCATCCTCAACGACCACTGGCACAATTCCATTGACCAGGCACTCCCGGAACAGAATCAGCCTGCCGGTTCTGCCGTTGCCATCCTGGAAAGGGTGAATACATTCATATCTGGCATGGAATTCAGCCAATGTCTCAATATCCGGCTTCCGGCTCCTATACCATTCCAGGAGCCCTTCCATTTCCGTCTTGACATTTTCCGGCCTTATCGTCTGGTACATGCCGATCATATTGGGGCGTTTCTTGTAGTCTCCGATAGCATACCCATTTGCCCTGTCTTCAAACACACCTGACTTCAATTCATAATGGAACTGCTTTATCAGTCTCTGTGTCAGCCTTCCGTCCAGAGTGTCCAGCATCTTATTGAACATCAAAAAATGTCCGTTCATCTCCTCCACATCTTTTGCCCTATAGTAATCATCGGATTTTGGCAGTGTGCCGTTGTCGAACAGAGAAGCCGTCTGCTCCTCTGTGAGGGTGCTTCCTTCGATTTTATTGGAATTGTAGGCAAGCAGGCGCTGAGTATAGGCATATACACCTGAGCGGTCGAACTTCTTTCGCTCTATCCGGAATCTCTCTAAAAGAAACTCCAGAAAATCCTTATCAGCTGCTCTGTCCATACCGATACCTCCGTTCTCTTGATAATGCCAGGCACATTTCGCGAATTTATACTGCGCACCAGTTGAATTTGCAGTGCAACCCGACTGATTTTATTATAAACGCTCCTCTCCCGGCAGGCAAGTGAAATCATGGCAATAACAGGCGTTTTCTCTCAAGTCCTTATGCCACGCTCCTGTGCTTTCCTCCGCAGGCTTTTTCGAATTCCTTCAGCTTCCGGCGGGCTTCTTCGTTCAGGTTCGAGGGCACCTGAATCCGGACGGTCACATACTAGTCTCCGTGGACATCCGGGTCCTTCATGGAGACGATTCCTTTGCCTTTCAGCCGGATTTTCGTGCCGGACTGGGTGCCTTCCTTTACTTTGCAGAGCACTTTTCCGTATAGGGTCTGTACCGTCACTTCCCCGCCGAATACCGCGGTGGTAAGGAATTGTCTACAAATAACTGATGCAAGTTTATAGCCGTTTTCGTTGTATTTCTGGGCTTTCTCCTAAACAAGTTGCATCAGTTATTTTCCGACAATTCCTAAAGGGGATGTGGATGGTGGTATAGACGTCCATGCCATGGCGCTCGTAGCCCGGCTTCCCGCCCACATTCACTTTCAGCAGCAGATCTCCGGGGGTGCCGTTCCTGCCGGGCCTCCCCTTTCCCTTCAGGCGGATGCTCTTTCCGGTGTCTATGCCTGCGGGGATATGCACTTTCAGCGATTTGGCTTCTGTGCCTGTCCTCGTCTGCGCTTCCAGACGGATGACTTTGTCGCAGCGAATGCCGCTTCGTCAAAGCTGATGAAGATTTCCGCCTGCAGATTGGCACCACTTTCGGAACCGCCGCCCTGGCGGAACCAGTCCTCGAAAGGGCTCCCCTGGCCATAATGGCCGCCGGGGCCCCCGTCTGCCGCTGCACTGCCGTCAAAGGCGGCGTGGCCGAACCGGTCGTAGAGCTTCCGCTTCTCAGGGTCGCTCAGGATTTCATAGTCTTCCGTCACTTCCCTGAATTTTTCTTCCGCCTGGGCATTTCCGGCGCTGGTGTCGGGATGATATTTTTTCGCCAGCTTCCGGTATGCCTTTTTGATCCTGCTGCCCTCTGCATCGCGGCCCACTCCCAGGACCGCGTAGTAATCTCTCTTTTCTCCCATAAGCCCTCCTTTCCCCTTTCCGCAATACCCCGTGCCTTGCGCCCATCCCATGCCACCGGCGCTCCTATCCCTTATGCTTCATGGGCATTGCATGGGCAAATCCCGCTCTAATCTCCCTTCTGATGCCCGCATATACGGAAAATACCCCGCAGGGACTTGCCTGCAGGGTATTGTCTCGTCATGCCGTAAGGCATTATCCCTCGATGGAAATATAATGGGGCTTTTCCTCCACCGCCTTTTTCTCCTCCTTGGGCAGACGGAAGGCCAGGATGCCGTTCTCGTACCTGGGATGGATGTCCTCCTCCTTCACATGCTCCCCTACATAGAAGCTGCGGCTCATGCTTCCGGCAAAGCGCTCGCGCCTGATGTAGGCGCCTTCCTGGTTCTTCTCGTCCTTGTCCAGGCTCTTTGCTGCGCTGACGGTCAGGCTGCCGTTCCTCAGCTGTATCTGGATCTCATCCTTCTTGAATCCCGGCAGGTCGATCTCCACCACGTACTCCGTGTCCGTCTCTTTCACATCTGTCTTCATCAGGTTCTTGACATTCGTCCCGTAGAGAGCCTTGTCAATGTTCGGGAATGACGGAAATGCGAAATCCTGCATAAAATTGTCGAATAAATCCTCTCTGAAAATACTGGGCATCATCATAAGTCATGTCTCCTTTCCTTATATATAAATAAAATATACAATTTATACTCAGGCCATAAGTTCCGGCGGTCTCGAGTATGTTTCAGCACCATCGGAAAATTCCGAGGTGTCGCTTTCCTGAACTTGGGATTCCTTCGGTTCGCGTTGCTTCCTTTGCTGTTCCCTTGTTCTATTTGTACTATAACACTTATTTTAGCACTCGTCAAGAGGGAGTGCTAACAATTCTGTGAACTATTTCTAAAGGATTGATAAAAATAAGGGTCTCCAGAATGCAGGATTCCTATTCACTTCATATTCATTTCCATATTGTAAATGTATGCCTGGCTCTTGAAGCCTTCTGCCAGATGTGATATATTTAAGAATGCACAGCTCGTACAATTCTATTATCAACGAGGAGGTTTCTTATGGAAGGTATCAAATCGCCATCCTCCGTCACTATCGGGGCGCTTACCCGAAACATTAAGGAATTTGAAGAGAAGATACAGAACGGGACGGAAGACCCAGACCGCTTTCTGACCCTTTCCGAAATCGAAGAACTTTGGGGGAAGCTGATTGGAGATACCAATATTTTATATTCAGATATGCTCCAGTCCCTTATCCAAAATGTTGATGAGAAAGAATTGATTCGTCAAAAAAGAGAATTCTAAGCCAAAGGAATAAGCCTGCGTACCCACCGGCGTGCAGAGCGGCTGATATATACCCTTCATGGGGCGCTCCGCTACAGCCGGACAATACTGATCCCGGCCGATGGAGAATCCGGCGATGCGCTTCTTAAGTCCATGCACGTAAAAAGCGTTTCCCCTTTGGATGACGCACTTGGAATTTCACGGCTTCCGTTCAAAATGTCCCCGGCGCTTATGCTCCGCAGTGCTTACTGGTCACAGAACCAATGTTCCTACCAGGCCGCCGAAGATGTGATGTGGGATACTTATAACGTCAAGATCAATGATGACACCCTGCGGCATGAGACGAACCACATCGTCAGAATCGTCTTCGAGGAAGACTGCCGCAGGACGGACGAGCTGTTCCGAAAGCTCGACAGCGGCCATCTCGATTTCAGATACCATAAGAAAGGCATCCTTTACATTGAGGCAGATGGCGCGGCCCTGAACACCCAGTACAGGGATGACGAAGGCTCCACCTGGTGCGAAAACAAGCTGGGAGAAAAATATCTACCCACCGCAGGGCCTTTACCTGCTTTGCAAGCAGTGATAAGCCAACAAAGCGCCA
>CAJUFI010000033.1 GCA_910585665.1 uncultured Acetatifactor sp. | reverse complement strand
GGACTTGTCGGAAAATAACTGATGCAACTTGTTTAGGAGAAAGCCCAGAAATACAACAAAAACAGCTATAAACTCGCATCAGTTATTTGTAGACAATTCCTTATTATGAATACCTGGTCAAAGGCAATCTTCCGGAAGCAATCAACTATCTGAAGCAGTTCCCGGAACAGGCCAAACGCTGCCATCGGTTCCTGGAAGTCTTTGAGAGGGAACAATATAATACATACGAACCGGATGCCTGGATTCATGGCGTATTGCTCATCTATCAGAAATATTACAGAGATGTCTTCTATCTCTGCATCGACAGGGAAACCGCTGCCGCCAGACTACAGGCTAGACTGGCTGATTTCCTGGGCATTGATGACACAGGCCTGGAACTGTGCGACCTGGAGCAGAATCAGCTGGCCGAAGCCTTTCAGCGCAAAGCTATCTCTTCTTAGAAGCTGGCGGAAAATAACTGCTGAGGCTTCTGTCGGAAAAGCCTTGAAACACAGGGAAAACGGCTTTCAGCCCGCAGCAGTTATCTGTATACAATTCCTTACCCTTAGTGCGCCCCTTTCAGAATCCGAACCAGGGCGTCCGCCATGCCCACATTGTAACCGGCATCGGAGTAGATGCAGTCATATCCGCCCTCCAGTACCAGCGCCAGCGGAAGCTTTCCGGCTGGCCTTCCGATTTTTTCACACAGCGCCCTGTACTCCTCTCCGAAACCATCCCGAAGCACCTCTGCGTCAGGCAGCGCTTTCCGGACTTTACATAAAGTAGTGTCGCTTGCGTAATCCGCCCCCTGTCTTACTACGAAACAGATTGGCGCGGCCAGCTGGTTACAGGTCTCCGCCATTCCCAGCATCTCGTTCAGCACATGCTCCGTGGGCTCCTTCGCCAGTTCCAGCCACAGGAAAAGGGAACGGCCTTTGCCGCCCGCCGCGGACAACCGTCTCTCCTCCCCGCTGTCTGTGTACAGGGCATACTCTCCCAGGGCTATCTTAGGCTGAGCCGGTTCCTCCGGAATCTCCCGCAAGGCAAGCGTTACTTTCTTCTCCTGGCCCGCTTCCAGCCGGAAGTCATAAATCCTGGCAAACTGGTCTCCGTCTTTGCTGCGGTTGGTGGTGATGATTCGGTACATCCCCGTTTCCAGTTGCAGCGCCATCTCCGTCTCGCCCTCTTTGGGCCTGAGGAACACCGGCTTATTCTGCCCGTCCTCCAGCCTGGACAGGGAAAAATGGCCCCTGTCTTTCAGCGTAAGTCCGTCTTCCGTCTGTAGGATCAATGTCCCCTGGTCTGCCGCTTCCTGTTCCGTCACCGGAATGAACTTTCCTCCGGCGTAATACTCCACCCTCCTGTCCATGGGGTTCATCCTGGCGGGAATCCCCAGGGCGCGGTAAATCTGGACGCACAGCACGTCCCTGGAAATCTCGCTTCCGAGCCCTCCGGTCAGGCAGCCTGTGGGCGTGTTGATCAGGTTGGCATATTCCTGTTCCGGCAGATACCGAACCAATCCCTCCAGCACCTCCCGCAGACATTTAGGATTCTGTCGAATCTGCGCTCTCATCTCTTCGTTCAGGGCATCCAGCAGAGCCGCCCTACAGGCCTTCGGCCGCTCAAACAGCACACAGGGATTGACCAGGCTGGAAAAGAAGATGTCCTCGGGAATGTCCGCCGCATAGGGGGAAGCATAACAGCAGCACTCCGCCAGCACCTCCGCCCTGATGTCCCAGCAGTCATTGGGCTTCAAGGTCTTCAGGGCTTCCAGCTTCCACTTTTCACTGCCGTACCTGTCCGCAAGCTCCATTGCCCTCCCGGCAAAATCCCATTCCAGGAAACGGACGATTTCCGTCATATTCCCCCGGGCCTGGTGCAGAATCTTGTCCACAAGCTCCCTGTCCTCCCCGTGGAACCTCTTCAGGACGCGCTCCGCCTCCGGCTTCCGGTAAAATCGCTCCATCCGCTTCTGTCTGATTTTGGTCGCTTCCGCCAGCCTGGGGTTTTCCTCTGCCGGCTGATCCGCGGTGCTTTCAGCGGCTGCGTCCGGCCGGTTTTCCGGGTTGTCCGTGTCCTTCACCGGCGCTTTCGGCGCGTGGAAATCCACATCCCGCCACTGCTCCAGTCCAGGCATTTCCTTCCTTATGATGACGGTACACTCCCGCTTTCTGCCGTCCCCTGTGGAAATCCCTTTCTCGTTGCCGCTTCCCGCGGCGCCTTTCTCCGCGGCAGCATCCTCTGCCAGGCCTTTCCCGGCGGCATTTTCCTCTTCGGCTGCCGTCACGGCAGCGCCACTTTTGCTTACGGATTTGTCTTCCAGCAAAGAGACCTGGCACTCGCCGTAGCAGACCTCCCCCTGACCGTCTTTTCCGTAGGCGGACACCCACAAATCCCCCCGGCCGGTTTCCAGCTTCACGCTTCCGAAGGCTCCCCCGTCCTTCTCGCCGCCGGTGGTCAGCGCGGCAATCCTCCCGATTCTGGCAAAATTCAGCAGACTGAACTCCACCCTGGCCCCCGGGACGGGATTGCCCTGTTCGTCATTGACCCGTACGGTCAGTTCCACGGTATCCGCATACAGTCTCAGCTGGTTGACCTTGGGGGACATATCCGGGCTTTCCGTGGTGGCTTCCAGCGCCTTGTCCTTGCCGAACCACTGGGAATAAATCAGCATGGCCCGGGAACAGGGTTCCACGAACCATCCCCGATCCAGGGCATCCTCCGGTTCACAGGCCCCCAGGAAATGCCACTTTCCGTCACACCAGGCTTCCACCCAGGCATGGTTGCTGTCGCAGTGAGACCAATAGGGGGAGACCACCTCCCTGGCCGGTATGCCGATGCTGCGCAGGGCAGTGATGCAGAAGGGGGCCTCCTCCCCGCAGCGGCCCTCCGCAGTGCCGTACATGGTCATGGGGCTCTGGGTGCGCATATAGTTGGGCTGATAGGTGGCCTTCTCCAGGCACCAGTAGTTGGCTTCCACCGCCGCCCCGTACATGTCAAGGCCCTCAGTCCGCTCTGCCAGCCTGTCATAGAAGAATCTCCTGGCATCTGACATGTCCTCGTTGTGAATCCTGTGGTGCAGCACATAATTGGCGAAGATCTTCTCCGGCACCTTTCCGGCAAAAGGCCCCTCCCTCCACAGAAACGCCCCATGTTTCGCATAGGCCAGATACATCGCCGCCGGATAATCCAGCACATCGCTCAGGGGCATGGCGCTGTACAGGAACCGGAGCGCCTGTGCTTCATCGCTGTCGCACTCCTCCAGCGCCCCGCCGATTTCCGCCAGCTTCTGCCGAAGGAGCGCCGCGCTGTGGCGGTAAAGCCCCCTCTCGCCCACAGGGAGCTGCCCCACCTTCTCCTTCAGCTCCTCCGCCCTGTGCTCCAGAAGGGCCGTCAGATTGTGAAAATAATGTGAGATTTCATTGTCATACTCTTGTGAAAACATTTCGTCCTCCTTTACGGTCAGTCCATTGACCTAATATGCAGTCACCCCGAACAGTCTGCTCAGCTGCCGGATGTTCGATGCGTCGGGCAGTGCGGAGCCCACTTCCCAGCGGGAGACGGCCTGGCGGGACACACCCAGCTTCTCGGCCAGATTCTCCTGGGACATGCCTTGCTGCTTTCTCAGATCCAGAATTTTTTCCGATAATGTCATCACAAAATCCTCCCTTCGTTGGCCTTATCATACACGAATTTCAGTTGCAATGCCACCACAGGGACTTTACAATGACGCAACAAGACTTTACATGGCTTGATTTGCGGCTTTTAACCTCACCCGCACCGTCCAAAACTCCGTGGGTTATCCTGAAGGCTATCCGAACACCTTCCCCAGCCGCTCGTCCTCCCGGAGAATCTTCTTGGCCAGTTCCCGGTACTTCTCCTCATGGAGATAGGTGTGGCGGAAAGGCTTCACGGAGGGCGCAAGGTCGATGGCGCGCTCGTAGTCTTCCCGATTCAGGCCCAGAGACGCCACATGCTCCCAGAACCCCGTGTCCGTGAAGATAGTGTCCACCCTCTTGTACCGATGGTCCTGCACTCTGCTCATCAGATAGGTGGCGATTCCCACCTGGATGCCGTGGAGCCCCGGCTGCTCCAGCAGCTTGTCCAGGGCGTGGGATATCAGGTGCTCGCTGCCGCTGGTGGGCGCGCTGCTGCCCGCGATCTCGTTGGCGATTCCGCTCATGGCCAGGGAGTCCAGGAGCTCTCTCAGGAACAGCTCCTCCTGTATGCTCTGAAAAGGTGTGCGGACGAAACTGTTCACCGCTTTCTTGGCAATCATCACCGCGAAATCGTTCATCACCGTGTATCCGCCCCTGTCCTCATAGGCCCAGTCGTAGAGGGCCGTTATCTTGGAGACCATATCGCCGATGCCGGAATAGAGATATTTCACCGGGGCGCTTTTTATGACATCCGTGTCAGCTACGATGCCATAGGCCATACGGGCCGGTACGGAAGTCCGTCTGCCGTCCACGGTCAGGGACGCGCTGGCGGAGGAAAAGCCGTCGCTGGAAGCCGAAGTGGGCACGCTCAGGAAGGGGAGCTTGCGCAGATAGGCCGCGTACTTGGCCGCGTCGATGACCTTTCCCCCGCCCAGCCCCACGATGACCTGGGCCTTGGCATCGATGGAAAAAGCCAGCTCCACGATGTCCTCAATCCTGACGGAGTCCAGCTCCCGGTACTCCAGCACCTCGATGCCGGATTCTTTCAGCGAATCCATGACCTTGACGCCGAACATCTCCACCAGGCCGTTCCCGAAATAGATTACGGCCTTTTTCATGCCGCCGGCCCTGATGTACTCTCCCAGATTTTCCAATGCCCCTTTCCCTACCTTTAATATAGTAGGAATCGCGATATGACTTCCGTTCATCTTCCTGTCTCCCTTCTTTTTAGGAATTGTCGGAAAATAACTGCTGCAATTGCTTCAGGCAAAAGCCCGGAAATACAATAAAAATTGCCATAAACTTGCAGCAGTTATTTGTAGACAATTCCTTAGCGATGGGCCGTCTCATCGGCATATCGCTCCCGCTGGCCGCTATTCTTCTTAGGAATTGTCGGAAAATAACTGATGCAACTTGTTTAGGAGAAAGCCCAGAAATACAACGAAAACGGCTATAAACTTGCATCAGTTATTTGTAGACAATTCCTTATGGCCATCCGACCGTTTTCTAGCATGAATATGGTCACTATTACCATACTTCATGAGCTGTCTTCTGTCAAGAAATTCTAATCCGAAAGGCATATCGCCATATACGGCGGAATGCAGATGATATCATCCCTTATCATGAAATTGCGTGGATGAATGATATAGCATTCGCCTATTCTGTTTCTATACTTCTCACGAAACCGCAACAGCGATGTCGTACTGTATCTGTCTCCAGATTTTACCTCCACCGGATATATCTTATATTTCAGCTTGCTGTTAATTACCACTGCGACAGCTATGAGAGAACCTGATACAGGCAAAGACTACACAGCTTTTCGGAACATTGCATTTTCCAATAACTGGTCTGGTAAAAAAGTTTTATTCTGGTACTTTTTCCCATGCCACTTTTCCGTTACACTGTAAATCATACAAAAGAGAGCTCTCTGACAGGAACACCAATCAAAACAAAAACCGGGAGCAGCCTTTCCCGCGGGAAACGATGCCCCCCAACATACAGGAGGATCGGAACATGAACAGGAACCAAAAACAGGAAAAAAAGAAAAGCTACGGCCTGTTGATCGTGGGCGCCGTGCTGTTGATCGCGGGCCTCATCTTCACAGTGTACGCGTACCATACCGGCTATCAGGAATCCACCGTTATGGGAGCGCAGCTCTCCGAAGCCAAAGCACAGGCAAGCGCCGTGAAAGAGGGCTCTGCGGAAGGCGACCTGGAGGCCCTGAACGCGGAGATCAGCAGACTGTCCGACGAGAAACTGTCGCTGGAGCGTCCCTATTCCTACGGTCTGACGTTGGTCTTCTTCGCCATTCTGCTGACCGCAAAGGGCATCTACAATGCGTTGGCGGGCACAGACAGCTCCGGGAAAGCCGACGTGAAGCGCCTGGCCCAGGCCGGGCTCCTGGCGGCGCTGTGCTACATCGGCTTCGCTTTCTTCAAAATCGACATCCCTGTAGGGCCTGAGAAGACCGCATTCCACTTCGGCAATGTGTTCTGCGTGCTGGCGGCGCTGCTGCTGGGCGGCTACTGGGGCGGCCTTGCGGGGGCTGTGGGCATGACCATCGGCGACCTGACCACCTCCTATGTGACCAGCGCGCCCAAGACCTTCTTCCTGAAGCTCTGCATCGGCCTGATCACAGGCCTGGTGGCCCATAGAATCTTCCATGTCAGCGATGCCCGGGAGCCGAAGAAAGTCGCTGTCGCCACCGTCGCCGCCAGCTTCTGCGGCATGGCCTTCAACGTGGTGGCAGACCCCGTGGTAGGCTATTTCTACAAGACCTACCTGTTGGGAGTGCCCCAAGACATCTCCGCGGCGCTGGCCAAAATCGCCACCCTCACCACCGGCGTGAACGCAGTGGTGGCAGTGATTGCCGCATCCGTCTTCTATCTGGCCATGCGGCCCGCTTTGAAAAAATCCGGGCTGTTCGTAGAACTGTAAAACCCCAGAGGGACATCCGGGCTTATGGGAAAGAAGAGCCTGGATGTCCCTGTCTTCCTTCTCCTTTTCGGAATTGTACATCCATGAAAAAACCGATAAATGCACATTGCAAGCAGCCGACAAATATTTTATAATCAAAATATAAATCGCTGTTCGAGGAGGTACTATGGAACAAACAACTACTTACACAGAAAGGAACCCTGACAGATGCCATTCGAAAACAGCTCCAAAAAACCGAACCTGATCTACATATTCGCCGACCAGCTCCGCTATTCCAGCCTGGGCTACGCCGGGGACACGAATGCGCTGACCCCGAACATCGATGCCTGGAGCAGAGAGTGCACCGACCTGTGCCAGACCGTGTCCGGCCACCCGGTCTGCGCCCCGTACAGGGCTTCGCTGCTCACCGGCAAATACACCACCAGCACAGGCATGGTGATTAACGAGATCCGCATGAACACCAGCCACCACACTTTCGCGGACGTGCTGAACGAAAACGGATACGAGACCGCCTATATCGGCAAATGGCATATGTACGCCGCCGAACTGGGGAATCACTACGACCCGAAGAACTCTTTCATCCCCAAAGGCAGGGACAGGCTGGGCTTCAACGACTATTTCGCCGGATACAATTTCCGGCACGAGTACCAGCCCGGCACCGCCTATTACCATCTGGACACGCCGGAGAAGATCTATTACGACAAATACGAGCCGGACGCCCAGACGGACATGGCCATCTCCCAGCTGCAGCGGCTGTCCAAAGGCCGTAAGCCTTTCGCCCTGTTCCTGTCCATCGGCACGCCCCACGACCCATGGGTGCCGGAAAACGTGCCCGCCGAATGCCTGGAGCGGTTCCGGGACAAGCGCTTCCGGCTCCCGCCCAACTATCTGCCCCACAACGACCCCCACGCCGACGACTGGGCGAAGCTCTCCCCCGCAGACCGGGAGTCCCTCCCCGACTGGATGCGGGTCTACTATGCCATGACGGCGAACCTGGACGACAATATGGGAAGGCTGTTCTCCGCCATCCGCAACATGGGCCTGGAAAAAGACTCTATTGTAGTCTTTACATCCGACCACGGAGAGCTCTTCGGAGCCCACGGAAGACGGGCCAAGAATATCTTCTATGAGGAAGCGGTGAGAGTCCCTTTCCTGATCCGATGGAAAGGCCGGCTGGCGGAAGGGGCTGCGAGGGATTTCGTCTTCAACACGGTGGACATCATGCCCAGCCTTCTGTCCCTGATGGGGCTGCCTGTGCCGAAAGAAGCAGAAGGGGAAAACCTGTCCGCCTGCATCAGGGGCGAAGCGGATACCGACAGAGGTGCCCTGATGATGTGCACCGGCCCCACCGCCGTCTTCGGAGACGGAAACGAATGGCGGGCTTACCGCACGAAACGGTACACCTATGCCATCTTCAAGGCCGACGGCCTGGAGCTCCTCTTCGACAACCAGGAGGATCCCTACCAGACCCACAACCTGGCAGAGGACGCTGCCCACGCACAGGTGGCCGCGAATCTGAAGACAAGAATGCTGGCGGAAATGGAGCGCATCGGGGATACTTTCGAAAACAATACCTATTATCAAGAGAACTGGGTGGAGAACCGCCTGATCAAAAGAACTGCAACGCTGCACTGATTTCTGCCATAAACCCTCATACAAAAAACGGCGGCCCCGCTGGCTGTAACCAGGCCACAAGGCCGCCGATGGCTCAAAATTCTATTTTCCGACAGTCCCTAATCCATGAACAGGATGGATATGTTACCCATGGAGCATTCCACCTCAATGTTTTTGGAGGCGCCGTTGTCTATCTTCTTCTCCTGGCCGAAACCGCTGAAGCTCATGCCCCCTATGTCAATATTGCCCATGGCTCCTTCCAGCTGATAGTTGAAATCATCTTCATTCCCCATCAGGTACAAAGCCACATATCCCATGGAGCATTCGATATCCGCCTTATGGGAGATGTCGCCGTCCGCCTGAAAGCTCCCCATTCCGATCTCCGCCTCCAGCTCATCCACATCCATGTGGCCGAACACCACGGAGCCCGCGCCCACGGATACGTCCAGCTTCTCCACATCCGCATAGTTGATATCGATTTCCCCCGCTCCTACATCAAACGACGCCTTCTGCGCATACAGATTCCCGAGTCCCACGTATCCCGCGCCAAGGCTCACCTCCAGCTCATCAAACGCATAGTCCGCTGGCACGTACAGCGTAATGTAGCAGTCCCCTGTTTCCATCCAGTTATCCATAGATTTGCCCTCCGCTTTGACATGGAGCGTGTCCCCTTTCAGATAACTCTGGAATTTATGCGCATTCTCCGCCTCCAGGTACAGATATCTGTTTTCAGAAATGCTAAAATCCACCGTGCAGCCGCCCAAATCCAGCTCCAGCTTACGGATATTTTCCCCGGGGCAGAATCTTTCCACATCGCCCTTGGTAATCTCATATTCGTTAATGAATTCAATATTGCTTTCGTCCCAGTCCCACTGGCCGTAATCGATGGCATAATCTGTGCTGTCGCACAACTCATCTATCACACCCACATCTTCCTCGGCAAGAGGCGCAGAGGAGCTTCTGTCCCCCGCCCAGAAACGCCAGTTCCACCAGGCGCCCGGGTTCAAATGAATCTTCCCTCTGGTGACGTCCTCCACCACCTGCTCCATGGTAGTCCTTCCCGCCACTCTGCTTCCCACGAAAGCCAGCAATGACCCCAGGACAGCGAATATCAGCGCAGTGACCGCGCAGCCTTTCATGAACCTCTTCATCCTGTCTTTTCCCTCCTTCTAAGCCCCTTCCGATGACCGGAAAGCCGCTGAAAACACATGTCGCAATACCGCCTATGCATTGACGGCCCTTCTCCTTCTGCCGGTCACTGCCCGGAAGGCCCAGGCAATCCCCTTGCATATGGCAGGCGTGGCGATTCCGGCCATGGCCACGGTCAACATCAGGAACAGAAGGCCGATGCATCCGCATATCAGGCCGCCTCCCACCATGGCCATTCCCACCCAGGGGCTGGCAAAGCAGCATATGATGCCCGTCACCACCAGCACTAGAAACATCAAAAGCAGCACCACAGTCGCTGCGCCAAAGCCGAAAATCATCCCGAACCATCCGGCCAGCGCCCCTAACACCACCCCGAGAACTCCCACGACCACTCCCACCAGGACTGGAGAGGCGAATATCAGCACTGTCACCAGCAGCGCTATGGCCCAAACCGGCATTTTGCCCTTCGGGGATTTTTCGGGCATATCCTGAGTCCAACCGGCCGTATCATGGCTCCATCTGTAGTCATCTTCCCTCGCGGCAGAATCCTGGCCGCTGTTTCCATATGCGCCAAAGGCGCTCCATGTCTGCTGGGCGGAGCCCTTCTCGGAGCCGGTTCCGCTGTCCTGGCCGTAGCTTGCCTGGCCGGTTCCGCTTCCCTGGCCGCTGCCTGTCGCCGTGCTCCCGCCGCTCTGGCCGTAGGCTGCCGCAGCGCCTGCGCCTTCCTGGCTGCTGCCTGACAAGACATTTCCGGCATTCTGTCCGTCGGAACCGGCAACATTGCCGACGCTGTCCTGGCCAGTGCCCCCGTCGCCGTCCTGTTCTTCTTTTCCATATTCCATGAGCGCCCTGTCCGAAGCCTGGGCCTTCCGCACCGGTTTGTCTCCGTAACCGTTTCCCAGCAGATCCCGCTTTATGTTCTCCGCTACTCTGGCCGGGTTGCCCAGCGCTTCGATGACCTCCCGCTCATTTTCCTTTCCGGCGTCATCGAAGTAATCATTATAGTACTGAATTGCCTCCTCCCGCTCTGTGGGAGCAATGCTCTGGAGCAGGCTTTCAAGTTGATCCATAAAATCCGCTCTGTTCATTATCCTACCCTTCCCTCAAACAATCCTGTAATCTTGTCAGCGTATCGCCGCCATTCGCTCTCATATAGCTGCAACTGTGCCCAGCCTCTGCTGGTTACCTTATAATACCGTCTGTTCCTGCCCGCGCATTCCATGTCATAAATCTCCAGACATTCATCCTTCTGCAGCCTACGCAGCACAGGATATAGCGTGGACTCCGACAGCTCGATAACCTGCCGGACCTCCTGGGTGATTTTATACCCGTAGGTCCCCTCCGGCTCCTTGGACACCACAGCCAGCACGATAGCGTCCAAAAGCGCCGCACCCGTGTTGAATACCATCCAATTCGCTCCTTACCTTGTCGTGGAACCCTGGCGGTGTGCTATGTACTTTGTATCACGCAGCCTGTACCATGCACTTATGCTCTGCACATTGTACTCTGCATTCCGTGCCTTGTGCCCTGGCCCTTTCAGCCTGTACCTGCACTCCGCTCCTTGTGCCCAGGCCCTTTCAGCCTGTACCTGCACTCCGCTCCTTGTGCCCTGGCCCTTTCAGCCTGTACCTGCACTCCGCGCCCTGCATCTTATACTCTGCACCTTGCCCATCCGCCTAAGTTCCAGCTACATCTTCCCGGCATGGCCTCTTAAATACGCCGCGCCCTCAGATGACATTATATTTCCGTACAATATTATATGCCGTATAATATTGGCTGATGTCTATACTATACGCCATATAATATCATATGTCAATATCTATTTCAAAAAATATGTAAAGTCAAACGCTCTCCTCAACTCCCATATACAATTGCCCTCACAAAGGAATTGTCTACGTCAGTTTCATAGCAGTTTAGGAACTGTAGTCCTCGCAGAAAGAACTATCCACATTGCTCCACTGCCGCGATGCCAGGGTGCGGACTTATCCACCGGCAAACGACATTGTGGATAAACAGCATTGTGGATAACTATATGGAAGTAGTCCTGTCCATTGACTCCGCCAGTACCATTTTCTGGCTTTTTTAGGCCTATTTTGTGGATAACTTGATTCGAATGTCATTTTTTCACATTCCAGGTGCCAAAAAATCCACAAAATCCACAGAGTTATCCACATTTACACAAATGTCATTTTGTGGAAACCCTCTTGTCAGTTCCACCGTTTCCAGATGACAACCCCCTTTTTCCGACCCAAAATCCCCTCCTACAACCACTCATTCCAGAACCGCTCCACCCGCTTCGCCACCGTATTGACTGTCACAGTCTCAAATTGTTCCCACTCCCTGGGGAACAGCCTGCGGTAGGAAGGCTGCAGAAAACGCTCGTCCAGCAGCGCCACGATGCCCACATCCTCCACCGTGCGGATCACCCGCCCCGCCGCCTGCAGGACTTTGTTCATGCCGGGATACCGATAGGCATAGCCGAAGCCGTCCTCCCCGTTCCTGTCGAAATATCCCTTCAGGATTTCCTTCTCCTGGCTCACCTGGGGCAGCCCCGTGCCCACAATCATGGCCCCTATCAGGCTGTCGTTCTTCAGGTCGATGCCCTCGCTGAAGATTCCGCCCAGGACGCAGAAGCCAATCAGGACGCCCTCCTCCCCGTCTGAGGGAGCATGGAAGCGGGCCAGAAATTCCTCCCGCTGCGTCTCCCCCATGGACTCGTCCTGAAGAAGGCACTCTCTGCCCTGGCCTCCATAGTTATCCACATACCTCTCATAGACAGTCCGCAGAAAAGCGTAGGAAGGGCAGAATACCATATAATTGCCGTGGCGGTTCTTCACGATTTCTTCAATATAACATGCAATCCTGCCGTACTCCTCCTCAGAGCGCCTGGTGTACTTGCTGGTCACGTCCCCCGCAATCAGCAGCGCCCTCCTGGAAGGATGGAACACGGACTGGGCATAGACCTCATAGTCCTCCGGATCCCCGCCCAACAGTTCCTTATAATATTGTATCGGCAGCAGCGTGGCGGAAAAAAGAATCGTGCTGCGGCCCTTCTCCATGCACTTCTTCAGATTCTCTTTGGGGTTCACGCACAGAAGCTTCAACAGGAAGCTGCCGTCCTCCGCCAACTGCGTGTACTTCACATAATTCTCGTCCAGCAGATCATACATGTCAAAAAAATGCCCCACCTCAAAATAGAAGTCCAGCAGCAGCTCCCGCACCGGCAGCTGCTCTTCCTCCTGTTCTGAAAAGTAGTCCTCCAGAACCGACTGTAGTCCCATCAGCTTCTGCGCGAAAGGCTCTATGCTGTCCACAAGGCGGCAGTCCTCGCACTCCCGCTTCAGGGCAAGCAGCTCCTTATTGCATTTCTCCAAATGATATATCAGTCTCTCGACATATCCCTGTTTCACCAGGACGCTCCTACGGGCCTGTGCGCTTTCCGCCCCGTCTTTTTGTGACATATCTGTCATATATCTGGTCATTTCCATGTCGACTTGCCCGGAAACATCAGCCTTTTTCCCCTTTTTTCGTTTCTTCCCTTTTTCTGACACCGATGTCTTTTTTAGTTCCCGGAGCAATTCCAGGAACTGTTCCTTCCACAGGGAGGCGCTGTACATCTCTCTGCCCCGCTCCAGCAGATTATGGGCCTCGTCAATCAGAAAAATGTAATTCCCTGTGGATGCCTCCCCGAAAAACCGCTTCAGATAGATATGGGGGTCGAAGAGATAGTTGTAATCACAGATGATCACATCCGCGAACAGGCTGGCGTCCAGGCACATCTCAAAGGGACAGACCCCATGCCTCTCCGCGTAGGCCAGAATCCGCCCCCTGTCGAAGCCCTCCTCCGAGACCAGCAAGTCGAAGACAGCATCATTGACACGGTCATAATGCCCTCTGGCATAGGGGCAATGCTCCGGATTGCACTCCGTTTCCTCCATGGGGCAGATTTTCTCCTTGGCGGTGAGGATCACGCTTTTGACCCGCAGCCCTTTCTCCCGCAGAAGACGAATCGTGTCATCGGCTACGGTTCTGGTAATGGTCTTGGCCGTCAGGTAGAATATCTTGTCCCCCATCCCCTTTCCCATGGCCTGGATTGCCGGATAGATGGTGGATATGGTCTTGCCCACCCCCGTGGGCGCTTCCAGGAAAAGCTTCCTCTTGTGGTAGATGGTCCGGTAGACATTGACCACCAGCTCTTTCTGCCCCTCCCTGTACGGAAAGGGGAATTCCAGCCCTTCTATGGATTCCCGGCGGATTCCCCGCCATTTCCAGGAATAGTCCGCCCATTTCCGATAAGCGGCAACCAGTTCCCCGAACCATTTGGCCAGTTCCCCGAATCCGTATTCCTCATGGAAATAGCGGATCTCACCGGAAGGGATGTGGCAGTATGTCAGGCGCACTCCCACCTCGCCAAGCTCCCGCTGCAGCCCATAGATATAGGCATAGCATTTGGCCTGGGCGAGATGGAGCGGCCTGGGCCCCTTCATCCGGTGGATGTCGCGGTATGTGCCTTTGATCTCGTCGATGGTCACGCGGCCCTCCTGGCGGATGACGCCATCGGCCCGGCCTTCCACGGTCAGAGCATAGCCTTCCGCCGGAAACGTGATTTTCAGCGGAACCTCCGCCTGATATTCGGCCCCCATTCTGCGCTGAATCATCCGGTGGATTCTGCCGCCCTCCTGCATGGCATTTTCAGGGGAAGCGTAATGCCGGTTGTCGATATCCCCGTGGCGCAGAATGAACTCCACCAGTCCCCGCACGCTGATGCGGACTTCCTCCTCCGGTACCTGCGGCTCCTCCCCCTGAATCTGCGGCTTCTCCTCCTGAATCTGCGGCTCCTCCTCCTGAATCTGCGGCTTCTCCTCCTGAATCTGCGGCTCCTCCCCCTGAATCTGCGGCTTCTCCTCCAATACTTGCGCATCGGGTGTCTGTAGCTGTGTCTTCCCGCCAATCATTTCCGGCCCGGCATCCGTCGCCTGATCCGGGCCCTTCATGTCCGATTCTTTTTGTCGATATTCCTGCTCTGTTCCCATCGATCTGGCCTCTCTACTTTCTGTCTCCCGCGGATATTCGGTCTTTTGTGCGGGATGCTGTATTGTCAGTATTTTATACCACACACCAATAAAACTTGCCGCGAATCACGACCGCAGACCACCAGCAAGATACCTTTGCCTATTTTCCTACTGTAAATTCCGGCGGTCTGCGGCATAGCACAAAACTCCCTGCCGAGACAGGGAAATCCGTCTTGCACAGGGAGTCATTCTAATTATGGAATACATTTTCTTTCCTTTCCGGCACACAAGTCAGCTTGCGATAGCAAGCCTCCGCAGCAGTTCCTCGAATTCACTGTCGTGTCCCTCATAGGATACCTTCAAAGGCTTTCGAAAATCCAGCCCGTACACCCCCAGAAAGGATTTTGCATCAACAACATATCTGTTATAGGAAATGTCAATGTCAAAATCACATCTGGAAGCCACGTTTACAAAATGCTGCACATCATTAGGAGTCAAACGAATTTCTCTAACCATTTCCATCCTTCCTTTCCATGTCCGGCTATCCGCCATCCATTTTCTTATATTTTCCTGGCATTTCTGCTACCCCACCATTATATCTTAAAAAGGTTAAATGTAAATAGTTTTTTTATCAAATATTGATAGGCAAAATATCAGCTAAACTCCACCATGTATTCGCGGAAGCGCAGCGGCAGCATGCCCTTCTGGAGCTTTCGGTTCTCCCGTCCTTCTACGGTTATGGTATGGCAAAACTGCCGGAAAAGTTCCTGGTACTGCCATTCCCTGTCCGAGTAGCGAAGTCCCTCCGGCCTGTCCGCCTCCTCCCCCCGAAGCAGATACCAGGGCTTCCCCGCCGGATGTATCCCGAACAGGTTCCTTATCTCGTCATATAGGACGAAGTTCTCGATGGGCAGCCTGTCGGCGAAATGGGGCATAAGGAAGACAATAACGTCGTTCTTCGGCCCTATCCTGGAGAACAGCATGCCGTCCGCCAGCTCCTGGAACCGCAGAAACTGCCGCTGATGGCCAACCTCCGTGGATACGCCCCTGGCCAGGGCGAAGGCTTTGTGGATATCTCTGTCCGCCAGGTTGTCGAATAGGTGGCCCGGTCGGCTCTTCCCCCGCAGCCCCTGTACTACCGTGCGGTAGACGGCCTGCGCCTTCTCCTCATCCTCCGAAGCCAGCGCCATAATCAGGCGCTCACAGTCGTCTCTGCCGAAGCGCCGCTCCAGTGTGCCCATGACCTTGCGGGTCCTGTCCTCATCTGCCGCCACAGGGACATCCTCCGCAAAGAGAATCGGATCCTCCGTCAGGCACAGCAAGGTGTCGTCATGGTTCCGTTTCTCTTCATATGCCCGGTAGATGGCGGTAAAAACGCTTTCCAGCGTATCCTCACATCTATATACAATCATGCGCTTCTCCTTCCTTCGGCCGCCCTGTACAGCAACCCTCAATGGCCTTGTCCGCTCCCCGGATATGGCTGTCCTTCTGTCGCGTCAACCGCCCAGCCCTGGCTTCCCTGTCCGCTCCCCGAATGCAGACAGCCAATGGGCAATCCCCGTCACAGCTGCCCCACCGCCGTCTGCTGCCGCTCAATCACCGTGACAGGGCGCGTGAATTCCGCATCATCGAACAGAGACAGCTGCTTATAGCTCATGCCGTCGCTGCCGAACCGCACCCTGTCCTTCTCGCTGGTAAGATTCCGCACGATGTAATCCTCCTCTATCTTCACCGGATACATCATTCTGCCGCCGCAAGTGATGAAATACAGCGCCCGCTTCAGCACCACCCCGATCTTCTTCAGATCAGGAAATGTCAGGCTGCCGCTCCTGCGGGCCGCCACAATCCTCTGGGCGCTCTTCACCCCTATGCCGGGCACCCGCAGCAGCTCCTCCAGGGGAGCTCGGTTGATCTCCACCGGAAAGCGCTCCAGATGCCGCACCGCCCAGTCCTCCTTGGGGTCCAGCATCACATTGAAGTAGGGGCGCTTCTCGTCCAGCAGCTCCTCCGCCCGGAAGCCGTAGAAGCGCAACAGCCAGTCCGCCTGGTACAGCCTGTGCTCCCGCAGCAGGGGCGGCCCCCCGGGCAGGGCGGGCAGGCTCTTGTCCCCGGTCACGTTCACGAATGCCGAATAGAAGACCCTTTTCAATTCGAATTTCCGATACAGGCTCTCCGCCACATTGATAATCTGGTAATCGCTCTCCGGCGTTGCGCCGATGATCATCTGGGTGGACTGGCCCCCTCCCACGAATTTCGGGGCGCTCCGGTACAGCGTCAGGTCATTGCGGTTCACCTGGATGCCTGTCTGAATCTGCCGCATGGGGGTAAGGATGCTCTTGCGGTGCTTGTTGGGCGCCAGGGTGCGCAGCCCCTCCGCGGTGGGAAGCTCCAGATTCACGCTCATCCTGTCCGCCAGGAAGCCTGTCTGCTGGATGACCTCCGGCGCGGCTCCGGGAATGGCCTTGACATGGACATAGCCGTTGAACCGGTAGCGGTTCCGCAGCAGCCACACCGTGCGGCAGATCAGCTCCTGGGTGGCCGTTGGGTTGCCTATGACGCCGGAGCTCAAAAACAGGCCCTCGATATAGTTCCTGCGGTAGAACTCCATGGTCAGGGTACAGATTTCCTCCGGGGTGAAGGTAGCCCTGGGCACATCGTTGGAGCAGCGGTTGCGGCAATATTTGCAGTCGAAGACGCATTCGTTGGTCAGCAGTATCTTCAACAGGGCAATGCATCTGCCGTCGCCGGAGAAGCTGTGGCAGATGCCGGCGGCCACGCAGTTTCCGATGCTCTTCCCGTCCCCTTTGCGGTCCACGCCGCTGGAGGTGCAGGCCACGTCATATTTGGCCGCGTCCGTCAGTATCTTCAGTTTGTCCTCCAGAGCCATCTCCCGCTTGCCTGCCAAATATTCCATGTTCTGCTCACCTCTCGTCTCCATTCCGATTCCGTGCAAAAAGAACGCATGTTCTAATTTAGTTTAGCACATACGTTCTGTTTCTGCAAGCATTTTTTTAATTCTCATCAACCAATCTCAGCCGCCATTTGCCGAGGTATAGAATTCTTCCCCGGTGTCAAGGCAGATCGCCGCCAGCCTTCCCCCCGGCGCGTAGCACTGGCAGTCGATGGCGATGTGATTGTTCTTCCGGTAGATATAGCCCGGTTTCGGATTTCCCTGGATAAACTGGGTAGGCGTATGCCCTGTCACCACATATACGTCGTCAAAATACTGCGTCTCATAATCCGCCCTGTCCCATACCAGCTCTTTCAGCGAGTACTCATCCATCTCCTTTCCCGGCGAATAATTCCCCAGCCCTGCGTGCACCAGCAGAAAATCCCTCCCGTTCACGGTCAGCTCCTCATATATCAGGAGTTCCCCCAGGAACTCGATGATGTCCTCCTGCGTCTCCTTGTCCAGCCTGTGGAACTCGTCCATGGTAATCGTGCCCCCATTCCCCTGCCAGCTGAGCAGATTCTCAATCGTGGCGGAATCTATCCGGTCAATGGATTCCTCCGTGATCTCCTTGCAGAGGAACTCCAGGCACTCCAGCGCCATAAGCTCATGGTTCCCCACCAGGCAGACGACGTTGGGCATCTCCATGAGCTTTCGCAGCAGCCTGAGAGGATGCGGGCCCCTGTCGAGAATGTCCCCCAGAACATACAGGGTATCCGTCTCTTTCAGCCCGATTTTGTCAAGCAGTTCCAGAAACATATCATATTCGCCGTGGATATCGGAAACGACATATGTGGCCATGTAGATTACCTCCGTTTTCCCAAGCCCGCATCCGGGCCGTCTCGCGCCATAACATCTATGATGATCACCGCCAGGCAATATCCTCAGCCCCATGGAAAGCGGCCAGATTCTGCAGCGCTCGTTCGATGCCTTCATGGTGTTCGAACGCGGTATCGAATATGTTCTTCTCTTTTATGAGGAATCTCTTGGTCCGCCATTCCATCTTGCAGTCAAAATACCCTACAAACCGATTCCCCACAAGGATTGACAGCGGCCATTTCATCCCCTTTTTCTTGAAATACTCAAAGGTATAGGAATAGTCAAAAAAAGTCTTCAGCCAGGTCTGGTCCCGCACAAGGATATCCATGGGGGAAATGAGGCGGACTTCTTCGGTGTCCTGATCTGGGCATTGGCCCAGCAGGCCTGTCTTTGCCCAGTGGATGTAACATGACTTTTTGCCCACTTTCAGCGGCGATATCTTTCCTTCCTGCTCCAATTTGGAGAAGAAGGGCGTGACCTCGGCAGTGGGGATTCCCGTTATATGAGAGATATGGACGGGATATGTGACTCCGAAAGAAGCGATGAGCTTTTCTATGATTATGGCTCTGGCTTCGTTTTTGTGGATTCCGGCGTTTGGCCATTCCTTTATGCCGATGTTTTCTTTCAGGATATAAAGCGGCTCCTTGAATGTCCCCGGATTCCTACCGCAGGTCACCAGGTCGGTCTTGCGCTTCAGCCTGTAGAAGGCACGGAATATGGGCAGCTCAAAGCTGAGGTCGCCTGCTTTTCTGTGCTTTACATACGCGTCCCATTCTTCTGATAAGTGCAGGCACTCCCAGATTTGATTGGTGGTCAGGCCGGGCTGGTTCTTTAGCCCCTCTTTCAGCTCCTCTTCCGCGGCCAGGTCTTCCGGGCTGTTCGCCGCCGCTAACCAGCTTTCATCCGAGGAGCCCCATCTTACCACATCCTTTAACGCGGCGCGGTAGATTGCGAACTCATTGGTGGGGACGAAGAACATGTTGCGCTTGAAAGCAAACGCTTCCGTAATCTTGAACTCCTTATATGCCGCGGCATCCAGATCCTCCACAGCGAAGTCGCTTTTTCTGTTCCAAAGCATCATATAGTGGTTCAAATGGATGGTCGGATTCGGATCATACTGCAGACCGCATATGTCCGAGACGATGTCCTCGACAGGCTTGGAGCTCCTTTTGTCCAGGTGCTGGCTTGCGATGATTACGTTGCGGATTGCCGATTTTTCATCATAAGTTTTGTTGCTCATGCTATCTTTTCCTTCTGAAAAAGGGGTATCGAAATATCTTTCATTCCAATCCAGTTGGCTTTTTTTACAAAATAACGTACAAGGCCTTTTTGTAGTATGATAAGCTTCCTCTTAGCCAAAAATGCCTTTATCGCGGCATAATCAATCATAGTAGGCTTTACCAGTGCAACAGGCTTCCTCTTGGAATCGTGGGCCGAAGCATCCCGCGCAGCAACAAAGGCCGTCATTGCACATTTCTTTATGCACCTTTATTATATGCTTTTTGGATAGAACAGCAAGACAGCCCGACATGAATTTTTTATGAATCTGTCCTATGATACGAAAAAAGGCTAATTTTGCCTGGCGGGAGCTGCGGGAAGAGACGGGGGCATTGATTTTTCCATAAAGCCGGTCTGCGCCTGCTCCATAAAAGGGAGGGCAGTGCCCCTGGCGAAGGAGGCGCGGAGAGGCTATCTGGGGTAAAAGTCCCCGATGGCCCCCAAATATTTCCCCAGGGAATGATAATATCCAGAATAAATCACCGGGTCGAAAGCCGTCAGATCCACTCCCCAGCCATCCACATCGATTTCCTCGTCCACCTGGACATCAGAGATTCGGCAGAAAAAAGTGTCCGACTCCCCCGTGCTACTGTGGCTATGCCAGCACAGGCTCCCGTTTTTTGATGACAGCCTCTACTTCCTCGATAGTTTTTTCAGCGCATTCCGCTATCTGCTCTAATGTATAGCCTTTCCTATGCATATTCAAGATAAATTTTTCTTCTCCCTCTGCCCTGCCCTCTACCCTGCCCTCTGCTCTGCCCTCTGCCCTGCCCTCTACCCTGCCCTTTTCCCTGATTCCCTGTGATAGATTACACATCTCGCTCACATCCTTTCTCAACTCATCATCTACCGGAATATGGTACTCGGTCTTCATGATCTCTAATTTTTCCGTGGAGGTCAACTCCATTGAAAGCAACGTACTCAACAGACGGTGCAGCTCATACTTCCCATCATACTCCGGAAGCTCATTTGATATTCCTATCAAAACAATATTCAACAGGTCAAGCCCGCCTTTCCACGGATAAGAGCCTAACAGTTTATCATCTGTCAGATGCACATAATCCATACAGTTCTCGTCCATGTTCATACATACCCAAATGCTGAATACACGCCTGATGTCATTATAGTTTGTCTTTACAAAATCCCGTTCCTTCTGTGAGGAAACAAGGCGGCTCACATAAAACACTGCCCTGTTTAAGATATGATAGCCTGTCGGTTCGTCCTTCTGTGCTTCCACGTTCACAATGACCTGTGAGATGCCGTCTCTCATCCGCACATAAAAGATAATGTCAAACCTTACCAGCCCCTCGTTCATCTCCGCATTCTCCGTGTTCATTCCAACAATGCGCTGGCCGTTTTCTTCTTTTCCGGCATTGGTCAAGCCTGGCTCTACCGGAACCACACCAATCATTGGCTCTCCCTCAATATAGGACGCCACCTCTTTCGGATTCATTCCCCGGAACTCGTCAACCGTCTTTACCAGAATATGCGCCAGAATGATTTTATTTCCTAACAGACGCTTCGCCTTATCATCATATTGGGCATCTTTGCCTGTTGCCCTTACCGTATTTTTGATTTCAGTGTCCATTGATATATCCACAGTCATAGCTCCTTTTGTTCCTTTTTACTGCTTCTATGATTCAGCTACTGTGGCTATGCCAGCACAGGCTCCCGTTTTTTGATGACAGCCTCTACTTCCTCGATAGTTTTTTCAGCGCATTCCGCTATCTGCTCTAATGTATAGCCTCTACATTATTATACCCTGAAATCCCTGCCAAATCAATCAGATTTTTTGAAAGCCAACCACCGCAATTCCGAAAAGTTTCGGATGATGTCAAAGAGATTTCCCAAAAAACTATTGCAAAATCCCCCCGGAAGCGGTTAAAATAGAAATGCCATAAAAGCAGAAAATATATCTGAGAGAAAGGATTATCCATATGTCAAGCTTTTCATTCCCAAAAGACTACCAGTCCGGCCTGAACCTGTACGACACCCAGGTAGCCATCAAGATGGTGAAGGATTTCTTCCAGACCCTTCTGGCGGAACGACTGAACCTTCTGCGGGTGTCCGCGCCGCTCATGGTGGACCCAAAGTCCGGCCTGAACGACAATCTGAACGGCGTGGAGCGCCCGGTGGCCTTCGACATCAGGCATCAGGACGGCCGGGAGGCGGAAATCGTCCACTCCCTGGCCAAATGGAAGCGCTATGCCCTGAAGAAGTACGGCTTCTCCCAGGGAGAAGGGCTCTATACGGACATGAGCGCCATCCGCAGGGACGAGGAACCGGACAATATCCATTCCATCTACGTGGACCAGTGGGACTGGGAGAAAATCATCGCCAGAGAGGACCGCAGCCTGGACACCCTGAAGGATGTCGTCCGCACAGTTTACAAAGTGCTGCGCAAGACCGAGAAGTACATGGCCATCCACTATGACTACATAGAAGAAATCCTGCCCCACGACATTTTCTTCATCACCACCAGCGAACTGGAGGAAATGTTCCCGGACAATACGCCAAAGGAGCGGGAATACTACATCGCAAAGGCAAAAGGCGCTGTCTGCATCATGCAGATCGGCGGGGCGCTTGGCAACGGCAAGCCCCACGACGGCCGGGCGCCGGATTACGATGACTGGGCGCTGAACGCGGACATCTCTGTCTACTACCCTGTCCTGGACATCGCCCTGGAGCTGTCCAGCATGGGCATCCGGGTGGACAGGGATGCGCTGCTGCGCCAGCTGGAAGCCGCCGGATGCATGGACCGGGCGGGACTCCCCTTCCACCAGGCCGTGATAAACGAGGAGGTGCCCTTCACCATCGGCGGCGGCATCGGCCAGTCCCGCATCTGCATGTTCTTCCTACGCAAGGCCCATATCGGGGAAGTGCAATGTTCCCTCTGGCCGAAGGATGTCATGGAGGAAGCGGAGAAAAGAGGGGTGCATCTGCTGTAGCATGTCCTTCATGAGACGAAAACGCTCCCAGGAAACTGAAATCGTCCGCCTGATGGCTCGATTTTAACCTCCCTGGGAGCGTTTCTCTTTCTTTCAATTCCGAAAGCCTGTCCTTTGTCTCCTTTTCCTCTTTTCCTTCTTGGTTTCCACAGCAGCATCCCGTTTCAAAAGCGCAATCCACCAACGGTAGACTTCAGCGATATACGGCAAATTTCTCATTGCGGAAAGTTTGCTCATAGCCGAATGCTTCCATGTACTCCAACAGAAGCTTCCACTTGGGGTCGGCGTCCAGCCGCTGCCTGTCCTCGACTCCTATTGTCACCAGGCCGGAGCCTTCCGCAGCTTCCGGATCGGCACCTTCCCCGTTCCCTGACTCAGCGTTTTCCGCAGATTTCGAATCAGCATTTCCCGCAGCCCCGGAGCCTTCCGCAACACCTGAACCAGCCGGCTCCTGGATTCCCGAAGAACCAGCCCCCTCAGCTTCCACATAAAGGGCATAGATATTCTCCAGGATGATGACCGGCTTCTCCGCCCCCGCCTGAATCCGGGCTTCCAGCTCCTCCATATCTTCCTCCATGGCCTCACAGCTGTAGGAATCCAAATCGCTCCAGGGATTGAAGGCGGAGGGCATCTGCAGATAGTACGACAAGGCCGGAATCCATCCATATAGAATGACTTCCTGTCCCTGGAGCCCGTTCTCATTGGCATAGGCGCTCAACTGCGTCATCCACTCCGCTTTCTGAGGGCTCATTTTGATATTCCGCAGGACAGCATTATTGTCCACTGTCGCCTCCGCGTCCTGTATCCCGGTGGCCTCCGCAAAGGCGAATATCGCGCCGAACGCCCCGAACTGGAACAGGCACAGAACCAGGAAGGACACCAAAATGCTCTTGGCGGGAAAAGCCCACAGCACCAGCCCCCGCTTCAGCCGCTTCTCCCCGGCGCACCGCAGGAACCGCCAGCTCTCCCACAGGGTATAGGGCGCCGCCAGGAACAGGTTGTTCAGGCTGGGCAGCACGCCGTTGTTGCTGCCGATGGGCGTCAGCAGAATAATCAGGATAATCATGCCGCTGATCAGCTTTTCCTCCCTGGGGCTGTCCCTGCGGAAGATGCGGACGGCGGCAATCAGCATGGTCAGCATCAGGAACAAGGGCCCCGGATGCCAGATGGGGTCATAACTGTAGAACAGGAAGGAAAAGAAACCGCCCTGATACAGCCACCAGACCATGGAACCGCAGACCGCGGCCCACAGAACCCTGACCCCCATATGCAGCGTCCTGACATTCACCGCCAGAGCGCCGGACAGCGCCGCCAGCACCAGAAAGACCAGCCCGGGATACCTGGCGAAAATCCGGTCGGGGAACAGGAAGGAAAAGAAGCCCTTCCGATACAGCAGCCAAAGCGCCGCGCCGCAGATGACAGCCCAAAAAAGCCTTGCCGCCACAGGAATCGCCCTGGCGGCTGCGGAAGGCGTTTTGTCCCCTTTTTGTCCCTGGAATCGGAGGAGCAGCTCCTCCAGCCAGCCGGCCGCCGCGAACAACACCATGCCGCCTGCCAGGATGCCTCCGATGCGCACCACCCAGTACAGATTTTCCACATAAGCCCCCACGATTCCCATGATCATGGCGCTGGGCTTGTAGTCAGCCGCCCTGTCCGTCATGGCGAACAGTCTCTGAATCCCTGCGGCATACTCCTGAATGCCGTAGCAGATATGGATATAGCTCAGCAGAAAGGCCAGCGCCGCCGCGTATCCCACCAGGCACCAGAGCGTATGCCGGATTGTCCTGTGCCAGAATCCCTCCCCGGCTGCGCCCCTTTCTGCGCCCCTTTCCCCGCCGCTTTCTATCACTGCTTTCCTCAGTTCGTCTTGTTCTGCCTGTCCGCTGGAACTATTTCCTGGCAAAGTTTTTTCGGCGGATGTCCACCCTGTGCCGCCCTTCCTCTCCTCTGGCCACACTTTCTCTGCCTCGTTGCCGCCCTTCCTTCCCTCTGGCCGCGCTTTCTCTGCCCTGTTGCCGCCCTTCCTTCCCTCCAGCCACACTTTCTCTGCCCTGTTGCCACGCTTCCTATCCTCCAGCCACAGGATGATGTCATAGGCCCAGACCGCCACGATCATGGCCGCCTCCGGCAGATTGGAGAAGCGCACCAGCACATTGGAGCCCAGCAGAACGCCCGCGCAGACAAGATACCCCTTTTTATCCCTCACCAACCCCAGGTACAGGAAAATGACGGAAAAGAGGAACAGCACATAGGTCAGATAATTGTACAAAGACGCCGTAGGGCACCAGCACAGGCTCAGCGCCGCCATCTCCCCCAGGAAGACCACGGGCTTCGGCATCTTCAGCTTCCTGGTACAGAAAAAATAGCCCGTCAGCGCCAGCAGACTCGCGAACAGACCGGTATACAGGTTCATGCCCCGCAGCGTGTCCGCCTGTGGAAGCTTCGTCAGCAGATTCCCCACCACGCTGGTCAGATACGTGGAAAAAAACCACATGGGATCCATATGCCTTGTCCCCATATATTGGAAATTCGCATAATTATATCCGGTATCCCATAAATCAAGTCCCCAGCCAATATGCCGCAGCGGGTAAAACGCCAGGATGACGATTGCCAGATTCTCCAGCTGGCTGCCCCATTTCGCCTGGGGCAGGCCCCGCTTCTCCTCTCCTCTGCCCATTTCTACCAAAATCCTCTCTTCCTTATTTCCACCATCGTCTGCTGTGGTTGTCGGCCAACACGCTTTTCCATAAGACGCGCCCCTCTCCCGGCAGTGCGCCTTTTACCGGAACAAAGCGTCCGCCCTCTCTATCACATCCATCAGCTTACGGTACCAACCCATCTTCAAACAAATCCTATGCACCCCGTCAAAAATCCCCTTCCGCGCCACATCCACCAAAATACCGCAGGCGAAGACCGCCAGCACAGCCGCCCCCGTCCACAAAAACAGGCTGCCCACCGCGCCGAAGCCGCTGTCCGCGTTTCCCACGGCCGCCGCAAGCCCCTCTGCCCCCAGCCACTTCTGCCAGGTATAGCGGAGCCCCAGGTTCTCATGGAGCAGATAGACCCCCAGCGTATAGGGCGCTATCCGGTTGACCATGTCCGCCGCCCTGCCCCGCAGCCGCACTCTGCAGAAAGCCCCGAACAATCCCGCCGCCGCCAGAAAAGGCAGTACATGATTGTACTCCAGGCACATCTTGATCCGCCGTTCCAGCCCGCCGGTGCGCAGATACACCTCCCGCAGCGCAAAAGTCCCGCCGAAAACCAACAGGCAGCACCCCGCATACAGCAACAGCCCCCGTCCCTTCCGCTCCAGAAAGGCTGAGCCAAATCGCCGCACATACGCCGCCGCCACGAACACGCACAGATACCAAAGGCAATCATACCCCTGCCTGTCCATCTCCAGCTGCACCGGAAGGATGCTTTTCGAGACGCAGAACGCCAAAAGCAAGATTCCCAGCGCCGCCTGCATCTGCCCCTTCGTCATCTTCTTCACCGCCATCCCCACAAAGGGAAGGAGCAGGTACAAAAAGACATAGGCCGTCATGAACCAATAATGCCCCATGGTCACGGGAAACAGCAGCGTCAGAAGGTAATGGGTGTCAAAAGCCGTCTCCTGCAGCACGCCCGTAAGCGCCCCAATCAGCCCGACCCCCACGGAATACGCCCAGATCTGCAGCCACAGCTGTATCAGGCGGCTCACCTTAAAAGAAGAGGTGCACAGAAAATATCCGCTGATGAACATGTACACATTCACCGCCACAATACAGAAGCTCTCCAACAGCCACGCCGCCGTCTCCGCCTTTGAGACAGCCGCGCCCGTCAGGTCGGACAGCATGCCCCCCTTCCCCAGATAATGCAGCACAATCACCATCATCATGGCAACACAGCGCAGAAGCTCCAGATTCGCCATGCGGGCCGGCTTCGGATTTTTCTTCAAGCCCACATCCGCATTGCGCCCATCCTTTATAGATGTAATTCCGTTGTTTTCTTTTCTCTTATTCGTTTTCTTATTCATCGGCACATAGATTCCTCCTGGTCATTTTCCCATTATAGCATCAATGTGGCCGTATTTCAATTGCATTGTGAAAACAGCTTTGACTGCGTTTGGCCGGGACGGCACCCTGCTGCTTTTCCGGGTACCTCTTTTCGGACTGTGGCATATAATAGAGCAAAACCACATAGGATTATAGGTTACTGTTATGTATGCTGCTCTTTTTATCTTACTGTTGCTTGCCCTTGTGGGCATGTTGTTCGGCCATTTCCGCAGAAAGAAAATCATCCGCAGAATCCGGGAGATGGAGAAATGTGAAAAATGCTCCCTTCTGGAGGAGCTTGCGGAACCCTTCGGCTACAGGTATCATTGCCGCTGCGGCTTCTTCTCCTCCACTGTGGACGCCTGGCAGAAGGCCGGGGGCTACACCTGGGCCTATGACTACCTGGCCCCCCGGTTCCAGATGGTCTTCGACTCCCTCCCGGTGTATTTCAACTACCGGGGCAGAACGTGGCTGATTGAATTCTGGAAGGGCCAGTACGGCATCAATGCCGGCGCGGAAATCGGCATCTACCACGCCGACAGGCTCCTGTCCGAGACGGAATACCGCTCGGCCCATTTCCAGGCCGTCGGGGAGGCGGAGATGCTGTCCTGCGGCCTGCAGCTGTGCCTGGAAAACGGCGCCTGTGTGAGGATTTCCGAGAGGCACTGGTGGCTCACGGCCTTTCTGCCGGGGGTCTTCTCCCAGCCTTCTAACCTGTGCCTGGAAGCCACGGTCTGCTTCAACAACAGGGAAATGCTGGAAGCCTTCTACCGGGGCCTGTGCAAGGCGGGCTGTTCCGCGGAGAAGGTCACCGTGCAGAACCTCTGCCTGTCCTTCACCTTTCATCAGCCGTGCAATGTGCATTACGGCTTCCTGACCCGACTGCGCCGCAGACTGTCCCAGTGCCTGAACCGGATATCCTGCCGCCTGTTCCTGTGGGTCACCAGGCCTTTTACCTGTACGGAAGACCGCATCCTGTTCCTTTACCACTACCTTCCCTTCTGCTTCCGGAAACTGATGCGGCTGCGCCGTTTCCACAGGCGGTGCCACAGGAAGCACGGATGCCGCCGCCCCAAATGCTGCCGCAGATGCAGCCCCCGGCGCGGGAAGAAGCCATGAGCGCCGCAAGCCGCCTGAACCGCGCTTTTTCCCAGGCCCTTGTCCTGCCCTTCTGTCAGTGCTCCAGGTACGTGCTGGTCAGCGACTGCCACAGGGGCGTGGGCAACGCCGCGGACAATTTCCTGAAGAACCAGCACCTGTACTATGCCGCGATGGAACATTACTACAGGAACGGTTTTACGTATATCGAGATGGGGGACGGGGAGGAGCTGTGGGAGAACCGGAAGCTGCGCCATATCACGGAAATCCACGAGGACGTCTACTGCCTGTTCGCCCGGTTCGAGGAAAAGGGGCGGCTGCATCTGCTCTATGGCAACCACGACATAGTCCGCAGGAAGAACCCGGCCTTTCTGGAAGCCGTCATCCTCTACGCCCAGTCCATGCCGGAGAGATCCCTGTACCTGACCCACGGCCACCAGGCCAGCTTCCTGAACTCCACCCTCTGGCCCCTGGCCAGGTTCCTGGTGCGGTATTTCTGGAACCCCCTGGAAAATCTGGGCTTCCTGGACCCCACCAGCGCCGCCAAGAATTACGAGGTAAAGGAAAAGTGCGAGGAGACCTTGCGCAGCTGGGCGGAAGCCAACCGCCGCATCCTGGTCACAGGGCATACCCACCGCCCTGTGCTGCCCCAGGAGCCTTCCTTCTATTATAATACCGGCAGCTGCGTCCATCCCCGCTGCATCACCTGTATCGAAATCCAGCGCGGTGAGATGACCCTGGTCAAATGGACGATGCAGGCCCGGACCGACAGCATCCTGTACGTGGCCCGGGAAGTCATCTCCGGCCCCGTGACGATACTGGGTTAGCCGCCGGATATGCAATCCTGGGATTCCCTGAAGAATAAACGAATCTATCGGGGCCAGAAGAAATAGCCAATGCTGAAACGGACGCTGAAATCGGGCCGGAACCGGAAGCAAAGCGGCAAATTCCGGTTGTAATTTGCCAGGCAACCCTATATAATGGAAGCAGCTTTATCATGTCCGGTAGTAAGGAATTGTCTACAAATAACTGCTACGAGTTCATGACGGCTTTTGTTTGATTTCCGGGCTTTTTCCTGAACAAGTTGTATCAGTTATTTTCCGACAGTTCCTAAGGAATTGTCTACAAATAACTGCTACGAGTTTAAAGCCGTTTTCCTTGTTTTACTAAAGAAGTTGCAGCAGTTATTTTCCGACCGTTCCTAAAATCTACAAGAGACATAGCCATAATTATCAACAGTCCCATACAGCCCGGGAACGGAGCCGCCCGCCAAAAGCAGCGCAGATCCGCTTCCCGCCGCTGCGCGGGGGCACAGGAGGACAACATGAAAGAACTGATGGATTTTGTAAAAGAGCTCAGCTTCGTCCGGGTGGGCGGAAGCGAACAGGAGAAACAGGCCGCGGAACTGGTCATGGAGGAAGTCAACCGGGCCGCACAAGAGGCTGGGCGCGAGGACATGCGCGGGGAGTACATGACTTTCCGGATTCCCGACGCGAAAGTGGCCAGATGCTCCGTGCAGGCTGCGGGACGCGAGATTCCCTGCGTGCCTTTCCTACGCTCAGGCAACATCGACAGGGAGTGCGACCTGGTATATCTGGACGATGCGTCCGATATCGATTTCGCCGGGATCGGGAGCCTGGAGGGCAAGGCAGTGCTTTTGAACAAGCCCGCCGACAAAGAGGTCTATAAACGCCTGGTGGATCACAAGGCATCTGCGTTCCTGGTAATGCAGGGCAAGTATTATCTCCCGGAGAAAGAAGTCTCCCTGTACCCCAGAAGGCTGCGGGAGCATTTGTCCGAAATCGGACTCATCCCGGGATTCGCCATCACGGCGGCGGACGCCCTGTGGCTGATTCAGGAAGAAGCGGAGAAGGTACGCCTTACTCTGGAACAAGAGGACACAGAGCCGGAGAGCCGGAACATCCTGGCCGTGATCCAGGGGACTGACCTGAAGGAAGAGAGCATCGTGCTGACGGCCCACTATGACTCCGTCCCCGTGGGGACAGGTTCCTGGGACAATGCCACCGGCACCACGGCGCTTCTGGCGATATTCCGCCACTTCGCGGCGAATCCCCCCAGGAGGACGCTGCGCTTCCTATGGTGCGGCAGCGAGGAGCTGGGGCTGCTGGGTTCCAAAGCCTATGTGGAGCAGAAGGAAGAACTGCTGGAAAAAATCGTGTTCTGCTTCAACTTCGACATGTGCGGCACGGCCCTGGGAGCCAACAAAATCGTTGTCACCGGCGAGAAGGAGCTGCAGACCTTCGCGGAGCAGTACTGTAAAATCACAGGCTATTCCGCGGCGTTTGGCTTCGGCGTCCACTCCAGCGATTCCGCTCCTTTCTGCGACAAGGAGATACCGGCCCTGGGCCTGAGCCGGGAGTCCTCCACAGCCGTGATACATACCATCCACGACCTGCTGCCCACCCTCAGCGAAAAGGCCATGCAAAAGAACGTGGCATTCGCCGTCCGGATCATCGGGGACGTGGCCAACGCGGCAGTGGTGCCCGTGAAGAAAGGAATGCCGGAGGAGACCAGGAAGGAACTGGATAAATATTTCAACCGGGAAGAAAAGAAAGAATCCAAATAAAGCCCGGGGCTTTATGCCGCCTTACAGCTCCCGCCGGTGCCGCCTGGCGGCCAAAGCAGCTACTACAGCGCTGCAGGCCGCCACGGTGCCCACCGGCAGCCCTTTCCATTCCGGCATCTCCTTATGATTTATGGTAGTTTATATATCACTCCGGTTCTTCTGTTCAAAAATATCTATTTTCGTCATACTGATTTTACGTAGTCTTTCATAAGGAATTGTCTGCAAATAACTGATGCGGGTTTATAGCTGTTTTCCTTGTATTTCCGGGCTTTTTCCTAAACAAGTTGCATCAGTTATTTTCCGACAATTCCTAACCAAATCCTGAGACCGCCTCTCCGAGAAGCGCCGCAAAGGCATAAAAAACAGCCATCCTTTCGCCCATGGCACCGACTTGCCGCCCGGAAAAGATGACTGTATCCCATATATCGTTCTTGCTTATTTTTTCCTATAACCGAAACTCATAGATGCACTTTCGGGTCTCGCCCTCCAGCCGCATGTCGTTGTCCTCAGGCAGATCCACGATATCCAGCAGGACGCCCCCTGCATATTCACAGGTCTTCCGGGAAGGCATGTTCTCCGGATTGCAGGTGATGATCAGGTAATCCATCCCATGCCGCTTCGCCAGCTGGAACAACAAGAAGCACGCCTTGCCCGCATAGTGGTTTCCCCGGTAAGGCTCCTCCACGCGGTAGCCGATGTGCCCTCCGTAGTACAGGCCCTTGCTGTAGCCTATGCGCAGATCGCAGTTTCCCATTTTATGACCCGCCTTGTCACAGATGGTGTAATGGTAGGACGGAAGCCAGCGCTGTTCCCGATTTCCTTCCACCTTTTTGTCCAGCATCAGCAGAATCTCTCCGTCCGTCATGAATTCCACATCATAAAAAGCAAATTGCAGCAGACGCTCCAGATAGCCGCAGGTAAATGGGAAGAAATCGTATTTCTGCGTCCCTGTGTGCACGAATCCCAGTTTCTCATACCATTTCCGCAGACGGGCATTCTCTTCCACAATGCCGGCCTGCAGTCTGCCGCACCCATAAGAGGCAGCGCACATCAGCGCAGATTTCAGCAGCTTCTCTCCGATTTTCCCATGCCTGTGCTCCGGCAAGACGCAGAGATTGTTCAGCTCACAGGAACCGTCCTCCTGTATACCAAGGGAATAGTATCCCAGAATCCTCCCCTCTTCGTCCACATAGACCAGCATGGGACGCTCTTCCCGGCACTGCTGCTCCAGGCGCTCTATGGTGGTGGCGAATGCCGTGAATCTGGGGGCATTTTCCGCCGTGATGCCGAATTCTTCCGCCACTGTGAGAAAGCTGCGCCGTATGATGTCTGCGCATTCCGAAAGTTCCTTTTCATAGACTGGCCTTATCATGATAACAATCCCTCCCTGCAAATTCTGCCAATCCGTCTGCCGTCTGAATGCACTCTGATGACCGCCCCAAAGTCCTGGTGCCGGATGCCGACTGTCCTTGCCATAGCTATCCACCCGGCATGCCGCCGATTTCTTGGCTGTAAATTTCTTAGCTGTAGAAATCTTAGCACATTTTCCCTGAACCGTCTATTGATTTTTGTGCATGGTACCCCTATGTATTTTCATTTATGGCATTAATGTCATTTTCAAATCATGTGACGCTGATGTCATTTTTCAGGCTCCGCCCCAGGCATTTCACTGCACCGTCAGCCCGGAGTATCCCATCAGGCTCTCGTCCACGGCCTTTGCGGCTTCCCGGCCTTCTCTGATGGCCCAGACCACCAGCGACTGGCCCCGGTGCATGTCTCCGGTGACGAACACGTTCTCCTTGCTGGTCCGGTACTGCCCAGGTTCGGTCTTCACATTGGTGCGCTCGTTCAGCTCCACGCCGAAGGCTTCCGCCACATACTTCTGGGCCCCCAGGAACCCGGCGGCAATCAGCACGATATCCGCGGGAAGCGTCTGCTCACTGTCTGGTACCTCTTTCCTGTTCATGCGCCCGGCAGCAGCGTCCTTCTCCCAGGAAAGCTTCACGATTTTCACTGCTGTCAGCTTCCCCTCCTTGTCCTTCACGAATTCCTTCACTGTGGACTCGTAGATTCTGGGGTCATGCCCGTACACCGCAATGGCTTCCTGTTGGCCGTAATCCGTCTTGCAGACTTTGGGCCATTCCGGCCAGGGATTGTCTTCCGCCCGCTTATCCGGCGCTTTGGGCATCATCTCAATCTGGACCACGCTCTTGGCCCCGTGTCGGACAGCCGTGCCCACACAATCGTTCCCTGTGTCTCCGCCGCCGATTATGACTACATTTTTGTCTTTTACATCCACATACTGACCGTCCGTAAACTTTGAATCCAGCAAGCTCCTGGTATTGGCCCGCAGAAAATCCACCGCAAAATAAATCCCCTGGGCATCCCTCCCGGGAGCTTTGATGTCCCTTGGATTGGACGCGCCGCAGGCCAGGACCACCCGGTCGTATTCCCGGATCAGCTGCTCGGCTTTCACGTCTCTGCCTATGTCTGCGCCAGTGACGAAGGCCACTCCCTCCTCTTCCATCACTCTGCGCTTCCTGTCCACCACACGCTTCTCCAGCTTCATGTTGGGAATCCCGTACATCAATAGTCCGCCGATGCGGTCAAAACGCTCATACACCGTCACCCAATGGCCCCTTCTGTTCAGCAGATCCGCCGCTGCCAGACCTGCGGGCCCGCTTCCCACCACCGCCACCTTCTTCCCGGTGCGCACCTTGGGCGGCTGGGGGCCGGCATAGCCCTGCTCATAGGCATATTCTATGATGGCATACTCATTCTCCCTGGTGGACACGGGCTCCCCGTTCAGCCCACAGGTACAGGCCGCTTCGCACAAAGCCGGACACACCCGGGAAGTGAACTCCGGGAAACTGTTGGTCTTCTTCAGTCTCTGGTAAGCCTGTTTCCAGTTCCCGGTGTAAACCAGGTCATTCCACTCCGGAACCAGATTGTGGAGCGGGCACCCGCTGGCCATGCCGCACAGCATCATCCCAGACTGACAGAACGGCACCCCGCACTCCATGCACCGCGCCCCCTGAAGCTGCTGCTTCTCCCGGGGCAGATGCTCATGAAACTCATTAAAATGCCGAATCCGCTCCAAAGGCCCCTGGGCCTTGCTCACTTCCCGCTCATATTCCATAAAACCGGTGGGTTTTCCCATTTTCCTCACTCCTCCATGCTTTTTTTCTGAAAATACACCTCTTTTGCGTACTTTCGGGACGAAACGATCAACTTTTCGTCCTGGTGTTGGCATAAAAAGCTTCAATCTGAGCCTGCTCCGGGCTGAATCCCTTCTCTTCCATCTGGACGATCGTCTTCATGACCTTCTCGTAGTCATGGGGAATGATCTTCTTGAACTTCGGCAGATACGCTTCAAAATGCTCCAGAATCTCTTTCCCTTTGGCAGAATCGGTGGCCGCCACATGCTCCTGGATCATGCCCTTGAGCTCCAGCACATCATACTTGGAAGCAATCTCCCCGGAGGAGACCATCTCTTTGTTCAGGCGCTTGTACAGGTCGTTGCCCTCGTCCAGCACATAGGCGATGCCTCCGCTCATGCCCGCCGCAAAGTTCTTGCCCGTGCCGCCCAGCACCGCCACCCGGCCGCCGGTCATGTATTCGCAGCCGTGGTCGCCGATGCCCTCCACCACTGCCGTGGCACCGGAATTCCTCACGCAGAAGCGCTCCCCGGCCACGCCGTTTATGAAAGCCTTGCCGCTGGTGGCTCCGTACAGGGCCACATTGCCGATGATGATGTTCTCGGATGCCTGGAAGCGGCTGCCCCTGGGCGGATATACAATCAGCTTGCCGCCGGAAAGGCCCTTGCCGAAATAGTCGTTGCTCTCTCCCGCCAGCTCCAGCGTCAGCCCCCTGGGGATGAACGCACCGAAGGACTGGCCGCCCGCACCTCTGCACAGCACCCGGTAGAAATCTTCCTCCAGATCATCTCCCAGGATTCTGGTAATCTCGCTTCCCAGAATGGCGCCCAACGCCCGATCGGTGTTAGACACGTCTATCTCCAGGCTTCTTCCCTTTCCGGTCTCGATGTCTTTCTTCAGCTGTTTTAACAGGACTTTCTCGTCCAGGGTCTTTTCCAGTTCAAAATCATATACCTGTTCCGGGTCGAAAGTCACTTTCTGTCCGGAGCCCTCGTAAGGATTGTCCAAAATCCGGGTCAGGTCTATCTTCCTCTGATGCTCATCCAGATCCTCCCGCACCTTCAGCAGATCCGTGCGGCCTACCAGCTCATCCACAGTCCGCACGCCCAGTCTGGACATGTATTCCCGCAGTTCCCGGGCAATAAATCTCATGAAATTCTCCACATACTCCGGCTTGCCTCTGAAATGTTTCCGAAGCTCCGGATTCTGGGTAGCTATGCCCACAGGACAGGTGTCCAGGTTGCAGACCCGCATCATGACGCATCCCAGCGTCACCAAGGGCGCTGTGGCAAAGCCGAATTCCTCCGCCCCCAGGATGGCGGCGATGGCCACGTCCCGGCCGCTCATCAGCTTGCCGTCCGTCTCAATGCGCACCTTGTTCCTGAGCCCGTTCTGAATCAATGTCTGATGGGTCTCCGCCAGGCCCAGTTCCCAGGGCAGGCCCGCATTGTGGATGGAACTCCCGGGCGCTGCGCCTGTCCCTCCGTCGTAGCCGGATACCAGAATCACCTGGGCACCGGCTTTGGCCACACCGGCCGCCACAGTCCCCACGCCCGCTTCCGACACTAATTTCACGGAAATCCGTGCATTTTTATTTGCGTTCTTCAAATCGTAAATCAGTTGTGCCAGATCCTCGATGGAATAGATATCGTGGTGGGGCGGCGGAGAGATCAGGGACACGCCCGGTGTGGAATGCCTGGTTCTGGCAATCCAGGGATACACTTTTCTGCCGGGCAGATGTCCGCCCTCCCCGGGCTTGGCCCCCTGAGCCATCTTGATCTGAATCTCCCTGGCGCTGACAAGGTAACGGCTGGTGACACCGAACCGCCCGCTTGCCACCTGTTTGATGGCGGAGCATCTGTCCAGGCCGTCCGGGCCCGGCGTGAGCCGCTCTGTGTCCTCCCCTCCCTCGCCGGAGTTGCTCTTGCCATGAAGCCGGTTCATGGCAATGGCCAGGGTCTCATGGGCTTCCTTGGAGATGGAGCCGTAGGACATGGCCCCTGTCTTGAAGCGGGTGACGATGGACTCCACCGGCTCCACCTCCTCCAGCGGCACCCCCTTTGCGGGATACCGGAAATCCAGAAGCCCCCGGAGGTTCCGGACGGAATGCCCTCCTTCCATGGAATGCTCTCCCTCCATTTTGACCATGGCGGTATATTTTTTGAACATGGCGTAATCCCCACGTCTGGTGGATTCCTGGAGCATATGGATGGTGGCCGGATTGTAGAGATGCTCGTCACCGCCGCTGCGCATCTTGTGATGCCCAGGGCTGTCCAGGGTCAGGTCGCTTCCAAGCCCCAAGGGGTCGAAAGCCTGGGAATGGAGCCGATCCACCTGTCTCTCGATATCCTTTAAAGTGATGCCTCCTACACGGCACACCGTATTGCTGAAATATTTCCGGATCACTTCCAAATCAATCCCAATGGCCTCGAATATCCGGGAGCCCTGATAGGACTGCAGCGTGCTGATGCCCATCTTGGACGCAATCTTCACGATGCCGTGGAGCACAGCATTGTTATAATCGTTCACCGCCGCATAATAGTCCTTATCCAACAGAGACTCTTCAATGAGCTCTTTTATGGTCTCCAGAGCCAGGTAGGGGTTGACGGCACAGGCGCCGTAGCCCAGCAATGCAGCGAAATGATGCACTTCCCTGGGCTCCCCGGATTCCAGTATCAAGGCCACTCTTGTCCGCTTCTTCGTCCGCACCAGGTACTGGTTCAGGGCGGACACCGCAAGCAGCGACGGAATGGGCACATGGTTCTCGTCCACGCCCCTGTCCGAAAGAATCAGGATGTTCACCCCGTCCCGGTAGGCTCTGTCCACCTCCACGAAAAGCCGGTCGATGGCCCGCTCCAGGCTGGTATTCTTGTAATAGGTGATGGGCACCACCTCCACCTTGAACCCCTCCGCCTTCATGTTCTTTATCTTCAGCAGATCCGTGTTGGTCAGGATGGGATTGTTCACCCGCAGCACGTTGCAGTTCTTGGGCGATTCCTCCAGAATATTTCCCTCAGTGCCTATGTAAACGCTGGTGGATGTGACAATTTCCTCCCGGATAGCATCAATGGGCGGATTGGTCACCTGGGCGAACATCTGTTTGAAATAATGGAACAGGGGATGATAGGACTTGCTCAATACGGGCAGCGGCGTGTCCACCCCCATGGCCGCAATGGCTTCCGCCCCGTTTTTGGCCATGGGCAGAATGCCGGTCTTCAGCTCGTCATAGGTATAGCCGAAAGCCTTCTGCATCCGCTGGCGCTCCTCGCAGGAGTACTCCGGCACGCGCTTATTGGGGATGGTCAAATCCTTCAGGAACACCAGGTTGTTGTCCAGCCACTGGCCGTAGGGCTGCCTGGAAGCATAGTTCTCCTTCAGCTCCTCATCGGAAATCACTTTGCCCTGAATGGTGTCCACCAGCAGCATCTTGCCGGGGTGCAGACGCTCTTTGCTCCGGATCTTCGCCGGTTCGATATCCAGCACGCCCACCTCGGAGGAGAGAATCAGGGTATCGTCCTCTGTAATCATATACCGGGAAGGCCGCAGGCCGTTGCGGTCAAGCACCGCCCCCATGATATCCCCATCGGAGAACAGGATGGATGCCGGGCCGTCCCAGGGCTCCATCATAGTAGCATAATATTGATAGAAATCCCTCTTGCTCTGGCTCATGGTCCTGTCGTTGTCCCAGGGCTCCGGGATGGCAATCATCACCGCCAAAGGCAGTTCCATGCCGCTCATCACCAGAAATTCCAGGGCATTGTCCAGCATGGCGGAATCGGAGCCGGCTCTGCCTATGGCGGGCAGCACCTTGTGCATCTGGCCTTTCAGGAATTCGGAGGCCATGTTCTCCTCCCTGGCCAGCATTTTGTCCGCATTGCCCCGGATGGTGTTGATCTCGCCGTTGTGCACCATGAGACGGTTGGGATGGGCCCGCTCCCAGCTGGGGTTCGTATTGGTGGAAAAACGGGAGTGCACCATGGCAATAGCGGACTCGAAGTCCGGGCTCTGGAGATCGGCGTAGAAAGTGCGCAGCTGCCCCACCAGGAACATGCCCTTGTACACAATGGTTCTGCTGGAAAAAGACACTACATATGTGTCTTCCGATGACTGTTCGAACAGGCGCCTTGCAATGTACAGTCTGCGGTCGAATTCCAGCCCTTTCTCCACATTGGCCGGTTTCTTCACGAATCCCTGCAGAACCTGGGGCATGCATTCCACGGCCTTCTGACCCAGCACGCCGGGGAAGATGGGGACTTCTCTCCAGCCCAGGAATTCCAGGCCCTCCTTCTGTACGATGATTTCGAACATTTTCCTGGCCTGGTTCCGTCGCAGCTCCTCCTGGGGGAAGAAAATCATGGCGATGCCGTACTCCCGCTCCTCCCCCAGCTCCACACCTAAGGATTTTGCCACCCTGGAGAAGAATCTGTGGGGAATCTGGGTCAATATCCCCACACCGTCTCCGGTCTTGCCTTCGGCGTCCTTTCCGGCTCTGTGCTCTAAGTTCTCCACGATTTTCAGGGCATTTTCCACAGTGGCTCTGCTTTTTTCCCCTTTGATATTGACACACGCGCCGATTCCGCAGCTGTCGTGCTCAAACGTCTCGCTGTAGAGAGGTGACTGTGGCATTTCCCTTTTTGCATCAAACATAACTATCTCCTCCTGTCTCTTTCAGGCGCGGGGCTCCGGCGGGTCGCCGCCGGACGCAGAACCCATCGTCTGCCTTCTCGCTCTTCCCTCTTCCGCATCTCAGTTCCCCGGAAAGCGAAAAAAGACGCAACAGAGCCATTCCTACGCTCCGTTGCGTCTTCGTTTCACCCACTATACAACATTTTCTTCCGTTTGTAAACTCCTTTTTCGGAAAATTGTTCCCATTTGGAATTGCGGGAAAACAACTGATACAACTTCTTTAGAGAAAAGCCATAGTGAATATTTATTTGTAAATCTTAGTTTTCAGCCAATGATACAAGCCCGAAAACGTTTTGCTCTCCGCCATGGCGGTTCGCAGCGGTGCCAGGGTACAGGCCATGAAGACCCTGTATTTCATCAGCTCCCCCTTGCCCATGTAGCATTCCGTTATCCGCCTGTGTTCCTGCCTGTCCCTCTCCCGGTTCTCCCGGCTCTCCGAATAGCCTCCGCCCTCGTAGGCAGCCACCAGAAACTCCATATGGCGCATTTTCGCCCCCGCCCCATAGAAGCACCAGAGGAAATGGTCGTAGTCCGCCCGGATCCGGTACTGCAGGTCATAGGGCTTCTCCCGGCACAGCGCCGCGCTGTAGAAACAGGCCTGGTGACAGGGGATGTTGCGGTAACAGGTGAATCCGGTGATGGCCGAGGCGGAGGCGATGGTCACGCCGTTCTTCAGGCCGTAGGTGTCCCCGTAGAGCACCAGCCTGGCCATGTCCGTCCCGGCCCGCCGCTCCTCCTCCAATACCTCCAGCGTCCGCTCCAGCACCCTCTCGTCCGGGAACACGTCGCCGCAGTTGAGGAACAGCAGAAATTCTCCCGCCGCGTGGCCCACGGCCTGGTTCATGGCATCGTAGATTCCGGCATCTTTTTCCACAAAGACACGCACCCGCTCCGCGCCCGGCTCACTGCCCCGGTCCCGCCGCCATCGCTCCAGGGCACCGTCCCGGCTGCCGCCGTCTTTCAGCACCACTTCCATGTCCCTGCAGGTCTGTCCCAGGGCGCTGTCCAGGGTGGCAGCCAGCTTCTCCCCCGGATCCAGCGCAACCGTAATAATCGAAAACTTCATGAATCCTCCGCTCATTTCCCACCAGGGTATCTGTGTACTAAAAAATCTTCTTCTGCCTGTTCAGGAGCCACACACCGGCCACGCCGCAGGCAAGGCAGACCACGCACGCCGGCCAGCTCAGAAGGGCCGGGGGCAGCTTCAAAGAGCTCAGCACATAGGCCAGCACATTTGCCAGGACATGCACGGCCACGCTCATCTTGAAATCCCCGAAATATTCATAGGCGTACGCCATGAGGAGCCCCAGCACCACCGCGTAGATCCCCTGCACCGAATTCCCGTGATATACGGCAAAAAATGCCGCAGATATCAGCATCGCCGAGAACAGCTTCATGTAGCGTCTCAGACAGGAATAGATGATGCCCCGGAACAACAGTTCCTCCGCGATGGGCGTGATGATGCCGAAGCAGATCAGGCCGACGGGCAGCGCTGCCGCATACTGGCTCTGGGCCACTTCCTGATAGGATTCCGAATTCGCTATCATCCCAATCCTGAAAAACAACAGATTCACCCCCAGGGCCAGCCCCACTGCAGCCAGTGCGAGGAAAGCGTAACTCTTCCCTGGTTCCGCCTTGATATGGAGAAGCTTCATGTCCTCCGCCGTCTTTGCTATCATCTGCCGCGCAATCTTCAGGATGGAAAGGGCCCCCACCGCGTAGGCAAAGGCGGACAGCAGCACCGCCCCATTTCCCGTCAGGCTCTCCGGCACTCCCTGGGCATCCCGGATAAACAGGAACTCCCCGCCGGATATATTGTTGCCTATGGCACCCAGAAGCATGGCCCCCGCGTTCATGGCCACGTTCCGGGTCAGGAAAAACAACAGGAACGGGAGCAGCATCTGCCAGATTCGCCGGGACGGGTTGGCCTTCTGAGGTTCCTCTGTCCCACGCAGCAAGAAACTGCGCAGCTCCTCCACAGAGCGGACGATATAGTCGCATTTGGCTTCCCGCAGTTCTTCCATGCTGCCGTAGCCGTATGTAACGCCCACGCACTCCACGCCCGCCTTCCGGGCCCCCTCCGCGTCATAGCTGCGGTCTCCGATCATGTACACCTTGCTCCTCTCTATGGGCCAGTTGCCGAAGAGCCGCCGCAGGGCCTCATTGATGACCTCATCCTTCTGCACCCGGGTGCCGTCCATCTCGCTTCCCACTATCACTTTGAAGTATTTGGCAATCTTGAAGTGCTCCAGAATCCGTTTCACGAACTCCTCGGGCTTGCTGGAGGCCACAGCCATGTACATCCCCTTGGAATTCAGGGCCTCCAGCATCTGCGGAATGCCGTCGTAGAGCCGGTTCTCGAAGATGCCGGTGTCCCGGAAGCGCTCCCTGTACTTCTCTATGGCAGCTTCCGCCTGGGTCTCGTCCATATTGTAATACTTCATGAAGCTGTCCTTTAAGGGCGGCCCGATGAAGGGCTCCAGCTTGTCCAGGTCTGGCTCGTCGATGCCGAAGGAAGCCAGGGCGTACTGCACACAGGTGCAGATGCCTGCCTTGGGGTCTGTCAGGGTTCCGTCCAGGTCGAATAGCAGATAATTTTTCATCTAAAAACTCCTAATCTTGTCGCTGCCGTCATCGGCCGTATTCTCTATCTTGACTACTTTCACGTCGTACCCAATGGACGCGTTCACCTGTACGTGGACAGTGTCCCCTTCCTTCTTTCCCAGCAGCGCCTTGCCCAGGGGGCTTTCATTGCTGATCAGGTTCTCCAGGGAGTTCCCGCGGACTGTGGTGACGATTTTGTAGGTCTCTACGCTGCCGTCATCGATGAACTCCACCGTGACCGTGTTGTTGATACCTACTTCGTCCTCCGCGGAGTCCTCGGATATGACTCTCGCGGTCTTTATCATCCGCTCCAGGTAGCGGATGCGGCTCTCGTTCTGGTTCTTGAATTTCTTGGCCGCGTAGTACTCAAAGTTCTCGCTCAGGTCTCCCTGGGCCCTGGCGTCCTTCACGTCCTCCAGGGCCTGGGGGCGCACCACCAGCTTCCTGTGGTCGATTTCTTCCTGCATCTTTTTGATGTCGCTTGGCGTCAGTTGATCGTACATAAATCTTACCTCTATTCTGGTTCTGTTTCCCTTTGTTCAAAATTTATACATCCATTTCAAAGACCCGATCCATGGCCTTTACTTTTCCGTATTCACTGATTTTCGTCGGAATATGCCCTACTTATCGATATCCCTTTGCCGCATATTGATTGATGATATCTCTGTATTCCTCGGATTTCGCGCCGATGAACCTTACCACGTAGATATTCACATATTGATATTTTTTCATGGCTTGTCCCTTTCTGATTCCGGTTCCGTATCCCTATGTTCGACACCATTTCCCACAGAGCAGTCTTCCACCACTCTGCATCCATAAATTCCTTGATTGCTGGTCACGAAGATACTGTTTTCTGTTCTGTTTCCCCGTCTTACAGTCCGACTCCGTACACCACGGCCACCGCCAGGATGATCTGGATGATGGCGAAGCGGAACACCGCCTGGGTGTTGGACCAGCCCCAGACTTTGCGCACATGGTCGTGAAGAGGTGTGCGGATTTTCGTCATTACATGTATCTTGAAGAAGCGCAGCAGCGCCACTTTGATCAGCCCCAGACCGCCGTCCAGTATCAGCACCAGCGCCACAGGCACATAGAGGATGGGGCTGCCGGTCTTCAGGATGGCGATGCTGATGAACAGGCCCATGGCCCGCGACCCCGCGTCTCCCATCATCAACCGGCTGGGGGTGGCGTTGTACCACAAATATCCCAGGATGCAGGCGGCGAAAAGCAGTATCAGGAAGGAGAAATCCTCCCCCACCTCCAGTATCCTGTCCACCAGATAAATGGTCATGATGGATATAATCGTCAGGGTGCCGGAGAGCCCGTCCACTCCGTCGGAGCAGTTGGTCACGTTCACGGAGACCCACACCAGAATCACAATCAGCACGGCGAACACCGCTTTGGGAATCACCAGATGCATGTGATGGTACAGCGCCAGTTCGATGGTATTGCCATTGTAGCGAAGGAACGTCATAGCCACCAGCACGGCGATGCACAAATCCAGAAAGCCCTTCTTGAACTCCCCCCAGGGCGTCTTCGAAGCATCGTCCAGAAAGCCAGTCATCATGGAGATAGCTATCAAAATCAGATAAATCACAAGCTCCGGCTTCATAGGCACGAACAAAAAAGCCGCAGCCACAAAGGCCAGCACGAAAATAATGCCCGCCCCTCTGGGCTTCCCGGCGGAAAGCTTGCCGTCGTGGGCGAATTCGCGCCCTGCGTCCTTGGGCAGGTACTTATCCAGCTTGGCCGTGGCGACCACGGTGGCCACAAACGCAAACAAAATCCCGCACAGACCAAGCAGGGAGGAGTTCTCCCCGGAAATAACAGAATGTAACATATAGCTCCCATCCGCACTTATGTGCTGTCCCTTTTCTATTAAAGCTTGTACGAATATCACGATTTTATCACAAAAAAACTGGAATTGCAATCAATTGGCGCAAGTTCCGGATGCACTTCCGAAAGCCTGAACATACCTCTCTACTTCCTCCATCCGCCACTGCCTGGAGGGCAGGATTACGGCGCGGCTCTCCAGGACCTCTTTTATGATGCGCAGCTCCACCTGCTGCCTGTGCCGCAGATGAGCAATCAGATCATCGAAGCCGCTGCAGCCATGGGCTTTTCCGTAGGGCGATTCCGTAAAGTAGCTCATCATCAGCGGGTACCACAGCTCGTTCCCTTTGTCGTCGGCCCTTTCCTTTTTGATAGTCCGGATGTTCTCCGCTATCTCTTCCGAGGTCAGGTACAGCAGCAGGAAATTCTCTTTTTTCACTGCCCCATACAGTCTATGGTAGAATTCCAGGATTTCCTCATCGCTGCGCTGATGAAACAGAATCAGATCCTCCACCACATTCTGGAAGAACGCACATTCGAACAGATATCCATTGCCGTCAAACCGTTCATATCTGGACTGGACGGTCTGCTCCAGCATCTCCCGGGACACCCTTCCGTTATATAGTTCGAAGCGCTCCAGGTCCTTGTGGAATCCCGGGAGATCCGTGAGGATTTTCGTGTATGTGACGATGCGGCGGCCGTCCTCCCGGAACGTGTTGGCCCGGATTTCCGCTTCTATGGAAGGATAACGGCTCAATGCCCCCTGGTACTCTTCCTCTGTCATCCTGGCGCACCAAGCCAGCTCCACCGGGGAATAGTCCCCCTCGCGGCACACTTTGAGGTTCGGATGTCTCTCTGCGATTGCCTGCAGCAGCGTGGATTTTCCCATCCCCTGGATTCCTTCTATGAAAATATTGCACATATGGCACCTCTTTCCGATCTTATGTTTCCCCTGGCTGGTATCTGTATTAAATCTGCATTAGCCATGCATTAGTCCCGCATTAGCTCCGCTTTAGTTCCGCCTTAACTCTGTATTAGTTCCGCCTTAACTCTATATTAGTTCCGCCTTAACTCTGTATTAGTTCCGCCTTAGCTTTGTATTATAGAAAACGACTTTAGGAATTGTCGGAAAATAACTGATGCAACTTGTTTAGGAGAAAGCCCAG